>JALWRC010000077.1 GCA_027080725.1 Saprospiraceae bacterium
ATGTATTCCCCGTCGCAGTACAATCCTCGTCGTTTCATGATATGTTTTCTAAGTTTAAAGATGTGAAAGAATTAAACAAGTACATCGAGAAAGAATATGAAATGTATAAACAAAACAGCTGATTCATGCGTTTGATATAGCCTTCTGTGACCTTAACGCAGATAATTTCTTCGGTAAGAGCATGGAGACAGAACACGGAGCTTCCTTATGGAAGCTCTTTTTGTCCTCTAAAGTAAAATGTGTGTAAGTGTATGGTACAAAATTCAAATAATATTAAGGCCAATAGGCAAAGGAAGGTAAGACATTGGGAAGGAACCGTAAAGGGAGAGAATTCCTGGACTATGTTTAAAGTGATTGCCGAGATGGTAGATGGCTTTGAGACCCTCAATAGGGTGGGACCCTCTATTTCTATTTTTGGTTCAGCTAGAAAAAAGCCGGGTGACTTTTATTATGAAAAGACCGTGGAAATTGCTCGCCGTTTGGTCGAAGAAGGGTTCGGGGTCATTACCGGAGGAGGCCCGGGTATCATGGAGGCAGCCAACAAAGGCGCGTATCTCGCCAATGGTGTATCCATTGGACTCAATATCGATTTGCCCTTTGAGCAAAAACATAATCCGTACATAGATCCGGATAAAAATCTGGATTTTCGTTACTTTTTTGTTCGCAAGATGATGTTTGTTAAGTACGCACAGGGGTTTGTCGTTATGCCCGGGGGATTTGGGACTTTGGATGAGCTCTTCGAGGTATTGACTTTGGTGCAGACAAAGAAGATTACCAAGTTGCCTATCGTATTGTTTGGCGTACAGTTTTGGGGGGGTATGAAATCGTGGATTAAGGAGCAAATGCAGGATGCAGAGCAGACGATAAGCCCCGGGGACTTGGATCTCATTCCGATGACAGACAAAGTCGATGAGGTCATTGAGATTATTTCTACCTTTTACGAGGGGGATCATGCTAACTTGCTCAAACCAAATTACGAGTTGTAGCTCGTTGGTTTGTGGGCTAAACCGGGATCAGTTTAACAAGACCCACTTTATTCCCAATCTTAATTCCCAATCATTGGCCGGCCATCTCTCTGCATAATGCCAGAGGCGCTGTTGGATTACGTCGGTGGCATTATCCAGTCTTAGATAAATGGTAAATTGGGGGACCTTCAATAAAAAGAACAAATCCAAATTGTAGTAGTAGTCATAATCCGGAACTTCCTTTGGTAGGTGGTATTGGCCAAAGAGCGGGCTGTATCCGGGCGCGAGTGTCCCACCACGAACATAGCGAAGGGTGGCACCGTAGCGCAGGTGGGTGACCGCATTGTAGAACTTATGCTGTGCAAAAAGCGTATGTGTGGTGTACCATTGAGGTATCTGTAAAATATCCAGTCTTTTAGAGGCATTAAAATACACCGCATTGGCGAAATATAGGATTCCGGTGTGTAGCAAATGTTGTAGGCGATACTCGTAAAGGGTGAGTGCTCTATCCATTTGCCGAGGAATCGCGTCCTGGTCCCAGTAGAGGTACCGGTTATAAACATTGGAATAAAAACCCAATGACAAATTCACCCCGGGAGCATAATAGATGCCTCCAAATCGAAAACTTTCAACATTGGAAAAGGTGGTGTCCCGTACTTTTATCCGGGACAAGTAAACCCATGATTGCTGCAATGTAGGAGGCAAACTGCTTCCACCTGTTTCCAATTTAAGCTGTCCCCACTTTTCTGAATGAAAGTACAAGGTGTTGTCCCATTTGAAGCCCCGCCGGTGGAATAGAGAAAATTGAACATTATGCTTAGAGGAAAACAAACTACCCCATTTTACACGAATGGAGGCATGGGGAATGACGAGATGAAAACTCTTTTGAGCGGTGTCGTTTTTCCATTGGTCATACTGATAGCGAATACCTGCATGAATACTCTGTATATTCCCTGCTGAACGGTACCCGGCATAGAGGTCATTGGATAGTTTTTGTCCGGCGAGACGGAAGTTTATTCCTCTATTGTCGACTAAATACGCACCATAAAACAGGGAGTCGCTTTTTTCACCGGTGTTCAGGTCATAGTACTTGAAAATGTCTTTTTGATAACTGAGATTATCATGCACAAAAAGTTTCTTATTCGAAGCGATAAAATAACGGTTAAGCGAGGCAATGCGGTAACGAGTCAATCGAAGTTGGGCGTCAGATAGTACCGTAGGAATACTGTACCGCTTAACATAAAGGTCATTATCAAAAATCAAGGAGTCGTTTTGGATGCCTCCATTCTCTTTTCGAGTTACTTCATTAAACGTGTAGAGAAGCGCCCCTTGCCACATACTGCTGTCAGGTGTGTATTTCAGGCCTGCTTGAAATGCCATTATCTTGCTTTGGTTGTCTTTATAAAAACCCCGGTCAAGAATACGTTTTAGGCGGAGGACACCTTGCTTCCCATGATGAAAATGCCGGCTGAAGTCCAGTGTGATGACCGTATTGTCTTGTAATGTGGCATCGGTATTTTGGCTGTTAAATCCCTGATGTACGCGAGCACGGGTGATCGGCGCCTGCTGGCGATATAACAGGAGCTTATCCATAGGTAGGAGATAGAGGTCAAAGGTGTGCACTCCAATATCCGAAAACGTCTGCTGCCGTATCTCTCCCGGTTGTGCCGCGCGATGAGGAGAGCCCGGTCGTCCCAGGTGGATATAAGGGGGATTTGATCTATGGATAAAGCGGTAGGCTTGATCGTTGAGGGTGAAGGAATCGATAAAAATGCGATTGCTGTCGGCCTCTTCTTCAAAATCGTAACGTACATAATGTACTTTCCTTATGTCAAATGTGTCCTCGTAAATCTTAAACTCTGAGGAATTCCCTTGTTTCTTTTCCTTTTGTTGAGGGTTGCCTTCAGAGGTCGGTGAGACTATTTGAGCGGACATTGTGGTGCCGGACACAAAGACCAATGACAATACCGCAAGCTGAACGAAGCGCGTAGGAATAATTCCCAAAGGAGTCGATATGTTTAGCAGGTAATCGGGAGTCATTTCGTTGAGTGCAGTTTACTAAGCACCTATTAAGGTTGCGGAAATGGTAGAATGATCTTCTTTGATATTATTCCCAATATGGATTCTACCCGGACCACATAAAGGCCTGGAGGTACTTTTGATAGATTAATTTGGGTATTTGAAACACCCTTGTCCACAATTTCATACCATAAAATCCTACCGTCTAACCCTACGAGACGAATCGATTTTTTTACCCTTATCGAATGCTTGCCATACCGGATATTAATGTGATCGGGATGGGTGGTAATCGCGATATCGGAAGTGGAAGAAGAGGGTGAAACCGGTGTATTGGCGGTTGTATTACAATTCCGGATGCCGTGGTGGTCCGGGTCGATACCCTTGATAATAAATAACCCTTCCTGCATGTCCGAAACAAGTATATTGCCGGAGGGGAGAAACGGATACACGCCCCAAGCTCCTTTGTAAGAGCGTTTGTTGGGCAATTGGGTGGTCGGGTAATACATGTATTGTTTGGGAGAATCCGGAATGGTCAGGTCAAAAACCTGTAGCCCGTCGTAATAGTGTGAGACGTACAAGAATTTGCCGTTGACGATCTGGTTGTGGGGAATACTATTGGGACTTTGTGAGAAGGCCTTAAAGGTATTGACCGGTTGGATGAAATTTTTATCTCTTACGTCAATCACCTTCATTGGGCTGCCATACGTTTCATCGGCCATATAGTAGTACGCTCCAACGTCACTTAACCAACCACTGTGGTTGTATCCCGCATGCGGATATTCATCGGGTCGTAGGGTGGATAAGGTGTGAGGATTTAATGGGTCGGTGAAATCCACAATGGCAAACCCATTTCGACCGCAGTTGAGATAAGCGATATTATTTCTAACATATGCGTCATGTACATGGCTTACGGATAAGTCCCCAAAAACGTGATATTGGGCCAAAAACCGGGGTTTTAGTGGGTTTTCGAGGAGATCAAAGATAGCTAAGGCGGCTCCTCCCTCATGGAGCCGGGTGGCCAAAGTATAGAGTTTGCCTGCAGAGGTGTCTATAAATATATTGTGTGAGCGAATGATAAGGGAATCGCTGTCGTAGAGCACTGTTACGGTATCGGGCAACTGCGAAATGTCCATAATTTGCAGCGTACTTTGTCCCTCGTCCGATACCGCGTAAAGTAAACAGTGGTAATCGTGGTAGTCCCTGTGGACGATGCCATTCCCCTGGGCCGCCCCTGCAATCCGGAATGCCTCAAAGGGATGCGCAGGATCCGTGACATCTATAAAATGGGTCCCCCAGGTAGAGCCAATAATCCCATACTCATGTCCATTGACGGCCAATCCCCAAACCTCATTGTAGGAGTTGTCAAAGAATCGTGAGCCAATAATATTGTCATCATGCCATCTACCCAAGAGGGTTCCCTCAAAGGGCTGACTAAAGGCAACGGTGGCCAATATGAATGAAAGGAGTGAGGTGTAAATAAATTTCATCTGTTTGCTTTTTATTGTCTCTTAATGGTCAGATGGAATCTTTGATAAAAAATAATCATGTCGATTGGTGAAAAATCTCGTCAGATTATTTTTTATGTCGATTTCATAACCGATTATCTTTTTATTCCCTGTTTTGGGCGGCTGTATAAAAGTGATTGGTGCTTATTCAAACGGTCCATTTTATTGGAATAGTACATGGGCTTTCCGGTCATTTTTTATTCTTGAATTCGAGCACTGCATCCCATATATCATCTGCTATTGCTTCTGCCTTTTTATTGGCGTCGAGGAGTACGATATGCTCATCCTGCCCCAATTGCTTGAAATGCTTAAGATACGCGTGATGTACTTTCTTGATTTTTGCCTCCGTCTCGTACAATTCGATGTCGTCCCTTCCCTGAATGATGCGTTGATAACAAGTCTTTGGATCGACATTGAGGTAAAAGATAATATCCGGGGGAAAGGTCTCTTTGGCCAACCGGTTGAGCTGTACCAGCCAATCGATATCGACGAATTCTCCCTGAAATGCGTAGTTGGAGAAGTAGTATCGACTGGCGATGATATGATACCCATTGTCTCGTTTTTTTCGCATACCATTGACGGAGTTGTCGATATGATCCAGACGGTCGGCTGCAAATAATGCAGCCACGGCAGCAGGCGGGATATACAAGCGTCCTTTCATGACATTGCGGATGAGAGAGCCAATGGGGCTATCGGTCGGTTCGTTGGTGACGTAAGCCTTTTCTCCTTCCTTGGAAAAATGCTCTTTTAGCAGTTCGATCTGGGTACTTTTACCACTTCCATCTACACCTTCGAAAACGATAAACAACGGGCGACTGGCCATCATGAGACGGATTATAGATCTAGCAATGCCGGATTCATCCCCATGTTGGAAAATCCTCCGTCATGAAAGAGGTTTTGCATGGTGACATACCGTGTCAAATCGGAAAACATGGCCACACAGTAGTCGGCACAATTATCCGCAGGAGCATTACCTAATGGTGACATCGTATTGGCATATTCGTAGAAGGCATTAAAGCCCTTCACCCCGCTTCCCGCCGTCGTTATGGTAGGGGACTGACTGATGGTGTTGACCCGGACTTTTTTCTTGGTCGCCAGATGGTAGCCAAAGCTGCGTGCAAAGGACTCCAGTAGTGCCTTTGCCTCGGCCATTTCACTGTAATCCGGAAAAACACGCTGTGCGGCAATATAACTCAGGGCCAAAACGGAGCCCCATTCGTTAAAGGCGTCCAATTTAAGACCGGTAGCCATCACTTTGTGGAAGGAGATAGCGGAGATGTCCAAGGTCTTCATCATCCATTCGTAATTCAGCTCCGTGTAGTCTTTTTTCTTGCGCATATTGACACTCATCCCGATGGAGTGCAGCACAAAATCGAGTTTTCCTCCCAAGATTTCCATGGATTTAGTAAACAAATTTTCTAAATCCGGAAGGCTTGTCGCGTCGGCGGGAATCACCTCTGCTTTGAGCTTTTCTGCCAGTTTGTTGATTTCTCCAAATCTCAATGCGGCCGGCGCATTGGTAAGTGTAATGGCTGCTCCTTCTTCGACGACTCTTTCCGCCACTTTCCAAGCGATGGAGTTCTCATCCAGTGCTCCAAAAATAATTCCTCTTTTTCCTTTGAGTAGATTATGTCCCATTCTGATTTTGACATTTTGTTAACCGTACCCGGACGGTAGCTTATGTAGTGTTTTGACGGTGCGAAGATAGCAAATGTATCGGAATTGCATCCATAATTTATGAAAGGCATCCAATACCGCCCTTTGCTCCCGTGCATTAGAAGGGCATTGAAAGCCCGTCCCAATCGCCCCCGGGAGCGATTAGTGGTCATGGAGCTTCTGGTCTATCCAGGTGATTATTTTACCGGTAGCATCCGCAGGAAAGGTCTCCCACTTGTCACTCCGGCGAAACCAGGTCTCTTGCCTTTTGGCATATCTGCGGGTGTGTGTCTTTATCTTTTCGATGGCTTCCTCCAACGTCCAATCCCCGTCAAAATAACGAAATAGTTCCCGGTAACCGACGGTGTCCAGGGCTTGAAGATGCCGGAGAGGGTAAAGCGAACGCGCTTCCTCTATCAGTCCGCTTTTTACCATTTCATTCACGCGCCGGTTGATCCTCTCGTGAAGGATTGTCCGTTCCCGGTAAAGCCGGATATAATGGCTAACAAAAGGACGCGGTGTGGTTTTTCTATTTCGAAAGGAAGAAAATGGGCGTCCGGACTGACGGATGACTTCCAACGCCCGTGTTACCCGCCGGGAGTTCTGTAGATCCACCTCTTGATAATAATCCGGATCTTTGTGCCGGAGTTCATTTTGTAAGACTCTCAGCCCTTGCCGTTGTAAGTCTTGGCGGACACTTTGTTTTATTTGGTATGAAATGGTGGGCAACGGGTCAAACCCTTCACAAACAGCATCGATGTACAGGCCCGTTCCACCGGTGAGGAGCAGTACTTCGTGGGTTTTAAAAAGGTCATCCAACAGGCAGAGGGCCTCCCGCTCAAATTGACCGGCGCTATAGACTTCCTCCAAATCAATATGATCGATGAAGTGGTGTGGGATGGCTTCGAGGATATCCTTAGGGGGTTTTGCTGTCCCAATATCCATTCTTCTGTAGATCTGACGGCTATCTGCAGAGATGATAGGGGTGTCGTAGCGCTCTGCCAGCTGCAGGCTCAATGCAGTCTTTCCTACAGCCGTCGGGCCGGACAATACGATGAGGTGTTTTTGTTGCACAATTTTTAAGTGGATGGTTAGCAGTGCAAAGGTAATGCTTATCTGTTTGCTGATGGAAGATGGAAGATGGAAGATGCCATTGTCTATTACCTGCTTCCACTTTTTGCACCCTCCTGACGTTATAATCCAATTCCCCTTACGATTTATATACTTTAACCGCCCATTCACCTGTCATCACAACAGAGAAAATATGAGGTGAAAGCAGAAATCACATACCGGACATTTGACTAAAATTAGGCTATACTGCTTATGAACGGATATTTGTCGTTGAGCTCCCGGTCTATGCTCTTTAATTGGTCTTGAGTCTCTTTGAGCTTTTTATCAAAGACTTGGATCTCTTTGGCTTCATTTTGAAGGTGAAGGTCGAGTTTACTGAAGATCTCTTCTACTTTGACTTTCAGATGGTCGATGTATTCCACGAGTTTTGTCTGTAGAGTATGATCCAATTTGTTTCGGTTTTCTCGTATACTTTCTCTGTAAGTGCGCATTATTTTACGGCGATTGAAGCCGAGCGTTCCTCCCGCGAATAGAATTCCTAAGGTGGTGAGTATCCCTCCGGTGATGTCAAATACATATCCATGGGTCAATGCCGTTATCATCGCCCCTACGACAGCCAATCCCGTGCCCTTGGCGACATTGGGGGCGAGTTGGTAGTCTTTAGACAGGACCGATTCGTCGTAGAAATTGGAGCTGTCCGTTACAAATTGACGGAAAGTCTCATTCATGTTGTCCAGGACTTGATAACGCCGTTCGGCAATGGCACTAAAGACTTCACTGTCGTTTTTGAGGATGGACGTGCTGTTTTTGATTTTGAGTTCGAGAAGTTGCACCATGGTTTGGATGTCGTTGGTGACGTCTTTGATGCCGTTGTTGAGTTCTTTTGACAAGCCTTCATTTAGCTGTTTCCCCAGATCCGTCGTGAAAGTCCTCATCCATTCTTTCAGGTCGTATTTTTTGCCCAATACTGACATGACCGAGCGCTTGAGAACTTGCAGGAATCCGAGTTCGGCAGCGAGCTCCTCTTCTTTTGTCGTCGTGATTTGGTCGTAATGGCGGAGTAGGTTTTGGATGAGTTGGTTGACTTTTCTGACTGCTTGGTCCCGGTGTTTGTTGAGATGTTCATGCACTTCTTTTTGAAATTGGCGGTCCACTTCATACTGTTTTTTTCGGAGGTCCAGCCCTTCTGCAAGGGTATTGCAGATATTTTCCAGCGTCGTCAGGCTGTTGGATAGCTTCAAGACGGCCGCCTTGCCTCCCGTAATATGGGACTGTATAAAATCCCGAAGCTCCTTGAAGCCACTGCCGGGTTGCCCCTCCAACTCCTGTAGAGCAGATACGGCAAAAACGACAGGTTGGGAAATGTCATATTTCTTTGCTTGTTCGACCACTCCCAGGATGTTGATCTCCAAATCTCCCTCCTTCATCAAATCCTTTTGTTGTAGGACGAAGATGACTTTTTTTGTCCATTCTCCCCGTATGAGTTTTAAGAATTCCCATGCACTTTGTCGATAGGGATTCTTGGCTTCAAATACAAAGACGATGAGATCGGCTGCCGGGATAAACTGTTCTGTAATCTCCTGATGGTGCTCGATAATGGTATTGGTGCCGGGGGTGTCCACAACGGTAAACTCCTTGAGTATTTCCTCCGGAAAAAAGATCTTTTTGAGGTAGGGATTGATTGTGACTTCTTTGTGTTCCGGCCCATATACGATTTGCTGGATCGTGTCTGTCATGGGAGATGGCGCGACCTTGCATATCTCAAGCTCCGCTTTGAGCAATGCGTTGATAAAACTGCTTTTGCCGCTCTTTACTTCCCCTACAATTACGAAGAGATAGGGCTCCGATAGGTGCAACCGCAGCTCACTAATGGTCTTAGCCAAATCCGTGTTGTCCGCATCTGCGGTCAAATCTTGTAATCTATGTGCAATATCCCCGATTATCGAGCGGTAGGTCTCGATCTCACTTTGGACAAGAGGCGAAGAAACTGGTAATGTCATGTTGTATCTTGTTTTGTGTCGTAAAGGTAACGCATAAACCCGGTATCCGATTTTTCTTTGGCACTTTTTCATTTACCCCAAGGATGGTATTGCCTTGTCAGAACTGCTCCAAGATAGAGTAATGGAACAGTCCTGATAGGGGGCGCTTCTGGTATGAAATGGTGGATTTTGTACAGAAAGGCCGGTCTAAGTGGAAATATTTGTCCTTCCAAATTTTCTAATATGAGTCAAGAACCGCTGAGTATTCATTCAGCCTATTGAAGTGTCGTGCGGTGTCCGGTGATGTATGGAGTGACTTGTCCATTATTATTGCTACGGTAACAAGGTTTATTCATTAATAACCTAATTATTCCCCAAAAATCGAGACACACAAACAGGAGATACCCACAGTTAAACCGTGGGTTTAGGGGAATAGAGATTATTTTGCAATGGTTTTAACCATTTTATCATGTAGATAAGTAGAGTGAATTTTAAGCTCATTTCATATACAAAAAAATTATATCCATTCTGCGGTATCAATCATGTGCTTTGTCATATATTTGCGCAACCTTAGAAACTATGCCAAAAAGAAACGATATCCGCTCCGTGCTGATCATAGGCTCCGGCCCGATTATTATCGGCCAGGCCTGCGAATTTGACTATTCCGGCTCCCAAGCTGCCAGAGCCCTCAAGGAAGAGGGCATCGAAGTCTCCCTCATTAATTCCAATCCGGCGACGATTATGACCGATCGCGTTATTGCCGACCATATCTACCTCTTGCCGCTGACTCCGGAAAGTATCGAGCAGATTCTTCAGGAGCGTAAGATCGATGCTGTCCTGCCTACCATGGGTGGACAGACCGCACTCAATTTGACGATTGAGACGAGTAAACTGGGGATTTGGGATAAATATGGAGTCGAACTCATCGGCGTGGACCTCGAGGCCATCGAGTTGACGGAGAACCGCGAAGCTTTCCGCCAACATGTCATCGACCTCGGCATGCAGGTGGCGCCTTCGCGCATCGCCAACTCCTTTCTCGAAGGGAAAGAGGCCGCACAAGAGATCGGTTATCCGTTGGTCATCCGTCCGTCTTATACCCTCGGAGGAACAGGTGGGAAGTTTGTTCATACCAAGGAGGAATTTAGCGATGCGTTGACCAATGGCCTCAATGCTTCACCCACCCACGAAGTGCTGATAGAGAAAGCCATTTTCGGATGGAAGGAATACGAACTCGAATTGCTCCGGGATGACAATGACAACGTGGTCATCATCTGTACGGTGGAGAATATGGATCCCATGGGGATTCATACCGGGGACAGCATTACGGTGGCACCGGCCATGACCCTTTCGGATACGGCTTTCCAACGCATGCGCAATGACGCTATCACGCTCATGCGCTCCTTGGGTAATTTTGCCGGTGGGTGCAATGTCCAGTTCGCCCTCCACAGCGAGACGGAGGAACTGATTCCCATCGAAATCAACCCGCGTGTTTCCCGGTCCTCCGCCCTGGCAAGTAAGGCGACAGGGTATCCCATCGCTAAGGTCGCGGCTAAGCTGGCTATAGGCTACCGTCTGGATGAACTCAGCAATCAGATAACGGGGTCTACCAGTGCTTTTTTTGAGCCCACCCTGGATTACGTCATCGTTAAAATGCCGCGTTGGAATTTCGAAAAATTTCATGGCTCGGATACGACCCTCGGCCTTCAAATGAAGTCTGTGGGAGAGGTCATGGCCATAGGAAGAAGCTTTATCGAGGCTCTCCAAAAGGCTTGTCAGTCGCTCGAGAATAACCGGGCCGGACTCGGCGCAGATAAGAAAGAATGGATCCGAACAGAGGATATCCTGCAGCGTCTCAAAGTGGCGGGCGATGACCGGGTGTTCCGGATAAAAGACGCTCTGCGACTGGGAGTACCGGTCAAGTCTGTGTGTAAATTGACCGGGATAGACCCCTGGTATATCAATCAAATAAAGGAGCTGGTTAAAGTGGAGCTTGATATAGGGCGGTACAATTTGCCCGAGGATATCCCAAGGGATTTTAAGATGAGGATTAAGCAACTCGGATACAGCAATGAGCAGATAGCCTGGCTGATGCGTGTCAAAGAAGCAGATGTGCAAAAGGCTTTTCATGCGAACGGTATCCGTCGTGTATATAAAATGGTGGACACCTGTGCAGGAGAATTTCCCGCTCAAACGCCGTATTTTTATTCGACCTTTGATATGGAGAACGAAAGTATTCCGTCGGATAAGAAAAAAGTCCTCGTACTCGGTGCCGGGCCCAACAGGATAGGGCAGGGGATCGAGTTTGATTACTGCTGTGTGCATGGCCTTTTGGCTGCTAAAGAAGTGGGGATGGAGTCTATTATGCTCAACTGCAATCCCGAGACGGTGAGTACAGATTTTGATATGGCGGATAAACTGTATTTCGAACCCGTATTCTGGGAACACCTCAAAGACATCATCGACCTCGAAAAGCCCGATGGCGTCATCGTACAATTGGGAGGACAGACCGCATTAAAGTTGGCAGAAAACCTGAGGGATAATGACATCCCTATCTTTGGTACCTCCTACGAAGCATTGGATCTTGCAGAGGACCGAGGGCGTTTTTCCGATTTATTGAAAGAGTTGGACATCCCTTATCCCAAATACGGTGTAGCGGAAGATGTGGAGACCGCACTGGATATTGCCCGGGAAGTTGGGTATCCGGTGCTGATAAGACCGAGTTATGTGTTGGGCGGACAGCGCATGAAGATCGTCATCAACGACGAGGAGCTCGAGCAGCACGTCTTGCAAATATTTAAGCATATGCCCGGCAATGTAGTGCTCATCGACCAGTTTTTAGAGCGGGCGCATGAAGCGGAGATTGACGCGATTTGTGACGGTGATGAGGTGCATATCATGGGAGTCATGGAACATATCGAACCTGCAGGTATTCACTCGGGGGATAGCTCAGCCGTGTTGCCACCCTATAGTATTTCGGATGAGATGATTGAGGTGATGGAGGAATACGCCAGGAAAATGGCTTTTGCCCTTGGGATTCGGGGATTGATGAACATACAGTTTGCCGTCAAGGATGATCAAGTGTATATCATCGAAGCCAATCCACGCGCTTCACGGACCACACCGTTTATCGCTAAGAGCTATGGCGTGCCTTACCTCAATATCGCTACAAAAGTGATGCTGGGCACACATAAATTGAAAGACTTTAAGATGGAGAAAAAGCTCGAAGGATATGCCATAAAGGTACCGGCATTCTCCTTTGACAAATTTCCCAATGTCGATAAGCGACTGGGGCCGGAGATGAAATCCACCGGAGAGGAGATACGGTTTATTAAGGACTTAAAGGATCCGTTCTTCCGCGAACTCGAACGCAATCGCTACATGTTCCTCAATCAATAATGCGCCCGAAGCGCACCCAATTCTTACGAGATGTGGACTTATCTTTTGCTCTTTTGGTGGTCTTTTTTGGCGGCCACTATCCTACCACTTTCGGTAGAGGCCTACTTCGTTTATGCCGTCACGAAGTATGAGTCGTGGGTGTTACCCACTCTCGTCGCAGGATTGGGTAATGTGCTGGGGTCGTTGACCGTATTTTATCTCGGTTGGAAGGGAGGAGAATTGGCCCTGCGTAAACTCTCCGGCAAGAACAAACAACGCTATGAGAAAGCCGCCCGGCTCTTTCATAAATATGGAGCCTTTGTGTTGATTCTGGCATGGGTGCCGCTTTTAGGCGATGTGCTGGTCGGAATAGCCGGCGGATTGAAGGCTCCGGTTGGCCCTTCGATTTTTTGGATATCCGTGGGGAAATTCGGGCGCTTTGTCTTGCTGGGCTGGATAACACTGGGATGGATATGACGGGGGATGGAGGAGGAATTTGATATACTTACTCAGACAAGGATAATAAAACTATCCCGCAACAATTAAAAATATCAACGTTGTGAGGAAACCCAGGCCCAGGTAAGCTGCGTATGTGGACCTTCCTGCATCCTCAAGTGACTTAATCAAGTCTTGCTCATCCTTACAGGGTCCACTATTTCTTTCCGTCCCGATAACACCACTAAGTCCTTCTGCGGTTTTAAATACTATATTGTCTTTCTCTTTCCCTTTTTTCTTTTCTTTTTGGTCTTGATCTCGCTCATGTTTTAATTTGGCAACACCTCCTTTTCCTTCCCATACCACATCACCGGATGCGGTATCCCAAATTTGGCTTTTGAGATACAGCTCATCCACCCTTATTTCTTCTATTTTATTTTGAACTATGGAGTGACGATTCTCTGAAGCTACCAAAGGACGTACGAAAAGCAAGTACCGTGCTGAAAATGCCTTTCCCATTTGGCTTGCCAATCTTTTAGGAACAACTCCTGAGATGATATAATTGCCAATAGCAGAAGAATAGTTATCTGATAGGTCCTTGTCATTTAATATTTTGATTACTTCTGAGGGGGAAAGCACATGTGCTTCTTCAAATGCATTACGAAGGGCGGTCGTTAGGGCTTCTCCTATCTCACTTCTGTATTGGCCCTTTGTGCCATCTCCTAAAACCGGCATGATGGCAATACCGTTATCGGGTATTTTGTCCCGTGTGAAATTTTCTTTTTTATAGGCGGAGCAACTGGTGTCTACCATAGTTATTTTCGGTGCGCAGGATTGGAGAGCAAGTAGAATTCCAGTAATCAGGAGTAAAAATAAATTTTTCATAACTGTAGTATTTGATGTATAGGTTCATTGCAGAATGCGCGAATAGTCTAAGCGTATCATGTGGAGTATAAGCATCCAATAAATCGTGCTCCAAGCGGGAAATCGGTTCCTGTGTGTCCTTATTGTACCGAATTCTAAAAGTTGTGTCATAGGTGGCCTTGATTTTTCCTTCGCTAATATACTTGAATGGTCTGATTTGCCCTTGCTATTTAGGATTATTTAAGAATTATTTAAGAATTCTTTAAGAGGTATCTTTGTTCGACTTAAAACCAAGAGTAAAGTTTCTGTAGGCAAGAAAAAACAAGGGAGCGTTTCCCATGAAAGATGTACTTTTGATGATGATTAACGTAGGAATTAGGGTATGAACTATCTATTTACTGTGGATTTTATGGGGACGCGATACAGTGGTTGGCAGGTACAGCCGGGCGAGAGGACGGTGCAAGGTGTCCTGGAGGAGAAGATGTCGATGATTTTGCGCGCGCCTATATCAATCATAGGCTGTGGCAGGACAGATGCCGGAGTGCATGCAAGGGGTTATGCCTTTAGTGCAGAGTTGCAGCCGGGAGATGAGAAGGATTTTTTATACCATCTCAATGCGGTATTGCCGGCGGATATTGCGGTCAAGGAGATGGAGCCGAAACCGGGGGATTTTCATGCTCGGTTTGATGCTTTGTCCCGGTTATACGTGTATCATATTCATGGGAAGAAGGACCCTTTTCTCACCGGGACTTCCTGGTATTTGAAGGGGTATGAAAAGTTGGATTTTGACCGGATGCGGGAAGCTTCCCTGCTCATTTCGAAGTATGAAAATTTTTATCCCTTTTGCAAATCCGGTCATGATGCCAAGACGTATCGCTGCGTTATTATGGATAGCAGGCTGGTAATAGATGCTGCCTCTTCTACCATTTCATACCATATAAAAGCCAATAGATTCTTACGCGGAATGGTCCGCCTCATCACCGGGATGCTGGTACAGGTTGGGTTGGGGCAAGTGTCGATCGAGGAGGTGTCAGAGGCTTTGGAGCGACAAAAACGGCTTGCGAAGCCCCTCAGCGCTCCGGCACACGGCCTTTTCTTCTCCGGAGTAAAATATCCTAATGATTAATTGAGGTAAACAGGAGTTAACCGCTCGTTGTGTCCTATCTTTAAGGCTTGAAATGGTAAAGTATGAAGCGAACATTATTTAAAGGCGGGCTGCTTATCAATGAGGGGAAGAGCTTCCACTCGGATATGCTGATCGAAGGGGATAGAATTCTTAAGATTGCACCGGATATTGCCGATCATAGGGCCGATATCGTAGATGCCGAAGGGCTCTGGATTATTCCGGGTATTATCGACGACCAGGTGCACTTTAGAGATCCGGGGATGCCTCACAAGGCCGATATACGGACGGAATCCATGGCCGCAGCGGCAGGAGGGATTACTTCCTTTATGGATATGCCCAACACCCGGCCGGCTACGCTCACACAGGAGCTGCTCGAGGTGAAATATAGTTTAGGGGCACAGAAGTCCGTGGTCAACTATTCCTTCTTTATGGGTGTGTCCAATGACAATGCAGGAGAAGTCCTCCAAACCGACCCGGAGCAGGTGTGTGGTGTTAAGATTTTTATGGGTTCCAGCACGGGCAATATGCTCGTGGACGACCGGCAAACGCTTGAAAAGATATTTAGAGAGTCGCCCTTGCTCATCGCTACCCATTGTGAGGATGAGGCGACAATCCGAGACAATCTGGCGAAGTATAAAGTAGAATACGGAGATGCGATTCCCTTCGAGATGCATCCGCTCATTCGCAATGAGGCGGCCTGTTACAAGTCTTCTTCTATGGCCGTATCTCTGGCGAAGGAGTACGATACAAGATTGCATATATTGCACATTTCTACAGAAGAAGAATTGGAATTGTTTGACAATAGTAAGTCGTTGAGAGAGAAGCGCATCACTTCTGAGGTTTGCGTACATCATCTGTATTTTGATAGTGACGCATACCCTTCAATGGGGTCGAAGATTAAATGCAATCCCGCCATCAAAGCACCCCGTCATCGAAAGGCCCTATTTGAGGCTTTGTTGGATGATAGATTGGACATCATAGCGACGGATCACGCTCCGCACACACGGGAAGAAAAAGCTGGAGACTACCTGCATGCCCCTTCGGGCCTGCCATTGGTGCAGCACAGCCTGAATGTCATGCTTGACTTTTATAAACAAGGGAAGATTTCGATGGAGCGCATCGTCCAAAAGATGTGTCATGCCCCTGCGGATTGTTTCCGGATACGGGAACGGGGATATTTGCGCGAAGGTTATTTCGCCGATATCGTCCTGGTCGATCCCGAGGATAATTGGGTGGTTACACCGGACAATATCCGTTACAAATGCAGATGGTCTCCCTTGGAAGGCAAGTCCTTTAAGGGCAGGGTGACCAAGACATATGTCAATGGCAAATGCGTCTATGACAGGGGGGCCATCCGTGCCTTGGATGCCGGCCAAAGACTTTTGTTTGAACGGGAGCGATAGCTGCCGTATAGGTGTAAACCGGGCAATACAAGTATTCTTGCCGAAAAATCCCCTTTATTCCCTTATGACCGGTTAGTCTCGCAGTATCTCCACTTTTTGCGGAATGAAAACTTCATTTTCCGTTTGAATCTGTAAGAGATAGGTGCCGGAATGGAGGTTGACAGGCAACGGGAGTTGAAGCGTGATGTCTCCTTCCGGCAACTGCTTGTCCAGCAGTAAAGTCTCATATAATCCTGAGACATCTCTTAACACCACTTGCGTTTTCTCTGAAGAGGGGAGGCGAAGCTGAACGGTAAGGAAATGATCTCTACAAGGGTTTGGATAAACATGACTGGAGAGAGCAGTTCTTTTTCTGGTTATTTTTGTAGCAAGGGTCTTAAGTTGATACCGGACGACTAAGGATTGGTCAAAGAGGTCTCCATCCCTTGGGTCACTGGGGTCGAAGTCTTTTGGTGTCGCTCCTACGGCGATTAACCGGTTTTGTGCATCAAATGCGCCGCCATAATAAACACCAATCGGAACTGTGTTCTCTACAAAAACACCTTTGTTGCCAAAGGTGGTGTCAATAAATCCATTCGAACCGTACTTGATGATGGCCGGGTTGTAGATGGTATCAGAACTCGCTCCTTTGTCAAACACTCCAAAGAAATATATGCTCCCATTGTGATACGTGCTAAAGACGGTAGAAATGTCTTCGGAGTAATTGATAAGCGGGATGCCGATACCCTCGTAACCGTAGGTCGTATCCAGTATCCCATCCTTGGTATACTTTGTTGTGATAGCCTCATTATCCAAAAGGGAGACAATTAAGTTACCTGTGCTATCAATGAAAAGTTGAGCATAGTCAAAGCCATTTTCAAGGTCTTCATGAATATATGCAAATCCATTATTGCCAAACCCGGAGTCAATCGTCCCATCGGAATTAAAACGGACCAAGGCCTTTTGGTCGAATTCGTCACTTCCATACAGGAGGATGGGTTGGCCCTCTTGTACCGCCAGCTCAATCATAAACATGCCGGAATCCGCACTGATATTGAACTTTACCTGACCTCCGTTTCCGAAGGTCGAATCCGCGGTAAAATCGTTGTTTAACTTGATTATGTAAAGGCTATCAATATTATCTGTCGGAGAGTTAATGTGGTTGAAGATGCCGCCTAGATAGATGTTGTGCTCGTCATTGGCAATGAATCGGGGGAGGTAATTAAGCCCTTCCGAGTTGTATGTTTTGCGGAAGAGAAATTGTCCGTTCTTATCCAAAGCGATAATGGCGACATCTCCCAGGTTGGTTAGTTCTGCTACGACGATGGTCCCATCCTTGAGTACCACGTAATCAAAGATAATATCGAGATTATAAGGGAATTGGTAAGTGCCGTTGTTGGCAAAAGTCAGGTCTTTTTGCCCATCCGGCAGGTATCTGCTAAGGGTATAATAATCACTTATATCTGAAGTGTCATCTAAAACTACATCTACAACCAGGTATCCTTGGTCGTCGTCGAGTGGGGTAACTTTGAAGGCGGTACCCACAGCTTCATTGGGGTAGCTTGACTTAACGAAGCCATGGTCGCCAAAGGTCTTGTCCGGTGTAAGTACCTGTGAGGAAGCGAAAGGAACAAGGAGGAAGAACAGGAGGATGAGTTGTAGATTTTTCATTTTAATATGTTTAGAGTGTAAAGAATAGACAAATATAGATATTATCTTTGATAACAAAAAAAATGAACGCGGATGTTGTGTCAAAAGTATATGGCATTGGATATATAACAGTTGCTGGAGCGCATTGCAAAGTGCACTTTTCTGAATGGAACACCTGTAATAATCTCGTAGGGATACCATCTAGGTGGCCCCGTACGAGCGATAGCGAAGTGCGGGTATTATAAGAGCACCCAAAGCCGTTTTGGCGGAATTTTTACCCGGTCCAATAGAATGAAAGCTTGAGAAGTGGTGTATGTAAAAATAGGGACAGAACAATGTATTGGCTCATTTTAATGCACTTTGAAATATATACACAGTTGGAGAAATTTATCCTTTATGTGGGGATTTAATCGTACCTTTGCAGCGTTTTTTAGATTTTTGGCCTTTAGGTAATGAAGGCTGAATAGATGGGGCTATAGCTCAGTTGGCTAGAGTGCTTGACTGGCAGTCAAGAGGTCACGGGTTCGAATCCCGTTAGCTCCACTATGAGAACCGGGGTGTTTGAGGCAAATGTGTTTTAAGCACCCCATTTTTATGTCTTGTTCATCCGTTTGTTATACACACAATTAGGTATCTTTGCTCTACTTCAACACCTCAACAGGTCGGTACTTCCTTAAAGTGCTTTTAGTTATTATCACAATATTGCAAAGCAATGAATAGAAAAAAGTTTATCAAACGATCGATAGGTTTAGCTGCGGGTGCGGGACTTTTGACTGCGGCGTGCAAGAAGGAAGCGGGAGGAGATGCCAGTGGGCCGGCCATTGTTTCGAAGAAGAAATACCGGTGGAAGATGGTGACGACCTGGCCCCCCAATTTTCCCATATTGGGAGAGGGCTGCAAGTTATTTGCCAAATGGGTGGAAGAGGCGACGGACGGGCAGCTTCGCATTCGGGTTTTTGGAGGTGGCGAACTGGTCCCTGCCCTTGAAGTCTTCGAAGCGGTGAGTAGTGGGACGGCCCAAATGGGAAGTGGGGCTTCCTATTATTGGGCGGGACGATCGGCGGCTACCCAATTTTTTTCCACGGTTCCATTTGGTCTTAATGCACAGCAGATGAATACATGGCTTGCGGAAGGAGGGGGCATGAAATGGTGGACCGAGCTCTACGATGGATTTAATATGGTCCCCTTGAATGCCGGCAATACAGGAGTGCAAATGGGGGGATGGTTTAATAGAAAAATGGATACGCCGGATGATTTTAAGGGACTAAAAATGCGCATGCCGGGGCTTGGAGGAAAGGTGTTGGAGAAGATGGGGGGATCTGCGGTATTGCTCGCAGGAGGGGAGATATATACCGGACTGGAACGCGGAGTGATTGATGCCACGGAGTGGATTGGACCGTTTCACGATTATCATATGGGATTTCACAAAATCGCCAAATACTATTACTATCCGGGGTGGCACGAGCCGGGGACGACCTTGGAAATGGTGATTAATAAGCGGCATTTTAACGGTTTGCCCAAATCTTTTCAAGCGATTGTCCGGCAGGCCGCTGCGCGGCTTTCCCAATGGACACTGAGCGCCTTCGAAGCAAAGAATGCCGAGTATCTGACCAAGATAAAAGAAGAAGGCAAGGTGCAAATACTTCCATTCCCGGAAGAAGTACTGCAACTGCTTCGTCGAAAAACTACTGAGGTGCTCGAGGAGGTGGCTGCCGGAGATCCGTTTGCCAAGAAAGTGTACGCGAGTTATAGCGCCTTTCAGGCAAAAGCCAAAGTGTGGGCCCAAATGACTGAGAAGCCGTATTACGATTGGATAATGTGAATTGGAGGACGTTGTCAACTATCCGGTGCGGTCAATCCCCACGGGTGAATATCCAATCAGAAGAAGTGGACAGGTCAGGATTGAAATGGTACCCATCCAGGTCAAATAATTTGATTTCTTCCGGATGTCGCAACTTGTTTTTAACGATAAAACGAACCAGTAAGCCCCTTGCCTTTTTTCCGTAGTAGGTGAGGAATTTATATTGACCATCCCGGTATTCCTTGAAATGCATGGTATATACCGGAGCATCAATTTGCCGGGTATCGATGGCGGAAAAATACTCTTTGGATGCCACATTGATGAGAGCAGGAACAGGCTCCTTCGCGAGCTCCTTGCTTAAGTGCGATGTAAGGATATTCGTCCAATACTCATAGAGATTTTTGAAGCCATTGGCTTTCAACTTGGTGCCCATCTCCAGCCGGTAGGGCATCATATAGTCCAGCGGTCTCAATATCCCGTATAGTCCCGATAAAATCCGGAGATGTTCTTGAGCAAATAGCAGGTCTTCATTAGAAAGGGTTGCGGCATCCAGCCCTTGAAAAGCATCTCCATTGAAAAGAAACACAGCCGGTTTTGAGTGTACTTTGGGTATGGGAATTTGGAGTTGCCCAAAACGCTCGACATTGAGTTGAGCTACTTTATCGCTTATTTTCATTAAGCTTTTGAGGTCAGACGCACTCTTTGTTTTCATTATATCCAAAAGTGGCTCTATTTCTTTTTGAAACAGCGGCGCAGTTTGAGGTAAATCCAAACCTTGGAGAGGATGCTCATTGAGTCTTTTAGCCGGAGAGAGTACCAATATCATAACTTAAGATTTTATTGGAATAAAGTCACAGAGGAAGGGGTTTGTTCAGTATGAATACCACTTTAGGGCAAGTGTGGTTGAATGTGAAGGAGGGGCAACCAAAATAAAAAAGCCTCAGCACAAGGTGCCGGGGCTTTTTATTCTAAGGGTAGAAGAGTCCCTATTTTTTGGGAGCCAACATATTGGTTTCCTTTGCGGGGACATTTTCTACTTTCTTGGCACGGAGGATCTTTCCTTTGACACGGATAACGTGGACGTTATTTTCCTTTTCGTTTGTGGTAACCTTTACGGTCTTGCTGATGTTACCGACGCGCTTGGTGTCATAACGGATTTCAATCTTGGAAGTCTCTCCCGGCATGATGGGCTCTTTGGGCCAAGTCGGGACGGTACAGCCACAGGAGCCGCGTGCATTCTTGATGACAAGTGGTTCGGTTCCTGTGTTGGTAAACTCTACAACGCGAAGAGGATCTGCACCTCTTTCGATGGTGCCGTAGTCTACTACTTCTGCCGCTAATTGCATAAGGGGGCCATCAGTGGTCTCCGTTTTAGTGTCTTGTGCATAAGACATGCCCGCCACACCCAAAAACAAAACAAGTAAAATCAGAATTTTTTTCATATCTGAGTAAAATTTTGGGTTAAATAAAAATATTCTATCGCAAAGATAGCATTAAAGTTTAATGCATAACGTCAACATTATTAAATTCTTTGTTAACGGAATGTTAAAAATAGAAAAGACATTAGATTGATTTTATGAATAGCTGCTTTATGTTGAAGAGTAGTTAATATATCGCCTTGTATTATAAATAACAATGTATTAAATATATATGTAATGTTTAGGGGCTTACTTTAACTTGTTACTGATTGGTGTGATGATCAGGTCAAGGAGTCACATTATTGTTGTAAATTTGCTGACTTAATTGGGAATAATATTAAATATAATGTACATATGATATCAAATGCTTCAGAGTTGACCCCTTTTCTTAATGAGGAAAAAACGAAGGTGGACAGATATAAGAATGAAGTGATTCGAGATTATTGGGTGTGCAGGGTAAGCCGGGAGGCAAGCATTCTTGCACGGAAGGAAGTATTGATGGGAAAGGCTAATTTCGGGATTACGGGAGAGGGAAAGGAGTTGCCTCAGATCGCATTGGCAAAGTTTTTTAAGAAGGGCGACCACCGACATGGGTATTATCGGGATCAAACATGGGCATTTGCCCTGGGGGTTAGTGACGTGCAGGACTTTTTTGCGCAGATTTATGGAGATCCTGTGAATGATCCTTTTTCTGCTGGGCGCCAATTTAATAACCACTTTGCAACGCCGATGCTCGATGACCAAGGCAACTGGCTCAATCAACTGGAGCGATACAATTTTGGCTCAGATATATCCAGTCTTGCAGGGCAGATGGGCCGTGGTCTTGGTGCGGCAATGGCTTCAAAAAAATACAGAAATATCGCTGAACTCGACAACAACAAATTATTTTCAAACAAGGGGAATGAAGTTTCCTTTGTATCTACCGGAGACGCGGCGTTGGCAGAAGGTGCATTTTGGGAGACGCTAAATGCGGCATGTGTGACCGAGGTCCCTTTGGCAATTTCTGTGTGGGATGACGGTTTTGGGATTTCTGTTCCTGCAAAGTATCAGATTGCCAAGGAGAATATATCTGAGATTACCAAGGGATTTGCCAAAGGGAAATCTACCAATGGGATGTACATCTACAAAGCAAAAGGTTGGGATTACCCCGGATTGGTGGAGATGTATGAAAAAGGCATTGCCAAAATTCGAAAGAATCACATCCCAGGCTTGTTTCATATCCAGGAATGTACCCAGCCGTTGGGGCATTCTACTTCGGGGTCGCATGAACGATATAAGAAGCCTGAGCGAATGCAGTATGAGCAGGACAAGGACGGACTGAAGCATATGGGCGAATGGATGATCGAATCCGGGATTTTGGCTCAGGAGGCCTTGGATGCGATAGATGCGGCGGCATTGGAGTATGTAAAAGCGGAAAAGCAAAAAGCATGGAAAAAATTTCTTGCCTATCCAAAGGAGATTCTCTCCCGATTGAAAGAGATATACAAAGGTATAAAGTCAGAAGTCGGTGAGCAAAGCGACATTATTGCCCTCGAAGGGGAGCTCAAGAAAATGGCAGTTCCAGCCGTTTTTGAGATATTGGCCAATGCGAGGAGATTGCTCTACACGACCGCAAGGGCAAACTCGAGTTCGAGGCAGGCTTTGATCGCTCTTGTAAATGAAGTGCAGCAACGTGGTGAGCAATTGTATGACCCCTACCTGCTCAATGAGGGTACTCAGGGCGCACTCAATGTGCCACCGGTCCCGGCTGAGTATGACGAAGACGCCAAAGAAGTGCCGGGCTATCAAGTGTTAAATGCTTTTTTTGATATGGCCTTTGAAAGGGATCCCCGGCTCCTGGCATTCGGTGAAGATGTTGGAAAGATAGGAGATGTCAATCAGGCCATGGCCGGCCTTCAAGAAAAGTATGGTGAAGAGCGTGTATTCGATACCGGAATTCGTGAATGGACTATTGTTGGACAAGGGGAGGGGATGGCGATGCGAGGTCTTCGACCCATTGCGGAAATACAGTATTTGGATTACTTGCCCTATGCCTTTTCACCTCTTACAGATGATGTGGCGACCTTGCGATGGCGCTCCAACAACCAACAAAAAGCACCGTTGATTGTCCGTACTCGTGGACATCGATTGGTGGGGATTTTTCATGCGGGCTCCCAGTTAGGTATGTTAATCAATTCTATTCGGGGGATGCACCTTTGCGTACCTCGCAATATGACCCAGGCAGCAGGAATGTATAATACCCTGCTTTCCGGAGATGATCCTGCTTTGGTCATAGAAGTCTTAAGCGGGTATCGCTACCGGGAGCGCATGCCGTCCAATTTGGATGCATTTAAGGTAGCGCTCGGGGTGCCGGAAGTATTGCGTTCGGGTAGTGATTTGACACTGGTAACGTATGGCGCGATGGTGCGCATTTGTAACGAGGCATGTGAGATACTGGCAAATCTTGGGATTGAAGTCGAACTTATAGACGCCCAGACCTTATTGCCATTTGATTTAGAGGGAGTGATTCTCTCCTCTTTGCAAGAAACCAATAGGATTCTGTTTGCGGATGAGGACGTGCCGGGAGGGGCTACGGCCTTCATGTTGCAGCAGATTATAGAAGTACAAGGAGGCTATAGATATTTGGATTCTCCGGCACAGACCTTGACTGCCAAGGAGCATCGCCCCGCTTACTCTAAAGATGGGGAGTATTTTAGTAAACCATCCGTAGAAGATGTTGTTGATAAGGTATATGCGATAATGCATGAATCTGATCCCGCCCAATATCCGGCAATCCACTAATAAAAATCCATATTTGTGTCCGACAGCTTAGTCATTATACCCACTTATAACGAGAAAGAGAATATTCGCGAGATTATTGAAGCGGTCTTTTCTTTGAATAAGGATTTTGATGTACTTATCGTAGATGACAACTCACCGGATGGTACAGCTCAAATCGTAGAGGAGATGCAACGTTCTTGGGGAAAAAGGCTCCATCTGTTAAAACGGGCGGGTAAATTGGGACTGGGGACGGCCTATCTGGACGGTTTTCGCTACGGTTTGAATTTGGGGTATGCGTATTTGTATGAAATGGACGCGGATTTTTCACACAATCCTTCAGATTTGGAACGCCTCTATAACTCTGCGGCCAATGGTGCGGATGTGGTAGTGGGCTCTCGCTACGTGAAAGGAGGAGGGGTGAAGAACTGGCCAAAGAACAGACTTTGGCTATCCTATGGTGCGTCCCTATATGTGCGGATAATCACCGGCATGCCGGTAAAAGATCCCACCGCCGGATTTGTGTGCTATCGTAGAAAGGTACTGGAAACACTTGACTTTGATAAAATACAATTTGTCGGTTATGCCTTTCAGATTGAGATGAAATACGCCACCCATTTATTGGGGTTCTCTATTGAAGAGGTGCCCATCACTTTTGTCGATAGAGAAAAAGGACAGTCTAAGATGAATAAGGATATCGTGTCTGAAGCGGTTAAAGGCGTCTTGCAGATTCGTTGGAATAGTTTTAAAGTGTCGCATTATCGAAAATCAAATTTGTCATAACTTCTTTATATGAGCAGAGCGACCAGGCATAACTTGAAGAAACTTGAACAGCTTATCCGCACACTTGGCTACAAGGTCTTGTATGAAAAGGGAAACTTTAAGTCCGGATATTGCATGGTCGAGCAAAGCAATGTCATTGTCGTCAACCGCTTCTTGGGGGTGGAGGCCAGGATTGGATTATTATTGGATATCGTAGAGCAAACAAACATGCCGTTGGAGACCCTCAATGACGAAGAGTTGCGGTTCATTAGAAAACTGAGACAGAGCTTTGCGCCCAACCTGCATGTTGAGGATTCTTGAATGGGGGGACGGAACATTAGAATCCTTGGATTTCGGATGAAACAGAACTATAAATCAGATTGGCAATTGTTTCCACATCTACTGTTTTGATATTTAAATATGAAATTTACTTTTTTAGGCACGGGAACTTCGCAGGGCATACCGGTAATAGGATGTTCTTGTCCCGTTTGCCGCTCCTCCGACCCTCGTGATAAGCGATTTAGAACAGCAGGGTTGTTGGAAGCGGAGAATACTAATATTGTGTTCGATGCCGGTCCGGATTTCCGGATGCAGATGTTGCAATGGGGGCCGTCGCGATTGGATGGGATTTTTATTACCCACGAGCACAACGACCATATCGCCGGTCTCGATGACATAAGACCCTACAATTTCATGCAAAAACAGCCACTGAAAGTTTTTGCAATGTCCAGGGTGGCTGAGGCGTTGAAAAGAAAATTCGATTATGTTTTTGAGTCTAATCCCTATCCGGGATGCCCTTCTATTGAACTCATCGAAATAACACCCGGAAATGCGGTTACAGTCGGCAACTTGGTGGTCGAACCTTTGGAAGTATTGCATGGCAAAACACCTATTCTCGGGTATAAAATTGCCGGCTTTGTTTATTTGACCGACGTCAAACACATACCGGACGAGACAGTATCTGCCATAACAGGAGTAGAGGCGCTGGTGATCAGTGCCTTGCGACATAAACCCCATCATTCACATCTCACCTTGCGGGAGGCGCTGAAGTGGATTATAAACTTGACTCCAAAAAAGGCTTGGTTGACCCATCTGAGCCATGAAATGGGGAAGTACAAGGATATAGCGAGTACTCTCCCTCAAAATGTTATGTTGGCATATGATGGTTTGAGTATTGGGTCTTAGAGGATATGTATATTTTATGAAATACGTCGTAATCCACACGTAATCTCCCCTCCCTCAAACACCATAATATGATTTATTTGTACCTTTGGAATGATTAGCGAGATAAATGCACTACGTTTTTCGTGATATGAAGAAAAATATCTCAATTTTTGCCATTATCCTTTGGAGCATCGCGTGTTGGACGGAGATGCGCGGGCAGGCCTTTCCCATTAGTGCATTGTGGGGGGGCGATCCTTATCGGATTAATCCTGCAGGAGGTGAGGGGCAGGGCTATTGGACGTTGGATGCACACACTCGAAGCCAATGGGCTGCGATTATTGGGGCTCCAATTGATTTTGGGTTTGAACTGCATGGCTCCGTAGGAAGGAGAAGTGGTGTAGGGTTGATGTACTTTCAAGAGCAAATTGGATTGGAGAAGCGAACAATCCTTGGGGGAAGCTATAGTTATACTTCCGGGACTCCTGTGGGGAGATTGACTGCTGCATTGGGTGCGGGAGCTTCAAGATGGCTATTGGATGGAGGTAAGGTGAGAACACCGGGAGGTAAATATGGAGCAACACCAGATCATAAAGATGATGTATTGCCGGCGACATTGTATGCAAAATATAATGCTTTTTTTCAGGTTGGAGTTGCACTTTCTTCTCCAATTGGGAAGTTTGGTATATCTTTTGAAAAGTTAGGAGTTACAGGTTGGCCATTGAAAGCAAAGGGGAGCTATAATCCAAATGGGGTTTGTAATGTATATTGGAAGAACAAGTATCTTGTTATGCAGCGCTTTGTGGTTCTACCTCAAGTGAGATGGTATAGTGATGGAATCACATTTCAGGAAGAAATATCTCTCGGGATGGAGCCTCTGCAAAATATTTTTGTTGCAGCAGCGTTAAGAGTAGACAGGTGGTCTGCCATTGAAGGGCTTGTCTTAAGTGCCGGAGTAAAACTGCGCAAAGGGGTAGTGCTGTATTTTGCATTTGATCAGTCGTTTGGCATATCAAGGCAATATTTAATTAACTCGAGTAACGAAGTTTCATTAATATATACTTGGGGGCATGAGAAGGGCAATGGGAATCGAGTTCCCATAATCTACAATCCAGTATATTTGTGAAGTTATAGCCCAATAATAAGGCTATATTAGAATATATATCTGTTTATTAATAAAAATCAAAATATAATATCAAATAGTATTATTTTTTGTGAGATAATAATTATCATCATATCTTTGCGGTTGTTTATATTCAATGAAGTTTATTAGGTTATTTTATATTTTTTCTTTTTTAAAAAAAGTGTCATAATGAAATTTAAGACGGAATCGCTGATTCTTAGCGTAGTTGCCTTGCTTTTGCTTTCCGCTTGTTCAAAAGCACCGACCGGTGAATTGTACGGCGTCCAAAACAGGCCAAAATGGAGTGGGATTAATCCTTACGGTATGGTGTATGTGCCTTCGGGAGTGGCTCAAATCGGGCAATCCGATGAGGATATTTTTCATTTGAGGATCAATCGGCCCAAAACAATATCCATACACGGCTTTTATATGGATGATACGGAAATAACCAATAACGAATATAGGCAATTTGTATATTGGGTGCGCGACTACATCGCTCACACAATATTGGGTGATTTTATTGAAGATGAGGATGGCAATGAAGAGATTGATTGGGAAACGGAGATCGATTGGGAAGATGAAGCATTGGATGAGATGTATTACCAAGGTGATATGGCTTTCTCGGAAGGGCGTGAATTTGATGTATCTCAGTTTGAATACGAATACGAATGGAAGGATTGGCAAATGGCTGCCCGCAATAAGAATGTTAAACGTACTGCTATCATACATAAAGAGAAGGTCAACATTTATCCGGATACCTTATGCTGGATAAGAGACTTTGTGTATTCTTATAATGAGCCATTTACCCGTAATTATTTCTCTCATCCTGCTTATGATGATTATCCGGTAGTCGGAGTCAACTGGAAGCAGGCTATGGCCTTTTGTGCCTGGAGAACCAAGTTGTGGAATAAATACAAAGACAGCGAGGTAAATACGGAGAGTTTCCGGTTGCCCACAGAATTCGAGTGGGAGTATGCCGCGCGCGGACGTAAACTATCTTCACCCTACCCATGGGGGGGGCCATACATCAGAAATAGAAAAGGATGTTTGTTGGCCAACTTCAAGCCCGGACGGGGAGATTATCCTTCTGATGGTGGCCTGTTAACCGTACGAGCCGACGCGTATTTCCCCAATGATTATGGTTTATATAATATGGCGGGCAATGTGTCAGAGTGGACTATTACAGCTTACAATGACAATGCATACAACTATGTCCATGATTTGAATCCGGATCTTAAGTATGATGCAAAACCGGATGATCCTGACGTTTATAAGCGTAAAGTTATTCGTGGTGGATCATGGAAAGATGTAGGATATTATCTCCAAACAGGAACAAGACATTGGGAGTATCAAGATACGGCGAAGTCGTATATTGGTTTCCGTTGTGCGTTGACCTTCTTGGGAAGAGCACAAAAAGATTTTTAAAGTATTTTATTAGCGCGTTTACTAGGAAAATACTTCAAACGAAATAATTTATTTATATGATACTATTGTGCTAAGTGTATTGCTTGCATGGGGTATTGTAATTGTATAGAAACAGGTATTTATTTATTAATAACAAAAAATTGAAAAAAAATGGCGTTTTACAAGCAAAAATGGTTTAAGTATCTAAAGAATTTAATAATTGGTGTTGGGGCATCGGTTGTTATGATGGGAGCTCTTGGTAAGATTAACAGTGAACCTTGGGGGGGACCGATGATTACGGCCGGTCTTACTACTGAGGCTTTGATTTTCCTAATGTTGGGGCTTCTACCTCCTGATGAGGATTATTACTGGGATAAACTCTATCCGGGATTGGGTGATTACAATGCAAAAATTACCCCATTGACTTCTGTAGGTGCAAGTAAACCGTTGGATAGTGAGTTCGTGCAAAACAATTTGCAAGACATGTTAAAGGAGATGCAGACGATGTCGCGTAGCCTTGCATCTCTCAAAGCACTGCAAGAAGTGGACTTCTCTAAGACGAAGGATCATTTGCAGGCAATGGACGGATTCTATTCTAAGATGGTAGTTGCTATGAAAAACCTTAGCGAAACAGCGGATGATACAAAGCAGTACAAAGAATCCATCGCAGCATTGAATCGCAACTTGTCTTCTTTGAACTCTGTGTATGGCAATGTACTCTCTGCTTTCAAAGCTGGCGTATAAGCCGTTGCTTTAGATAGATTTATTTGATAATAAAAAAAATAATATAGTATATGTCCATACCTAAGGAACCGCGGCAGATTATGATTAATATCATGTATTTGGTATTGACTGCTCTGCTCGCACTCAACGTTTCTGCCGAGATTTTCAATGCTTTCAAGATGATCGATAAAGGATTGAAACAGGCAAACCATTCTCTGGATGAGAAGAATAAAGCTACCGGACCTGTGATTGAAAAGCGGGCAGCTGCTGACAAGAATTTGGAAAAGTATGCCGAAAGGGTACCTCTTGCACGTCAGTATTCACAAGAACTCAATGACTACATCGATGGTCTTGTCAACGAACTGATTGACAAAAGTGGAAATAATGACGGTGTAGTCGATGATAAAGACAAGTTTGAGTCCACCGGTGAGTGGAGAGGCTTGCGCAATAAAGACATTACCACCCGTTTGTTAGTGGAAGGAGGAAAAGGAGAGGAACTTCATCAGAAGATTCTCGAGTATCGCGATAAGTTCGCTACCCTTTTTGATGAAGAGGATAAGGCGGTTAATGTGGGTAAAATCCCATTAAATATTGATGAGGAAAGCTGGAAAAAATCGCATGTTAAGCGTAAGAATTGGGCTGATTTTGTATTTAATCATATGCCACTCGGAGCTACACTCCCGATTTTTGATAAGTTTAAGAATGATGCCAAGGTGGCAGAGTCAACAGTATTGAATTATTTGCTCGGTAAAGTAGGTGGCGAAGATGTTAAACTGGATAAATTTATCCCGTTATCTTCACCCAAAAAATCTTATGTCGTTATGGGAGAGCCATTTGAGACAGAGATTAGTTTAGGTGCTTCTGCCGGAAATACATCCAATACAGGGATTGATATTCGAGTGAATGGTACGCACCTCAACGCTGACGCCAATGGGGTTGCCAAGTGGAAGACGGTGCCACGATCAGTCGGGGTAAAGAAGTACAACGTGTCCATCACAGTGACCAATCCGGTTACAAAGAAAAGTGAGACGTACAGCAAGACCTTCGAATATGAAGTGGGGCAGCGCTCTGTTAGTGTATCTTTGGATAGTATGAAGGTATTCTACATCGGTGTAAATAACCCGGTTACCGTTGCCGCTTCCGGTGTGTCTTCCAACCAACTGCAAGTGACCGGCTCCGGAATAACCGTAACAAAGAAAGGGAACAGCCACTACAATGTTACCGCTTCGCGACCTGGAAGAGCGAGCATCACCGTGTCCGGTGGAGGACTACAACCAAGTAAGTACTTCTATACGGTTAAGCGTATCCCCGATCCGATTCCTATGATTGGTAAGATGAAAGGGGGATCTGTAGGGAACGGAACGTTCAAGGCATTCTCGGGGGTAAGAGCGGTATTACAGAATTTCAACTTTAATGCCCGTTGTAAGGTGAAAGGCTTTCGTGTAGTACGCATTGCAAAGCGTCAGGATCCGGAGCCTATGTCTAATAGAGGTGGAAAATATACACCTGATACGCGTGCTTTGATCAATAAAGCTAAACCGGGTGATAAGTACTTCTTTGAAAACATTAAGGCGGTTTGCCCTGGAGATAAAGCCGGAAGACCTCTGAGTCAGATGGTCTTTAATATCCGATAATCTATAAAAAGTAAATAATATGTTATTCTCTAAATCGAATTGGTTCCTGTTTTTTTTCCTCTTTAGTGGTACTATTATGGTAGCGCAAGACAAGATTGAGTTGGGAGGAGATGAGGAATTGGTAAAAGAATCTACTGAATTGGATTCGTCCACTGTGTTGGATGGAGTGGTAGAACGCACCATCGTTCAAGATAATCGGGTTTTGGCCTATGAACCCATGCGTGAAGCGGATATCCCATGGGAGAAGAAAGTTTGGCGCGTAATCGATGTTGCTGAAAAGATGAATTTGCCATTTGTGTATCCCAATCGACCTTTCTTCCAAATTCTGTCTGATTTGGCGCTCAATGGTGATATCACCGTGTATAAAAAGGATGATTTTAAAGCTCCTATGACAGTTGAGGAAGTGCAGGCAACCATGAGTACAGTTGATACCATTATAGATTACGATGAAGAGACATATGAAGAAACGGTAAAAATTGTCCATAACGATATCAATTACGAAGATATTAAGAAGTACAGGGTGAAGGAGATTTGGTTCTTTGACGAAGAATCTTCTCGGATGCTTGTCCGAGTACTTGGTATCGCTCCAGTCAAGGACTTTTATGATCAAGAGACAGGAGACTTTAAGTATGCCCTTCCATTGTTTTGGGCGTATTTTCCCGAGGCGCGTAATTACCTCGCTAAGGAGTTGATTTTTGTAGCACAAAATGATGTTGCCCCGATGACGTGGCAAGATTTATTTGAAGCACGGTATTTTTCCAGCTACATCTACAAAATCACCAATCCTTTGGATATGCGTATAAAGGATTATATAAAGTCCCCTTTGGATGATCCGCTTCAAGAGGGAATTGATCGATTGTTGGAGTCTCGACGTATTAAGAATTATTTGTTCAACATGGAACAAGATTTATGGTCTTACTAACAGCTGAATAGGAAATTATAAGAAAAAGCCGGGCGTGTTCCCGGCTTTTTTAGTTTGTAGCATTGATCTAATAGGCATGGATAAGGTTTTATCTTGCCCTTGGTGCCCTTTGGGTATACTTCGTTGGAACTACTATTGTATTTGTCTGTTAGAATGAATGGTTGTCGGTGAGAATATTTGTGTCAATGTCTTTAGCGTATGCAATATGAAAATAATATGAAGGATTGGGGCGTATTGAAGCGCATCATTGGGTTGGCACGACCATATCAGCGTTGGGGTATATTTATTGTACTCCTTGCCGTCGTTTTAGCACCATTACGCACAGCGGCACCCTATATCATTAATCAGTTGGTAGATGGATTTGTCAAAGTGGAGGAAACATCATTTTTTATCCGCTGGATTTTGTTATATGTGCTTTTTCTTTTGGTGCAATTAGCCGGAGAGTATGTATTTGTTTACTATTCGGAGAAGCTGGGTCAACAAGTCGTTTTTGATCTTAGGAAATACCTGTTCAAGCGTTTGCTTTCTTTCAAGATGCGATATTTTGACGTAACTCCCATAGGGAAAAATACGACGCGGGTGGTAAGTGATATCGAAACACTAGGATTGGTGTTTACTAGACAAGGATTGACTATGATGGTCGCAGATGTTTTATCTGTTATAGCTGTTCTGACCGTTATGATTATTACGAGTTGGAAGCTCACTTTTATCTGTCTTCTCACTATGCCCTTGATGCTTATAGCAACGTATATTTTTAAAGAAAAAGTTAAAGAGGCATTTACCCAAGTGCGGCAGCTAATATCTGAAATGAACGCATTTGTTCAAGAGCGAATTTCAGGTATGAAAACCGTACAGCTTTGTAATGTGGAAGAGCGGGAAGCGCACCAATTCAGCCGGATGAATACAAGTTATAAAACAGCCAATATCCGGACCATTAAGTATTATGCGGTCTTTTTTCCTGTTGTTGAGATCATCTCCTCATTGGCTTTAGCTCTAATGATATGGTGGGGAGCCGGTGATGTGGTTAAGGACCGGCTAACATTGGGCGTGTTGGTGGCATTTCCTATGTATGTTAACCGTTTATTCCGGCCCATTCGCTTTCTGGCGGATAAGTTTAACAATGTTCAAATGGCGATGGTTGCAGCAGGTCGTGTTTTCGACCTTATGGATGAAGAGGATAATATCGAACACTCTGGGAATAAAACGATTAAGTCATTTGAAGGCCATGTTTGTTTTGAGCATCTGTGGTTTAGTTATGACGGGGAGCAGCAGGTTTTGAAAGATGTTAGTTTTGATATCCCGGCAGGTACAACCGCTGCTTTTGTTGGAGCAACAGGGTCTGGGAAGACATCGGTATCCAATGTGATCTGCAAGTTGTATGACTATCAGAAGGGGAGTGCCACGATTGATGGCTATGAAATACGGGAATTGAAAAACCGGGATTTGCGCAGTAAAATTGGTATCGTACTTCAAGATGTATTTTTGTTTGCCGGCACCATTCTTGATAATATTCGACTTCGAGACGAACGAATTACATTGGAACAGGTGATAGATGCAGCCAAGATGATTGGAGCTCATGAGATGATACTGGGATTTGAAGGTGGGTATCATCATTTTCTTTATGAAAGAGGGGCAAACCTGAGTGTAGGGCAACGACAATTAATCGCCTTCGTCAGGGTGTTGGTATTTGATCCAAAACTCTTGATACTGGATGAAGCGACTTCTTCCATTGATACGATGTCGGAGCGCGTCATCCAAAAAGCTATTGATATTGTCACCCAAGACAGGACTACCATCATAATAGCGCACCGGCTGGCTACTATCCGTAACGCTCATCAGGTACTTGTCCTGGATGGAGGGAAAGTGATAGAGCAAGGGGCTTATGATGAGTTGCTCCTAAAGGATAATGGTGCTTTTAGGAATCTTTATGAAATGCAGTTTTCTGCCGATGAACTATTGAGTTAAGTTGTTCATGTTTATTGGTTTCAATTCTCCGTAGGTAGAGGTTTGACCGCATTGCCAAATGGATAAAAACACCACCCTTACAATAAAACAATTATAAGGCACTTACTCCCACATACTTATCCCTTAACCTATAAAAAGGGATAGTGCCTGTTAGAAATGAAACGCTAATACATAACGTCTTTGTGTCAGAGTTTAACAATCTTTAGCGATTTGATTTGATGGCCTTGTTCGACCATTACCGTATAGGTGCCAGGTCGAAGCTCAAGTGCCCCAATGTCAATGGAGGTTATATATCCTGACGAGTTAATGGTTTGTTTGAAATGTCTATGGCCCAACGCATCTTCGATACTACATTGAATTGGTTCAGCCGATGTACTTCCTATTTTTATATATCCAATATGCTTGACTGGATTTGGCCATACTTCTACGGTCAATTGAGCGCGAGAGCAGAAGTGCACTTTAGAATAGGTGGGCGCTCCATTTATGTTTTGCTTCTTTAGACGGTAATAGGCATGAGTGGCCTTTTTGTCGTGCCAGGCATACTTTTGGTCTTTTACGCTTGGCTGGCCAAGAGAAATGTTTTGCCATTTCATACCATCCTCACTTCGTTGCAGCACGACCTCATTATTGCTTGATGGGGACCATGATATCTTAATACCATTGTTATTGGGTTGACATTGGAGCTCATCGGGATTAGAAACGGCGGTAATAATCTTGGGTTCGACATGCATCCTCAACTCGCTAAAACCGGCGCAATCCCCGCCCCATGTTTCCAATACTGTGATGAGCATGAATTGTCCGGAGGAAGTTAAAAAGCCATCGATGTCACTGCCTTGGTAGGTGCTGGTAGCATCAGCGCTGTCGATACCAAAGGTGCCTGCCTCCACCCAGTCGGTGCCGTTGTCGGAAAGGTCAATGGCGATAGTCTTAACCCCTTGATTCGTCCTGCCGGGGACGTTGAGATTCCACAAGTGCAAATCTTTAATGATATACTTGCGTCCGAGGTCATACATAATCCAATGGCCGGCTTCCCGGGAGGAGTTGGGATTGGGGGCAATGTCACACGAAATCCAAGCATCAAACCATGTGGTGTTATGCCGGTCCGGAAAGCATTGAGCATGCGTGTAGCTTAGAGAAATTAGAATGAGTGCTAAAGCGATAAGTATATTTTTCATAATGGTTGTATTGTCTGTTAATGAATCGAAGTATCAAACATTAAGGAACCCGAAGGGTAACCCGGAATTAATGTCGTGAAAGTTGGATAAATTGGGGAAAATTTCGTTGATGTCGCTATTTCCGGCACCAAACCATTTGGCCAATTCAGCGAAGTATTCATCAGTCGATCGGGTAGGGATAAGCGTCTCCCTGAATATCAATTCTTCATTTTGCAAATCCAGAGAAGGATATTCCCCATATATTTTTTTGCCATTCACATTGCCGCCTACTACGAAAGAGTTGCCGGCCCAGGCGTGGTCTGTGCCGTTGCCATTGGAGGTCAGGGTACGGCCAAATTCAGACATAGAGAACAGTACAGTGTTGTCTGCAGCATTAATCTCTTCGAGTGCCCGGTAAAAGGCGCCGATACTTGTGTCCACCGCTTCCAGTAAGGTGCGGTGATTGTCCAGTAATTCGTCGTGATTGTCCCATCCGCCGTATCCGATATAGAAAATTTGTCGTTTGAATCCAAGCAACTGGTTGGCCTTGATAATTCTCGCTACTCTCTTGAAGGAATTCCCTAAGTAATTTTGTGGGAACTCTACAGTGACTTCTTCGGTTTGCTTCATGGCCTCACCGAATGTCAAATACGAATCCCTGGCATCCTTCAATGTATTGATATAGGTTTGCTTAAACGGATCCTTATAGGTGCGCTCCAAAAAGCTATCAATGGTATGGGTGTAGTCCGTCCAATAGGAACTGTATTCGTTTTCCCCGTAGTTTCTAAACCCGTAATTGTTAGAGTAGGGGTTGACCGAAAACTCGATGGTAGAGAGTCCTTGTTGGAAAGTATTGGTGCCGGACAAAGAAAAGTTCATCGAAATGTTATTGTCCGGATTCAAGGATGTCAGCCTGTCTGCAATTTTTCCTCCCCAACCTTTGAGCACTCGCTTATGAGGGGAGGCCGTCATCCATTCGATGGCTTGGTCCAGGTGAGAGAAGAGGCCTAAAGGAAGAGGCACAGATTCATCCTCCACTTGCTGAGGGGTTACAGGTTGAATCAAGGTGCCGATATTTGCGAGGAAGGCTGCTTTTCTTTTGTTGAATAGCTTTTGCAGCTCCGGCATGCCGGGATGTAACCCGTAGCGCTTACCTCCGGTATTCGTCGGCCGGATTTCGAGTAAGTCCGTATCGGGTATTGCGAGGTTTGTCCTTGTTTTTGCGTAAGTGTTATATTCATTACCCAACGGCACAAGCATGTTGTAGGAGTCATTGCCCCCGTGCAGAAAAAGACAAACGAGCACCTTATAGTCCGCGTTAGGTGCGTAAATATCACTATTAAAAAGGGACGCGCCCTGCAGGAGATTGAGCCCTCCCAGGGTCGAAAAGGTACTGAGGCCGATACCGGTTTTGGTTAGGTCGGAGATAAATTTTCTTCTATTTATGCTGTTACGTGACATGATATATTATTTATGATTGATGGTTTTATTTTTGAATGACAAAATCAGGGGAAAGGAGCATAAAATACAAGCCAAGACGAACACGATCCTCTTTGTACTCGTTGTTATCCTTTCTTCTCTCGAGCAGCCAGCGCAACAAGGAGCGAGACTCTTTTGTCAAATTACCGTAGGAGTACAATACATCCATGTAGTTGATGAAGGGTTCGGATTGTCTTGCCAAAGGATAGAGTTCGTAATATTCCAGCTTGGCATCGGGGTCATCTTCTACCCAGCTATAGAAGATGTAATTCCAATGTACCCAACCGTAAATATAATTGGCATATGCTACGCTGGACCGGGTATTGTGAATTTCAAATTCGGGACCGACTAGTCCTAGATCTGCGAGTGGGCCATTGGGAGTAAATTGGGCATTGTAAAAGTTGAATACAGTCGGAGAGCCAAACATGTTTTGTCCCACTTCCTCGTTGTAGTTGTATCCTATATTCCAATAATTGCCATAGGGCTGGTCTTTGGTCATCGAGCGGGCAAAGTGGGTATAACGCATGAGCGGTTCGCGCATTTTGCCGGCGGTGGGGTCCGTCAGCCATTGACAATCGCGGGCCTCGGGATGCATCAAGATGGCACGAATGACGGCTTTGAGATCTCCTCGGACACCTTGACCGTTGTCGTTAAAAACCTGTGTAATATCTTCTACATATTGAGGAGTCGGATTGGATTTGACCAGGCGTTGGATAAGTCGCTTACCAATAAATGGACCGACATTGGGGTGATTAAAGAGGGTTTGGAGCGCCATTTCGATATCCTCCTCACCGGTTTGGCCATCCGGAACAATGACCCCTCTCAAGAGGTGTTTTTCGCCGGGCTCATGCCATTCTTCATACATTTTCATCGGTTGGGTAAAGTCCGTGAAGCCCCAATACATTCCAAAACTGGCGGTATCTCGATACATGTTTTCTATGACATCTGAGGCGCCAAGTCCGGTAAATATTTTAGCAAATTCAGAGATGTCTCCATTATCATAGGTCGGAATAAAATTTCCATCGGCATCCTTCTTTCTGCTCCCATCCGGATTGAGTTCATACAATCCAATACTGAACAGTTGCATGATTTCTCTTGCATAGTTTTCATCCGGATGTTGATTTTCGGAAGTATCCGTCTTGGGATTATTAAAATGGGACAAATAATTGCCCATGGTAGGACTATAGGTGATGTCCCGAAGTAAGTCTAGATAGTTGCCAAATGCATTCTTGAGGAGTATGTTGTAATAACTTGCTAAAGCCATTCCTCGCCCGGCGAGTCTAGCATTTTGATAAGAGACGACAAATATTTCACTTAGGGCCTCAGCGACCCGTTGGCGTACCATATCTTCATCATTAAATGCGTTGTATTGCCACCAGGTGTATTCGAAATGCGTCCAACGGGGGCGTTCTGAAATCTCACTCGAATCTTTTCCCGCGACATTCAACTCGAATAGGTTGGTCAGGTCAAATGTCTCCCGGGTCATAGCGATAAAATCCGGGGCAGGTTTTTCAAATTGCTGATCCAACCAGGTGGAGATTCCGGTCTCGGCGACTTCGTGGATGATTTTCATGTCATATCCCAAGGTGCTCTGGGATAAAAACCGGGATGCTTCCATTAGGGGAGCATCCAATCCTTGGCCATTAATGGTGTTCTCTGCTTTAGCGACAAATTTTCCGGGATAACGTTCGTGGAGGTCACTACTGGAATACACTTTTACCCCCTCCATGTGACCGGCTCCGATATAGTCCTCATACCCTTGCGCTTGGATACCTATGACTGTGACGGTCATTGTGAAAAATAAAAATAACATCTTTCGAGTCATGATAGAAAGTTTTATTCGATTAAAATAACAATGAATATTTTGCACCAAAAGATTTAGTCTGAAGCCAGGTTTAGAAAATTAAATCATATGCAGATACGAAATGTTTGATGTCTTGACCATAGAATGTACGTAAACTAAATCGAAGGTTGTTTGTGTATGTGAATTACATTCGGTCAAACAAATTATGAAAGAACAGTCTATATAAAGTTTAGCCCGTACTTTGTGACAAAAAACTTTTGGAAAACACACAATCCTGATGTTTTATTGGTAAAACCGGAATGAAATGGGATTGCAATGGTTGTAGGAATAACGAAGCTCAAATATACACAATATTTTGAAATGCCCAAACAGAATACTATTCTTTTCTTTAAAAGTGGTTGGTAAATTAAATTAATCTTTGGAATCCCGGAGTAGTGCAGGGGAGCCGAATAGTGAGGGACTTAGGGGACTGCCGGTATTTCCAACTTTGATTATATTTGCGAAACATTGCGGCGCCATTTTACATGGTATTGTTTCTCTTAATACAAGTTAACTATATGTCTCATCTGTCTCCTCTTACCATTTTCGCAGTCATTGGGCTTTATTTTCTGGTATTGATTGCGTTTTCTCTTTGGACTTCCCGAAGGGCGGATGATGCGGATTTTTATATAGGGGGAAAGAAGTCGCCTTGGATATTAGTGGCCATAGGAATGATTGGCGCGAGTCTATCCGGTGTGACCTTTATTTCTATTCCCGGTCTTGTGGGGGCGGGCAAAGGGAATATGGAATTTTCCTATATGCAAATGGTATTGGGGTATCTCGTAGGATATGCGGTGATAGCATTCGTATTAATGCCCTTATATTACCGTAAGAATCTCACTTCGATCTATCAGTATTTGGGGGAGCGTTTTGGTACTAAAGCCTATCGAATGGGCGCGTTCTATTTTCTATTGTCGAGGGCGATCGGTGCGGCTTTTCGATTGTTTTTAGTGGCACTTGTTTTGGATACATTTGTCACCGGCCCTCTTGGATTGGCCTTTTGGCAAACGGTGGCTATCACCATAGCTCTCATTTTGATTTATACCTTTAAAGGGGGCATCAAGACAATTGTCTGGACAGATACCTTACAGACGGTAAGTATGGTGACGGCTGTTTTTTTGACGATTGGGGCGTTGGCCGGGAGCCTCGGGATTTCCATTTCAGACATTCCGGCGACGATTCGTAGCGAAGGGCTGGGTCAATGGTTCTTCTTTGAGAATGGATGGAGTGATCCCAATAATTTTTTCAAGCAGTTTTTGTCCGGGGCATTGATTGCCATTGTGATGACAGGACTGGACCAGGATATGATGCAGAAGAACCTGAGTTGCCCTAACATCAAGGATGCTCAGAAGAATATGGGGTTGTTTTCAGTAACGCTGTTTTTTGTCAATGCGGTATTTTTGACAATGGGCGCGCTACTATATATATATGCGAGAAAGAATGGAATTGAAATTCCCGCTAAATCGGACCAATTGTACCCGTTAATCGCGCTGAAATATCTTTCGCCCTTTATTGGTTTGGTCTTTATCGTTGGTCTTATTGCAGCGGCATATTCGAGTGCTGATAGTGCTTTGACTGCGTTGACCACCTCCTTTTGCGTCGATATATTGGATTTGCCCAACGATGAAGTTAAAACTCCCAAGCAGAAAATACAAACCCGTCTAAAGGTGCATTTGGGATTTGCCTTCCTTCTTTTTATGATTATTTTGCTTTACAATTGGATCAACAATGATGCGGTAATCAATAGTCTGTTTAAGATTGCTGGATATACCTACGGACCCCTCCTCGGGATGTTTGCATTTGGCATTATGACGGACAGAAAAGTAAATGACAGGTGGATTCCTTTGGTCGTACTTTTGTCGCCTACGATTTCATACCTAATAGACCGCTACTCCGTCCAATGGATGAATGGATTTAAGTTTGGCTTCTTCATTATCGGCCTAAATGGTCTTTTGACGTATGTTGGGTTAATGTTGATCTCCAAGCCACAGATTCGTGATATGGTCAAGCGATATTGAGGAGGGTATGAAATGGTAGAACAAGTAGCTCAGACTACCTGATTAGAGCTACAGTGCCGGATTTGGTGATCTGTTCTTTTTCTCCATCCGGTCGAAGGATTTGCATGTTTAAAACATAGGTGTATACCCCGGGTAAGGCCTCAATTGGTTGCCAACGGGCGGTAGGGGCGTCCGCATCAAAAACGATGCCTCCCCAGCGATTAAACACCGTAAATCGAAAGGTGAGAATATCGGGATTTATACAATTGACGAAGGGGCCGAAACTGTCGTTTTGATTATCTCTATTTGGGGTGAAAACATTCGGGATGTATATTTGACAAGAGCAATCGAGAATGTCTACTACCAATTCATCAGAGAATTGCCCACACTTATTCGTCACAGTAAGTGCGTAAGTGCCTTTCTTTGAAATGACTCGTGTGAGGGCACTGCTTTCGTCTTCCCATTCGTAAGTGTCAAATCCTTTTGGAGCGTGTAAAATAAGAGGTTCATCTGAACAGCCAAATGTGTCCGCTCCCAACTCCAACCTGTCCGGCAACAAAAGAACCTCGCTGGTGTCATTTATGTGAACATCATCAAAATCCAGGGACAGAATATATTGGCCGGGACGTGTGACCTCCAACTCATCTCCTATTTGACCTGTATTCCAGCTCAATTGGGCATGCAACGATGTATCAACTTGTGCCTTTAGCGTGTATTTATCTCCCGGGCATAAATATATAGTGTCAGGAAGCTTGACCCCTATCCGGACCACCCTGACATCATCAAAATAATAGTAGGACGAATACTTGCCTTGTGATTGCCCCCCGTGAAGGCTGCGATAATTGATGATTGTTTTATCTGAGGCACGGAAGCATCCTAAGATTAAAAATTGCTCTCCTCCAAGTGCTTGATATGTGCCGGAAACATTATACCAATTTTTAGTATCAAGATGCGAAACCAAGCTCTCAATGTTGGGTTCCGTCAGGTAGAAAGCTTTGCCGATTGCCGGACAGGTAGAAACCGAAATGTTGGATACCTCATCCAACAATTTCATGCCCAATCGATTCATAGAGTAGGATGATTTTTCTGCAAGAGAAGCGTAGAACTCGAGGTAATACCAATTGTCTTTCTGTAATGGGGCAGAAAGTCGTCCAATAGAATACTCCCGGCAGACATCGCCATCCTTGGTAACAAATTCGGTGACAAGCCCGGAATAAGCTTCGCCACTATGTGGAATTTGTGTGCCTTGATAATTGGTAGGAGTCCCGTTGTCCGTCGGGGTCCCGCCGGAGCAAAACAAATCCGGTGTCGAAGGATTGATACGGGTCCAATTATGGCCGCCATTAAAGAAGTCTACGCGATGTGCCGTAACACAGCTATCGTGTTCTTCAAAACCTGGATTCAAGACTAGATTTTGACCGGATAGCACCACTGAAGTGGCATAAATGAACAACAATGTAATATTTATACGCATAACGGACTCTCTGCAAAGAATAATGCAAATATACAATTTTTTTGTCATTGATTGCTTGGGGGATGTATTACAATGAGCACCTGTAAAAAAGTAACTTCGATCCAAAGGGGCTTACATCCACGATTGGACAGCCCACGGGTGCACGATACCTCCTGCTCAGAAATGGAGGGGATACTCCAAATTGAACTTTTCCTGTTTGAGCGCAATTCTTTTATGAAATTGTTGGCCATCCGGGAACTTTAACGAGCATCCCGTTGTTAATAGGTGGCTGTTCAAAGGTGCAACAGCGATAGAAGACATCAACACATGGGGCTGACCGGATTCGACAGGAAAGAACATGGGTTAGTAAGCATGCCGTAGGATGATAACTCACTACGATAAAAATGGTTATCGAACATTTAGTTGGCAATAATTCTTTTGCCTTAGCTGCCTAATCCTAGGGATTAGAACGCTAATATGCCGATAGGTTGATGTCTGATACACACCTATCCGCGTATCAACAAACCTTTCAGACTGGAAGTGCAGGTCCGTTCTGCCTGTACTTCGAGACAACAGGAACTAAGGATAGTGGACGCCGTTGCAGAGCCGACACTATCCCGACATCCCGATCTGCAACTAAGCATGTAGAAAGCTAACTTATGCTTTCTCTGGACCGGGGTTCGATTCCCCGCAGCTCCACAGATAATTACAATAGAAAAGAGTCTTGCCCTCAGAGGGCAAGACTCTTTTTTGTACATGACCGGGATTCTCCTCCCTTCCCCATTTTATACTATCTTTGTCGCATAAACAAACAAAGACGGGATGCATACCTATATCATTGATGGAGTTCGCACAGCGATTGGAAGATTTAGAGGAGCGCTGTCTCCTGTGAGGACGGATGACCTCGCCGCACTGGTCATTAGGGAATTGTTGGCCAGACATCAGGAAATACCGGGCAAGGATATCGACGATGTGATTATGGGCTGTGCCAACCAAGCGGGAGAGGATAATCGCAATATAGCGCGGATGGCCGGTTTATTGGCGGGGTTGCCGTGGTCGGTGCCGGGAGAGACGGTCAACCGGCTTTGTGCTTCCGGGATGTCTTCTGCTATCCATGCCCACCGCGCGATCCAAACCGGGGATGGGGCCTTGTTTGTCACCGGGGGGGTGGAGCATATGACCCGTGGCCCTTGGGTGATGTCCAAGGCATCCAAAGCATTTGGCAATGATGCTCAACTACACGACTCGAGCTTCGGTTGGCGTTTTGTCAATCCTAAGATGGAGGAACTGTACGGAACCCACGCTATGGGGGAGACCGCAGAAAACCTCGTAGAGCAATACCGCATCTCCAGAGAAGCACAAGACCGCTTCGCTTACCACTCTCAAATGAAGGCGGCAGCAGCCCAAAAAAGCGGTAGGTTGGCCAAAGAGATTGTACCGGTAGAAATACCCCAACGCAAAAAGGCGCCCTTGGTCTTCGACCGGGATGAGTTTGTTAAACCCAATACAACTATAGAAATTCTCAGCACCCTCCGGCCCGCCTTCAAAAAGCAAGGCGGTTCCGTAACGGCCGGCAATGCTTCCGGTCTCAATGACGGAGCAGCCGCCTTATTGGTCGCCTCCGAAGAAGCGGTAAAGAAGTATGATCTAAAACCCTTGGCGCGCATCGTGTCCTCTGCTGTGGCAGGTGTCGAACCCCGCATCATGGGCATCGGGCCCGTCCCCGCCTCTAAGAAAGCACTCGCAAAAGCGGGGTTAACCCTGGAAGATATGGATATCATCGAGATAAACGAAGCCTTTGCGGCTCAGGTATTGGCTTGCCTCGATGCATTCGGCCTGACTGATGATGATCCCCGTCTCAACCCCAATGGCGGCGCCATTGCACTCGGACATCCCTTGGGGATGACAGGGGCGCGACTGCTGTTGACCGCAGCCCTCGAGCTGCATGAACAACAAAAACGGTATGCGTTGGTCACGATGTGCATCGGTGTAGGCCAGGGATATGCTACGATTATAGAGCGGTGTTAAGTGCGGGAGTGCTACACAAGTAGAATTTCCAGCACAAATCAACCCGCTCTTTTCCTCCTGCTCCTGCGCTCCACTCAGAAAAGGGAGGAAGGATAAAAATGGTTAAAACCATTATAATAATCGGTCTGTGACAGCATTCCCACGGTTAAAACCGTGGGCTATTCCTATTTGTGCTCTGTGAATCATAGGGCTAAAGTCGTGCGTCTTTTTTATGCATTGTTCTCGTCATGGTTAAAAAACGCGAGATTGATTAAGAAAAATAGAAATTTATTTGGTGGTATGAAAAATCTTATTAACTTTGGAGTGTGATATTCTATTTATTACGACCACGCTAAGCAACGACGGGCTCTTTGTTCTCCTCCTTCTAAGAGCTGTGATTTTGATGTTGGATTGAATTTTTTTTATTTTTTAACCCTTAAATTTCATACTATGAAAAATTTAAAATCTTTATTCGAACCGTTTAAGTACTTGCGAAAGTCAATTAGGTTGCCTCAAGTTGTTGAAAACCAAGTAAATATGGGGGGGGTAGCCGCATTTCTATGCTCAGGAGTTATTGCTTAACTTCCTTTTTCCTTTTGTTTGCCGTTATACCTAGTTTTTCACAGACAAATCTTGAGTGTCCAAATTATCAATGGATTATTGCAGAACATCCTGCATCAGAACCTTGTTCGTTCAATCGGCATGTCGATGTTAGATTAAGTATTTCTCAACCCGGCCCTCCGGGGAATTTGACCAACTTTATTCGCGTTAAATTACAGTTTCATGATCCGGTTAAATATTCAGTAAACGAAGAAAACACTATGATGTCTTTAGATCCTTTCTTTGATGAGTGGACCGCTGCGTGGACGTTTCATACTCCGCCGAATGACCCTGTTCCGGGTAGCTCTTACCATGAAGTAATTTTGGAACTTACCTACAATGGTGAAAATATGGGCGTTTGGTTCAACAATACGGCAGAGCCTTATCATGTTTTCACAATGGAATTTACTCCAAATCCGGGAACGGGAGTTTATGTTGTTGGATTAGATAATGGAGAAAGTTATTTGAAAGATATCTATCAAAATATATGTTTTGCACAAGCGCAGCCCAATAATCTATTCATCAATAGTGGCACAGGGACTGCAATATCCCTCTCAGGAGATATAGAGTTTATGAACAATCAGATCGGCGCCTGTAGGGTGAATAATGGGTTTCCAAACCTTTTGGTGCAAGTACAAGACCCGGCAGACCCTTCCAAGATATTGGCATGGGACATGACCGATAATGCGGGGCACTATTTTTGTCGCTACCTAAAGTTGGGGTGTGAGATGCGGGTACAGCCGAATATGAATCTCGGCCATGACGTAGATGGCGTGAATACTCAGGATCTTATCAAGATACAACAGTATTTACTGGGGTTCATTAATTATACGGATGTGTGGGAATACATCGCTTCAGATGCTAACCTTAATGGTAGCGTTAGCACAGCTGATATCCTTAAAATTAGGAAACTTGTGCTCGGGAAGATTACCCATTTCGAAAAAGCATGGAGGTATATCGAAGGTTTTCGTTATAATGCATGGAGTCAATCATTGCCTAATCCTTTTACTTTTGAGGATTACCGACAAGAAACCTTTAACACAAATAGAAATGATTTGCATTTTAAAGCGATCAAGGTAGGGGATGTTACTGGCGATTATGATATTTGTGGGCTTAATTTTACAGGAGATAATGAAGTACAAATTCGTACAGGTGAGGACAGGTACTTTTCCACTTCATTAACACGGAAATTTCCCGTGAGCGAGGTGTGCTCCGGGGTTATCCCGGCCTATATGATTTGTAACGAATCTCCCGGCAATTCATCGGAAGTCGAGTGTGCGGTTTATCTCAATTATGAAGGGGACGGGGCAGGTATTATGGAACTCAATATCCCTGAAGGAACATCTATTTCCGGCATTGATTTGCCCAATCCGGGAGAGGTGGATGTCTTGTCCTATGCCCTAAATGAAGAACAAACACAGGTGCGTTTTACCTGGGTGGATGATATTTCGCCAAATGCCCCTATTGCCCTTATTCACCTATCGAAGGATTTTAATGATACACCGGTGCGTTGGTCGCAGGTCGAGCAAGTTCAGTACAATTACCTAAGTGACGGAGAGATGAATTACCGGATTGAATTGCAGCCGTATGAAATGGAGCAAGCCAACGGATTGCAAATCGGTATTGCCCCCAATCCTTTTATCGATTTTCCTGTCCTTACTGTGGTATCCCCTCGTGAAAAAACAGTGGAGATTCATGTAAGCAATGCTACAGGACAACCTCTTTTTACTCGCTCTGCAACACTGCATGCAGGTCCCAATCTGGTTTCCATATCGGCTTTAGCCTCCGCCCCTAAAGGATTGTATTTTTTCTCTTTAACGGATGGGGCCCGAACGGTATTGAGAAAAGCGATAAAGCTTTGAGCGATTGGTAACCAATAAAGAATGGAAGATGTTGCGATTATGGTTTTTGTTGATTCTTTTTGCAATAACGGTCAATATTTATGGACAGGAGGTGCATATCGTATGTCAGAATGAGAATAGAAAGAAGTTGTTTTACAGCATGGATATGTGCGATTGTGAGATGACTGAGATTTTCTGTGACTCACTTGGGGATGCCGTTTTGGGCTTTGGTTGTTCGTTTGATATATCTTATGCCGTTCGGTTTAATTCTACATTAGATCTGACTTCTGTTTGTTGTATAAAGGGATTAAATGCGACAGGAATATATACTCTTCGTCCAGGTTGTCAGATATTCTCTGATGCCATACATGGTAGTCGATATCCGATTTATGCAATGTGTGCAAATCCGGCAAAACTTGATTATCTGACACTCGGTGGAGCAAATTTGTATCTCTTTGATAATATTATACACAAATTTTATGATGTAGGGTCATTTGTGACCGACACGATTGAATCGATGACCTATGTGGGGGACCGTCTGATAGGTCTGTGGAAGAATGAGATTGTAGAAGTGGACCAGCTGGATCCTTCATTATCCAAGGTGCTTTTTACCTTGCCCTGTACCAAGGCAGAACTGCCCGGAATTATCCTTGATCACACTATGCTGAAGTTGGTATCGTATCCGACGGAGTGTGGAGAATGGGTAGTGTATTTGATCAATTTTAATCCGACACCGATCGGGCAGATCAAGCGGGGTTTTAGTCGTCTGGATCTCAATACGGGGGAGTTGATCTATACTTGTACTCCGAAGACGCATTTTTTTTACTATCCGGAAGGGCAAACGATGTTGCCGGATACCTTACCCTGCATAGAGTTGGCATTGGACCCGGACATGGACGATAGTGCGGGACGCCCGCCATTGGATTACGATGTGACGGGGATTTGTCCCCCGTTTGACTTGAGTGTTGTGGATGTTGATTTGTTGGTTAGAGCCACGGGGCGGGACCCGGATTCTGTCGTTTTGGTATTGGAAGACGATGTCGAAGGGAGTGCTGAGTTTTTGACAGCGCAGGGTGGGACACAGCATGTGCGAGGAGGCATTCCGGGAGACCGGCTGGTTCTCAAAACTGATGGTATGGCAGAGGCATCGGATTTTCAGCAAGCTCTTGGCAGAGTGCACTACCGCTATGACAGCAGATGTCCTGTCGCCGGTACGAGAAAGGTGACCATCGTGATGTACGCCTGCCGGTATTCGACAGACACCGCCACGGTCTATATCCACATACCCGAACTGGGTTGTGCGGGCCGGGATACCACCATAGACCTATGTGATGATATGGATAAAGTCCTGTTGGATGATTTGTTGGGAAAGCATGCGACGAAGGACGGGCACTGGTCGATTCCCTCGGGTGTTTTTGATCCATCGAAGGATAGCAGTACGGTAGCGTATTATGTAGTAGATAGAGGAGCATGCCCGGCTGATTCTGCAGCGATAGGGATCGAATTGGGCGAGACACCGGTCTTTGATTTGGGCCCGGATACTGTGATATGTGATAATGATAAGGGGTATGAACTGGGAACATCACGTAAGGCAGACCAATACCAATGGTCAACAGGAGGACGAGGACCAACGATTTCAATCCTGAGAAGCGGCTCCTATAGCCTGACATTGACTAATGCGCCGGGCTGTAGTTATGCGGATACGGTGGAGGTAACCCTGAGCCGGGATACGGTTATAGATATGGGAGTTCATATGATATGCGAGGGGGATAGTGTCGCCTATTGGGGGGGGTATTTACGCCAAAGTGGAGTATATCGGGATACTTTCAGCACCGTCGAAGGATGCGACAGCATTCTACGCATTGAGGTGGTCAAGCGGCAATTGCCGGGGTTTGACTTGGGGGCGGATACTACCCTGTGTGAAGGGACGATGGAATACGTATTGGACCCCGGCTTGAAAGCGGTGCGATACACCTGGCAGGATGGCTCGAAAGAGAGAGTATACCGGGTGCACAGTAGTGGGGTGTATTGGGTAGAAGTGGAGGATGACAACGGATGCCGGTATAGAGACAGTATCAGGATAAGTTTTGGGAAGAAAGTCCGTACGGAGCTGGGGGTTCTCAGAGGATGTGAGGGAGATAGCATAAGGGTTGGAGGCAAGGTGTACAAGACACCGGGTGTTTACGAAGTTACGCTAACGGGCGCAAGAGGATGTGACTCTGTGGTAGCATTCGAATGGGCGTATTATCCCGTGTTACGGGATATTATTCGAGGAGATAGCCTCGCCTGCGAAGGAGATACGGTAAGCTTATCGGTACATCCGGAGCTGACCCGGTGGAGTTGGAGTAACGGGGCGACCGGCGCTCAAATACAAGTCACGGAGACTGCTCAGATTGGATTGAGTGGAATAGACCAAAACGGGTGCAAAGTCGAGGCGCTAATGGAGGTGCGATTTTTGCCTGCGCCTATATTGGATATAGTGTCGCGTGATGAGACCTGTTTGGGAGAGGAGGACGGCATTATAGGGATATTGCCTCCCGGTCAGAGTCACGGGGCATTGCATTATGAGTTAAATGGAGCGGCACTGGATAGCCTGACAGTAGGCCAATTGCCTCCCGGGCGGTATCAGTTGCGCGTGACCGATGCCGCGGGGTGCAGTGCCGTCCGGTGGGTGGAAATATTGCCGGGAGAGGAGGTAGAAGTGTCTTTGGGTGACGATATTTATATAACAACGGGGGATACTACGCTAACTGTCACCGCATCTATTAGCAGTAATGGAGCCGCACAAATAGAATGGAGAATTGACGGGATGGTGCAAACCGTAGAGCAAGACGAGATTACCTTGTCCAATATTGAAGGAGAAAAAGAGATATGTGTAGAGGTGACCGATTCTATGGGGTGCAGTGCGGAAGATTGCTTGGTTATCTACCTCGAGCGTTCGGACAAAGTTTTTATCCCCAACGTATTTACTCCCAATGGAGACAAGATCAACGATCGATTTGTGGTATTCGGTATGAAAGGTGCCGTGCAAGTGGAGGCTCTATCCGTATTTGACCGGTGGGGCGAGGAGGTCTATCGACAGACCCATCTTGAGCTCAATGGAGGTGATAGATATTGGGATGGAAAGCATCAAGGTAAGGACGTTTTGCCTGGAGTATATGTATATGTGTTGGACTATCGACTTTCGACAGGAGAGCGGCAGCGCAAGGTCGGAACGGTGACCTTGGTGCGGTGATTTGGGGAGTTGGTGCGTCAGGAATAGAATAAATACAGTCTAATCACGCTCTTTTCTTCCTGCTCCTGCGCTCCCTCTGAAAAGAGCAGAAGAGTAAAAATGGTTAAAACCATTGCAAGAACCCACCTGTGTCATCATTCCGACGGTTAAAACCGTGGGCTATTCCTATTTGTGCACTGTGAATCATAGGGCTAAAGTCGTGCGTCTTTTTTATGCATTGTTCTCGTCATGGTTAAAAAACGCGAGATTGATTAAGAAAAATAGAAATTTATTTGGTGGTATGAAATATATTATTAACTTTGCTTCATGATGTCCCTATTGTCTTAACATCACTATGCTTTCATTGACTCTTCGTTTTCCTCCTTTCAAAAGTCAGTGTTTAATGTTGGATTGAAATTTTTATTTTTTAACCCTTAAATTTTATGCTATGAAAACTTATTCAAATTCAAGTGTTTACACACACACACACACACACGCACACACGCACGCTTCGGCGAGCATTAATTAATCTTCTTAGTTTTATGTTGGTCTTACTTTGGTTGGTGAGTTGTTCTAAAGAGCAAGTGCAAAACTCTTCAGACGCCCCGAATGTTAAGACTGACTCCGATATTTCAACCGCTTTTAAAGCGCAGATTTCCGATGATTTTGATCAAAGTAAGTTACAGCAATCACCAAATGGTGGGTATTCTGACGATGATGTGATTT
>JALWRC010000078.1 GCA_027080725.1 Saprospiraceae bacterium
TAGAAAAACAGGATTTGGAAGATAAAGAAGGCGATTTCAAGATTTCAGATGAGTGACCTGAAGGTGTCTTTAGACGCCCTTTAGGCGTTATCAAATCTACCAGCTTGTAGCTGGTAGTAGTTTAATTATTTTTATTTATTAAGTTCACTATTATTTTTATCATTGTATCTTTTTCTTCCGGTTTGCTTATTGCTATCATTAATGTTAATGCAACCAATGCATTGTCTGCAATTCGTTTATTTCCTGTTTCTGTAAAGAGTAATCTGTTCTTTTCAAGAAAATATAAAAACAAGAATGCCGCTATTCTTTTATTCCCATCAGAAAACGAGTGATTTTTTACTATAAGATATAAAAGATTTGCTGCTTTTTCTTCAATACTCGGATATAAATCAACACGGCCAAATGTTTGGTATATTGTTGATACTGAGCTCTTAAATGAATTATCTTTTTCGTGTCCGAATAAGTCACTATTTCCATAAGTTTTTTTAACTAATTCAATCTGACTTATTGCTTCTTCATAAGTTAGGCGATATATTTCTTTTATTGATGTTTTTTCAATCTTTAATGTCTGATAATCATATTGGTCAATAATTTCAAGAGCATAAGAATAATCTGATATTATTTTTAATAGCCCTTTGCTTTCATCATTCGACAATTTTTTGTATTTAAGTGCATTCCCGAGAATTTTTATGGTTTCTTTTAATTCATTAAATTGTTCTACTTGTTTTTCTAACCTTTGCTGATTAACAACGTAGCCTTTTATAAGGTAATCTTTTACTATTTGATTTGCCCATATTCTGAATTGTGTACCACGTTTTGATTTTATCCTGTATCCGACAGATATAATTACATCAAGATTAAAAAAATCAATATTCCTATTAATTTTTCTTTTTCCTTCTTCTTGAACTGTTGCATATTTTGCAACAGTTGCATTTCTTTCTAATTCTCCCTCTTTAAATATATTATTTATATGTCTGGATATTACTGACTTATCTCTTTCAAAAAGTTCAGATATTTGGTTTAAACTAAGCCAAACAGTTTCTTTTTCAAGTTTGACTTCTATTGAAGTTTTTCCTTCATTAGTTTTATAAATTTTAATCTCCGACTTATCCATTTAACAAAAGTACATCATTTTTTCATATTTGGGAAATTTTCTTCTAATGCGCACCAACGGCAGACTTCGCACTAACCCCCTCTAAGCGGCGTATCCTGCGGGGTGGGTGGGGGAGGTTAAGTAATTGATTTTGTATTTTATACGTGTGCAGCATGCGTCATACTGCTTCACAACCCAAAGAAACGGAAAAAAAGCCTTTTTCATGGCCTTTTTACATCACCTTCGCTTATGGTTTCATATCCGTAAGTGTTTTAAGGCTGGTGCTAAGATACAAAATACTCATTTCATAGCTTTATACTTCGATCATCTATTCCACATTCAGGCCGTCACGGAGAAGGTACATAAGCTCAAAGGGTATCCATGTTTGAGTTTGCTTCGAAAAGAGTAATTTTCGATAAGATCAAGGCGGAAAGAATCAAGTCGTTCTGCGAACCGCCGTTACAGCCTGTCCCACCCTCCAGCCGGAAGGCCCATATGTACGGTGGTAACGCCTTTGGCGTCACAGGCCGTGAGAGGGCTGATGTCACCTCCGTGTGAGGTTACCTCAGTCTACTCAATTGGCACTTCGCCCTTGCATTATGTAGTGTTGGTAGTTGAAACTTATAATTTTCTTTTGTATAAATTAATTCCATTGCTTGATCCAGCATTACCATAAGTAGCCCCAAAGTCACCAAAATATTTAATATCGTCTGTTATTAATTCATACTCTTCAGGTTTGCCAATGCTATATTTATGTCCAATTAAATATTCCGGCATCCTAAATTTATAAGGAATTTTAATCCACGAATATTTTCCCAAACTGCCCCCATCAGGCAATAATTCACAAATAGCTTTTGGCACTATCCTATTTTCAACATAAAGTCTTTGAAAAGCCATTGAGTTGTCCCAATTTAAATATAATAAACAATATAACTTTTTCCCCTTTTCCCATAAACCGACAAAAGCTTTTTTCAATTCATATGATCTTCCGTCATAAAATCGAAAATCTCTAATCTTAAGAAAACTTTTATCGATAGCCTTAGTTTGAATTATATTAAAATCCTGTTTTTGCAGTTTATCCTCAATTATTAACCAGAATTCATTGATACTATCTTTTGAGTTAGGATAGTCACCGTATTCATCGCAAAAAATAAATGTTTGAACTTTATCTTGTAAGGCAACAATTGGGGTTATATCAGCACCTGCAGACAAATAAAAACAACTGCCATATAATATTTCTTTAATAGGAGTACGCAATAATAATTCTGATATTGTTAGCAAATTACTATTGATAAGTTGTTCGTAATGGTCATCAATCCAATTATATTGCCTATAATTTCCACAAAACCTTGAAAGTTTATGTATGCATTTTGTTTGTTGTTGAACTTCTTCAAGGTTTTGCAATTTTTTATCTTCCATTATTTCTAAATACCAATCAATTTGCATTATGCCTGATTGTTTGAGCGTTATTTGAGTTAAATCTCTTGGTTCGTATGAATATTTATTAAACTTTGCCGTAGAAAGTTTCCGTATTGCACTTATATATGAGAATGGAGAGTGAATTTTCAAACAGAACCAGCTATGACTTTCATCTATATCTATTTTTATATTTTCACAATATTTTAACACAACTTTATCATCGTTGATTATTTCTTTTTTTAAGAATTTCTTTTTTACATATTTTAAATTTATTTCTGACGGACTTCCTTTAATTTCGATTAAAGTCTTACCATTAGATAGTTCTGATATATAAACTGGATATATACTTTCAATATCGTCAATGTCAATTTTGTTTATTGGGTAATCTACTATATGATTGAAAATTTCTAAATCAAATTTACTTACACTTATCTCATACCAAACATCACCATTTTCTTTAAAGGTTATTTTCATTCCTGTAATTTTGTGAGATGTTAGCATTTTAATCTGTATTTTTATTCATTTATTCACTTCTTTTAAATCGTGTGTTCTTTAGGGTAAGTGCTAACTCAAAAGAATGTATGCGTCACTAACTCCCGGACGGCCTATATATACTATAGGGGTGGCCAGTGACGCATACATTGCAGTTGGACAATGGTGGGCGGTAAGGGAAACGCTTCGATGTTACCTGAACGCCATTGTCGTATTTGGGGATAAATATACGGCGGTTTGGGTGATTTTGGAGGGCTTGCAGGGCGGAAATTGCCTTTTGTCTCTTCTGTGGTCTGCGTGGGGCTGTGTTTTGGGGTGATTTTTGTGTTTTTTTGCGACTTTTTGGCAATGGATTGCCCTGCGGTCGAAGGGAGCGAGCTGTCCGGAGGGTTTTCATGTTATTCGTGTTTTGGTTAATGGAGGTGGGGGACGGGGTCTGAAGTCGCGTATATGCTGATACTTCCAATTTTTATCCGGATAGATGTGTACGATTTCATACCCGCTCTCCTTTACATACCTCACACCTGCTTCCATTGGAGATTTCGGTGAAGTTTGGGGTTCACAACATTGGAATATCTACCGGAAAGCGCACAAGCTTTCATACGTGACCTTTACGTGCACAGGGAGGCAGGTGCGATTAACAAAAGATTAACACTAAGTTATACACCTCTTCTCGTTATAACGACATCTTGTGTAGTATAGGGAGAAGTCCCGAAGGCTTTATTTGCAAACGAATATCTATCACTATGTTGAAACGAACGTTGTTTATACTCTTGGCTGTGCTCATCGCGCAGTGCACTCCTAAAGGACAAAAACTTAATACGAATTCCATGTATAAGAATTTTAATTTTGAAGAGGCTTGGAAACAGGTCGAAAAGCTGGAGAACAAGCGTCTTTTTAAGTCGGCAGCCAAGGAGGTAATGCAGATTTACAAGGCGGCAAAGTCATTGGGCGAGCAGCCTCAACGCATCAAGGCATTATTTTACCGGGGCAAGTATTCCGATTTTTTGGAAGAAGACAATCTGGTTCATTTTGAAGATATCCTCCGGAATGAAATCGCTGAGAGTTCGCTACCCGAAAGGGCCATCTTGCAATCCATCCTCGGGGAGTTCTACGATCTTTATCTGGAGAGGCATCTGTGGCAGATTCGCGATCGCACAGAGACGCCGGATACCACAGGGTGGGACATCCAAACCTGGCCCATCGGGCGCTTTATCCGGGAGTCCAACAAGCTTTTTCTCGCTTCCATCAGCGATTCGGGACTGAAGGAGGTTTCTTACCGCGATTACCGTCTGATTTTTATCAAGGCAGAAAATACGGAGAAGATGCGCGACAATCTGTTCGAGATTCTCGCCTACCGTGCACTTCACCATTTCAAGAATGATCGCAACTATCTTCCCTCCTCCAAAAGCGCTTTCGTATTGAATTCCCCTGCTTTGTTTGCTCTTCCATCCCGGTTTGCAGGTATGAAATGGCCGGCTGCTGACCAAGAGGACTTGAAGCACCGAACGATTCAACTATTTCAAGCCATAGAAAAACACAACTTAGATACAGAAGATGAAGACGAGCTGGTGGATGTAGCCTTGATGCGGTTGAAATGGGTGCGGCAGCATTACATCAAGCCGGATAAAGATAAGTGGTACCTGCAAGCCCTGGACGCACTCATAAAGAAATATCCCGGGAGCCCGTCTATAGCCGAAGTCTGGTATGAAAAAGCACTATTGCAAAAGGAAGGGCTGCCCGGACAAAACACGGACAAGTGGCGATTGAAAAAGGCCCGCGACATTTGTAACCGGGTCATTAAGGATTATCCCGGCACCACCGGTGCGGCGCACTGTCGGGCATTGGTGTATCAGCTCGAAAGACCTTCACTTGATGTGAGCTTGGAGGAGGTATATATTCCGGGAGAGCACCTGTTGACCAGCCTAAGTTATAAGAACATCCCAAAGGTGTACTTCAAGCTCATGCGGGTGGATGAAGCGAAGTACAGGAATAGGCGACGGGACGGAGATTATAAGAGTTGGGTTTTGGATATCTCTACCGATTATCGCCAATGGGAACAAACCCTTCCGGATGACGGTGACCTGGCCTCACATCGTGTAGAACTCGATATTTCCCCGCTGACCACAGGGATTTACCTCCTCATTACCTCCTCTGACAAGCATTTCAAAAGTACCAAAACAGAGACCATCTACAAGTTGTTTCACGTCTCTCCATTGGCCTGTTTTACACGCGAAGACCATGGGGCGCACAAAGTGTTTGTAGTGGACCGCAAGACCGGGGCCCCTATCGAAGGGGCGCAGGTGCAGCTCCGGAACTTCAGTTACCGGGACCGTAAAACCACCCGGGTATATACACAGCATACCAACCGGGAGGGCATTGCTCTCTTTTCGAAGGTAAAAGCGGGCAATTACCGGATGTTTATCGACCATGGAGAGGATTATCTCCTCCAACCGGCCAATATCTATCACAGTGACCACCGTCCGTTTCGAGGTCGGGATAAAATCGTCTTTTTCTCGGATCGAGACCTCTACCGTCCCGGGCAAGTGCTTTACTTCAAGGGACTCATGATACCAAAAGATTCGGATGGGATGCCTTCGATTGACCAAGACCGGAAACAAATGACCATCGTACTCAAAGATGCCAATTATCAAGTCGTCAGCGAACAAACCCTCCCGGTTAACGAATACGGGACATTCAATGGGAGTTTTGTACTCCCCTCCGGGGGGCTCAATGGCCAGATGCACCTCGAAACGTATGACTTTGAAGGATACTACTCTTTTCAAGTCGAGTCTTACAGACGCCCGAAATTTGAAGTCAAGATCGACACATTGGAGTCCACCTACCGACTCGGAGATACGGTCCTACTCGGCGGTTTGGCAAGCGCTTATTCGGGATTCCCCATCGGAGGAGCAACCGTCCGATATGTCGTAAAGAGAAGGGTGCGTTATCCCTACTATATTTATTATTCTCCTTTCTTCAGACCGCTCCCCGGCAACGGCAAAAGGGTGGAGATCGCTCATGGTACCACCCAAACAGATGAAGCGGGACATTTCATCGTTCCGGTAGAGCTGTTTACCGGGGATGTCGATATAGAGGGTGAAAGTGTTGTGTTCGACTACGATGTACACGTCGATGTCATTGCTCCTTCGGGCGAAACCCATAGTGCGACCACTTCCCTGCGGGCAGGTACCTCCAAATTCCTGCTGACCCTCGAGACGCCCAAAGAAGTCAGGGTCGACCAACCGGTCACGCTAAAAATCGAAGCAACCAACTACTCCGGAGTCAAGGTGGCTGCAACGGGCAGTATCCGGATCCTTGCCGTTACCCCTCCGGACAAGATTTTCAGATCGCGGTATTGGGCATTGCCGGATACGACGATTTACGATGCGGCGAAATTTCATGCATTATTCCCTTCTTATCCCTTTAAAGAGGAAGATCAGCCGCACCACTGGAAAGTCAACAAGGAGGTAAAAAGCCTGCCATTTCATACCAAAGAAAAGGAGAAATACGAAGTATCCTTGCCGGCAGGAACGTATAAAGTGGAGGTCTCCTTTGAAGATACAGGAGGCAAAAAACGCACCTTGGAGCGATACGTAACCGTGTACTCTTCCAGTAAAAACCCGCCACAGACCCCCCTATTAGTCGAAGCGGACCAGGAAAAATACCCGGTGCCCTCGGAAGCAAAGGTACACTTTCAGACGCAGTTACCCCTGTCGGTTTATACGGGATTTTGGCGCCGAAACCGGCTATTGATGAGCGAGATGCTGATGCATCCCGAGCCGTCCCTCGACAAGACCATTAAGATCATCGAGGAGCATCGTGGTGGTGTGGCTGTACTTTCTGAGTACGTATACGACGGTCGTTTTTACAGAGTCAGAAAGACTTTGGAAGTGCCATGGACGAATAAACAACTCAGGTTTGAAGTGGAGCAGCTGCGCAGTGCGATACGTCCCGGGGAGGAGGTGCAGTGGCAATTGAAGGTCCTTCCGGTAGAGGGACAGGCCAAGCCTGCAGAGATTGTGGCGGCCTTGTATGACAAATCTCTGGATGCCATCTATCGCAGAGAATGGCAAAAGGGAATCGCTTTCCCACATGTCATAGCAGATGAGGCTAGAGCCTTTGGATTCCATACTTCAAGGGAGGAGTTCCGGGATTATTCTGAATATCAAGGATATGACGGCTCAAATTTTAGAAAGATCTACCGGGATATTAATTGGTTTGGATTTCGTGTCGGAGGACAAGAGGTGATGATACGATCTGCTTCATCCGAGGTGTTTAAATCGGCTCCGATGGGGAAGAGGATGATGAAGGACGCTGTATTTATCGGGTTGCAAGTGAATACAAATGATGATGATGAGGTTGACGAGATAGAAGATGAAGGAGGTGTAGAAAAGGAGCCCCCTGCCTTGCGCACCAATCTTCGGGAAACCGTATTCTTTTATCCGGAAATTCATACGGAGAAAAACGGGAGTTTTACGCTCCGATTCAAGATGAACGATGCCTTGACGAAGTGGAAGTTGCGTTTGTTTGCCCACACCAAAGACCTGAAGACCGGGTATTATGAATATGAAATCGCAACACGTAAGGAGCTCATGATCACTCCCAACAACCCCCGGTTTGTCCGGGAAGGAGACCGGATGGTGTTTCATGCGCGGGTGGACAATCTCACGGAGAATGCACTCAGTGGAGAGGCTCGTATCGAGTTCTTCAATGCGGAGACCATGCAGCCGGTCGCCCGTGTTTTATCGGGGAGTCCGGTCATGAGGGCCTTCCAATTAGAGGCCAAAGGCTCGGAGGATGTGTCTTGGGAATTGCAATTTCCGGCCGGCATTCCCTCTTTGCTCGTCTATCGGGTTTATGCCAAAGCCGGTCACTTTACCGATGCCGAAGAGGGATACTTACCGGTGTTGGTCAATCGAAAGCTCGTGACGGAGACCTTACCCCTGTGGGTTCCCGGCCATGCCAAAAAACAATTCACATTGGAGAGTCTGGCCCATTCCCAAGGGAAGCCCTACCGGCAGGTGCGACTTACTGTGGACGCGATGTCCAATCCCGTTTGGTTGGCCATCCAGTCCTTGTCTTATCTCCGCAAAAAAGATCCGGAGAATGCCATATCCCGGGCCAATGCCCTCTTTGCCAATCTGCTAGCCGGCAAAATCGTCGCGGACAATCCCCGGATTAAGCGCGTGTTTGAAGTGTGGAGCAGGGGAGCGACCAAGATGGACAAAGAAGCATTGATGAGCCGTCTGGAGACCCATCAGGAGCTCAAACAGGTATTGTTGGATGAGACGCCCTGGGTCCTGGACGCCAAAGACGAAGCCGAGCAAAAGCGCAATCTCGCCTTGCTCTTCGACCTCAACAGGATGCGGCAGGAGAAAGCACACTATATGCGATTGCTCGGGCAGATTCAGAATGCGGACGGAGGCTTCCCCTGGTATCCCGACGGGAAGAGCAGCCGTTACATCACCCAGTACGTCCTGGAGACCCTGGGGCGATTAATGGAACTGGGTATCGATTTTAAAGGAAGAAACATGCGGAGGATACTGACACAAGCATTGGCCTTCGTCAATCGAGATATGGTCAAAAGGTACGAGCATCTCAAGCTGCTCCAAAAGCAGGGAAAAATAAACATGTCGCTCAATCACCTTGGTGCTTTGGAAATCCATTATTTGTATATGATCAACTTCATGGAAGGATATTACCGCCCAAACACCGTGGGGGAGGCCATGGATTATTACCTTGGGCAAGCCAAGAAATATTGGAAAGGCCGCCCCTTGTATTTGGAGGGAATGCTGGCCTTGATACTCCGGTCAAATGGCGAGGAGGAAGTGGCTAAAGATATCATGAAAGCGGCGGAGGAAAGTTCGATTCGAAGCGAGGAGCTCGGGATGTATTGGAAATCCTACCACGGCTATCACTGGTATCAATACCCGATTGAGACGCAAGCGATGATGATCGAAGCATTTGAACAAGTGCTACCGGATCCGGAAATTGTGGATGCACTGAAGATTTGGTTGCTCAAAAACAAGCAGACGAATCGTTGGAGGACGGGCAAGGCCACTGTCGCAGCGGTGTACGCCCTTTTGTCCGGAGACAAGGAAGTCCTGGCACAAAGTCCGCCGATACAAGTTGTCGTGGGAGGAGAGGACATCACACCGAAGCCGGGCAGTGATGCTCTTCAAGCCGGTACCGGCTATTATCGCCACGTCTGGCCGGGAGAAAAGGTGCATCCCAAGATGGCGCAAATCCAACTCACCAACCCCAATGCGCACATCGCATGGGGAGGAGTGTATTGGCAGTATTTGGCTGATTTGGACGACATTGAGGCGGTGGAGCAGGGCCCGTTGAAAGTGCGCCGGACCTTGTTTTTGGTGAGAGATACCGACAAGGGGCAGGAGATGTCTCCAATCGCAGAGGGGCAAAAACTCCACCCGGGAGATTTGGTGCGCGTGCAGATGCGGGTCCAAATAGACCGGGAAATGGAGTTCGTCCACCTCTCCGACCAAAGAGCGGCCTGTCTCGAACCCATAGAGCAAATCAGTGGATATCGCTGGGAAGGAGGATTGGGATACTATCAGAGTCCAAAGGATTCGAAGACCCACTTCTTTATCGATTTTCTGCCGCGCGGAGTATACACCTTTGATTATGACCTGCGCGTCATGCAGTCCGGCACCTTCTCCAATGGTATCGCCGAGTTGCAGAGCTATTACGCTCCGGAGTTCAGCAGCCATTCAGCCGGCAAGAAGGTGGTTGTAGAGTGAGAGGGGGGATTCTCCGGTGGGATTCATAAAATAGCATGGCATCCCTAAGGGATGAATACAGTCTTTCAAATAAGAAAAGCGCAGTTTGTAATACACACCAACCAAAGAAGACGTTATACATTTCATTAATATTTACTATCTTGCAGACACTTATTAACCCTTAAAATATTTTTTACAATGTTCAAGTTTAAATCCAACAACCCTATTATTAATGAGAGCCGTATAGAGAAAATGAGTTATACGGAAGTAGATTATGTTCCGATGACCGTCCGTGGCGCCATTGACAAAACCTTCATTTTGTTTTTTATCCTCCTGGCTACGACGGTAATCGGATTCCAGTTTTCCACTCCATTGGTGGTCTATGGAGGGGCGATAGGAGGGTTGATTGTCGTCATTATCTCCGTGTTTAAAACTGAAAAATCCCCGGTTTTAGCCCCGGTTTACGCTATTTTAGAGGGGCTGTTTGTAGGAGGGATATCCGCCATGTACAGCTACTCCTTTGGAGGTATCATATCACAAGCTGTGATTTTGACCTTTAGTGTTTTGATAATGATGCTCATCGTGTACCGGCTGAATATTATCCCGGTGACCAATAAATTTAGAGCCGGCATCGTCATGGCCACAGGTGCGATAGCCTTGGTTTATGTGCTCTCTTTTGTGTTGCATTTTTTCGGCATACAGATGCCCTATTTGCACGACGGAGGAATGATAGGCATCGGTATAAGTCTCTTTATCATCGCCATTGCCGCGATGAATTTGCTCCTCGATTTTGACAATTTCGAAAAGGGCGAGCAACGCGGTATGCCACAGTATATGGAGTGGTTTTTTGCCATGGGTCTGATTATCACACTTGTATGGTTGTACATCGAGATTCTTCGTCTGTTGTCCAAGTTGAATAGGGATTAACAAAGGGGCTTTTTGGCAGGTATGAAATGGTTGGCTAATGGCCATTGTAAGGCTTATGGTAAGTCCGCAAATCAGTCGATATAAGAGGTGAAGTGGTGCTAACTGCACGGATTGTTCTTTGAAAAACTGAATGAAGTCTATGAATTGGCCAATTTAAAATGTATCTTTGTTGCCACTAAAATAGTATTTCATGTCTACTCCTGTTGTCAAATTTAAGTCAAATCCTCATTCCGATATCTTTACCGTGCTCCGAAAAAGGGTTAAGGCGTATTTCAAAGAGCACAATGCAACTCCCTATGCCAATGGCAACATGGTCGCTAAGACGATATTCATGCTCACCTTATACTTGGTCCCTTATTTTTTGATGATTTCCGGGCTGGTGTCTGGTGTTTGGGGTGTCTTGTCGATGTGGACCCTTATGGGGTTAGGGATGGCGGGTATCGGACTGTCCATCATGCACGATGCCAATCACGGATCCTACTCCAGAAATAAGCACGTCAACAAAGCGTTAGGGCTCTTGATTAATCTACTGGGTGGGCTTCGTATCAATTGGCAAATCCAACACAATACCCTTCATCATTCATATACCAATATTGAGGGGTTTGATCAAGACATTATCAATCCTCTGCTGCGGATGAGTCCGGATCAAAAGCGCAAATGGTTTCACAAATATCAGGCATTTTATGCTCCTCTGCTCTATGGCATTATGACCTTGTACTGGACCACGACTAAAGACTACGAGCAAATATTCAAGTTTGATAAAATGAATCTACTTCATCGTTATGGATTGAATAAATGGACGGGTTTGCTGCATGTCACTTTGGTTAGAATATTTTACTTTGGAGTATTCTTAGTACTTCCTTTGCTGCTGGTTGCTGCCCCATGGTGGGTCACATTATCGGGTTTTGTGATTATGCACGTCATTTGTGGTTTGTTGTTGGCATTAATTTTTCAGACGGCACACGTAATTGAGGAAACCCACTTTGCGACACCTAACGACAATGGGGAAGTTCGACAAAACTGGGCAATACATCAACTGAAAACGACAGCCAATTTTGCCAATGATAGCCGGATTTTTTCCTGGTTAATTGGAGGATTGAACTATCAAGTCGAACATCATCTATTTCCCAATATTTGCCACGTACATTACCGCGAAATTTCGAAGATTGTCAAAGCGACAGCAAAGGAATACAATGTCCCGTATTTCCAACATAAGACTTGGGTGAGGGCTTTGGGTAGCCACTTTGGGATGTTGAAGAAGCTGGGCAGAGTGGGTTGATTGGTGTATGTGGATTCATTTAACCCACATAGGCACATGTTACATGAAATGGATACATTTTCGCCCCTTTGGTTTTAGAATAGGGTGGAGATTGTTGTGGTACTCCGATAATTTTTTCTGATTATTATGAAAACAATGACATGTCGACAATTAGGCGGCGCTTGTGACTTAGAATTTAGTGCTGCCACTTTTGAAGAAATTGCTGAAATGAGCAAGAAGCATGGTATGGTGATGTTTCAAAAAGGAGATGCATCGCACCTTAAAGCTATGAATGAAATGCAAGAATTAATGCAATCTCCGGAAGCCATGAAGGAATGGATGGAGAATAAACGAAGAGAATTTGACGCACTTCCCGACGAATAATTCTTGCGCTTCAGGAAAATAATACCCCGAATAAACCCACTTTTGTTGCTGTCTCTTGACTCTATCTAGAACAGAGTTTTATTGTTAATAACCTTGTAGTTTTTAGTCAAATCGTGGGCGACAAAGGGTTTTTCCCTCACGCAGTATTGTATTAACCATCTTTTGAGCTTCACTTGTTGGATTCGGCCCAAATCAAGGGAAAAGGTGTGTATTTCAAACTGCGCATTTTTGATTTGAGAAACTGAAACAATCCATCTTTGTAGCCCTGTACAAGCGACAGCGAAGTGCAGGGTTATAATAGCACCCAAGGCCGTTTTGGCGGTATTTTTGCCCGGCACAATATTGTAAATACGTGAGAAGTGTTGTCTGCAAAAATAGTGACAAAACAATGCAAAGGCTCATTTTTGTGCGTTTTGTAATACACACGGGAAAAGAGTAAGTTTATCTGTATTTATTTTGTTTTTGGAGCGCTAAAAAGGCGCAGGCTCCCGGTGATGTAGCTCACATTCTCTAAAACCTGTTTTGGGAACAGTTTTCCGGTCGTAATTGTTTTTATTTTTCAACTATATGAAATATGAGTGAAGCAAAAAACTATGATCTGATTATTGTTGGAGCCGGCCCAGGAGGAATCTCCCTGGCTGCAGAAGCTAAAGCCGCCGGCATTTCAAGGGATAAAATTCTCGTTATTGACAAGGCTGAAGCCCATTCATGGATCATTCGTTCCATCTATCCCGATAAAAAACTCGTTGCGTCGAACTACAAAGGTATTAAAGCTGTCTGTCATGGTATCTTATGTCTACCGGATGTCACCAAAGACGAAGCCATCAGTTACCTTGATTGGGTCATCAATGATACCGGCATTCAGGTAAATTACAATGAGGTGGTACTCAAAATTGAGACCCTCGGAACAGCCCGTGCACCTTTATTTAATGTCCACACTGACAAAGCGGTCTATCATAGCAGGCTGGTGGTAATAGCTATCGGTGTCTTCGGTAAGCCCAATAAGCCGGATTATAAGTTGCCAACTTCCCTTCGAAAACGGATTCATTTTGATATTAATTCCTTTGATGCAGATAACGAACAAATTTTGATTGTCGGTGGTGGTGATTCTGCTTCTGAATTTTCGCAGTTCCTGGTCGAAAGAGGAAATAGAATCACCCTTTCTTATCGTCGAAGTAGCTTCAAGCGGATGAACGCTATCAATAGACAAACTGCTTTGGGTATGCATGACAATGGACAGCTGGAAATACTTTGGGAAAGCAATATCCACCAAGTTAGCGTTTCCGATGCCGGAAAACCACTTGTCCATTTTATGGAGAAGCAATATGGTATCCGGTCATTTGATCGCATCGTCTATGCCTTGGGTGGCTCAACACCCAAAAATTTTCTACAGTCTATGGGAATCCAATTTGCGGGCAAGCAACCCGATATAGATGCGCATGGTGAGAGTAGGACACCCGGCTTGTTTGTTGGTGGTGATCTGCATGCAGGATTAAGAGGAGGTTCTATAGCAAATGCTTTTAATACTTCCCGGGGGATTATTGAGCGTATTTGCGGCACGTATATGGACTGTGTCCCATCGGTTCGCCCTTATGAACATCGATTGATTGCGAGAAGAAAGGGTAAACAGCTCCCGGAGCAATAGCCTATTAAACATATTCAACCAATAAATCATGGCTGTCGCCACAAAATTAATATCTGTCCCACAAAAAAAGCCCGTCATGTGACAGGCTCATAAACAACTGCTCATGGGGATTTATATTATTCGGTAAGCAACTGTTCGACTCCTTGAGCTTCGGGAGTAGCTAGTAGAGCTGCTGCGATACACAAAGCGAGAAGAATAGCGGCCAAATACCATGTCAGTTTTTCAATAAAATCCGTAGATCTCGAAGCGCCCAACATCTGTGTAGCGCCAAGACCTCCGTAGGTAGAGTCAATTCCTCCACCTTTGGGATTCTGAATCAAGACAACCAATACCAAAAGTACGGCATCAATGGCTATAAGAACGGTAATAAGTGTAAGCATCTAATGCTATTTTTTAAGTTTCTCTAATTTCTGCGCAAAGATACCCTTTTTTTCGGGATACAGAAGCATAAGCTTTTTATAAATTTCCATTGCTTTTTTGACATGTCCTTGGCTTGCCAACAAATCGGCATATGTTTCTGACACGGGTTCAGTAGATGTGGTTTTTATTTTGCCTATAGCCTTGGTTAGTCTCTTTTTTGCTTTTGGTGGTTTTTGATGCGATTTTTTTGGGTTTTTAGTTGCTGCTTTGTTGGTTTGTATGGCCTTTAGCCATTCAGTAAAACTGGTTGGTTCTTGAATAGGTGTTTCCACTTTCCCTTTATTTTTTTTACGTTTCTTTGGTTGTTTTTTCTTGTTTTTGACAATGGGGGGCGGTGTTGAACGCACCGGATTTGCCGTGCCGGTCTCATTTGTGCCGGGTGGAGGTGCGGCAGGTGTTTTTGTTTTGATTGGGGCCTTGGAGTCATCGTTGGGGGG
>JALWRC010000079.1:0-47335 GCA_027080725.1 Saprospiraceae bacterium
TACCTGTTGATATTAGTCGTGAAAAAACAGGGCTGAAATTCGAAAATTAGACGTTCAGCAAATTTGAAGAATTCGGAAGCATTTGCATGTTTGATTATCACGTTCTTCGATTGGAGGGCAACATTAATGGCATTCTTATTACAAAAGACAGACGTGATACCATAAATGTAAAGGGAAATCTGGATGTGTTTTTAAATTTTTCGCCATAGCAGAGCATTTATATTAGAGGCTTCGTCCGGAAGCCTCTAATATAATCGCCCTTCATAACAAAACAAATGTTCTGAAGTGAATAGAACCATCACAATTAGGCTTGAGGATTGCATCAATGAATATTCTAACAATAGTATAAAGCGATGACGAGGCACAAAGCTAAGCGAGTGTTCCTATAGCAAAACTACTCTAAATGTTTCCTTGCTCTTTTTCTGACTTTTGAGTCCATTCCAAAAAATGAAGCTCGATAAAATGGTTAAAACCCTTGCCAAAGATTATCTCGTATCCTATACCCACGGGTAAAACCGTGGGCTGTGTTTGTTCCCGTTTAGGCGCCTCGATCCGAACGGTAAGAGTTTCGGTTGCACTATTTATATCTTTCTGACGCAGAGCTCTAATACCATACTTCTAAAATCACCGCAAACCATAGGTTGAAAACTTCAACTTTTGTGCGTTGTGCGACAGATATGTCGCCACGAGGAGGGCGGTTCTTTTGTTTTGATGGCGTGAAGAATGCAACGAATCAACATTTATGCTGATTTGAGTGGTCATTGTTATATTAACAACGCCCTGCGAAAATTCTTCAAAACTTTAACATTTTTAATTTTTCCTATGTGGATAAAAAATCGTAACTTGCACGTTGTAAGAACATTGGGACCAATAGCATCATGATACCCTGGTGCTACACCACTCCTTTCGATTATTAATAGTAAACCTTTATCGCTATAAGATTTTGTAAACAAAACAAATAAAAAATGATGTTCAAAGTAGAAGATAGACCTTTTCTATGGGCAATAATCACCACCGCAGGGTTGGAATTGTCAAAATTATTCATTAAAAGTGATTATTTCAACTATTTCAAAACTCAGACGTTCGAGTTCTTCTTGTTCTCCTTGTTGGAGTTGATTATTTTTGTAGTATTAGCCTACAGTTACAAATACTACAAAAGACGTTCTACTCGCAAAGTTTAGGAGTTATCTTACTCTATGTCGTCTCCCCCCCCCGCTTTAACCCAAACATCAACAAAAACATCATGCGAAATACAATATCCTTCTTACTCATACTATACATCTCTCTTATGGGCATCTTATCTCACGCCCAACACTATAGTATCGTCTATCCGTACGATTCATTATCGGGGCTATACCGGATCCGGATTGTACGTAATTTCCTTATACAGGATACTTCAGTTTACCTTGTTGATGCGACCTTTTGCCTTCCTCTGCTAAAAACCAGCTGCAGTGTTGTCACCCAAGTGTCTTTAGAAGATGGGTCTCTTAATCGATCATTGTTAATTGAGGATTTCAATATTGGAAATGAAGAGATAATATTGCCCTACAAAGATAGCTTCATCATTGCAGGGTTTGAACATAAGATAGATGGGAAAATAGTTGTTGACAACGCTAGGGTAGCTAATGATCTGAGTGGATATACCGTACAACGAATTGATGGAAAAGATTTCAATAATTCGAGATTCTCAGGGCTAATTCGGACAAATGGCATGCTATCTTTCAAAAATAGAATCTATAGTTATGGAAATGCCCTAACCTCAGGAGCCGACTCTATTATTTCCGTTGTTATTCAATGGGACTCTACAATGCAACACCCCATCCAAACATGGATCTATAAGCAGGCTGACCTCGGCAATCACTGTCACGACCTCCAACCCACCCCCTCCGGGCATTTGGCTTTTCTCAACAATTCTATCCCGGCTAAGGGGCAAGGCTATGCTTATTATAATTACATCAATGAAATAGATACCACCGGAAAAATCGTATATCAGTATATCTATTACACCAATGGCAATCCCGACGGATCGGATGATTATTACCTGGGATATATTAGGGAGCCGGTTTCATTTGTAGTACTGGATGATGGCGATTTTGTCTTTTATCATAGAGAGTCCACCCTAACAAATGATTTTCTTGATTTCTATATTTCCAGAGTGGATCGAGAAACAAAAAAAATCCTTTGGGACTATAAACTGCCGGAGGAAACAAACAGGCAAACCCGGCTCTACACTATCTCTGACATGCTGGTCGCACAAAACGGAGACATCCTCCTAAGTGGTAGTGTTGACTTTACCGGTTATACTCCCAAAGCGATTAGCGGTAATCATGCATTCATAGCCCGTGTTGCACCAAACGGCAAAGAACAGTGGATCAGATATTATAACATCGCCTATCCTCCGAAGGATACGGCCAAAATAGGTTACTTCAAAAGAGCTTACATTATGCAAATCAAAGAGCTCCCCGGTGGAGATATCATGGGGGCAGGCTTTTTTAAAACTTACTTCAAGCAGGTCAGAGGAAGGTCCTATACAGAGAACTGGCTACTACGCGTCGGGCCAAATGGATGCCTGACAGATGAGGATTGTGGAAGAGAGCTCATCCTTCTCGACACCAAAAAGGTTCCTCTTCGCTATCCGGAGGTGCATCGCTTGTCTATCTCTCCCAACCCCATTGCTGAAGGGGCACCGGTATTCATACCGCAAGACATCTCCTTTGACCGGTATACGCTTTATGATCTAAATGGGAAGAATGTAAGACGAGCAGAAACGAGCAACCACCGCCTCTCTACCGTAGGTCTGAGCAAAGGTGCCTACATCCTCCTGCTCCAAAACAAAACCGATCTCTATCAAGCCAAACTATTCATTCAATAAACCCTATTCGCTATGAAAATAATTAACCGTATTTCTGTTCTGTTTCTTCTAGCTCTCCTCTCCTCCCTATCCTGCGCCCATGCCCAATCCGGCACGAAGAAAAACCAACCGTACAAAGGCCGGAATATCTTCTTCGAAGTCGGCACCATGTGGGTATATGAGACGGAATCTTGGGTATTTAGCCGGGTTTATGCAGACACCTTTATGATTACCGGCATGTATTATGACAAGGACGGCAAGGAGTATTACGTCGTCCGCTACCCCAACTATGATACGAAATACATGTATGATGAAGATGGCAAATGGTATTTCCAAAGAGGGGTGACAGATTCTTTCAACTTGCTCATCGATTTCAATGCTCAGGACTCCTTTCACTTTAAGACCAACGACTACTGCCGCGGCCGGTTCACCACCGTTTACAACGGCAAGGCTTCCATTGATAGCGTAGAGGCGATACAATTGCCAGATATGAGCAGAGCAAATTTGCTGCACATCAGATATCAACTCAAAGACAGTGTGGCACCTGGTGCAATTTCAAAGAGAACCGCGATAGCAGGAATCGGCTTTATCCATAGCGACAGTACCGTTTGGGTGGGCAATGACCCATTTCAGATGGGGCTATTATGGACAACCTGCGATACCAACACCACCATACGAAAACTCCGGTGTTTTTACAATAAGGGCCAATGGATGCATTTCATCGACTACGACTGTGACTCCTCATGGTTCACCTCCGCCACCATCCAACCAAAACAAAATACTCCCCTGCTCATCTATCCAAATCCTGTCATCAAGGGCAACACGATACATTTTATCTCCAAAGTGGACCATTACTTCCTCTACGACCTCTCCGGCCGTCTCCTGCTATCCGGTCAAAACACCAACCGCATACCGTCCGGTGACCTCCCCGCAGGTATGTACTTTCTAAGGGCCATGCGAGGCCGGCAAAATCTCGTGCAGAAGGTGCAAATCGAGTAAGGAATAGCACGCCGGGAACAGAATAAATGCAGTAATACTCGCGCTTTAGGCGTACACGACTAAAATGGTTAAAACCCTTGCCAAAGATTATCTCGTATCCTATACCCACGGTTAAAACCGTGGCCTGTGTTTGCTCCCGTTTAGGCGCTTTGATCCAGGTAACAAGAGCCTTGGTTCATATTGTGGGAGTTTCCATCTTGTACAGGGTAATAGTAATACCACATGAGCCTGCGACAAACATACAGACACAAAAAAAAAGCCCCGTGACCATCACGGGGCTTTCTTATAACTTCTGTTAGTGGCTTAGTCCACTTCCTCGAATTCCACATCGGCAACATCCTCTCCACCGGCGCCGGCGTTGGCATCTCCCGCACCTGCGTTGGCATCTTGTGCTGCGCCATCTGCACCTGCTCCTTGAGTGGCTTGATACATATCCTGGCTCGCAGCTTGCCAAGCCTGGTTAAGCGTCTCTTGGGTAGTGGCGATTTTATCCAAATCTTCCATTTTGTGCGCATCTTTCAGTGCTTGGAGCGCTTCTTCAATGGCTGCTTTTTTATCAGCTGGAACTTTGTCGCCATACTCTTTGAGTTGCTTCTCCGTCTGGAAGATGAGCGCATCGGCGGCATTGAGTTTTTCCACCCGCTCTTTTTGCTTGCGATCTTCTTCCGCATTGGCTTCAGCTTCGCGCTTCATTCTGTCGATTTCTTCCTGGCTCAAGCCGGTAGAAGCTTCGATTTTGATGGTTTGTTGTTTGCCGGAGGCTTTATCCTTGGCTGAGACATTGAGAATACCGTTGGCATCTATATCGAAGGTCACCTCGATCTGTGGTACTCCTCGTGGTGCCGGCGGAATGCCTTCAAGAATAAAGCGGCCTACCGGTCTGTTGTCTTTGGCCATGGGGCGCTCCCCCTGTAGGATATGAATTTCCACGGAGGGTTGATTGTCCGTAGCCGTGGTGTAGGTCTTTGTCTTCTTGGTTGGGATGGTGGTGTTGGCCTCGATCATCTTATCGAAGACCCCTCCCATCGTCTCAATACCCAATGATAGAGGAGTGACATCCAAGAGCAACACATCCTTTACGTCTCCGCTCAATACTCCTCCCTGGATACTGGCACCAATGGCGACCACCTCGTCGGGATTGACGGTTCTATTGGGCTTCTTGCCAAAAAAGTCTTCGACGGCTTTTTGTACCAGAGGAATCCTGGTAGAACCACCGACCAAAATGATCTCATCAACATCCGACTTCTTCAATCCCGCCTCTTTCAACGCCTGCTCCATCGGAGGGATGGTGCGCTTCACCAAGTCATCGATCAATGCTTCAAATTTGGGGCGGCTCAGTTTTCTAACCAAGTGCTTTGGCACCCCGTCCACCGCAGTGATATAAGGCAAATTGATCTCCGTCTCTTGAGAAGAAGAAAGTTCAATTTTAGCCTTTTCAGCAGCTTCTTTAAGTCTTTGAAGCGCCATAGGATCTTTGCGCAAATCTATGTTTTGCTCTTTTTTAAACTCGTCCGCCAGCCAATCGATGATCTTTTGGTCGAAGTCGTCCCCGCCGAGGTGCGTGTCCCCACTGGTGGATTTGACTTCGAATACGCCATCCCCCAACTCGAGGATGGAGATATCATACGTTCCACCACCGAGGTCATATACCGCAATGGTTTCGTCCTTGCCGGCTTTATCCAGTCCATAAGCCAAAGAAGCGGCTGTTGGCTCGTTAATAATCCGCTTTACTTCCAATCCCGCGATAGCACCGGCCTCCTTGGTAGCTTGTCTTTGAGAGTCATTAAAGTATGCAGGAACGGTGATTACCGCCTCTTTAATCTCTTGACCAAGGAACTCCTCTGCGGTTTTCTTCATTTTCTGTAACACCATAGCGGAAATCTCCTGTGGAGTGTACTCTTTATCCCGCACTTTGATACGAACCGTATCATTGGGTCCTTTTACCACTTTATAGGGCACCTTATTGACCTCGTCTCCGAGTTCGCTATAGCGTCGTCCCATAAATCTTTTGATGGACGAAATCGTATTTTCAGGGTTGGTGATGGCTTGTCTTTTAGCCGGGTCACCTACCTTAATCTCTCCGTTATCCAGAAATGCAACAATTGAAGGTGTTGTTCTTCTACCTTCTTCATTAGGGATCACAGTAGGGTCCTTGCCCTCTATGGCAGCTACTACTGAGTTTGTTGTTCCCAAGTCAATTCCAATTATTTTACCCATTGTATTTAGTTTTAGTTTCTTCGTTATAAAATATTTTCATCTCATAACTATCAATCCGCGTACCAACCCAAAAACATGACAACAAAGCGCAAAAACACCTGCCATTGTGTCACACAAAGTGCTTTTACCGGAAAAAGCAACGGGCGAGATATGGCAGAATGACAAAATGCAGCGATAAGACCTTCCTTCGGCGAAGAGTCCACCATTTCATACCTTAAAATAGAGACCAACCGGAATAGGCTTATTAGTTTGTATACAAACAAGTTTATGCGTACATTTGCAAATCTTAATCATGCCCTTCACGTACATCGATTAAGAACGATCTTGGAGTAGTGGTTTGTGGGCCGGAGTATAAGGGTTCGCTAAAACACGCTCGACAAAAGATCCGGTTTGTCATCATCAAAATTTCCGTTCATCCAAAGCTGTTTTTACAGCCTATTTTCAACAAACATTTTAATTAGATGAAAAAAATTCTCACTGCTACTTACTGTTTAATCCTTTTATCGATTGTACTCCCCTTAACGAGCAGTTTCGGACAGAACATCCCCGTAGTATATTCCAACATTACTCAAAAAGGAGAGCAACTGGTATTGCGCAATCCCGACACCAAAGAGGAATATCTCCAAAATAAGCGTAGCTATTCCTACACTTACAGCAAAATCTCCCGTCTTCCGGAAGGGACCGAGGGGAGACTTAAGTTTGACTTCCGGGACTCCACTCTCAACGGCACCATCTATTACGGGCTGGTAAAGACAACGGGTGTCCGCTTCCCACAACCCGTATTTTTTAAGCGGCACGCACAAATCTCAAGGGGAGTTGCAAAACTCAAACTAAAAAAATCATTCTCCGGTAAGTATGATTTCGTGGACTGGGAGACGACCGGACGGATGATTGTCGGATACCGGATTGTCGACGACAAAGGCAATATACTGTACGACGGCAGGGTCAATGTCACGGGGAAGGGCCCATTTACCGTAGACAACTCCCTGGTCGAGGGCCCTTTCGTTACGCTGCAAAAAGAAGACGGAGTCACCATATATTTTAAGACCAGCGAGCCGGCCATATGCAGTGTAATGGTGGATGGCAAGAAGTACAGGGACACCCATATTACGGACAGGCATGAAATCGCCGTCACCGGTCTTCGTCCTGACAAAGTGTATCCCTATACCCTCCTGTATGGAGATTGGAAAGAGTCGTATTCCTTTCGAACGGCACCGGTCAAAGGGGCATCCACCCAATTCACTTGGGCCTATGCCAGCGATAGCCGCGCGGGTTCCGGAGGTGGAGAGCGCAACATCCAAGGAACCAACGCCTACATCATCAAAAAGATGATGGTCCTGGCCAAGGAGAAAGGCGCACGCTTCTTTCAGTTTACGGGCGACCTCATCAACGGATACAAGACGGATGAAGATGCGATGAACCTCGAATACGCCAATTTTAAAAATGCGGCCCGGCTCTTTTGGCATTACGCCCCGGTCAATATTGCAATGGGCAATCACGAAGCGCTGATGACCGCCTTCGAAGGGAGAAATGCTGTGGATCGCTTTCCGTTTGCCACGGCTTCTGCTGAACGTTGTTTTGCCGACAATTTTGTCAATCCGCATAATGGTCCCGTTAGTGAAGACGGAGCGAGTTACGATCCCTCTCCTGCCGGTGACGACTTTCCCTCCTACGACGAAAATGCTTATTATTACACTTATGGCAACATGGCCATGGTGGCGCTCAATTCCAATTACTGGTATGCGCCCTCTACCGGCAATATTCCCATGCATTCGGGCAATGTGCATGGGTATATCATGGACCGGCAATTCGATTGGCTCAAACAGACCATCATGATGCTGGAAGCAGATCCGGATATCGATCATATATTTGTAACATTTCATACGCCTTGCTTCCCCAATGGCGGACATTCTAAAGACGATATGTGGTATGGGGGCAATAACGATATACGGCCTTATATCGCAGGAAAACCGGTCGAGACCGGTATCATAGAGCGCAGGGATCAAATCCTGGATTTGCTCATCAACCAATCCAAAAAATGCGTGGCCCTGCTCCATGGGGATGAGCACAATTATAGCAGACTCGTCATCACCGACAAAACCCCGATGTATCCCGAAGGCTGGGATAAACCCCGGCTTCACATTTCAAGGCCATTCACCCAAATCACTAATGGTGCAGCGGGTGCCCCTTATTACGCACAAGAGAAGCTGCCGTGGAGCAAGGATGTACAAATCTTCTCCCCGCTCAATGCGTTGATGCTACTCACCATCGATGGCCCCAAAGTGCACCTCGAGGTCATCAACCCGGACACTTTTGAAAAAATAGAGGAACTGGACCTCAAATAAACTTGTTAGTATAAGAGACTACCGGAACATATCTTTTCGTTAGAGCCCGGTATTCTTATCAATAATAAAAAAACAACCACATGCAAAATATTGTCGCTATCGTCGGCAGGCCAAATGTAGGTAAATCCACGCTATACAATCGTCTGATTGGCGAGCGCAAAGCCATCGTCGACAACTTGAGTGGTGTCACACGGGACCGGCAATATGGAGAATGTGAATGGAACGGCCGGACATTTACCGTCATTGACACGGGAGGTTTTATCGCCGCTTCGGATGACGTATTCGATAAAGCGATTCGAGCTCAAGTCGAAGTGGCCATGGACGAAGCATCCCATATCGTCTTTATGGTGGATGTCACGACCGGTATCACCGACCTGGATGATGACATCGCAAAAATATTGCGTAAATCTAAAAAACCGGTATTCCTGGCGGTCAACAAAGTGGATAATCACGAGCGGCTCTTGTTGGCCAATGAGTTTTGGAGCTTGGGCTTCGACAATACTTTCTTTCTTTCTTCTATTACCGGAAGTGGTACAGGTGATATGTTGGATGCGATAACAGAAACGCTCCAAGACGAACCGGCAAAAGAACCTAACGAGGAAGAAATCCCTAAGTTTGCTATCGTCGGACGCCCCAATGTCGGAAAGTCTTCATTGACCAATGCGCTATTGGGAGAGGATCGAAATATTGTAACGGACATTGCGGGAACGACCCGGGATTCCATCCATTCGGAATACAAGAAGTTCGGACAGCACTTCAAGCTGATAGATACCGCGGGGATACGCAAAAAGTCAAAAGTACATGAGGACCTGGAGTTTTATTCGGTGATTCGGGCGGTCAAAGCGATTGATGAAGCCGATGTCTGCATGCTCATGATTGATGCCACGCGCGGAGTCGAATCCCAGGATATGAGCATCCTGGACATATGTATCAAGCGAAAAAAAGGAATCGTGCTGTTGATTAACAAATGGGACCTTATCGAGAAAGAGACCAATACGGTAAGGGATATGGAAGCTCAAATTCGCAAGAAAACAGCTCCCTTTACGGACTACCCCATTGTATTTATTTCCGCCACCGAAAAGCAACGCATCCGTAAAGCATTGGATAGTGCCCACATGGTTTATGAGAACAGACGACGCAAAATAAAAACAGCGGAACTCAATAACTGGCTAAAGGAGGCCACAGAAAAAATACCGCCTCCACAATATCGTGGCAACCGCATCAAAATCAAGTACGTCACTCAATTGCCATTATACTATCCCGCATTTGCCTTCTTCACCAACTATCCCAAACAAGTAAAAGCACCTTATCGAAATTATTTGGAGAATAAGTTCCGGGAAAATTATAACTTTACAGGTGTTCCGCTAACTATTTATTTTAGAGAAAAGTAATTGCATGGAGTTTGTTTCAACACCGATTTCTGACCTGTGGGTCATAAAGCCGAAGATTTGGGAAGATGCCCGTGGGTATTTCTTCGAAAGCTTCAATGCGCGATCATTTGAGCAGGCAGGCCAATCCTACCATTGGGTGCAAGACAATGAAGCAAAGTCCGGGAGAGGCGTCACGAGGGGACTCCATTATCAATGTGGCCCCCACGCCCAAGCCAAACTCGTACGTGTCATAACGGGCAAAGTCCTCGATGTGGCCGTCGACCTCAGACCACGCAGTGCGACCTTCGGGCATAGTTTTACCCTCGAGCTCTCCGGTGAGAATAAACGGCAATTGCTCATCCCGAGAGGCTTTGCCCACGGTTATCAGGTGCTCGAACCCGACACGGTTTTTGCCTACAAATGCGACAATTTTTACCACCCACCGAGCGAAGGAGGGATTATCCCGGATGATCCGGAGTTGGATATCCCGTGGATACTTCCGAGGGACGAATGGGTGTTGTCCGCCAAAGATGCCGCTTTGCCATTATTTGATAACCACAGACCTGTTGACTTATGATTCGGATTTTGGTAACCGGCGCTAATGGCCAGCTGGGCAGCGACCTTCGAGCAATTGCACCACAGTACCGCAATATCATGTTTACCTTTGTAGACAAGAGGAGGCTCAATATTCTCGATACCGAAAAATTCGAACAAACCCTACAGATTTACTGGCCTCATTACGTAATCAACGCCGCGGCTTATACCAATGTAGAAAAAGCCGAAGACGACCAACGGACCGCATTTGAGCTCAACTCGGAAGCCGTAGGTGCCATGGCACATATTTGCAAGAAAAACCGCGTCCGGTTACTCCATATCAGTTCGGATTACGTCTATCATCCCGACCATGACGCCTTAATTACCGAAGATACCCCACCCAAACCAAAGGGCATTTACGCCCGGTCTAAATATCACGGCGAACTCAAAATCCTCGAAAGTGGCGCTTCCTCATTAATCGTGCGTACCTCTTGGCTCTATTCTTCCTTTGGCAATAATTTTGTAAAGACCATGCTCGAACTGGGAAAGACTAAAAAAGAAGTCTCCGTTATCCATGATCAGGTTGGGGCACCTACTTATGCCCGGGACTTGGCGCATGCCCTGGTTCAAATGATTCAAAAAACAGAGTCCGAAAAGATCAAATGGTCCGGGCGGATATACAATTACGCCAATGAGGGTACAGTGAGTTGGTATGATTTTGCGCAATTGATTTTTGCCAAAATGGACAATAGCAACATCACCGTTCTCCCAGTTTCTTCTACAGATTATCCCTCTAAAGTTCCGCGTCCCAAAAATAGTAGGTTATCACTGGAAAAAACAAAATCCACCTGGGGGCTCACCATCCGTCCCTGGCAGGACGCATTGGACGATATGTTGGCCGAGTGGAGTAAACCCAAAAACAAATCATGGCGACCGTAAATTTTCCTACCTCATGGAGACCTCTTATTGAAGAGGAGTTTGACAAGCCCTATTTCGATCAGTTGGTGGAATTTATAAAAGCAAAAAAATCCGCCGGAAAACGGATTTACCCCCCGGGGCCGCTCATCTTCAACGCCTTCGAACAAACCCCTTTGGAGAAACTCAAAATAGTAATATTGGGACAAGACCCGTACCACGGACCGGGAGAGGCTATGGGATTGAGTTTTTCTGTCCCCAAGGGAATAGGCATTCCCCCGTCCCTTAAGAACATATTCAAAGAGCTGCACCAAGACTTACAAGTACCCATCCCTACCCATGGAGACCTCACTCCCTGGGCCCGGCAAGGGGTGCTGCTCCTTAACGCCATACTCACCGTCGAACAAAAGTCACCCGGCGCCCATCGCAATAGAGGCTGGGAGACATTTACCGATGCGGTGATACAGCGTATTTCCGGCCGGGAGGAACACTACGTATTTATGTTGTGGGGCAACTTCGCCCGATCCAAAAAGCCCTTAATAGACACCTCCAAACACCTCATCCTCGAAAGCCCCCACCCCAGCCCGCTCGCCCGGGGCGGATTCTTCAACAATCACCATTTTAGCCGGGCAAACATGTGGCTCAAGGACAAGGGTAAAACTCCAGTGGACTGGAGCTTGGAGTAATAGGAAGGAAGACGCACTTATATCGGTATTGATGAATGCTTGAGGAGTTGTAGGTATAGAAACCAAAGCTATCCGTGTCATGCTAGCCATAAAGCACTATAGTACACCGGAATGACATAAAAAAAGTAAAGGAAGAACTCCAATAGCCTTCCTTTACTTTTGAACCAAAAAATCGTATCAAATCATCTAAGTATATCCTTATCAATGCGCATAACGCACACGTTGCAGCTTACCAAAAGTCTCTTTAACTATATAAGCATCTTTAAATCCTCTTTGATGAATCCGCTTTAGCACTTGTCTTGCTTCATCTAAATCTTTATATCCACTTAAAATTATAATCTTCCAGTCCTCCTTTGTCCAATGCTCGATACGACCGAGATCGGCCAATTCCGCCGTGTTTATCCTGTTGGGGAAATGATACGATACGACCCTGATTTTGTATGGACTATTGTGCGTGTATGGCATATCCTCTCGATCTATGTCAGAAGCGGAAACAGACTTATCCCGCGCAGTTGCAATAATCTCCAATTGGGCGGTCTGAAGGTCATCTCCTACGATAAAGGCTTCTCGTATACCTTTCTTCTTGAGCCGGTCAGCCACCTTCTTGGCCTCTTCCATCGTGCTAAAGAAGCCAATACGAATCTTAATCATATTGCCCGCATGCACCTGATACACATTTCCGTACCGCCTAAAATGCTTAAATCTATCGAGACTCTTCCTCTTGGACAGTGCTGCAATCTGCACAAAATACACCTTACGTCCATTATCCTGATCAAGAATAAGCCCGTCCAAACTCGGGTCTCTGACAAGCAATACATCTTCTTCGATCTCAGCTTTCGCCTCGTCCTCCACCTCTGTATTCAGAGATACCGGCACGCGTGAAATATCCTCAAACTCTTCCTTTAAATCCATTTCCAAAGGTGCTACGGCCTCAGGCAATAATTCTACAGATTTGGGGGTTAAAACCCGCTTAGTCGCGAGTTGGTGAAGCGAATTGACCGCATAGATATCTTCGTGTCCTTTCCCACCGATTCGGTTTGAAGTAAAATATGCCTTATCCTTAGAGTCATCAATCACCAAAGCATAGTCATCATTCGGGGAATTGATACATGCTCCCATATTTTCCAATCCGGTCCATTTATCATTTTCATGATGAATGCGAAAAACATCATATCCTCCCAAACCATAATGCCAATCAGAAGCAAAATAGAGTTTGTCCCCCTGTAAGAATGGTGAAATTTCGTTGCCTTGTGTGTTGACGTCTTCACCAAGATTGACCGGTTTTGTCCACGTCCCATTTTTAAAGTAGGAGACGTATATATCAAACTTGCCATATCCGCCCGGCATATTGGAAGCGTAAAACAACGTATTGCCCGCATCCGTCAAATGGGGGAATCCGTTGGAATAGTCCTTACTGTTATAGGGAAAATCTTTCTTTACCCATGTATTGGTCACTTCATCAAATGCCGAGAGCACGATATGCATTTTCTCGTTATCCGTCTCTTTAACAGATGCCTCCCAAACACCTGAGTCCTCACCTATAGAGAATGCCATCTTCTTAGCGTCCTTGGTAATCGAAGGCGCCGAATGCAATGACAATGCAGCTTCCTTTAAAATAAATGGCTCCGGGATTTCATCCGCCCCTACCAAATACAAAGTCGGAGCAGTAGTCTCCGCTGGAAGAATATCGCCCTTGGCTGCCCAGGCATCTTCCAACTTGCCACGCTGAGAGAGGTACACCAGACTTCCTTTCACCAATGAAGGACTACTGTCGGACTGCTTGCTATTAAATGAGAGGTTCTCAATATCACACCCTTTGCTCTCCTTTGTCAAGTCCTTAGCAAACCGGCACGCTTTCATTAATGCCAATGCCCGCTCTTTATTGACCGGAATATAATGCCTGTATGCATCGATAGCAGCGTCAAACTGCATCATTTTCTTTAAGAGATTTCCCCTGAGCAAATACATAGCAGAAGGTTTTGGATCCTGCTCTATCAACTCGTCATAATAGGCCTTGGCCGCCAGGTAATCTCCGGTAAACTCGTAACTTCGGGCCAGACGTATCGTAGCGCCTTTGTCATCCGTGTGCTTTACCAAATAATCGAGATAGTACTCGATGGCTTTATCATATGCTCCTTGCCTGTACAGACGGTCCGCATTTTTCAGCTCAGCCGTCGACTGCTGAGCTGACAGATACCCCCCAAGGCACAAAAACAGGAGTATCGCAGTAAATTTCGTGAGTTTCATAATTGTACAATTTGAGAATGAACAGACAGATTAAAATATTTTACTATTTAAAAATAAATTAAATTCAGGCGCTAATATATGACATTTTTCTATTATATATAGTGTCCTGATACTTTTTTCATGCTTTCAGAGGCCATTTAGCCCCCTTAGAAAGCAATTTTGTACTTTTGAAGCGTTTAATACCCGGAAAACACTTCATTGTATGACATACAAAACTCAATTCTTACTTGCCTCGATGATGCTGATTGAGGTACTGTGCATTCCTGTCAAAATAACCGGACAGGCTTTGGACCACCGTTTGGGGGAAATCATCATCCAACTCGACACAGGTGAGTCCACCCCCTCCCTAACAACGGCTATCCCCGCTATCGCTACAGCGCAGACATCTGCTCCGGAGCTAACCCCATTGATGCCAGAGATGAACATCTGGAAGCTCTCCCTGGACTACACCCAAATAAATGAACGGGAGGTGTTATACCATCTTCGCAAAATGGATGCCGTCATTCACGCCCAATTCAACTATCTCATCGAATGGCGCGCATCCCCAAATGACCCGGACTATGGCCTGCAATGGCACTGGAACAACACCGGACAAATCGGTCTACCTAAAGGAGTAGATCTCCGCTTAGAAGAAGCGTGGGAACACACGACAGGCGGTGTCACCCCGGACGGGGATACCATTGTAGCTTGTGTAATCGATGGGAGTTTCGAGCGCAAACACGAGGATTTAGCCCCTAATCTTTGGACCAACCGTGCCGAGATTCCCGACAACGGCCTCGACGATGACCATAATGGCTATATCGATGATTACTATGGCTGGAATGTAAAAGACAACAACGATAATATCGGAGGTTCGGGGACCCACGGCACCGGAGTAGCGGGTCTGCTCGGGGCGCGTGGCAATAACGGCATTGGGGTCACCGGCATCAACTGGAAGGTCAAGATGATGTTCATCTCCGGCATCTCCGACATCGCATCGGTACTGCGGGCCTATGCCTACCCTTTGCGCATGCGCCGTTTATACAATGCTACCCACGGTGCCAAAGGAGCCTTTGTGGTAGTCACCAATGCTTCCTGGGGCATTTCCGCACTTCACGCTTCGGATGCCCCCCTTTGGTGTGCCTTTTATGATTCTCTGGGACAAGCGGGCATCCTCAATTGCTGTGCGGCCCCCAACAGAGGGGTGGACATCGATCAAATAGGTGACCTTCCATCCGACTGCACAAGTCCCTTCCTCCTAAGCATCACCAATATAACGCATAAGGATGAATGGTACACCAAGGCCGGATATGGCGCAAAGTCTGTTGATTTAGGATGCTTCGGACAAGATACCTACACGACCGGCCCAAACAACAGCTACCGCAATTTCGGTGGCACTTCCGCAGCCACTCCTATTGTCTCCGGAGCCATCGCATTGCTGTATTCCAAAGCCCAGTGCAATGCTCTTTCGGCCATGGCCAAAACCCATCCGGAAGAAGCGGCATTAACTGTCAGGCATCTCCTGTTTGAATATGCCCACCCTATACCAAGCTTAGCGGGACGATGCACCTCCGGAGGGCGTCTGGACATACTCAATGCGATGAAGCATACCATACCGTATTACTCTTTTGAGCACAGAGACACCAGTGTTATGCTATCATGGACCGGGATGCAAGATACCCTGTCCTCTATAGAGTACCGGATGGAGGGAAGCACCCAATGGCAATCTATCCTCCATGCTTCACGCCCCCTTCGATTAAGGGGACTTACGGGATGTGCCACCTACGAAGTGCGCACTACGGACTTTTGCCAACCTGACACCACGCCGGTTTACTACGTATTCCAAACAGAAGGATGCTGTCACCTGCCTGACCCTGTACGCATAACGGCCACGGATTCTTTTTCTGTACAACTTTCCTGGCCTCCGGTTTATGCCGCCCGGGCCTACCAAATCTTACTCACCGGCCCACTCCCCGAAGACACGACCACACAGGTTGTAGAAGTACTGCCGGACTCCAATGCCCACTATTTCATAACCGGACTTAGCCCCTGCAGCAACTATGCCATACAGGTACGCACCACTTGCGCAGACTCCATGAGCGAGACCGGTGACACCCTCTTTTTTCGCACCAAAGGTTGCGGGGCGTGCCTGGACCTATCTTATTGCTCCCCCGTTATTCCTCCTGACGCAGCGGATGACCGGATGACGTCCCTGACGGTTGGGGATAGCATGATGGTAATTCCCGGAGGATTTTCCGGGTATGAAGTCGTACCACACAGTCCTTTTGAGTGGACCTTTTGTGACTCCATACCTCTGGAGATCCATACAGCGGGAACCACCAGGGAACTCCTCCTGGTCTGGGTGGATTACGACCAAAGTGGTGGCTTCGACACCTCTGAAATCATCTTTCAAACCCCCTCTCCGCAAGCCGCTCCCTACAAACGTATGATACAGCTTCCTCCAGAGGCGAAACGGGGCATTACAAGAATGCGTTTAGCCCTAAAATGGCCGGGTTTTGACTCTACGCCCCCTCACCCTTGCGGGGATGATATCGAATTCGGACAAGTCATCGATTTATGCATTAATATTGTCGATGACTGCATGGCTTTGCCATTAATGCCCAAGGTGGACACCAGTCTTATTGATACGACGATTATCAGATGGAAAGCTTGTGCCCCATCGAGAAAATATAAATTAACATACCTCTTACCGGATTCACAAGGAGTAAGTTATCTGACTAAGACTCCTTTATTAAAACTTACGGACCTACCCAAGTGCGTAACCCTCACCGCTTACCTCTCTCAAACATGTGATACCAGCGCTAATCCCATTCCGGAAAATTGGTCCAAGCCTCGCACTTTTATGTTCAGAACCAGATGCAAGACCGCTACAGAGAGACCGGTGGGGAATCCATCTTTTCGCCTCTATCCCAATCCTTCTTCAGGGGTGTTCCTGCTCCAACATATCTCTACAGTAAAGCGAAGCCAATGGACTTTGACCGACCTTACCGGGCAGAAGGTACGCACCGGAGAAATCCCTGATTCTTCGCGGATGACTTACATCGATCTCAGACCGGTTGACAAAGGTGTGTATATGTTTGAGCTAAAAACGAAAGACGGTTCATTTGTTCGCCCCATAGTGATCCTGTAGAGATTGCCGGATTCCATTCAAAATGTACAAAATAATTCTGGATCCATCAGCAAACCAATAATGATTGAAACATATAGGACCCGTGATACTTGAATACGAGCTACAACCTAAGAAGGATTGGAGGTAAGGAGCAAATTTAGAGTTATTGGTAATAATTTCAGTAAATTATCATCTTACCTTTTGTCTTACAACAAAAAAGGGATGCTCGCATACCGAACACCCCTTTTCTAAAGTACAAAGTTTGCATTCTCAAAGGAACACAAAATATTCATTTCTAGTTTTTATTCTGCAAACCATCTTGGTCCGGTGTTGAAGGTGTCTCGGGTGCCGCCGGACTAGCCGCTCCTTTCATTCCTTTTTTACAACAAGCCTTGCCGCCCTTTTTACAGCAAGCTTTGCCGCCTTTTGAGCAATGTGCTTTTCCTCCCTTAGAACAGGTCTTGGCGCCTTTTGCGCAACACGCTTTTCCACCTTTCTTACAAGATTTACCGCCTTTAGCACAAGCCTTTGCGTTGTAAGTCACTTCTTTACCTTCCTTATCTAAAACTGGAACCAACGCCTTGCGCTCGGTGTCATATTGCATAACAGTGGTAGTCCCATCGGCATTTTTACGATAGAAGGATTGTTTGCCGGAATACTGGCAAGTCTTTACTGTGATATTAGGATCAGCCGCGGCCAATTTTTCACCCGGGGTCAATTCGTCCACTGCATTAACTACTTTAGTAGCAGTTTTGGCGGCATCCACTTGAGCGTTGCTCCACATGGCGGTCATGGACAAGATAGCAAAAACGAAGAATAATCTTTTCATAATAAATATTTATTTTAATCAACAAGTTTTAAATCGATACAAATGTATGATAAATTGGTGATTGTGGGGCTCCTTTGTATAAAATTTATGATTTAATTAACAAAAATGAGTCTCCGATTCACCGCAAATTTACCATTCCATTTCATAATCCATCGCCTTTTCTTACATGCGGTCCGGCATATCAATCCCCAAAATGCCCATACCGCTTTGGAGCACGGATGCGACATTGACGGCCAACTTTAATCGAAAGGCCTTGGCTTCCGGTGTCTCAGCACTTAATATGCGCACATCGTGATAGAACTTATGAAAAGCCTTGGCCAGCTGATATAAATATCCGGCAAGGAGAGAAGGATTGTACTCTGCTGTAGCTGTCGACAATACCGTTGGGTATTCTTTGAGCAAGACCAAAATATCTTTTTCCACCTGTTGCAATTGGGAATATCGCTTCCATTCTCCCGTGGTCACAGCATCGGTATCTTTGCGCAGCATTGATTTTATCCGCACGAATGCATTTTGGATGTAAGGGCCTGTTTGCCCTTGCAGGTCCACTGAGTCGGCGGGGTTAAAGACCATGCGTTTCTTGGCATTCACCTTGAGTATGAAATATTTCAAGGCGCCCATCCCAATCATTTCATACAAGGTCTTTTGCTCCTCACTGGAAAGGGATTCGACTTCCCCCCGGTCTTTGGATTCTGCCCGTGCCAGGGAAACGACGTCATCCATAAGGTCATCGGCATCAACTACTGTTCCTTCCCGGGACTTCATCTTGCCATCGGGCAGTTCTACCATGCCATACGAGAGATGATGTAATCCGTCGGCATAGGGCTCCCCCAACCGCTTTAACAGTTCAAACAAGACCTTGAAATGATATTCTTGCTCATCTGCGACCACATAAATAAATCTTTCTGCCTTGAAATCGTCGTATCGCAGTGAAGCCGTACCCAAATCCTGTGTGATATAGACCGAGGTCCCGTCACTCCTCAGGACGATTTTCTTATCCATCCCAATGTCCTCCAAATCCGCCCATACCGATCCATCTTCCTGTCGATAAAATACACCGGATTCCAGTCCTTTGACAACAAGGGCTTTACCGATGCTGTACACCTCAGACTCATAATAGTTCTTTTGGAAATCCGCCCCCAATCTCTTATACGTATGCGCAATACCGTCCAGCACCCAGCTGTTCATCTGTTGCCATAGCGCTCTTACTTTGAGGTCCCCCCGCTCCCATTGCTGCAACATCTCTATCGCTTCACGCCCTAACAGACTATGACGATTGAAATACTCATTTTTAAACTTCTTGAAAAAATCCGCTTGATCCTCGACTTTCCGGTCCCGGATTATCTGAAGGGCTTCGTCGGATGTCTGCCATTTCATATATTCCTCTTTAAAGGCCTGATCGAACAATACATAGTACTTGCCCACAAAATGGTCCCCCTTCATCTCGGGGTCTTCTTCCTTCGGCAGACGCCCCCCACCCAATTTTTTCCAGGCCAACATGCTCTTGCAAATCGCAATCCCTCTATCGTTAATAATTTGGGTAGGAATCACTTCATACCCTTGCGATTCGAAAAGCCGTACCATTGCAGCGCCGAGCAATATATTGCGAATATGCCCCAAGTGCAATGGTTTATTGGTATTCGGACTCGAATATTCAATCAATGCTCTTCGTCCATTCTTCGGTTTATAGCCGTAATCGGGACGTTCATCGACCCATTGCAACAAACCCGTCCAATAATCCTCCCCAAACACAACATTGAGAAAACCTTTGACCGCATTGAAGTCATGGATAATCTTCACATGTTCCTTCAGATACGTCCCTAATTGGTTCGCTAAAGCTTCGGGATTCATCTTTACATGGCGCACTAAGGGGAAGACCAGGATAGTTTGGTCTCCATCAAAGTCTTTCCGGGTGGCAGAAAGTTGAATGGCATCGGAATGCACCTCAACTTCATATAGGGCTCGAATGGCTTCTACCACCGCGCTCTTCATTTCCTCCTGCATGTAAATCATTTCCATAATATTCCATTTGGATTGTTTAGCGACCGCTGCGAGGCATCTCCCCCGACTCAAAGCCGGGCAATAAGCCTGTTTTTTCTTTGCTATAAAGGCGCAAAAATACGATTGTTATTTACCTCCTTGTTCTTTTATGAAAGATTATTTGAAAGAACGTTTTTTACTCCTGCTCTTCGGAGGGAGCATCCTCGATATTTTCAAAAAAGGAAAACACCGTTTGCCCATATTTTTTACTCCCCCTATACTGGGGATAATGCTCCAAAAAAGTATGCACATCATGTTCGACTACCAATATGCCATCCTTCTTCAATAACTTCTGCTCAAACACCCACTCCGGAAGGATAGAGAGTTTAGGCCAGCGGTAGGGAGGGTCGGCAAAGACAATGTCATAAGGCTCCATACCATACTTGAGAAATTCCTCCACGTTGGCCCTGGTGATACGGATGGCATCGGAAACACCAAATGCAACCGCTGTCTCTCGCACAAAGCCCACACATCCGGGATGCTTATCGACATAGGTAACATCCTCACATCCTCTGGAAACAGCCTCCAGGCTGACTCCCCCTAATCCACCAAATAAGTCTAAAAAACGCACTCCGGACAAATCCTTCCTATGAGACAATACATTAAATAACGCCTCCCTGGCCAAATCCGTAGTCGGCCGGGTCGGAAAACGCCCTTTGGAGGGAGCGAATCTACGCCCTCCCAAATGTCCGCTAATGATCCGCATATTGCAGGATTAACCGGTTCATCTTGTGCACAGAGATATGATCCCAATACTTATGATAATCGTCGGAAGCGAACTCCGGGACGTGTAGAAACTCGACATTTCGGATATATTTCTTCAAACTAACATATAATTGGCTGCCCTTCGCTAAGCTTCCGGATAACCACAAAGTATCTTTCTCCACCTCTAAGAGTGTGTTATGAAATGCCAATAAAGCGAAATATACCGCCTCATCCACCGAGTAATAATCAAATGTATTAAAAAATCCAACCACTCCAGCTTTTATCGATAGCACAGCGATGAATCCGTCATGAAATTGTAGATGCACGCCCTGTTTTTGGGAGCGAAGGCTAATTTCAGTAAGAAAGTGTGTAAAATAGTGCTTCTTCGCGCCTCTCACAAGCTGTGGTAATACCTCCACCCAATCGCTAAGGTCAATCTCCCGGTAAATGCCACTCACTCCCAAGCCATAAATCTCCTCTTGGACCAGTGGCAAAGAATCATGTTTTTCTTCCAACACTCGGTCCAACAACGGTGTTAGTCCGGTTGTAGTTGCTTGAATGTTAGCTAGAGAATAATCCCGGGTCTTCATCAAAAGCGTAAAGGTATCTACTCCATCCAAGGCCTCCCGGAGAGAGAGAATACCAGATTTCGACTGCAGATAGGCTACGCCAATATGCTCTTCCACATCGGCACAAGGAGTGTCAACAGGCAAAACACTCCATTCTATTCGATGGGTATCCGCAATGAGGCATAAGGTTTTCAAGACTTGTAGATTATATACATACATTTGGTGCCATCGCGATAGCACGTAAGTTTACTCCCAGTTTCCGGAAGTAGAGGGTTTATTGCGATCACCAAACTTGATGACTGCATCCGGATCAAAGTTGCTGTTGGTCTTTGCATATTTTGGATCGGCATATTTACCCATGAAGTCTTTGTATTTTGCTGAGACCTCCACCACCGGTACTTTGGTCTTCTGATAATCGATAGTATCTGCGAATATAGTAAACGACTTACCATTGCCATAAGGAATATACTGCAAAGAATCCAGAATCAATTGCTTGGACTTAACTACTTCCATTGCATCGTGATAGGTTGTATCGTGTAAAATGGCATCCGGGTCATCCGGATTATTGGGATCTTGGGTTGCACTAATGACCGGCACTTTTCCTGTGCGCAATACCGATACTAAGGTATCAAAAGAAGGGGCAAACAAGCCGGTCACATCCCGGTAAACTTCCTGGGCGGTTCTTATATCCTTCAAACGCTGGATAACGGCAATTTCCCTTTTCGCCTTGATATTGTTAAACAATATCGGCTCCTTAATACTATTTATCAATAAAATACCGAGGATAATAATTCCGATAACCAAAAGTAATCCAATAAGTCGCTTCATAATTGTTGCGTGTAGTTAATATTATAAAATGATTTTCAAGTACTTTTATTAAAAAGTACACCTTTGCATCGTGCAATAATAGGTATTTTTGTGGAAATTATAATAAATATTTCACCAATTTATCCGTATTTGATTTTACAGATGCCAATATACGATAACACATAACCATCAGGATGATATGAGTATCAACATTTTAGCCATTGAGTCTTCTTGTGATGACACCTCTGCAGCCATTTTGCAAAATGGTCGTATCCTTTCCAATGTAACCGCCAGTCAAACCGTCCATGAAAAATACGGAGGAGTGGTACCGGAGCTCGCCTCACGGGCGCATATGGCCAATATTGTCCCCACCGTTGAGCTCGCACTGAAAAAAGCGGGAATATCTGTTGACCAATTGTCAGCTGTCGCCTTCACCCGCGGACCTGGGCTACTCGGTTCTTTGATAGTAGGGGTATCTTTTGCCAAGGGTTTGGCCCTAAGACTGGACATTCCCCTTATTGAAGTGCATCACATGCAGGCACATATTCACGCCCTATTCATTCCCGAGAGAAAACCTTCTTTTCCCTTCCTCAGCCTTACCGTATCCGGCGGACATACCCAAATAAGTATTGTCCATGGTCCACTCGATATTGAAATTATCGGGCGAACCCGGGACGATGCTGCGGGAGAGGCCTTCGATAAGGCAGGTAAAATGATGCAACTGCCCTACCCTGCCGGCCCCGTCATAGACCGGCTTGCTTCTAAGGGAAAACCTATTTTCACCTTTCCGGAACCAAACATTCCCGGTCTGGATTTCTCCTTTAGCGGACTAAAAACAGCATTCCTGCGCTTTTTGCAGCACCATGTAAAAAACAACCCTGATTTCATACAAGAAAACCTTCCCGACATCTGTGCCTCTATTCAAGAACGCATCGTGAGCATATTGTTGAATAAACTCCGGCTTGCCGCTGTTCAGACCGGCATCAAAGAGATAGGTATTGCAGGTGGGGTCTCCGGCAATAGCCGGTTGCGTACGGCTTTACAAGAACATGGGCAATCACATAATTGGAACGTATATATCCCTCCATTGGAATACTGTACCGACAATGCGGCAATGATTGCCATGTGTGGGTATTTCAAGTTCAAAAACAAACAATTTACAAATCAAACTGTAACCCCGGAGGCGCGATGGATTCAATAGCCACCCGAAGGAGACTTTTTGTCCCGAATCAATGCGATGCAGTGTCAATGAATATCTACATTAAGCCATAATGAAGAAGGGATGTATCAACTTAAGCTGATACATCCCTTCTTCATTAACGATTCTCCCCGCCAGATATAATATCTGTGGTGTGGCACGACGTGTTTGGTTAATAACAAACAGTCAACTATTTCATACCATCATAAACCTCCATTACGGCTCTTACATGTTTGGCTGAGGTCTCGAGCAATGCCTTTTCGTCTGCATCGAGTTTGAGTTCGACAATCTCTTTAATTCCATCTTTACCCAATTTTACCGGGACGCCGAGATATATCCCGTTCTGGCCGTATTCTCCTTCCAGCAATGCGCAGCAAGGAAAGATGCGATGTTCGTCACGCAAGATAGTCGTCACCATTTGGGCAGCTGCGGCGCCTGGGGCATACCATGCAGAGGTACCCATCAGTTGTACGAGTTCTCCACCGCCCTTTTTGGTTCTTTGGATGATGGATTGCAAGACCTCTTCATCGATGAGATCGCGGACCGGAATCCCGCTAACAGTTGTATAACGAGGCAGAGGCACCATAGTGTCCCCGTGGCCCCCCATTAAAATAGCTTGGATATCCTTGGGAGACACATTGATGGCTTCTGCAATAAAAGCCCGGTACCGGGCCGTATCCAGTATTCCAGCCATCCCCATCACACGATTCTTAGGAAGTCCGCTTGCTTCGTGCGCAGCATAAGTCATTACATCCAGCGGATTGGACACTACGATAATAATCGGATTATCGTTGTACTTCATGATTTCGGCGGTCACACTCTTTACAATGCCTGCATTGATAGAGATGAGGTCATCCCGGCTCATCCCCGGCTTTCTGGGCACCCCGGCAGTAATGACAATGACATCACTTCCGGCAGTGAGGGAATAATCCTCGGTACCGGTCACCTTCGTACTACAATAGACGATAGGGGCTTGCTCCCACATATCCAAGGCCTTTCCTCGTGCCATATCTCCTTTGATATCGACCAATACCACTTCATTAACCAAATCCTCCATGGCAAGTACATTGGCCACTGTAGCACCCACGTTACCTGCACCTATTACTGAAACTTTACTCATAGTTATTACGATTTTTTAAGAAATTATAATTAATTCTGGATTCAAACCACAAAGATAGTCCGGCTATTGTCTCTTCTCTTATAATTGTAAAAATAATTACAAAATGAGCAACAAATCCCTCAAAAAAAGCCTTTTGAAATGAAGGAACATAATTAATTTTATAACTTTGATGCTCATTTTATCATTTCACTCGCATAATAAACTTTTCTATATGAAAAATTGTTTCTCATACTTCTCATTATCAATTATTCTTACAATATTTTCGTTTTCTACCGGCTCAACTCAATCTACTCGGGGCATCTGTGGTACTACCATAGAAGATCAGGCCATTTTAGGAAAGTATCTTCGACAAAATCGAGAAAACCCCCATCTATCTGTTCGTTCCGGAGAAACCATTTGGGTGCCTATGATTTATCATTTGGTCGCTAAAAAAGATGGCTCGGGAAGATTTGACCGATTGGATAAAGTTTTAGATGCTGTTATCAAGCTCAATTCGGACTACGAGCCTCAAGGCATCCAGTTCTACTTGGACAATGTTACAGAGAGCATCAAAGAGCTGAACAATAATGCTGTTTACGACAACCCCAAGGCTTCGTTCGGCTCTTCCAAGATGCGCTCCACTGCTAACAAGGCAGAATTTCACAAAGCGATTAATGTGTTTGTCGTCCATGACATTCAGGACGCTAATAATCCAGGTGAGATTTTAGGGTATTATACTGCCAATGGGGATTATGTCGTCATGAAAGAAAGGGAAATTCGCTCCCCCTCTTCGACTTTCTCCCATGAAATGGGACATTACTTCTCTCTCATGCATCCATTCTACGGATGGGAAGAGCGCACATACAATTTCAATGAGCCCACCCCTACTGCCATCTTTTATGCCGGACAGTCGATTCTAACCGAGTATGTCAGCCGGACAAAGATGCAAGGTTCAAAAAAGCTATGCGAAGTCGCTGCCGATCAACTGTGCGACACCGAGGCCAATTACAAATTGGGGTTCGGATGGCCGGCTTGTGAATGGACCGGCAAAGCCAAGGACCCGGATAATGTTATGCTGACTCCACAGGAGCACAACTTTATGGCGTACTTCCTAAGATGTACCGACTATGAGTTCACCAAAGAGCAAGGAGAAGCCATGCAACGCGATTATCATAGCAGTCACCGTGATTATCTCCGTAAATTGCCTGCTCCGGATTTATCCGTGCCCGGAACCACGACCTTGCGCTTTCCTGAAAACAACCAAAAACTAGACTATTACGACATCGTAAAACTCGATTGGGATGACGCTCCAAATGCCACGCATTACTTGGTAGAAAGAGCAACGAGAAAAAGTTTTTCTACCGGCTTTAAAAGCTTTATTGCGGACAAAAGCGAAATTGTATTTACCGACTTGAGCAGGAGTAAAACATATTATTGGCGCGTAACCCCTATTAATGAAACCCATCTGAGCAACAAATCGGCTGGTCCTTTTGCATTTCAAACAGGTAAGGCAAAATACAATGCAACTGTAGATCTCAATGGAATCGATGCCTGGTCCATCGTCAACAATCCTGCAAGTCCGTCGAAAGCTGCCCATGTTGTAATACTTACTTCAAAGACATGGACGGGGGAGATGCGTCTTTCCTCCATTACCGGAAAGAAGATTGCTACACTTCCGTTGCGATTAAGTAAGGGGACGAAGACCATTCCTCTTTCCTCCGAACTTGCACCGGGCCTGTACCTAGTGACGCTGAGTAATTCTACGGCGGAAGAAACTAAAAAGCTCCTGGTAGTCAAATAGCTCAACACCTCGCCATGAATATTAACGCGCATCGCTATCAAGGCCGGTTCTTCGAATGGTTAGTCATTATTTCGTGCCTATTGTGCGTACAGTCCGGTTCGATAATTCTCGCACAAAATCCAGATTTATTTCCATGCGGCACCCCGGTCACCAAAGACCCATGGCGGCAACAATACTTGCTCCATCAATTAAAATTCAGGACTCCTGCCGGAGAGCTCCTACAAATTCCATTGAAGATTCATTTGGTAGGGAGTGATGAGGGGCATGGTTTTTATTCCTACTTGAAGTTGATGTCTGCCCTTTGCCAGTTGAACAATGACTATTTGGATGCAGGCATACAATTCTTCATTTTTGAGGACATCGATTACATATACAATTCAGCATGGAACAATCATGAGACGGTGCTCGAAGGAGCGGACATGATGTTCCGAAATAACGACCCTAGAGCGATCAATTGCTACATTGCATCGAGTGCGGCCGGCAATTGTGGCTATAATTTACCCTACGCCGGTGTCATTCTTGCCAAGTCCTGTGTCAGCGGACACACCTGGGCGCATGAATTGGGACACAATCTCTCTCTTCAGCACCCTTTTCTCGGGTGGGAAGGCAAAACCTACAGTTACGATAATCCAACGCCTAAGACCGTCACCTACGATTATACCCTGTTTAAGGACAGCTTGATAACCGATACAACTATCATTGACACGGCGTATGTCGAGTTGGTAGATGGCAGTAACTGCACCTCTGCTGCTGACCGCATTTGCGACACCCCCCCGGATTATCTATCCTCCCGTTGGCAATGTGACGAAAATAGCAAAAGTACTGTTTTGCAGAAAGACTTTAACGGGGAAGAGTTTTACTCCGATGGGACGCTGTTTATGTCATACTCCAGTGATGAATGCCAAACGCGATTTACTCCCGGAGAAATAGACCTAATGCGTGCCACCATCCTGCACAAAAAGACTTTTTTGTTAGATGTAATGCCACCTGTATATAAAGAGGTCGCCGATGTCAATCAACTCGGTTTTCCCTCCCATGAAGAAGAGGTCCCATTCGACAAGGTTTCACTTCATTGGGAACCAGTTGCAGGTGCTGTAAAATATGTTGTTCAGGTAAGCCTGAATAAGTCTTTTACCCGGATTAAATATCAGGGGATAACAGACACCTCTGTCATCACATTCGGGCTAAAAACTCCAAGAGCTTACTACTGGAGAGTGTTTGCCTTTGGTCGCACTGACTATTGTAGTTCGGCATCCCCACGAGGACAGTTTGTGGCTATAGATCCTGTGTCCACCAATTCTCCCGGTAATGATGTGGTTCACTTTCATCTACACCGTGGGAGCGATGGAAGAATGACACTCCGGATTGCTCCATTTCATGCTTACAGGCTAACCATCGATCAGTACACTGTCACCGGCGACTGCACTTCACACCCAATTTGCGTACACCCAAAGTCTACAGAACAAACCGTCAAACTATCCTCCATTCCGGGTCTAAACATCGTTGTAGCCAAAAATAGCCAGCAGCAATTAATATTTAAGAAAATTTATTTCAATCAGTAACCTCGTACCACATAGTTTCTCTTATGAAAAAAATCCATGCATTTCTCTTTTTTACTTTGTGTATCCTCTCAACTATTCCCGCAAAAGCCCAACACTCCCAGGGTTATTGTGGTACACAGGGGACGGATATGAAATGGTTGAATCACTATGTTCAGCACCGCAATTTGTACAATCCGGAATGGGGGACGATAATGTATCTGCCGCTACAGGTGCATCTCGTTGCAGACAGCATGGGAAAAAGACGAATGTCTATCCCAACAATTTTGCAAACACTGCACAAGGTAAATCAAGATATGCAACAAGCCGAAATCCGGTTTTACCTCTATCGGGATTTCGACAATATTGACAATACTACTTGGTTCAACCATGATTATTCAGGGGGAGCACAAATGATGCGTATCAATAATATACGTAGCGCTGTCAATGTTTACACAGTGGGTTCTCCCGCCGGTAACTGCGGCTATTACCTTCCTGGCCAAGATGCTGTCGCTTTGTCCAATAGTTGTTCCGGAGCCAACAGCTCGACTTTAACCCATGAGTTGGGCCACTTGCTCAGCCTGCCTCATACTTTTTTTGGATGTGAAGGTGTGCGTTACAATCCGAATGAGCCACTATCTGTCTTCAAATCTAAGATCAGAGGCACACTGGAAAAAGTAGATGGGAGTAATTGCAGCTTTGCAGCAGACCGCTTTTGCGATACGGAGCCCGACTACCTCTCCTACCGCTGGACTTGCAATGGGGATGGCCGAAGCAGCGTATTACTCAAAGACGAGAACAATCAGACTTTTCGAGCAAACGGAACACTTTTTATGTCTTATGCCAATGATGCATGTGCTACCCGCTTTAGCGACGAACAGATAGAAGCTATGCGGGCCAATATTTCAAGCCGGAGAGGACAACTGGTCGCTCAAAGTCTCCCCCAGGGAGAAATTACTTCTAATGTCACCGGCCTACTATTGCCCGAAGACAACAAAGTACAAACGATGCGTCCCGCAGTCGCCTGGGAACCCGTCCAAAATGCCACACGATACTACGTCAAAGTATCCAAACGAAAATCTTTTGGAGGAGCACCGATATTCAAAGGCATTGTAAAGAAAAATGAAATCCAACTCCCGGACTTAAAACCCGGAAGGACCTATTACATCAAGATATACCCATACAATTTTGTTAGCTTTGGAGCGGGATTTTCTCCTACATTCTCCTTTCAGACCGAGAGCTTGGCATCCACCGGTAGTCCGAAGTCCCTTGCGGTGAAACTTTCTTCTAACCTTATCGCCAGAGGAGCAACACTCCAACTCTTTTTCGACAATACCACCTCGAAAGATATATCGCTTTATGACCTCAGCGGCAAGCGGTTATTTCAAACACATGTCCTTGGAAGAAGAACTATTTCCCTACCCATGACTTGGCCAGAAGGCAATTATTTCCTAAGGATTATGTATCCTGGATCCGGGCCCATCCATACCCGCAGGATTACCGTGTATTAATAAGGACGCGCTAATTGGTGGATGATGATATTAAAATTAAGAGAACAAAGACCATTTGTGGAGAATGGTTGTATGAAGCGTCTGCAAGCCACCTAAGGAGATGTATGTTACAAACTGCACTGCTGAATCACGTTACAAATTTATTTGAAACACTCACTGGATGCTGAGAGCAAAGGCATGATCTAAGCACCTGGTAATCCCGTAGAATACATGGAATGGTATAAAGAGCATTAGCTCCGGTCGGAAGAGGCATGCGAAATAGGTGGGCTGCGGCACGTTCTTCAACGAAAATCCCGATCTTACAATGACACAATATCATAAAAAGGGAAGCACCTCTCCGGCACCTCCCTTTTTATGATGAATAGAAAGAGAATAATCGCAAATTACCCCTTAATATCCAATTTGTAATTATCCAGATTATCTGTATCCGTAGCATTAACCTCCGCGACTTTAACAACGAAATAGTCGCTATCTACTTTCACGAAGAAAATCATCCCGGCAGAAAGTACCGGTGTCTCCGTAACAGTAGTTCCAGCATTGAACATAGCCTCGATTTGAGCACTGGACTGAATGCCTTCAAAGGTCACTCCTGCATCTGCCATTACCATCTGAGAAGTACCTACAGCTGTTATCTTTTGAATCCATTTACCATTGACATCAATACCGGCATCTTTGATATCTTTGGTCGAGCTACTAGAGCTTACGGTTGTGAAGGTATTGAGATCGACACTTCCCTTTTTAGGCCCGCTCGCATTCCACATTATTACACCCGAGGTATCTTTTAACCCTCCTCCCAAGATGGCCGTCAAATCAACGGAAGCGGAGTTTCCACTGTCGTCGTTAACGGTTACTTTAAAGTTATTCGTTCCCGGATTCTTTGCTCTCACCCAGAATGATTTTTCAAACCCATTCAAATCATCGCCTGAAAGGGTCATGGGGTTATCGCTAAAGTTGGTACTCGACTCTCCCCAGTACAGGTCATCGACAGAAACACTATTGCCGTTTCCATCGGTAACAGCAAGGGTAGTAAGGGTGCTTCCTCCGGAAGCTTTAAGGGTAAACATCACTTTTACAGGTGGCAAATCGCCAAGTGTTACAGTGTTTGTACCGTTTATCACTTCGAGTTTGAGGTCTTCAGCAATGACGTCCACAGAAAAGGTTTCATTATCTGTATTCCCGTTGTCATCGGTAAGGACCACCTCGTAGGAAGCAGAACCACTGTCGTGCGCTTTGATACCGACATTGTATGTAAATCCATCTTTGTCAGCACCTGAGGCCAAGTGCGTGCCGGATGCCACATCACCGGATAGTCTTGATGCGTCAATGACCTGACCATCCTGTAAGAATTGTAGTGTTTTCAATTGTGCGGTTCCTTTGGTCCCCTTGATGGTGAGATTCATCGTCTCACCGGCATTTACGGCGGCAGTAGGAGCACCGGTGACCGCTACAACCGGGTCTAAGTCAGCCCCACAAGAAGCCAACATGATGCCTGCTATCAGAACGATGAATAATTTTGACAAAAAAGATACTTTTCTCATAATTCGTAATATTTTGTAAGTAATTAATATTCTTAAACGCAAAGATACGTGCTATTCAACAGATTTCATTTACTTTCATAAGCCGATTAACAACACTTTAACATTATTTCTAATAAAATGTTTACGCTTACAAATTCGTATGTTGCGACAGCCGGCAGGTCTGTTAAAATGGGACTCTCTCTTAAGAAACAAAACGATTTGTCAAATTAAAAATTGTGCAGATTCTTTATATTTGCTACCTTGTGGGCTTATTTTAAAAATAATCCCAATTTTCTTCAGTATGCGATTGACTATTTTGTTTTGCTTGGGTCTTTTTTCTCATTTAACATATTCACAATCCCATTCCCATTCTAAAATTCAACATCGCACCACTACCTGTAATCTTCAGGTAGATGCCGGCGAAGACATCGTACTTTGTAATGGCAACCCCGGGCAGTTGAGCGGCTCCGCCGGTGGCAACTATACCAGTCTCGAATGGACTCCTGCCACTGGACTGAGTGATCCGACTATCTTCGATCCAATAGTAGACGTCAGCAGTCAAACCGTCTACACGCTCACTGTAATGGGAATCGGAGATAACGTCATCGAAAACGGGGATTTTGAAACGGGAGACATTAATCCCGCATCATCGAGCTTATCCTATTACGACCCCAATACCTTCTACGCCGGCCCGCAAGGCACCTATACCGTTACGAGCGTGTTTCAAGTCACCGGCGTACCCAATATTTGCGACCCGCATGGAGGAAATAATATGATGGTCGTACATGGCGGATCCCCGAATATGTGGTGTCAAACCGTCAGCGTCGAGCCCCATACGGACTATAAATTTTCAGGATGGTTTATGGGGACGGATTTTCTTGGCCTCATCCAAACAACAGATGTCGATGTTAAAATTAACGGTCAATCCATAGGGGGGACCGGTTCCAATAGTATCTGCACCTGGGTTCAAGTAAAGGCTACTTGGAATTCCGGTACGGCGACTTCTGCGACTATCTGTATTGACGGCAATGGAGATAACAGTTCGTGGACTGCGATCGATGATTTGGAGTTGGTCGAGTGCTGTGTCGAGAAAGACCAAGTCACTGTCCGTGTTGAAACGGTGGAAGCCGATATCCCTTTTGGAGGGGTGTTAACCTGCCTAAATCCCACTCTCCAACTCGATGGCAAGCGCCTTTCGAAAGGGCCCATCCAGTATTACGAGTGGGACACTCCGGACGGAGAGATCGTCGAAGGGGCTAGTCGCCCTGTGGTCACTATATCTAAAAAAGGGACCTACAACTTGACCGTTACCGGACAACTGGGTTGTACTGCCGAAGCCTCCATCTTGGTAGAAGGGAATACCGAGCCACCACCCCTCGACGTAGGGGCAACACCGCTCACGTGCCTTTCCGATAGTGCCCGGATTATCTCCAAATCAATGGGAGATGGACTGGTGTATTCCTGGACTGGACCGGACAGCTTTAAGTCCTCGAAACCCATTGACACCGTACAAAAAGCAGGAAAATATTATATCCGTATTAAAGACAACTATTTTTGCGAAAACGAAGACAGTGTCATTGTAGTGGACTTGAGGACAAATAAATCCTACGATATCGCCATCGATTCGCTGAATTGTGAGCGGGATTCCGCCACGGTTTTCATCCTTAACGACTCCATCATCACGGAATACCACTGGATGAATGATCAAAAGACAGAAAAGGATACCAACCAATTTACAGTCAGAGATACCGGTATCATCTATGCTGCGTTCAAAGACAAATACGGATGTGAATGGGAAGACACGATTCATATCGAAGGGGACTTGTCTCTCCCCAACCTCGTCCTGACAGGGGACTCCATCACATGCACTCAACCGGAAGCGACCCTCACCGCCAGCTCTGATTCTGTCATCATAGAATACCAATGGCAATACCCGGACGGGAGTACTGCTTCGGGCGCTTCCGTCACGACTCAGCAACCCGGGTGGCATTATGTCACCATTACTCCCACCCATGGATGTCCTCGGGAGGATTCTATTTTCGTCCGGCAAATCGGCGAAATCCCTACCCTCTCGATACAAGGAGATACCATCACGTGTTCTAAGACTTCCGTCACCTTGACCGCCCAAACCAACCAACCCACTGCAATACCCATTTGGACAGGGCCCGGGATTGTCCGTGCTAATGGTCTTCAGGCCACTGTCGACCAATCGGGCACTTACACATTGACGTTGACTACCTCTGAAGGATGCTCCCGGAGTATGGATTATACGGTCATCGCGGATACGATTCCCCCGATGGCTAGGATTGAAGGGGATTCGATAGTCAACTGTATCAGTCCCTCTGTACGACTTGCGCCAACCGTCTCCCCCAATACACCCTATCAGTGGACCGTTCCTCCCACTATAGTATATGACAGGGACACGGTGATTACCGATGTAGAGGGGTGGCATTACCTCACTGCTACCGGTAAAAATGGGTGCATTACCAAAGACAGTATTTACATCTCCGTGGACACGACTCGCCCCGGATTTGTATTGGGGAAGGAGGACTATACCTGTAGAACAACGACCGCAAAAACATGGGCCGTACCGGACAAAAAGGGCTCGTATTATTGGAAATTGCCCGGTGAATCCGCATATCAATCCGGGGATACTTTGAAGAGCGTGACAGACTCGGGTTGGGTCTATTTCAAAGAGATTCTCAAGAATGGCTGTGCCCGGGAAGACTCGATTTTCGTCCGGGTGGACACCCTTGCCCCCTCATTTATCGCCGGGGATGACACGCTTGAATGTGGCGTCGAGGATCTCACCCTCCGCCTTCAGGTTGTTGGGGAGTATGAAATGGTAAAGTGGACGGGGCCCAATGGCTTTTCGTCCAACGCCCTTAACCCCGTCGTGCATCAAGGAGGAGACTACGTCGCTACCATAGCGGGCAAAAACGGGTGTGTCTCCCTTGCAAACGTCCATATCGAGCAAGTGGGGGAAATACCCGACATTGCGATTACCAAGGCAGACACCATAGACTGCAACCACCCGACAGTCACTTTATCCCCTCAGTCCACCATTTCAAGCCTATCCTTCGACTGGACCTTTCCGGATGGCTCCCACTCGGCGGATAACGCCCCCACGGTAAGCGATTCGGGTTGGTACCTGTTGACCGTTAAAACCCCGGAAGGGTGCACCAACACCACCAAAGTGTATGTCGCCTTAGACCAATCAAAACCCGCGGTTGACTGGGAGGTTGCTACACTTACCTGTGACTCCTCTTTAGAGGTCATTCACCCGAAGGGGATGGTCGCAGGACTGAGTTTCCGGTGGGAAGGTCCCAACGATTTCATATCAGACCAGCCTGTACCAAGCAATATCGTCGACCAAGGGTGGTACACTGTCCGCTACTTTGGAAAGAATGGGTGTATTCAAGTGGATTCGCTGCTCGTAACCGCCAATCGTATTCCGCCGGACCTGCAAGTAACCGATGACACCCTTGACTGTGTCAACAAAACGGCCGTACTCACCTTTAATTCTTCGAAGAATAATCTCCTCGTGCAGTGGAAAGACCAAACGGGGCAATTGCTCTCCACCGACCAGCAATTATCCGTCAGGGATAGCGGTATTTATACCGTCATCGTCCGGGATCCGGCCAACCAATGCACCAACATCGCACGCATAACGGTCCTGCCTCCAAATGAAATCAAAGCCGTCAGCATCGATGAAATGCAAGACTGCACGGACCCCAATACTCTACTCGAAATCTCTGATGTGCAAGGGGGAACGGCTCCGTATGAATATGCCTTCGACAATGGAGCATTTCAAGGCTCCAACCGGTGGAACACCCACGCCGGAACATGGAAAATTCAGGTACGCGACGCCAAGGGATGCTCCTACGAAGAAGTGGTTACCATCGACAGCTTAATCCGGCTGGCGGCCGGCATCATAGCAGAAATCGAACTCCTAAAAGGGTCAGGCAAAAAAGTCACCGTCACCACCAATCGGCAACCGAACGAAATTTTGACCTATTCCTGGGACCCCACGGATGGACTGAGTTGCTCCGATTGTCCCGATCCTACAGTGGCCCCGAAAACTAATACGACCTATACCATCATTGTCGAGGACATCTTCGGATGTATGGACACGATATCATTGCGGGTATTGGTCAAAACCTCCGATAAAGTATATGTCCCCAACACCTTCAATCCGGCCTCGGGTGGTATTAACGGTCGCTTCAAGGTTTTTCTTCCGGAAGGAACAGATGCCCGGCTCTTAAGTATGAAAATATTCGACCGTTGGGGCGAATTGGTGTATGATGTGGGAGGCATAGCGGTAAGCCAGCATCAGGGATGGGATGGTTCTCATAAGGGAGACCCGCTCAATCCCGGCGTCTATGTGTATCGCATCCAACTCCGGTTGGAATCCGGAAAGGAGGTCACCCTTACAGGAGATGTGACCTTATTGCGATAGTGGATGGAGGGCAAGGGTTGATGGATAGGAGTATTTATAAGGTACATTTGATTAGGGTAAAACAAATCAAAAGGTGTGTATAATAAAATGCACTCACCCAAGACATCCGGCTCGGGGATCTTCCTTCTGCGTTCTCCGTTTCCCGATTCTATATCATGCCGGAAGAACCCCACCCCTGAGCTAACAAAGGAAGACCGGGGGGCGGAGAAACCGTGGATAAAAACGAAAGGTTATAGAAAAAATATAAATTTAATATAAACTTTATTCCCCAACTCTAATATATAGTCTATTGTATTTGCAGTTCATACGCATTAAGTATTATTTTATTTGAAATTTACAGCAATTTTTAACAGTTTTTTCTTGGATAATCCAAATATATTATCGTACCTTACACCGTGTAAAGCGACACGTAACCCTATGTTTGCACACCAAAAACATATCAACACCCCTATTCCGGACGCCATTTATATCCGGATATTCAAGATATTTTCGTATCTTGGAGCTCTATTATTTTATAGAAATCCGAAATCCGAAATCCGAAATCCGAAATCCGAAATCCGAAATCCGAAATCCGAAATCCGAAATCCGAAATCCGAAATCCGAAATCCGAAATCCGAAATCCCGTTGGAACGTTGGAAAATGCTTCATACAACATCTACTTACAATCCGGAGTGTTACTATCACCCCGGACCGGTATTATCCCTTAACCCGGAAATCCATACAGGAGGCACTCCTCCCACTGAAAAAGTGGCTGGAAGACCCTCCGTTCTTAGAACGATAAGTCAGTAATAAGGAAAACACTATTAGATGGGAGTCCCCTCATCCGACCACACTCTACCACATTACACTATACTCCACCTGCTTTTACAGGTGTCTTAGTGATAGAGTATTTCTAAGTGAGTCGTAGATTTATGAGTTCTATCTAAAGTCAAATTCTTTTTACTGACTTTAAGCAAAGCCGTAAGGCATAGCACACAGAAATTAAGAAATCTTTACAAAAAGCCCGCCTCCGGGGCATTGGCGTGCCATATCCGGAAGACGGGAATTATCCAAATTAAATATAACTAAAATGAAAAAAATATTAAATTGTTCGAATATTCACTATATCATACAAGGTATGATAATTTCTCTTCTCCTACTAATAACACCCCTCTATGTATTTGGTCAGACAGATGGGACAGGAGGAGGAGACCCTAGCGATTTGTTTACTTACATTTGTCATCAAAGCTTCACAGAAAAGTCATTTGATTACTTTGAGATAGATGATGAGACTTATGCTCTATTGTCTGAAGGCCAACGTTTTAGTTTAAGGCCTAAGCAGAAGGAGTTAACAAAGACCTATGATATTACGAGTTCAGGTCAAATGACCTTGACCATTGAGCATGGACCTTCGACCAATTATTATCCGGATTGGATGCACAAACCTGTAACCACTGAGATAACAAGGCAAGGTACGCAATATGTTAGGGACCGGCCCAATTCACGTGGTGACCTCGAATTCTATATGCCAAAAACCAATGAAGAAGGGCTGCAATTTGACTCCCTCACTTATGCCGTTGCAGATGGACAGAATAAATTAATAGAGCCACCGGAAGTCTCATCACAAATGTTAACACAAGGATGGGAAGTCCTTCCGTCAGGTGTATTGTATAAGCCGGCTTCTTCAACGGGAGGAGATGTTTTTTATCTTCCAAATGAATATGTCATTATAGATATGCCTTTGCAATCATCCGAATGTGGACAAGGAATGGTGCAGATATATGAGCCCATCGCGGGTCAAACAGATAAATTTGGGTTGGTTTACGACCAACAAAAAACCATTGTAGAGATATTTCCGGGTATAGAGATTATTCATGTAACGGAGCGTAGATTTTCGGATTGGGATTTTTACATTTGCTACTCTGATTCTGACCCATTTATCGGATTGAGAGCCTCAGCTTTTAAGCCCGTCATGGACTATGCGCTTTACCCTAACCCTGTGAATGACAAACTCTTCGTTGCGTTTCCTCCATCTGAGGATGCTACGGATATCACCATTATTGACAAATCCGGACAAGTGGTTTTTGCTGCAAGACATGCGGGAGAGCTTGGCTTAAGTGAAATAGATGCTAAAGACCTGCCTGCCGGTTTATATTTTGTCAGAATTGGCAATGCAACCCGAACCAAAATGCTAAAGTTTGTTAAAAAATAATTTCACAACGGACTTTACTATTATTACTAACTTTAAACTAAATAAAATGAAAAAAATAATATATATTTACCTCTGCTTAATGCTTTGTACCGCAAGTGTTTTAGAAGCTCAATCGAATAGGCTGAATAACTCTAAAACATCAGAGCGTACAATCCATACATCAAAGTCTAAGATGGACCAATCAGTGAATGTATTAACAAAAAATGTAAAATCTTCTCAAGCGGTATTGGATGATGACGAAAAAGTAGTATTCTTCACCCACGGTCTAGGCGGTGAAAAAACAACATGGAGTACTCCAAGGGATTGGACGTATGATAATTACAAATGTCAGACTCCTTCATTTGATTATAAAGACGCTCAGACGGTATCAGAAGCGGAATCTACTGTTCGAAATATCTTAAGAGCGAATAATGATGATCAAAAATTGCATAACCCAAATTATGACCCCACGACTTCCATCTATATCGCCCATAGTTTGGGAGGAGTGGTAGGACTTCAAATGAATTATGATGAAGAAGAACACGGCAAAGAACCACAATTTGGTGCCATGGCTACATTTGGAAGCCCCTTGCAAGGGGCAAAAATTGCGGTTAACCTGGATTGCTTTCAGGAAATGCTTAACGAGGCTTGCAAATTGCTGGGAAGTGAAATTTTTAGAGACCAATTAAAATCGATAGTCGATCAACAGGTGCAAAAAGTGGATATCATTCCATTCATAAAAAATATTATTAATGATAAACTTGCGGATTTTATTGATTTTAAAATCTCAGTTCCCGATGGGCTATGCGACCTCGTAGTACCCATCGGGTTTAGTTTTATGACAGGCAATGTCGGTGGCGGGCCTATCCGATACGACCTGGATCCGGATGGAAATACCATTTCCACATTAAAACAACATGAAATCACTATTCCTACGGTAACCTTTTGGGGAACAGAAGAGGACCCGATCTCTTTGAGAGAGATTTATTCCTTGGGACATAATGTCAACCGTCCTACTATCGATACAGACAACCCCAACCCTCCTTCATCAGATTATTTTACCGCTGACTATGATGCCGGGTACGTGGACCAACTTGAAGATTTGATTGATGTTTTTGAGTCCAAGGCCCAGGAAAAAAGAGAAGAGGAAGATTGTAGTACGACAAGTCGCTATATAGCTTACGGGGTATTCGGTTTTGGTGGTCTATTTGGTCAGGAGTATTTTTTCTGCTCTCCAAAGAGAAAAAAGAGACTTGCAAGAATCGAAACCTTAGAGGGCATCGTCCGATGGCTTCAAGATTTTGATAATCGATACCTGATTTGTGCCGGGCACAAGGAGTACATTACCAAGAATAGCCCGGTTTGTAAATGCAAGCTGAGAAATCCAAGCGGCAAGATCATCGAAAGAAGCACATATGGACTCTGTACCGGCAATGAAGCCAAGGAATATCCGGGCTATGAGCTTATCGACTGCCATGCCAATCTCGATGATGTCAAAACCGTGGAAGAATTTGTCTCGCACCAGGGCGATGGCGTCGTCACAGCTGAATCCGCCAAATCCATCAAGGTAAAACCGGGGGTTTATTTTCAAGATCAAGAGATGCCTTTGAGTAACCACCAGCAAATGAGAAATGATAAGAATGCCGGAGTGGAGTTTAATAAATTGTATAAAGGTTTTTATCATGATAATTTCACTCTAACGAAAAGATAACCTCTTAAAGAGTTGACAGGTTTCTCTCCTGTCAACTCTTTTAACTTATTAAGTTGATATAAAAATCAAATTATGAAAAGTCTATTCTACCTATTCCTACTATCCTGGCTATCAGTGGGCTATTCCTGCTGCGAACTCACCGGTGACTGCCCTCCGGAACCACCTGATATTGATACGACCAAAAAGCAGGATAGCCTGCCTTATGATATCGTATGGCAGATACCGCTGCACCCTGATACTTTATTTAGTGTAACGATAAATTTACAACCCAAAATCTATCAGGACAAGGTAATTTTTGATCGGCAAGTCCGAAGATCCGGAAACCAGGAAATTCTGGCATTTAACCGTCATACTGGAATACTTGAGTGGACCTGGGACGATTACTTTAAAAAGTCCAATAGAGACTTAGGGAATAGAGCCCAATATTATAAAAACATAATGTCCATCTGTTCTGGTCCGGGTTTATTTGCAATAGACATGCGCACTGGCCAAAGCATCTATAGAAGCAGAGTTGAGGAACCTTATACCGGAGAATATGCCCATAGCATTTTCAAAAATAATCTTTTTCAAGCAGTTGCACAGTCCGATACCCTTTCCATACTGAGAATGCATGATTATATCACGGGGGATATCCGGGAGATCTTCCGGGTCAAAAAACAAAAGGATAAATTTAAGCCTAATATCTACCCACCCGGATGCTGGGTGAATCAAAACGATGATACGGTATTGGTTTTTCAATCCCGGGAATACCGCCCCGGACCGTATGGCGAGCGCTCCATACTCTACTCTTACAACCTCACCCGGGATAGCCTGATGTGGACAGATACCATTGCAGGTGTAAGCAGTATTACTCAACCCCCATACATCGAAGAAGACAGGGTGTATTTTCTCATGTCGGATTCGATGCTTTGTATTAATAAGCATACAGGTAAGCATATCTGGGTGGCAAGACATGACCACAGGGGTGGTTTTTTGATTAGCCGGTTTGTCGTTACAGAGGATATGATTTATATGCACTCTACGGTAGGACACCTCGTCGGCATCGAAAAAGCCACAGGCAGAAAGAGATTCGCACGAGATATAGGGGCTGCCGGAGATGATCTTGCATATCATGATGGAAGGATTTATCTCACAGATGGATATCTGACCATCGTAAATGCCAAAAATGGAAAAACACTTTACAATCTCAAATCGCACAACTACAGCAAGCGCACTCCGGGTTCTTTTGTCAATGGTGTAGCGATCGACGGAGAGAAAGGAGTGATGTATGTTTCCGACGGGTTTTATGCCATGTGCCTGACTTTACCGAAGTAGTGGAGGGGGTATTTCCCCCTCCGGGCTGAATCGGCACTCCCCGGTCTTCCTGCGTTAGCTCGGGGAGCGAGGTTCTTCCCCGCCGTTTGTTTTAGATGAGTGCGGTTTGTAATATAAAGTGTGTATTACAAAATGCACTATTACGCCTTGTACGTCTTGGTGCCACAGGTTTTAAGTAGTATAGCGGTGCCACAGCAGTACAGGAAGAGAGCCTACCCTCTTAATCCCGAATCCCGTCAAAACAACCTCATCCCCTAACCCCTTCTCCTTTGAAATACATCAAGTAATATTAGTAAATACATAGCCAAAGGAGAAGGGGGATACAGTCTTTATCTAGCTGAACATTACCCTTATGAAATTCCCTACAGTAAGAGAAACAAAAGCCCCCCTCTCCTTCATCATAACAATTTATATGATGTACAGATTGATTATGAAGGAGAGGGGGATGGGGGTGAGGTTGTAAAAAAGTGCGGTTTGTAATACACACCCCACCCTCCATTTCCAAAACTATTTTGTATTTTTACCCTCAAATCCCTATACCCAACATGCATCTTAAACACTACATGCTTTGATTTTGACACATACACACTAAACTACCTGTTATGAAAAGTCTATTCTACCTATTCCTACTATCCTGGCTATCATTGAGCTACTCCTGCTGTGAACTCACCGGTGACTGCCCTCCGGAACCACCTGATATTGATACCACCAAAAAACAGGATAGCCTCCCATACGATATCGTATGGCAGACCCCGTTGCACCCCGATACTTTATTTAGTGTGACTACATATGTCCAACCTAAAATCTATATGGATAAAGTGATTTTTGACCGGCGAGTCCGGAGATCCGGGAGCCAGGAAATTCTGGCATTCAACCGTCATACGGGGAAACTCGGATGGACCTGGAATGATTATTTCAGAAAAGGTAGAGGTTTAAGAGCCCCCCCGGAGTACTTAGAGGGAAAAATGTTTTTTACCTCATCAAGAGGAATATTCGCTATTGACCTATCAAAAGGAACATCTTTATATCGGTATGAGTTGCCTGATGATTATATTGGTCAAGTGGAAGTAAGTGCTTTTAATAGTAAAATATTTCATTCCATTCTTCATTACGACACCCTTTCCATACTGAGAATGCATGATTATATCACGGGGGATATCCGGGAGGTCTTCCGGGTCAAGAAACAAAAGGATAAATTTAAACCCGACATTTATCCACCCGGATGCTGGCTGAATCAAAACGATGATACGGTATTGGTTTTTCAATCCCGGGAATACCGCCCCGGACCGTATGGCGAGCGCTCCATACTCTACTCTTACAACCTCACCCGGGATAGCCTGATGTGGACAGATACCATTGCAGGTGTAAGCAGTATTACTCAACCCCCATACATCGAAGAAGACAGGGTGTATTTTCTCATGTCGGATTCGATGCTTTGTATTAATAAGCATACAGGTAAGCATATCTGGGTGGCAAGACATGACCACAGGGGTGGTTTTTTGATTAGCCGGTTTGTCGTTACAGAGGATATGATTTACATGTATTCCACCGTAGGCCATCTCGTCGGCATCGAAAAAGCAAACGGCAGAAAACGATTTGTAAAAGATATAGGGGCAGGTGGCGATGATCTCGCATATTATAACGGAAGAGTTTATGCTACGGATAGTGACCTTTTAATTGTAGATGGGAAATCCGGAAAAACGCTTTACACCCTATCCACGCACAACTACAGCAAGCGCACTCCGGGGTCTTTTGTCAATGGTGTAGCGATCGACGGAGAGAAAGGAGTGATGTATGTTTCCGACGGGTTTTATGCCATGTGCCTGACTTTACCGAAGTAGTGGAGGGGGTATTTCTAAATATTCAAACCACCACAAACGCTGAGCACCTGCCCGGTGATGTATTTAGACATATCGCTCGCCAGGAAAACCGCTGCATCTGCTACTTCACCGGGCTGAGCCAGCCGTTTGAGAGGGATATTTGCGAGAAAGTTGGCCTTGGTCGCATCATCCAACTGCTCTGTCATATCCGTAGCGATGAATCCCGGTGCCAATACATTGCAACGGATATTGCGGGAGCCCACTTCTTTTGCAACGGATTTCGAAAAACCGATTATTCCGGCCTTGGAGGCGGCATAGTTGGCCTGCCCGGCATTGCCAAAGACCCCTACGACGGAAGATATATTGATAATCGAACCGGAGCGTTGCTTCATCATCGTTCGCATAATGTGCTTGGTCAAGTTGAACACCGACTTCAGATTGATATTGATGACTTGATCCCATTGCTCTTCGGACATGCGCATAAGCAGATTATCCTTGGTGATGCCCGCGTTGTTAATGAGGACATCTATTCGTCCAAAATCATCCACCACGTCTTTGATCAACTTTCCGGCCTCCTCAAAAGAACCCGCATCCGATTGATACCCCTTCACTTTTGAGCTGCCGCCTTTAAACTCTGCCTCCATCGCCTTCGCCGCTTCTGCAGAGGAGCGAAAGGTGAATGCCACATCTGCGCCTTCTTCGACAAATCGCTGCACCATGGCGCGTCCTATCCCTCTAGAACCACCGGTAATTAACACTTTCTTATCTTCCAATAATCCCATTCTTATTACATTTTAATACAACAAAACTATATCCCTACCATCAGGGGCTTAAGCATTACTCCCCTCTACGGAACATTGCCCAAAAGTACAATTTTTCAGAAAACTATCCTTGAAAATGTTCCGGGCATCTTTTTGTACGCTTCCTCCCCGCTCTTTTGTCTCTACAAAAAATGCTCTCAATGCCATTCATTCACCTCTCTTGTCCGGAGCTCCATTCTCCACATACCTGCTGTAATGATGCAACTTATAGAAGTCAAAAAGGCGCATGGACGGATTGGTACCGTACAAATTTTCCATTATCCGGTCTTCCCAACGATTATAAATCCAACGGAACACCTTGTGCATCCGCATCCCACGAAGGGTATCATAAGCGTTTGTGACCGGGGTTTGCATGATTGGGTATTCCTGTCGCAACAGGACGAGATTGCGCAGACCTTCCTTGGTCTTCTCCAAAAAATTCTTTGTCTCCTCTACTCCACGATGCAGGATGGGATTGTCGATATGCTTTATGAAATGGTGGGCACTTTGGAGGCGCAAGGCCAACATAGTGTCTTCATGGCCATATCCCCGGATGTTTTCATCAAAGGGAAACTCCAAAGCGAGATCGCGCGTGATGAGGTAATTATTGGATTGGAAGGCCAAGTTGCCCAACTTTGCACGACGCTTGGCGGGACGTGCCTCCCTTTTGACACCATAGGTCCAATGTAGGCGTTTTTTTTTGCTTCGCGGGGGGCGTTTGCCGTATTGCCTGCCTCCATAAACGATGGGCACTTTCTGCTTCATCTCGTTGACATAGCGCTTGATGAACTTCTTGGAGCGAATCTCCGAGTCGCAATCCAAAAACAGCAAATAATCGTACATAGCATTGTAGGCCAATTTATTGCGTATGGCAGAGCGGCCGATGTTAGTTCCCAACTCGATGTAACTCACCCCATATACCCCGTCCAACGCCCGGTTGGCCACCAAATACTTCTCTTTGGAGCCATCATCAAAGCACAATATCTGAAAGGGAATCTTGGCTTTACTGCATTGCATCGTCAACTCCCCCACTAACCTCGTAACATCGTGATTAAAAATGGGAATTAAGACGGACAACATGTGCGTTGAGGTTTAGTCAAATATAGAAAAATGAACATATCGCTTGGGGTGAAGGCGCATATCTTCAATCATCTTGTTTAGGTTTTTAATCGTAGCATCCAGTTGGATGTATAAGGAACTATCCTTCTTCAATTTCCCCAGGCTTCCTTCCCCGTTGTTAATCGAAGACAGGAGGGATTTGGTTTCGCCTACGGTTTGATCCACCCCACCCAAAGTCGCTTTAAACGCAGCCAAGCCGGATTGAAGTTCGGTAACAGTAGAAGAAGTGTTTTGAATCAACGATTTCAAGCCGGCATCCGAGAGTTGGCCGGTTACTGTATCCAAATGGGCGAGTGTAGCGGCGATGTGGTTATTATTGCGTCGTATTTCATACGTAATGGCATTGAGGTTGGCCATCATCCTGTTGATATTTTCAGAGGAGCCGGCGGTCATTTTTTGCACTTCCGCACTAATCTTCCCCAGATTAACAGCAGTGGCGTGAAGGGAGCGAATCATTTCTGTGACTTTATCCTTATTGGCGGGGTCCTCCATTTGCGCGGAAAGGGCTTTGAAGATGCTATCCATACCCGATCCGACTTTACTGAGATAGGGGTCTATCTGCTTGGGGTCTCCGAGAAAAGCTTCTAAGGGACCGGCCTTCCCACTTGGAATAAAATCCCCATCCTCAATACAATTGCCCTCCTTACAAATATGGTCAAAGCGCAGGGCGAGGGACTTCCCGCCGAAGACTCCTTCATCCACCAAGACCGCGCGGGTCTCTTTAGGGAGTGTAATCTCCGGCTTGACCTTTATCTCCACGATGACATAGTCCGGATCCTCCGGGTCCAGGTATAAGTCGATCACAGAGCCCACCTGAAAACCATTGGCATATACCTTACTACTCTTCTCCAATTTGTCCACACTGTCGTAGCGCACCTTGTAATGCCGCGAATTATCCAGCAACTCAAGTCCTTGCAGGTACTTGTACCCTACAAGCAGGACCAACATGGCGGTAAAAAACAATATACCAATTCTTACTTCCTTCTTCATCTGTATGTGTTGTATAAAAAAGCAAAGATAGGTCTATTCTCTAAATCAAAATGAAAAATGCGTTCATGGTGTGTATTACAAAATGCACTAAAATGAGCCATTGCATTGTTTTGTCACTATTTTTGCATGCAACACTTCTCAAGCATATAACCTATTGCGTCGGGCAAAAATACCGCCAAAACGGCTCTGGGTGCTCTTATAATCCCCGCACTTCGCTGTCGCTCGTACGGGTTACAAAGATGGCATCCCTACGGGATTATTGCAGGTGTTCAAATCAGAAAAGTGCATTTTGTCATACACCCCGTTCATGCAATACTTGTCGTCTATGCTCCAGCGACGAAGGTCCACTGTTTTACGAGGAGCGAAGACGAGATGACCGGTTCGACATATTCTTAGTCGCCGGAATGGTGTTGAGGCCTTTCATTGATGATAAGACTTTGTTGGTCGTTTAGCCAAATGTTAAACCAGAAGGCGCACATGCTTTACGGCCTTTCGACGCTGCCCTGAGTAACGCTTGGCGAATAAATCAGAAAAATGTCACAAAAGTTAAAGGAAAGCTGTATTTTTGCTACGGACTGTAATGCAGTTGCTTAAAGTTCTAAACTTTTGTGCGAAGCGGTCATGCTTGGGAAGCTCTACCCGGAAAGCACCAATCCACCAATGGGAGCAGATTGTTCCCGACCCTCTGAATCTGTGGGGCATAGAGCGACGAAACCCACTTCAGACCTATTGCCGTCCCTAACTCGGTCGGGAAAACCATTTGCGTACAAGCAAAATTTGTGTAGCCTATCAGGCAACTGATGCAAAAGCGAACACTTGGTATAGGGAAGGTAGGGTGAGAAGGTAGTTATGGGCAAGCTGATGAAAAAATGAATTTGCACAAGAAAATATTGAAATGAAAAGCCAACGCACAAATGGCACATTTGTTTTTTTACCAAATCGAAAGCCAACTCCGAAAAGCCAAAAGAGCTATTTTTCATATACGCCTAAATGGAATTGACTATGATATTAGATAACGAAAATGAAAATTTAAAAGTCCATGAGTGGATTTCAAAATATACAGAAGAAGGAACACTTGACATTGTTACCGGATATTTTACAATTGGAGCACTTTCATTTCTTTCATCAAAGATCAAAGAAAAGATTAAGCAATTCCGTCTTGTACTTGGAGATATTGTAAATATTGATGCTGTCAACGATAGAACGCTTGATTTATTAAATGAGAATATTACTGTTGAAGCCGCTTTGAAATTAAATAAAGTTGCTCAAGAAGCTGTTGAATTTCTAAAACTTGATAAAGTTAACGCCAAGACTTTGGAACCAAATTTTTGTCATGCCAAAGCGTATTTATTTAAGCCTGAAGACAATGATGAAAGGAAAATTTATTTTATTTCTGGAAGCTCAAATTTGACAGAAGCTGGGGTAGGTTTGAAGCTCACGAACAACATTGAACTTAACATTGCAGAAACCGGAAATAATAGCCAATACAAAGAACTTGCTTTATGGTTTGACGATTTGTGGAAAAAGCCACAAGCCCATAAAAATAAAACGCTGACCGATGAAACCGGTAAGAAATACACAAAACCTTTCAAGCAATATTTAATCGAAGAAATTGAACGGATATTTGTTAAATACACTCCAAAAGAACTGTATTACAAGGTGCTTTTTGAACTATTTGGCAGTCAGGTATTGGACGACCAAAGCGACCCTGAATTTGCAAAACAAGTTGGAAGACTTGAAAACTCGGTTGTTTTCAATACGCTTTATGATTTTCAACAAAAAGGCGTTTTAAGTTTAATAAAAATGCTTCAAAAGTATAATGGGGCAATATTAGCAGATGCGGTTGGTTTAGGAAAAACATGGAGTGCTTTGGCTGTCATGAAATTTTTTCAACTTCAAGGTAGAGAAATTATATTGCTTTGTCCTAAAAAATTGCAACATAACTGGAGCAGGTACAGAAAAAATCAAGACTCAAAATTTGAACGAGATAAATTGGAGTATTTTATCAGGTTTCATACCGATTTGGAATACAGTCGGCTGGACAAAGAAAAATACCGTACAGAAC
>JALWRC010000079.1:47345-49151 GCA_027080725.1 Saprospiraceae bacterium
ATACTTTATTTATTGATGATAAGCCCAAATTGATTGTTATTGATGAAAGCCATAACCTGAGAAATGATAAATCCAAACGATATAAATTTCTGGTAGAAGAAATTTTAAAGAAGAACGAAGATGTCAAGGTTTTAATGTTGTCAGCTACTCCAATCAATAACTCATTAAATGACATTAGAAATCAATTTAAACTAATGGTCAAAGGTGATGTACATGGTTTTCAAGAGTCTCTCGGAGTAAGAAATATTGACTATACATTTCGCTCTGCTCAAAAATCCTTTAATGAATGGCGGGAAGAACAAGATCCTAAAATTGGCGAGTTTATTAAAAAACTTCCTGCCAATTTTTTCACTTTAACAGATGCGTTAACTGTAGCTCGAACCCGTTCGATGATTGAGGGACAACAAACCGGTTTAGTCTTTCCCAAAAAAAATAAACCTGATAATATATTTGTTACACCGAAAGAGCTGGGGAATTTTGAAAGTTTTGAAGAACTCTTTGAACATTTTCCACCTATGCTTTCAGGATATCAACCGGCTTTTTATGCTGAATCAATTGAGGAAAAGCAAATTAGACAAAAAGCAAAACAAGAAGGGAAAGTGGAAATATCCGTAATAGAAGATGAAGTTCAAAGAGACAGATTTCTTGTCAAAATGATGTATATTTTAATGGTAAAAAGATTGGAATCTTCATGGTTTTCATTTCAATCTACTGTAAAAAAAATATTGGATCATCATCAAAATGCTCTTAACAGAATAAAAGCTTATGAAAATAACAAGAAAAATGCAGAGTTAAATAATGAAATCGATGTTTTTGGAGAAGATGATTTAAAAGACGAAATTGAAGAATTCACGCTTGGGAAAAAACGTAAAATCAAATTATCTGATATTGACAATGCCGGAAATCTTAAATGGTATAAAAAAGATTTAAAGAAAGATATTGAGGCTTTGGATAATCTTCTTGGTAATATGAATCGTTTTGCAAAGGATTTAGAAAAAGAAACGGTTAAACCCAATAATCATAAAAGCGCTGACGATAAGTTGCAGGCTTTAATTGAAAAGATTATCGCAAAACGTAAAAGCAGAGCAAATAACAATAATCAAAAATTGGTAATTTTCACAGTTTACAGAGATACGGCTGAGTATTTATTTAAACAACTCAAATTAAGAGGGTTTAGCAAAATTGCCGTAGTTAGTGGAACAGGTTCAAAAACAGATGACTCGAATATTGAACATAAAGATTTTGAACCGATTCTTGAAAGATTTGCCCCTTACACTAAACTGTTTAAAGAGAAAGAGTGGAAGTTTGAACCAAGTTCAGAATCTCTTTCAGAAAAACAACAATATGAAGAATGGATTAGCTGGATTGCTACGAATGATGAAAGAACCTATAATAAAATTCAAAACCCTATTGACATATTAATTGCGACCGATGCTTTAAGTGAAGGTCAAAATTTGCAGGATGCCGACATGGTTGTGAATTCTGATATCCATTGGAATCCTGTTCGCATTATTCAAAGAATGGGTCGTATTGACCGTTTGGGTTCTCCAAATAATGAAATATTCGGAATTAATTTCTGGCCATCCAATAACATCAATTCTTACTTGAATTTACAAGGCAGAATAGAACAACGAATGGCCGCCATGAAATTAGCAGGTTCTGAAGTGCATTTGGAATTTTCAGACACTTTTAAAGAGATGGCAGATGATGAGAATCTAGAAAACAAGATGAAAGCTAAAATGCTTAAACAGATGGAAACTACTTTTGAGGATCTTGATGGGGAAAAGTCTTTTGGCTTTGATGACC
>JALWRC010000080.1 GCA_027080725.1 Saprospiraceae bacterium
CAACTGACAAGGCAAAATTTCGAGTGAGTTCATATTTCCTACATGATAACCACCCCGACCTTACTCCCTTCAGTCATAAAAATAAGCACTTTTCTGGCGGGCACTATGTAATCGTAGGCAATCATCGATTTGATTTTAGTTCTTGTACTCTCAATAAAGATATATTTGGAAAGAATATTATTTCGGCTTTTAGCTTTGAAGCAAAGAACGATATCCTTTCAATAAACCACTTGTATTTGAAGCGCAAAGTGAGCAACGTCTCCAAGCCCATTTGGTCTGTTAAAGATAACACAAGCGCATCTTTTGGATATCAAGTTGTGTCACTGGTTACCCCCCCATTGATAAAAAAAACAAATCAAATTGATGGAAAGGAATGGATTGAATTTGAAATAAGCGATGTTACCCTCAAGGATGTCCAGGATGGCAGGGAGATTCAACATTGCCGTCTTTACTACTTTGCCCCATTACAATAAAGCATCGAATAAGTGAAATTGGCTGAAGAAAAGATACTTTCCATAGTGAAAGGTTGTAAGAGAGGGCAAGGGTCTTCACAGCGAGAATTATTCCGGCTGTATGCTCCTAAAGTGATGAGCATGTGTCGCCGGTATTCCTCCAATAACGAAATGGCAAAGGACGTAATGCAAGAGTGTTTCATACAGGTTTTTTCTTCAATAGATCAGTATTGCGAAGCATCTGGAATCTTTGAAGGATGGTTACATACGGTATCACAAAGGACGATATGGCGCGTGGTAAAAAGGGATTGGGGAGAGAAAACTATTTATAGTGAACAAACGGAAAACACGACATTCACAGTGGAGCCGGATGCCTTTGCAAAATTGTCGAATGATGAAATTATCGGTGAGATACAAAAACTACCAATAGGATACAAGACCGTTCTCAATATGTATGTTTTTGAAAGTCTGAGTCATAAGGAAATCGCTGAAATATTGGGAATTGAAGAAAATAGTTCACGATCCCAGCTGGCTCGGGCCAGACAGCTCTTAAAAAGAAAAATAGAAGCAAAAAATAAAACAAGTTATGTCAAAAATACCCTTTGATGACTGGTTATTTGATCGACTTAACGATCACGATTCTCCTTTGGATTTGAATACCGAATGGGAAGCGCTTGCCCCTATGATTGGCAAGAAGGAGGAGAAGAGAAAGAGAATCTTCCTGTGGTGGATTCTCGGGACGGCGGCAGCTATGTTAGTGCTTTGGATTGTTATGGGGCAAAGAACATCTACTCGATCTCCCTATTCTCAAGCTATTCAGATACCGCAATCGAAACAAGATATTCAACCCTCATCCACATTCATTCATCCATCTCAAACCATATCTTCATCTAGCTCTAAAGGCAAACGTATATCTGATGAAACCCCAAAGTCAAAGGATACAAATAGTAATTTGGCAGAGGGTATATCGACCAATAATAACTCTATGTATTACCGGAATCTTAGAAAATCATTAGATAGTAAGAGTCATTACAAGAATCATCCGTTCATACGGAAACAATCCACCATTTCATACCAAAAAGCTACAAATAACTCGCGACAGAATAAAATAATATTGTCACCTAAAATGTCGCGGAATTCTTCCTTGGTTAATATGGATAAAATACCAATAGTTTCTTCTTTGGTCCCTATGCAGTCTAAGGTAGAATATAGATCAAATCTCGATATTCAGAGAATCACCACTAAGCCGGACATGCAATTTAGTACAGTGACTCAAAGGAGTATATCTTACTTGACTACTGCCATTCTTCTGGGCGGATATACCCGGAGTTTTAAATCAAACAGCGAACAGGCGAAAAGATACATCGCACAAAAAGACCAAACAGAAAGATTATTAGAAGCTTTGGGTATAGAAGTAACCTATCACAAAGCGCTCTTTCAATCTGATTGGCATATAGGGATGGGGCTCGGAGTCCAGCAAGATAATTTTCAGTTGTATCAAAACTTTAGAGATACTATAGACAAGCGGTTTGATCATCATCCGACAGAAGTGAAAGTTTCACGTGACTTGACGCAATCAATCTCTAAATACGATGATGTGAGAGGGAAAGCCGTTTATTATGTCCATCGTAGGATAAATGGTTATCGAAGAGTGCTCTACATTCCTTTTGACATTACTTACAGTAAGGCAATATCCCTTCGACATCGCATAGGGTTTTCCGTAGGTGGCGCATTAGGGCTCAAGACCTCGTACTTCGGTCAGGTTGTTCCGAATTTGGAACACAATATATGGACTGTAAATTACAAACAAACCATCGAACAAAAACTGACATCAAGTTACTATTTCGACATAAAATATAGCTACAAGTTTCTTCAAAGAGCTACAATTTTTGTCGGACTGAGGTATCAATCAGAGATAAGCGGCGATGAGGGGACGACCTTTCGCTGGCAAGAAAATAGAAAGTACTTATTTCTCAATGCAGGTGCAAAAGTATATCTGTAATATATCAACATGTTGTTATTTTTTCTTAGAGTATTTAAACAATATTTAATTAAAATCAATTATTATGAAAACAACTATCAACCCTGTTTATTTAAGCTATAACCTATTGGTAGTGCTATTAGCCTACTTTATACACCCTCAGATTTCAATAGGGCAGTGCAGAGATACTTCCCTTATGGTATGTAATAGTGAAATCAATTTAAGCCTCAATGCTGGGGACTCTATTCCTCTTAAGGCGAGTATGTTTCTGGTGGGAACAGATCTTTGCCCGGACGACTCATTCAATATTATTGTTAATATAAACAATAAAGATATTTATAACCCTATCGTTACGGCTTCTTTTCCAAGAAGTACATTTGTACAAGTACAAAGAAAATCTACGAAGAATAGCTGTTGGAGTTCTCTTTTACTAAGAGTTTGTACCAGTGGTGCTATTCCTGACCTAGTATGTCCTCCTGATTCAGCTTTTCCATGCACCACGAGCAGGAGTCCATTTCAATTAGGATTCCCTTTAGATTCCGGAGTATACCAATTTAGCGTGGGTGTTGGCAATCATTATAGTGCGACTAAATGTGATACATGTGGGGAATTGGATTTAGTTTACAACGACAAGGTGACAACCTTTAATTGTAAAGATCCATATGAGGCCACTTACGAAAGAACATGGACTATAAGTGGTTGTTCTGGCGCTAGTAAAACGTGTACTCAGATTATTCATTTTAAGCATGACAATATTCCGGATGATGTCGGATTGCACAATTATGACGATGTTGACCGACCTAAGTTAGATTGTTTTGGTTCTTGGAAGAAAACAAAGGGAGGGGCGCCTACGCCTCAATTCACGGGGTTTCCGAATACAAAAAGATGTAGTTTTATTGGTACTACTTTTACTGATGTTGTCTTTATAGGAGACTGCAATCAACCCAAGAAAGTACTCCGCAAATGGATACTGGTCAATTGGTGCACCAATGAGGTAAAGGAATTTACCCAATTGCTTTATTTCAAAAACTGTAACAACACTGATACTATTTTGCCGGTTGTAATATGTGATGCAAATATTACCATATCTTTAGGAGTAAATGGTACTGCTACAATTAAAGCTACAACACTGGATGATGGAAGCTATGATAATTGTGGAATAGCCATATTTAGTTTTGACCCTGACGGCAAACAGATTACAAAGACCTTTACTAAGGATGATATAGGGTCAAACTATGTTAAGCTGTATGTAACAGATTTTGCCGGAAATCAAAGTTATTGCATTATTAACATTAATGTCAAAGCTAATGCTAATGCTGGTAACGGCATCATTGCCGGACGATTTCTAGATTATTTTTTGAAGCCGACTAAAAAGACGGTTCCCTTGGTCGTCGAAGCAGTTGACAAGAATTTTAATAATCTCCATCCGTTTGAATGCTCCCTACCTAAAGCCACCAAAGCAAGTTACTCATTTTGCTCAGAGGAGGATAACATTAGAACACCCATCTACTTTGACGCCCACACAAATAAGGTGGACAAGAATACATTGAACGGATTATCCTCTTTAGATTTTGTTATAATGGTTCAGTATTTGTTAGGCTTAAAAGAGTTTAATAAGATTCAACACTTTGTAGCTGATATTAACTGCTCCGGCGGAGTAAATGTTACGGATCTTGTCTGGCTTAAAAAAAGAATATTAGGCCAAAAGAATTCTTTTCCCTGCGGTGACTACAAGATTCTTGAAGCAGACAGCGTAAACGTAAGGGAATTTTCTACCCATACTATTAATTCACTTCCAGATTATCAATTAGATATGGTTCCCGTTAGAATGGGGGATGTGAGTGGCAATTGGAACCTGACACAAGATGGTAAGATTAAAAATCGTTCCGGCAATGTTGTGGATATGTACCTTGAAGAACAAACATTCACCAAAGGTGAAAAGTATGATGTTTGGTTAAAAATCGAAAAGCCATTAAACTTTGCCGCTGCCCAACTTTCTATAGGATATGATCCTAAAGCCATCCACATTTTCGGAGTACAATCTCCTTTTATCAAGTCGTCTAATTTAACGTATTTAGTAGCGAATGAGCAATTGCGACTGTTTATCTCTGACGAAGAACTAAAAACATTGAAAGTTCAAGACAGTTGGTTGAAAATATCATTTAAAGCGACACAGAGTGGAAAGCTCACTGATTTTTTCTATGATAATAAAGAGTTTGCCAGCCTGTATGTAGATGATGATATTCAAGAAAACTCCATTCATATCAATTTTGGTCCCAGAGTGGCTACTTCAGACCTGAACTTTGATATTAAGCCCTTGGTAGCACCCAATCCATTTAGGAACAAGATTAATATCGACCTAATGGGGCAAGCTACAGAGCGAGGATTGATAGAAATGTTTGACCTCAGTGGCCGTAAGGTTATAAGTCAAAAGATTGATAAGAATCAAAACAACATCGAGCTAAATCTCGAGCAAACGAGCCCCAATTTACAAGGCATGTACTACCTCAAAATTACAGTAGGATCAAAGCTGTATATCCACAAAGTGGTACGGTCGAAATAGTGCTCCTGGAATGAAATAGCCGATGATATCCACTCCTCTAGTTATTATTTATCTGCGCGGAGCATAAATAATACTATAAATTCCCATTTGATATCTAAAAGCGCTGCAATTACTGCAGCGCTTTTTTTATTTTGCAGGGTCATTAAACCATGCCGGTTTGTTGGAGTCTTAGACGTATAATATTTCAATAACTCAACCATTTCATATCATGAAAATCACACCGCGCTTCTTGTCTTTTTTTGTCTTTGTCCTGGCATTACAACTCCATGCTCAGACCTATGACCTGATGGTCGATAATGGGGTAGGGAGTGGCAGGTATGAAATGGGAGAAAAGGTACATATATTTGCCAATACTCCCAAGCTCAAGACCGTCTTCATCAGATGGGAGGGGGAAGGCAGCCAATACCTTGCATGCCCGGAAGAGTGGTACACCACCTTGGAAGTCCCTAAAGGCTCTGGCGTGACAACTCTGGAGCTCAGACCGGTATTTGACCAATTGAGCCCAAAAGTGAAAGTCAAATTTGACTCCGTTTTACTTTGGGGAGAGAGAAATGAAGATCCCTCCACTCGATTTCGCATGAAAAAGCCTGCATATGTTGTGTTTCCCGGGACGAAGCCCAAAGGCTGTGTCTTTATTTTTCACGGTACCGGTGGAAGTGCACACTCGTTCTTTCAAAAATACGACATGATTACCCTCCTCCAGGATTTGGCGTATCACAATTATGCCGCTTTCGTCCTCAGCAGCAATGAGACGGATTTGGGCGATCAAAATGGCAACGACGACATCCAATGGTTGAGTCGTAAAAACAGGTACACGACCGATAACAACATAGACCTGTTCAATATCAATGAGTGGAAAAAGATGCTCATCAGCCAATACCACTTAGAAGACGTACCCTTCTTCTCCTTTGGCGTATCCAACGGTGCCAACTTCGGAGACCTGTGCTCGGCTTCTTTGGACTTTAACGCCACAGCGCATATGGTGGCCCACGGAAGTTACCAGCTCTTCCTCAACCATCCCAATATGAAGCCCCATATCTGGTTGCAGGCGCGCAATGACAATCATCCACAGGCAGATCCGTCCATTGCCTTAGCCAATCACAAAGTTCTTATTAAAAGGGGAATCCCTTCCGAATGGCACTGGTTGGACAAATCTCCTATTTATCCCACCAGATTCACCCGCTCTATCAATGGTATTGACGAAAAACTCTCTAGAAAAATATTCAATACCATCAAGTCCATCGGCTGGCTGGATAAGGAGGGTTTTTTGACGTACGATGCCATATCCAGGGATTCCTTTAAGGTTTTGTTTTCAAAGATTCATCTCAAGGGCAAGCAGCAAAAGGATGTTCAGGAACAATTTAAAGTTGCCAATGCTGAACATGGTGCTGAGGGGAATTTTAACAAAAAAATTATTGCCTTCTTTGACCGGTTTTTAAGTCCATCGACAGCCGTCAAAACTCCCAAAAGGAGCCTTAATATCCATGTCTTCCCCAGTCCCTGTACCAGATATCTGAAGGTGTATGGCGAGGCCAATGTTGAAACATATCAGATATTTGATGCCAAGGGCAATGCGGTTACCAAAGACGCCTATCATGAATCTATTGATGTAACAGAGCTGCCATCGGGATATTATTTTATACAAATCAAAACAGATGAAGGTACTACCACAAAGCGATTTATAAAATCGTAGTATTGAAGAAAAAGAAAAAAATAGACCGAATCAGGCAGCGTTTTGTCAATTGGAAGCATTTATACAGAGACAGACTTTTCAAAACCATTAAATGCTTCGACATGAACTTTCGCATATTAACCCTTTTATTTGTCCTTACTACCCTGATTTCTTCCTGCAAGAAAACATGTAATGACCCAAATTCTATCAACTTTGACAAAGAGGGAGCCTGTCTCTATGCCGATTCGAGTCAAAGGAATTTGGTACTCAAGGTAACCGCAGCATGGTGTAAACCATGTGGGTCATATGGAATCAGACAAATGAACAGTCTGCTCAGAAGGAACGCCTCGTTAATAGGTCTTGCCATACATAGACAAGACGTCATGAGTTCCGATGTGGGAGATGAGTTTATAAAGTACGCACGCAATACCTCCGTACCCTCTTTTTACTTCGATGGAAAGAGTAGAACCTTGCCTCAAAATCAAAATACAACTGCCAAAGTAGGCCTCTATTTGGATTGGTCTAAAGAGGGCAATGAGCTTTCGGTAACTACCTCCATTCAAACCAGGGCCGCCTTAGAAGGCACCTACAACCTTGCCGTCTATTTGGTAGAGGATAGTCATGTTGCCGCCCAAAAAGCCTCTGATCATACTGCAAGGCCCGATTTGGAATACAATAATGGCACCTATCCTGCCTTCGAACACAATCACGTATTACGGGGTGAGGCTACCGGTAAGATGTTTGGTGAGCAAATAATATCTGATGGATTGAGTAGCGGAGAAGTGATGAACTTTGACAAAAAGCTTACCATTAATGAAAAAATAACCGGCACGGTGTATCCCGTAGTTGCCGTTTGGAAAAAAGAGGGAGCGAGTTATGTCCTGGAAAATGTTATCAGCGGAAAGGAATAATATATCTTTAAGCAGAAGAGAGGGCGCAGATAAATGATTTCGCGTTGACCAAGCAAAGAAACCAATTATAGTCAAACAATGAGAGTGATTTGAAATGTTTTTCTGTTACCAAACAAAGGGTCATAAATAATTTTTATTCCTCAATAATAGAGAGTTATCTCAGAGATACATATTCTCAGCGTTTTGATTTTGGGAAAACTATGTAATGAATTTAGTGTTACTGTTCTTTTTGGAGTAGTCTCATCTAAGTTGTCATCCACCTGAAATCACAAATTTTATCACCGTTAGCGATGCTTCCTTTTCTTTCTAATTTTCCACCCCACTTTTCAGCTAAGGCAAAATCTAGTTTACACCAAGTATTGTAACAAACATCTCCTATTCCGTTTTCGACAAAATAATCCGCTACTCTACACTGCTTACAATCAAATGCCACCGTATTCTTGTCAGCTACTACATCTTCCCAAATATAATCGGGGGAAGAAAATGGAAATATGCGAAATATCTGTGTTGCAATTTCCATTCTTTTGTGTTTGTCATTCGAAAACACATTAGCAATTAGCATCGGTAAATCCCCCATTTTGCTATAGATACTCCAACAAATATTATAGAGGATTTTTATCGATTCTTCCTTATTTTTTCCAATTGAGATTAAGTTCTCATAAAAAGCAACTGAATAGCATGCCATTCGAATGGTGATCGAAGCGCCAAGTGATTTTTGTTTAGATAAATCGGGCTCTTTATTTTTGTATTGAATGAGTGTGTTGTTTAATATTATGTCTGTAACTTTTTCATTAAAATGCATTCGTAATTCTTTTTCTGCGAAGTGCTTGATCAGATAAAAAATAATGTCATTCTTGTCTGTATAGTTTTTGATGCTTTTGAAAATTTTTTCATAAAGTATTGAAAACATCAAATCTTCTTCAACACCTTTAGTATTACTTGATAAAGAAGGAACTATTTCTCCTAAAAGAAAAAAGTCAGGCATGGTTTGGGTAACTCGTTCTTTTATTATGTCTCCTTCAATTATCAAACGGGTAAGCTCCTTTAGAATAATTGGTTTGGTTATTTTCTCATAGTGTGCATTTGGTGCTAGCTCAAAAGATAAAGCTTCTGCAGTTGTTAATGCTTTGGCGTGTAATAGCAAGTCAGCAGGAAAAATATAGCCAAATTTGACACCAGCCTCTATCATTTTAATATAGACTTTAGTAATAGAAACCTCTTTTAATTTACTTGAATAAAAACTATTTGCCAATTCTTCGAATACCTTATAAAAGGCCTCTTCATCAGCATTGTTAAGCTCCTTACATTGTTTTTTGAAATGATAAAACGCTTTTTTAACATCATTATTTACAACTGATAACCAGTATAATACAAACCTATTTCTCTCTTCTTTTGTTAACTCGCCAAACATTCCAAAGTCAAGCAATACGATTTTTCCATCTTCTCTGAAGAAAATATTACCTGGATGTAAATCTGCGTGAAATAGTCCATCAGAGATGAACATTTTTAATTCCATTTCAGCAAGACGTATATTAAGGCTGCTTTTTTCTTGCTCTGATAATATCTCAATCGCTTCTTTGAGCCTTAGACCCTGAACTCTTTCCATTGTCAATACTTTATCAGAACTGTAAGGCCAGAATACTCTGGGAAAGACGATATCCTCCCAATTGGAAAAGTTGTGGGCAAATCGCTCAATGGTTTCTCCTTCTTTCAAATAATCAAGTTCTTGTATTGTATAACGTTTAAATTCAAGAAAGCCATTTAACAGATTCATCTTACGAATTCGATTTGGAGCAAAGAACCTAGCGATGTCCAATAGTTTATTCAATCGCTTCAAATCTTGAATAACTTTGCTCTTTACGCCCTTCCTCTGAACTTTAATAGCAACTTCGTCTCCCTGTATCGTCTTCCCTATATGTACTTGAGCTAAAGAGGCTGCAGCAATTGGCTCTTTGGCAAAGAAAATAAATAAATCTTCTATTGGTTGCGATAGTTCCGTCTCGATAATCTCTTTTACCTCTCTGTATTCAAAAAATGGAACACCCTCTTGAAGACGTTGTAATGCATTTGTATATTGAGTAGGTAGCATGTCGGTTCGGGTACTTAAAATCTGTCCGATTTTAATAAATACCGGCCCCAATTCTAGTAGATCATTAACTAATTTATCAGGATAATTTGACAATTCTTTCTCCTCTTCTCCTAATTTAGAGAACCTCCTAATCCTTGTCAATTGCTTGATTCCTATCATTATTATTCTCCACATACTTTCTTTTAATTATTTAAGCTAGAGGGGGAGTTGTCCCCCTACCTCATTTTATAAGTTAATTGCTCCCAATTTTCCGCTTCAATAACTGTGCATTGATGGCGACAATAACCGTACTAAGACTCATAAAAACAGCCCCAATAGCAGGACCGAGCACGAAGCCGGAAGAATACAAAACACCGGCAGCAAGGGGGATTGCGATGATGTTATATGCTGTTGCCCAAGCCAGATTTTGAATCATCTTGTTATAGGTCGCTTTACCGAATAAAATCAAATTGGCAATGTCTTTAGGATTGCTATTGACGAGGATAATATCCGCTGTTTCGGCGGCTACGTCTGTGCCGGAGCCTACGGCGATGCCGACGTTTGCCTTTGCCAAGGCAGGGGCATCGTTGACCCCATCACCAGTCATGGCAACAAACTCTCCTTTGTTTTGGAGCTCTTCTACTATTTCCACCTTTTGGTGTGGGAGTACCTCTGCATAATAACCGTCTAGTCCGAGTTTTTTGCTAACGGCTTTGGCGGTTTTTTCGTTATCGCCGGTTGCCATGAATACTTTGATATTGTTTTGCTTGAAGGTCTTAATGGCTTCGTCAGATTCCGGTCTTATTTCATCCGCCAGAGCGATATATCCGATTAATTGATTACCTATCAATACAAATACAACTGTTTCTGCCGCATCGCTATAAGCATCTTCGGGGATGTTTATTCCTTCATCCCGTAGGTAACCGGGACTGACGATTTTTATTTTTGCTCCATCTACTTCCCCTTCTACACCTTTGCCCGTGATGGCGTTGAAGTTTTTAGGAGTTAGAATCGTGATATTCTCCGCTTTTGCTTTATTGACGATCCCTACAGCTATGGGATGCTCCGAACCTTGCTCCAAAGCACTGGCAAGCCGTAGAATTTCATTTTCATCGTATCGTTTATCGACGGATTCGATGCGGGTGACACCAAAGTCGCCCTTGGTCAGCGTTCCGGTCTTATCAAACAGCAAGGCAGAAATCTTACGGGACTCTTCAAAGGCGGTTCGGTTACGGATAAGTAGCCCGTTTTGGGCAGAGACCGCAGTTGAAATAGCGACAACCAAAGGAATAGCTAATCCCAAGGCGTGGGGACAGGCGATGACCATGACGGTCACCATTCGCTCCAATGCGAAAACAAAAGGGTAGCCCAAAATAAGCCAAACGGCTAAGGTGATAAAACCAACAGCAAGTGCGATGTAAGTAAGCCATTTGGCCGCCCTGTCCGAGAGATTTTGCATTTTTGATTTACTTTTTTGTGCATCCTCGACCATTTTGATAACCTTATTGAGGTAGCTGTCTTTTCCTGTATTGACCACTTGCACTCGTAGGGAGCCGTTGCCATTGACAGAGCCACCTATTACCTTGTCTCCCTTCTCTTTTCCTACCGGTTTGGATTCACCGGTGAGCATGGACTCATTGATGTAACTATTACCATCGACGATGATGCCGTCCGCAGGCACTTTTTCTCCGGGTTTAATCAGAATGGTATCGCCCTTCAATAAATTTTCGAGTTTGATGTCTATTATCTTGTCACCTTCCACTTTATGCGCCTCTGATGGCATCATGCTGACCAGTAATTGCAGCGCTTCTGATGCGCCCAATATGCTTTTCATTTCTATCCAGTGTCCCAATAGCATAATTGTGATAAGTGTGGCTAATTCCCAGAAGAAATCAACACCCGGCAAGCCAAATACAGTTGCCGAGCTATAAAAATAAGCGACTGTTATAGCCATGAATATAAGGGTCATCATCCCCGGTATCCGCTTTTTCATTTCGGATAGGAATCCTTTGATAAATGGCCAACCTCCGTAGAAGTAAACAATGGTTGACAAGACGAACAGGACGTATTGATTGCCCGGGACGGACAATTCATACCCAAAAAACTTTTGTATCATTGGCGAAAGCAATAAAATGGGAATGGCAAGTGCCAAAGTAACCCAGAATCGCTTTTTAAAGTCATTTATCATCATCTGATGATGGTCGTGGCCGGGCTTCCCCATAGGAGCATTGCCTCCTCCGTGATCCATTTTTGAGTGATCCATATTTTTATGGTGTTTGTGATTTTCCATGTTGTGATATATTTAATTGTTTTTTACTTGCTAATTTTTTAGTGATAATGAGTGGTAGGTAGTTGCTTTTTTATTTAAAATCTTATTGATAGCCCTCCACCGGCACCAAACCTATTGTCATAGTTTGCCATTAGTGAGAAATTTCTGGAAAACATATATTCCAGTCCGGCACTCCATACTACCTCCGATTCGTATTTTTCACCTTCCGGGAAATTGTTGACAAGCCCCAAATCCATTTGATATTCGTAATATCCGAAAATGGATAACTTAGGAAAAATCATGATGCTCCTTCCCAATGAAATTCTGGGGCGAAGTTGGTTGTCAATACGGGCATCCAGACTAAACAGATAGGGGGTTAATAAGCGGACTCCCGCTACAGCAGTAGTCGTTAAAGTATCGAGATTGCCCGGATACTCGTTTTCTACATTTATACCACCAAAAACACGGAAGAAATCGTGTATGTAATATTCATAACTCGCTTCTGCTTCCAGATTTTTATTCCAGCCGTATTCCACGGAGAGGTTGAACTGATTTCGAATGTTAGATGTCGATAAATTGAGCATCATGGCATTTGAAGCAGCATCGAGCATACCCCAGAAATAGAATCTATCCGTCTCTGCAACTAATGTTTTCACAGGATAACCTTTCAGGCGGGTATCTCGCGGTGTGTCATAACTGATGACACGTGCCATGCCTCCCATCATGTGGTATAGAATATGACAGTGGAAAAACCAATCCCCGTATTCATTCCCGTAAAACTCAATGGTTACCGCCTGCATGGGGGGGACATTAACGGTGTGCTTCAAGGGCGAGTATGCTCCGTTTTTATTGATTACCCTGAAAAAATGCCCATGTAAGTGCATAGGGTGGTGCATCATTGTTAGGTTGTTCAGGGTGATTCTTGTAACCTGATTCCCCTTGATTTTTATCACGTCGGCTTCTGATAGCGGCACGCCGTTCATACTCCAAATATACCGCTGCATATTTCCCGTTAAATTCAAAAGAATTTCTTTGACCGGGACATTTTTATCATAGCTCGTCTTATCCGGAGATTTAAGATAATCATAAGTGTAAGTCATGTATTTATCCATCTCATTCGCCTTGTCCTTTTTCATTTTCATGGGTTCATTTTTAGTCACTGTAGAGCTGTCCTTTTTCATGCTTTTCATGTCATTGCCCATTTTCATGTCACCGCTCATTTTCATGCCGTATTTCTCTTTCATTTGATAGCGAGTATCCTTTTTTGGACGACTTTTGAAGGCATGAGCACCCATTTTCATGTCCATTTTGGCCATTTTTTTCATCATGGCGATTTTATCTGGTTTGGGTACGCTAGGCGCTGGGATAGTAGTACCACTACCAAGGAATGCAGAAGTGCCACCAGAGCCATCCTGTGCCTTAATTTTGAATTCAAATTTACCATTTTCGGGGATGGTGATGATAAAGTCATAGGCTTCGGCGATGGCAATGAAAATATAGTCTTTCATAACTGGCACGACATCTAGCCCATCTGCTGAGACAAGAAGGGGATTGCCGCCGCCCATGGTAATCCAAAAGCTGGTTGAAGCCGCTCCGTTCACAATTCTCAATCGGACTTTTTCGCCGGGTTTGAATTCGGGATATTCTACATTTTCTTTACCGTTGATTAGAAAGGCAGGATAGTAAATGTCAGCAATGTCTGCTCCTTCCATTCGCTGTTTCCAGAAGTTGAGTTGTGCTTTTAGTCCGCCCCTTGCGATAACTTGGTTTAGTGGCGTATTGGTTCCCTTTTTGATGCCGTACCACTCCGAACCCCGCTTGAGGTTGCGCAGGACGCTCATCGGGTTTTCATTCGTCCAATCAGAGAGTAGAAGCACCTGTTCTTTATCATAATCGAGCGACTCCTGTTTGGGGTGGATGACAAAGGCACCAAATACCCCGATTTGCTCCTGTAGCATGGTATGTCCGTGATACCAATAGGTACCCGATTGTTTGATGGGAAATTCGTACTTTTGGGTCTGCCCGGGCAAAATAGGTGGAGTCGTCAGATAAGGAACGCCATCGTAAAAATTGGGCAATAATAATCCGTGCCAGTGAATAGAGGTCTCCTCGTGCATTTCATTTTTAACATAAATGACGGCATATTCCCCTTCGGTAAATTCTAATGTTGGTCCGGGAATACTGCCATTGATGGTCATTCCGTTGACTTCTTTTCCTGCTTTATTGACTTTTTCCTGTCGGAGTGTCAAGGTGTATTCCCTGACGGGCAGGTTGTCCTTATTCCCTTCGACGGATTGCTTCATTTGCGCGAATAAAGCGCTACTTGCAAATAGACAAAGCGCAAGAACTAAAAGAGATATTTTCCTTATTTTTCTCATTGTTACTTTTTTTTGTTTCTAATAATTAGACGATTGCTCTTTTCATAGCTGAAGTAGCTTATTGTCCAGTTGATTCCTACTAATATTTTATTTCTAAATCCACTAATGGACATTAAATGCACAAATGACCACAAAAGCCAGGCGATGTATCCTGCGAATTTTAGTTTGCCTAAATCCGCTACAGCCCTGCGTTTGCCTACTGTGGCGAGGGAGCCTTTGTCCTTGTACACAAATGGTTTTAGGGGTTTATTACGGATGGTATTTAGGATGTTTTGAGCCAATAATTTCCCCTGTTGAATAGCGGGTTGTGCCACCTGAGGGTGTCCTTTAGGCGTTTTTTTAGAGATAATGGCAGCAATATCTCCAACGGCGAAGACATCCCTGATACCGGTCACTTGAAGGTATTGGTCAACTTCGATTCTGTTACCTGCCACCAAATGATTTTGGTCAATCCCCGATGGTAATTGCCCTTTGACACCTGCTGTCCAGATAAAGTTTCTCGCAGAAATTTTTCTGCCGCTTTTTGTCGAGACAATGTTGCCGTCATAATCTGTTACCAATTCGTTTAATAGCACATTTACATTCAAATCTTCTAAGTATTTCAGCGTCTTGGCGGAGGCATTTACGGACATGGCGGGTATGACTCTTTCCGTACCTTCCACTAGTGTTATCTCCATGTTTGAAGCTGGGTACTCCGAGTAATCTTTAGGCAAAATATAATTGCGGAATTCGGCAAGAGCACCCGCCATTTCGACACCCGCCGGTCCACCTCCAACCACTACAAAATTGGTAAGTGCAGCTCTTTCCTCATCATCGCAAGTGATGGCGGCCTGTTCCAGATTTTGAATCATCTGATGGCGAATGTCTAATGAATCTCTGAGTCCCTTCATCCCGAGGGCGTATTTTTCTACGTTTTTCATCCCGAAGAAATTGGTTGTTGTCCCCGTTGCCAATACCAAATAATCATAGCTCAGCGTGCCTTTGTTTGTTTGGACCATTTTAGTGTCGGTATCGACAGTCTCAACTTCTGCTAACCGGAAAATAACATTTTTATACCCGGAAATTTGTTTGCGAAAAGGAAAGGCAATACTGTCGGGTTCCAACCCACTCGTCGCTACCTGATAGAGTAGGGGCTGAAACTGATGAAAATTATTTTTGTCAATCAGTACAACCTGAACCGGCTTTCTTTTCAACCCTTCGATTAATGACAGCCCCGCAAAACCACCACCTATAATGACAACCCTGGGCAATTCTGTTGCAGGCAGACATATTGGTGCAGTTTTGTCGGGGCTGTGATGGTTTGCTTTACTGTTATGCATTTTATGATGAACTACTTTCATGAGAAATTAAATTAACTCCAATTTATTATCGTCTGTTCGGATTTTATAGACCTCCTCGACAGGTGAGACCATTACCATACCATCTCCTTTGTAGCCTGTTCTTGCTGTTTTTCGGATAATGGATACAACCCTTTCTACCTCTGATGAGCTAATGAGCAGTTCTATTTTCAAAACTTTATACGCATCAGCAAAAGGGTATTTTTGACTGATGTGTTCTTTTTCGCGATCAGAATAACGTCCGGTTCCTTCGCACTCTACGAATGTCATGCAGCAAAAGCCTTCCGATTTGAGTGTGTAATAGACTTCCTGTATTTTTCGCCGTCTGATATAGGCTTTTATTAGTTTCATATTTTTCTTTTTTCGATAAATTTAAAATTGCAACAATTATTTTCGTTTGCAAGTGTCTTGTCTCGTTTGAGCCTGACGTTCCACTTTTCTGCAAGTGGGAAATCGAGATTACACCAGGCTTCAATACATAGATCGTTCAAATTATGCTTCTTGAAAAAATTAGCTGCCGGGCACTTTTTTACGTCAAAAGCAACTATTGATTTTTCTGTGTCTAAAATTTCCATTTCATATCCGGGGCTTTTATACGGAAAGTAATTTATAAAAAACCCCATCGCTATTTTTACTCTTGTTATCGGCTTCCTTGAAAACGGTCGTGTCAAAACCCAAAATCGATTGGTCAATTTTTCGTACACCATCCAATTGATTGCTGATGTTAGCTTGATGGCCTCCTGTTTGTTTAGAGATGCCTCTAATAGCTGTTCGTATATTATCAATGTCAGTAGTGAAAGTCTGAGCATCACATTCGCACCAAAGGTTCCCTCCTTTTTAAGTGTCGTCGAGCGAATATCAAGTTCTCGCCAGACGATGCCTGGGAGGTTGTCGAGTTTATTCTTATCGATTTTCCCTGTCAGGATTTGCTCTAAGGCTACTTTTGCTGTCTGATGGATATTGAAATAGATGAATTTATTCAGTAGATTCATTCGATAAAATTTTATTGTAAACGCTGCTGAAGATAAATCCAATCAACCCCCATAAAACAAATGATACCGCGATACCTAAAATTGTCTCCATGATAGGAATACCCATTCTTAAGTCATTGGTGAAGTCAACACCATGAAAGATTAAATTACCCAATTTTACCAAAGTGCTTTTTGGTAGGATAGACATCAATACAAAGCAGGAAAGATAAATAATTGCTCCTGTGATACCGGATGCTGTGGCGAACTTTTTTACATTAAGCTTATTCATGATTTTTAAGTTTTAGAGTGAGAATATATTGTCAGCCTATTTTTCACAGGCTGACAATGTTTCAATTAGTGTTCATGCGAATGACCATCACCTTCTTTCATATCCATATCTCCCATATCCATGCCTTTGTCGCCCATCATTTTCATGCAGGATTGCATACATTCTTCGCTCATCATGCCTTTTTCCTGCATCATTTTCATCATCATTCCCATCATTTTGCCATCCTTCATCATTTCTCCCATCATTTTGCCTTTCATTATCTTCATTCCATCGCCTTGCATCATCATGTTCATCATGTCTTTATTGCTTTGCATCATTTGCATGGCATGTTCATTGCCTTTCATTTTTTCCATGAATTCAGTCATCATATTGTGATCACTAACAATGGCATCCATCATCTGTCCTCTCATTTCTGAGTTTTGCATCATGGTGTTTACATTTGCACCTTGCTCGCATCCTGTTAGCAAGAAAAAGCTAACAACTGTTAAAATTACTACTACTTTTTTCATGATTCTTAAATTTTGTTTGATTAATAATTTATTTATTTGAATATAATTTACTTCATACAGATAGCTTAATATGTCGAAATTGAGATAATTAGTGAATAAAATTACTAAAGCTCAATAATAATCTATATACACCTCTTACCTATTGTTTGAGTGTGAGGTGAATACCTTGGTTTAATTAATTGGCTGTTTTTAAAAATTCTACAATTTTGGTCGCTTCACTAGCTGTCAAGTTTGCTCTAACGCGCATATGCAGAACTGCTGCGTCCCATTCTGCGTCACTAAATGTTTTGGGTGAAGGAGTATTGTGGCATCGCAGGCAGTTTTCTCCCCATAATTGTGCTCCTGATTTGGCAGTAGCGATATTGCTCCTCGCAGAGCATCCAGTATAGATAAAACTAAATACTACTACTATGATAAAGAAGGAAAGAATTTGTATTTTTTTCATTTTTTCATTTTTTATGTTCTATAATTAAAATCCCAATGCCCAGTGTACGAAGAAAGCATTTCCAGCAATTTCATCGTGTTCGGGTTCTACGTGGTCTTCCTCAGCGCTGCTACTTATCCGATAGCTAAATTTTAAAAGGGTACGCCAGTCAATCCAGTAATTCACTCCGAGATCTATTTGAGTTTCATCCACTTCCCATGCTGCCCCTTCTGGTGTTTTTAAAGTGGAATATCGTGCCGCAAATTCAAGGTTTCGGAAAAATTTATTATCGATTAGTGCAGGACGAATGGAGACCTGTGCAAACCATGCAGAACTATTATTGTCAAAAGTGACAAAATTCGTAGGGTCTTCCGGATCGGGATAAGCGGCTTCGTCAACTTTGGTTCCGCTGTATTGCGCTTTTAGATCCAGTACGCTGCTCAGAGATGGCAAACTTTTTACGAATGACAAGTCAAAGGCGTAGTGAAGTGCATTGATATCTTCCAGCTTAGAACTCTTCGCCCCAACCGTACCATACATGCCGGATACACCCAACTCAAGACTAGAATTTGAAAATGGGAAAAACCCCAATCGACCACCGATGGTTTTACCTCTATTATTATCCGGGAATACAGCATGGTGTAGTATTCCACCTTCTTCGGCATCCTCCTGCCCATCGTTCAATTGAGAGCCATTGACGGCATAAACCGAATAATTGATTTTCAGGTTACCCAGATAGGAGCCTCCTCGTAGTTCAACCCCGATGTCATTAGATGGAACAATACCATCGTGTCCGACGCCCAATGGAGCGGTTGGAAACCTGTTAATCCAAGCCGGGTGAAGATTTGGAACAAATATACCAAAAGGTACTAGAAATTTACCTGCACGCAATGTTAGATTTTTAGAGAGGAGGTAAGACATATTGGCATATTCGAGTCCAATACCTAGATTTCCATCCTCTAGTTCAAACTCCAACTCGCTTTCAAAAAGCAGGCGATCGGATTGTTTGTAAATAAATATTGGATTGAAAGCTCCGCCAATAAAACTGAAAGATTCATCTGTCACCTGTAAGCCGGAGTGGGCATAACCTCTCAATAAAAACTTGCTAGTACCTTGTTTGTGAGCAGCACTTTCATTTTTTAGCTGCTCAATCTGTTCTCTAAGTTTTTGTATCTCATCTGTCGATTGCACCTCTTGTGCGTCCGCCTGTCTTGGTGAGAAGAGGAAAATCGACATTGAAAAATAAATTAAAAATTGCACTTTCATGATTTGAGAATTAAATTGTTAGGAATTAAAGTTGTGTCTTTCAATAATTATTTGTCAAATGTTCGCAGGTAATTCACCAATTGCCAGCGCTGCTCTTCAGATAAGACATCTTTATAAGCTGCCATTGGCGCTTTCCCCTCTGTAATTTTCCAAAAGAGTGCACCATCCGATTGTTTTTGGATGTCATCTTTAGTGAAGTTGGCAGGGCGTGGCTTAAGAGTCATTCCAGCCATGCCATCGCCTTTCCCTTTATTGCCGTGGCAGATGACACACATTTGAGTGTATAATTTTTTTCCCGCCTTTGTCGCCTTTTCATCCCCTTTGTACGGGTTGTTGTAAGAGTCTGCGCCAGCGGGAGCAATCCACTGATTACTTTGGGCAAAGAGGTTATTTTGAACGCCTCCTAATACAAATAGTAATGCGAATACAAAGGCTATGCGAGTGCCCTGTTTTTGATTGTTGAAACGAATTGATTTTTTCATGTTTAATTTTTTAATATATTAATTTTTGCCATTGATAAGTCGTTTGAGTTTTTCGTACTCCTCTTCGGTGATTTCACCGTTTGCAAGGCGTTTATTAAGTATAATAAGGCTGAACTCCTTGTATTTATTCATAAGAATTCAAATTCCCTTGAGATTAGCCAAACCGCTACAATTAAGATGATAATCCATGTATACATCATGACAAAAAAGTATTTTAAGTTAGAAATTGATTAACGCTTTTAATATATGCCGAAACCAACAGAGACAATCACACGAACTACTACTATTATTATCACTGTGAACATGATAACTCCATTGAAACTCCGCCACTCCAGAGTAGTGGATTCGTGATTCGTTTGACAGTAGTTTATAATAGATAAGATTCAAAAAGGACCTGGGCGTCCCTCGAAATTATTGGTGGTTGATAATGAATGAAATGAGTGCTATCATACTTATTACTCAAATCATCAATATAAAGGTGTGGAACACTCACAGTGAAATATTGCTGCAATTGCCCACTAACTATAATTTGAGTGGCAGGGGTATTTTGGTCATCATTAAAGCAAAAGAAAATAGTTCTATTGTGGCAACAGTCATTTTTGCCTATCATATCGCACTTGTGTAGATGCTTTACTTGTTTCTGATTAAGTTTGCAACAAGCTTTATAAGCTTCATTTCCCATTGGTACTTCATGGCAACTATCTGCTTTTCCAATAAAACTGAAAGAAACCAAATGATTTTGGCAATAGTGCATATCCATTGTAAAGCCAATCGATATCCAAAACATCAGTACCGCCATCGTCAAGGCAAAAAGTCGATATGAAAAATTAAATGAATGCATCAACAACTTTTATTTACAAGACAAAAATATGATTAATTTTTGTAGAAATGTTATAAAATTTTGTCATTATCTTTTGAAATTTTGTTATAAAATCACTCAAGCCTCATCCAACGCCTTACGGATATGAGAATAATTCTTCTTAAAGGCGGACGGAGTCATTCCAGTTGTTTTCTTGAATTGAGCCGAGAGGTGGGCAGAGCTACTGTAGTTCATTCGAAAAGCAATTTCGGCGAGGCTTAACTCGTCATAGGTCAATAGTTCTTTCACCTTTTCTATTTTTTGGGCAATGACAAACTTCTCAATCGTCTGTCCTTCAATCTTGGAAAACATACGACTCAAATAGCTGTATTCATAATGAAGTTTTTCAGATATTAAGGTTGAGAAATTCACAAGAAAAGGTTCTTCCTTAAAATGGATTTCTTTAATGATAATAGATTTAATCGCATTCACTAAACATGCGTTCTTATCATATATTAACTCGAATCCTTTTTCTATAAGGAGTTTTTCCAATGACTGTTTTTGCTCTTTCGATAAATCTAATTGAATTGTAACTCTTCCCAACTCTATTTCCGCATAAGGGATTGTTAATTCATCTAGAATCATTTTAATAGATGCAATACAACGAGGGCAAACCATATATTTTATTGATAATTGCATATTTGTCAGCTTTATATGATGTCTGAATGTTAAGTTTTATGGCTAATTTAAGTACTTAATAGTAGCTTCGATAGAAAATTGGCACTACTTTATTTGATTAATGATTCTTTTATTCAGATAGATTATATCAGACTAAATTCATTCCAATCACGGTACTAATTTGTAATATCAATGCCTCAAAACTTATTCCCGATGTAAAGTATTCAAGAATATAACTACACAGCTATATTCTATCAAAATAATACCTTCATAGAATAAGCACCCTTATCTGTAAACACTCGTATCAAATAAGATCCCTTAATGTATTTCTGGATAGGGATTGAAAAAGTGTTACTCTTTTCGTTGTCATTTACAATATGATAAGACAGTATTCGTCCTAGTTGGTCAACAATCGAATAGGCATTGATTCTTTCATCTTCATTTTTCATCTTTAAGGTAAGATAGGTTGATTGAATCGGATTAGGATAAAGAACTAGTCCTTCTTCCGTATTCAAGTCTAAGGACTTTGTACTAAAATCAACAACAACAAAAGATCCCATCATGCCTCCATCTTCATGCTTTAACATATGACAGTGATACATATATGGAATAGAGTCATTTGCAAAATGATCAAATTTTGTGATTATTCTCATAGTACTGTGCATACCCGGAACGAGATATGTATCCTTCTTTCCTCTAGCATACGCAGGGGGAGGGTTGCCATTAATATCAAGTATAAAAAATCCAACATCATGCAAATGAAAAGGGTGAGAGATTGGAGTGCTATTAGTAATAGTCCATATTTCTGTATTATTCAACGGAACAGTGACATTGATAACATCTTTATCAAAGCTGACGCCATTTATGTAAAAATCTCCATTTAGTTGATTTGGTCCGGGATTCTTCCCTCTAAATTCAAAACTTCTAGTCTCATTAACATCCTTTTCTTCTAAAACTTGCTCTCCAATGAGCATGGTTGGTATACTATTTACAGGATTGCTTGATTTTTCTCCAACTACAAACTTTAGTATTCTAAAGTCATTACCATTCATTGGATTTGGATTGTAACCATCCAATTGCATCCTGCTTCCTACTCCAGGATATTTCGCTCCATAAATACCATTTGGCAGTTCAGAAGCAAAGCTCATTAATTCGACTGTCTTCCCCTCTAACCCTGTAAAATCTACAAGTATTTCAGCTCTTTCCCCGTTCGATAGAGGTAGTCTCGTTAATTCTATTGGATGTTCTACCAAACCGCCATCTGTAGCAATTAGATAGAACTTAACGTCTCCTTCAATTCCAAAATTGAAAGTTCTTTGTGAAGAGCCATTTAATAACCTAAAACGAACTACTTGAGCAGGTACATCTAAATATGGCTCTATAGTTGCATTCACCATTAATACGTCATCCGAATTAGTATGGTGTAGAATCTGATACTTACTATCAAAATCCTTTGTTTGTACTGCAAGAGGAAAATCATCAACTCCATAGGTTCTAGGTAAGTTGAATTGGACCTCTTCTTGATCCTTAACAATTATAAATCCTGCAATTCCTTTGCTGACATGTTCGTCTGTATATGTATCTAGGTGGGGATGATACCAACATGTACTAGCTCTATTAAGAACTTCAAACCTTGGATTCCATATTTGCCCGGGTTCTATTATTATATGTGGTCCACCATCATTTACCGAAGAGACATGCATGCCATGCCAATGCAGAGTACTTCTTTGGCCCAGCGTATTATGCACTTTGATATCTAGAAAATCACCTTTGTTTACCATAAGGGTTGGGCCCAAAACTGGTCCGTTTACTCCCATTGTAGCTGTTTTCTGTCCCGAAAAAAACTCAAATTCACCATTTTGTAATGTCAAATCTATTTCTGTTCCAGAAATGACTTCTGGAATAATTAATTTGTTTCCAGCAGGAATTGATTTGCTAATAGTAAAAGGAGCACTTATGCTTTCATAATCTGTCCCGACATTATCTTGAACAATTCTCATCTTAGCCATATCTGTATTTATGTCTGGTACTTTCCAAGAATAAGTCATTATATTTGGATCTATATTTTCTTTAACAACTTCCCAGGTTTTTCCTCCATCAGTGCTTAGGTATAAATCCCAATTTTTTGTATTATGAGATATAATAGTTTTCCATTTAACCATTATTACTTGTCCAGCAGAAAAGGATTCACCTCCCTTTGGATTTTCGATTTTACAATGAGCATAAGTAACTGTAGAAGATATAGTTAACAGTGTAAGAATCAATAAAAATGTGTTTAACTTTTTCATAATTTTTATTTAATTGTATTTATAAATTATTTCCTCTTAATCTAAGCGAATTCATTATCACCGATACCGAACTAAAACTCATAGCCGCAGCTGCTATCATCGGTGACAGTAATAACCCAAAAAATGGGTAGAGCACCCCTGCTGCTACCGGAACCCCAATCACGTTATAGACAAAGGCAAAAAACAAATTCTGCTTGATATTTTTCATCACTGCTTTCCCCAGGTTAATGGCTTTCACTATGCCCTTGAGGTCCCCTTTGACCAAAGTCACTTCACTGCTCTCTATGGCCACGTCCGTACCCGTCCCCATCGCAATCCCAATGTCGGATTGTGTAAGTGCGGGAGCATCATTGATGCCGTCTCCCGCCATAGCCACTACCTTGCCTTCTTTTTGCAATTTCTTTATGACATTCAACTTATCTTCCGGCAAGCATTCCGCTTGAAACCCGGATAAATGGAGACTGTCGGCTACCCATTTTGCCGTCAGTGCATTGTCTCCGGTCAACATAATCACTTCTACGCCCTTATCCTGAAGCGCTTCGATGGCTTGTTTACTCGTAGGCTTTATCGCATCGGAAATAACAACAAATCCTTCGACTTTTCCATCTACTGCAACGTAGGACACCGTCTTGCCATGCCCTTGTTCCTCTTGGACAGCTGCCTCTAAGGATGGGGGAATGGTCGCCTTCACCTGCTCCATCAATCTTGCATTGCCGACGGCAATAGATTTACCTTCGACTCTCCCGATCACTCCCTTGCCGGCGATAGCTTCAAAGTTCTCTACCTCCTTTGGCTTAACATCTCCTTGCGCCTTTCCATAGCGTACTATGGCTTCTGCTAACGGGTGTTCACTATGTGCATTGAGTGCAACAATATATTCCAGCAGTTGTATCTCTCTCGTCCCTCCTTCACTCACTATCTTCTCTACCGATGGACGTCCTTCGGTAATAGTGCCGGTCTTGTCCACGATCAAGACATCCACTTTATTGAGATTTTCCAATGCTTCTGCATTCTTGATAAGTACCCCATTTTGCGCTCCTTTGCCCACTCCGACCATTACGGACATCGGGGTAGCCAAACCAAGAGCACAGGGACAGGCGATGATCAATACCGCTATCGCATTGACAAAGGCATATACCAAAGCGGGTTCCGGCCCAAACATGCGCCACACTATAAAGGTGATTATCGATACCAGCACGACAATCGGCACAAAATACTTGGATATCTTATCCGCCAGATTTTGGATTGGTGCCCGGGAGCGGCTCGCAGAGTTTACCATCTGAATGATTTGGGACAAGAGGGTCTCCGAACCCACTTTCTCTGCCCTCATGACAAATGACTTTGACCCGTTAATCGTCCCGGCGCGCACCTTGTCTCCGACCTGCTTATCGACGGGAATGGGCTCTCCCGTTATCATGCTCTCATCGACATTGCTCTGTCCCGAGGTGATCTCCCCATCGACCGGAATTTTATCCCCGGGCTTTACGCGCAACAAATTCCCTCGTTGGATGGAGTGAATAGAGACCACTTTGTCCCCTTGCACTGTCACCAAAGTGGCTTCCGAAGGAGCGAGTTTCAATAGCTCCTTTATGGCTCCACTCGTCTTGCTGTGCGCCTTGGCCTCCATCAACTGCCCCATCAACACCAAGGTCAATATTACCGTTACAGCTTCAAAATACACATAGACAGTACCGCTATCTGTCTTAAATGCCTCCGGAAAAACACCGGGAAACAACAGGGCAAATACACTAAATACAAACGCGACTCCGGAACCGATTCCTATCAATGTAAACATGTTGAGATTCCAGGACACGATAGATTTGTAAGCGCGCTCAAAAAACATCCAAGCAGCATAAAATACCACCGGTAGCGAAAGGGCAAACTGTATCCAGTTCCATGTGTACTGTGAAAAAACTTTACCCAAAGGATTTCCGGGTATCAAGTCTGACATCGCAATGATAAAAACCGGAACAGTAAAAAGCAAGGCTATTTTAAACTTGTAAAGCAAGTTTTGATACGTCTTGTCCTCCGCACTTTCCTCCGGCTCCATGGGGACCAAGTCCATCCCGCATATCGGACAATCGCCGGGCTCTTCGCGGACGACCTCCGGATGCATTGGGCAGGTGTACCTGACATTGGGTACCAGGGCGGGTTGCTCTACTAAGTCCATTCCACAGACCGGACACCCCACTTGGCTGTCGTAAGTTTTGTCCCCTTCGCACATCATAGGGCAATAGAATACACCATTGCCGGGAACCTCCTTCTTGGGGGCGTCGTGCGGATGGCCTCCGCTGCAGCATTCCTTTTTTTCTTCCGGATCTGAGATGGAGTAATGGAGCCCTTTCTCTTTAAATACTTTCTTCAATTCATCCACAGAAAGAGCTCGATCGGAGGACACCAAAGTCTCTCCCGTTTCGAGGTTTATTTCTACATCCTGAACTCCTTCGACGGACCGCAAGGCTGTTTCCACTCCGGTTTTACAACCGAGGCAGGACATTCCATCCACTTGAAATTTTTTAATTTTATTCATTTTATTCTGTTGTTTTTATTTTAGTAATTATCGAATATTATCGCTTTAATTGAACCACAAAGGCACATTAGAACACATAAGGTTTTTTTCTAACACCTGCACCCTCTGTGTTCTCTAACGCCTGTGGCGTCACAGTTGTGGTGAAAATTACCCCATTCTTTGAACCACATTAAAACACAAACTTACACAGACTTTTCTGTGCAAATTTATTTTTTATTATCAAGAGTGTAATAGCTCCTATTTCATATCCTTGCCGCATTTGCCCGCCCCGCATTTCATATCTGATTTGGGAGGCATTTGTGATTTTTCTGTTTTCATACTCTTCCCACATTTGCCTTCCCCGCATTTCATGGCTTCCTCTTTTTCTTTCGCGGGTTGCTTCATCTTCATATCCTTTCCGCACTTGCCCGGTCCACATTTCATGCCCCCATCAGTATTATCTCCTTCCTCCCCGGATGGGTTGGATTCGACCTTGACCAATTGGTTCATCATACTTTGTCTGTTGTTGAGTTGGGCGGAAGCGTCGATGGCAAAGGCCCCGTAGGTGACGACCTCCTCCCCGGGTTGGAGACCGGAAGTAATGACATAGCCCTCTCCCGTAGAAGGCCCGAGCAAGACCTCTCTATAACTAAAGGTGGGCACTTCCATCTTCGGGTCTTTAACCCACACCACGCTTCTTTTGCCCGTCCACAATACGGCCGTTTTGGGCAGAACGATACGTGCCGTTTTATCCTCCTTTGTGAAAATCGTACCTCGTATAAACATCTCCGGTTTGAGGAGTCCCTTGCGGTTGGAGATTTCACCACGTACCGATGCCACCCGCGTCTTGGGATTGATAATCGGGTCGATAAAAGTGATTTTGGTATGAAATGTTCGCCCGGGAATAGCAGCCACCGTAAAGGCAATGTCATCCCCCTTTCTGATGTGCTGTAGGTCTTCTTCGTAGGCATCAAACATGACCCAAAGCCGGCTCAAGTTGTTGAGTTTGTACAGTACGGTTCCCTCCATAACATGGTCCCCGACATTGAGGTGTCGCTCTGTCACCACACCGGAAGCATCGGCATAGATAGCAAATGTCTCCCTTGGTTTACCGATGCGTATAATCTCTTCAATATCCTTCTCCGGAATCTTCCAATTTCGCAATTTCCCCTTAGCTGACTCAATCATGGCCGGGTTAATATCCACATATTTGATGGATTCCAAGAGTTCTTGCTGTGCGGTAATCACCCTTGGAGAATATATCTCCGCAATCTTCTGACCTTTATAGACTTTCTCTCCGGTAAAGGATACGTACAGTTTTTCGATGCGTCCGGGGATATGAGCGGTTTGGCTCCAGGTCTTTCGCTCATCGGAGGTTATTTTTCCGTTGAGTACCACTTGTTTTTCTATGGCTCCGGTTGTTTTGACCACCGTCGTTTGAATATTGGCCAGTTGGACGGCTGCTTCAGTCATTTCAAACTGCAGCGGGTCATCGTTTCCGGAACCCTCCTCCAGAGGGATGAGGTCCATTCCGCAAATCGGGCATTGCCCGGGTTCCGGCTGACGAATCTGCGGATGCATCGAGCACGTCCAAATCGTACCCTCCGATTCCTCAGCTTGATGATTATGGCCGGAGGAGTGCACTTCCGGGGTTTTATCGGAGGTTTGAGCCGTTTTGCCCGGCAACAACCAATAGCCGATAGCCATCCCTATGAGCAGGATGGGGATGAAATATTTGATTTGAGATGATAATTTCATGATATATGTATTTTTATTTTTTGTTATGAAATGGTTGACCAATGTCCTTTTATAATCCTTCGTACAGCCTCTTGACTGCCGCGACGGCCATGGCTTTTTGTATGAAGGCATCCAGTTTTTTTAAGTCGTAGTCTATCAAACTGACATGATACTTTAGTAATTCATCAAAACTCTTCCCGGCACTGCTGTAATCTGCTTGTAGAATATGGATGATGGTCCGTGTTGTTTGAGATTGTTCCTCATACAGTTGGTACCGTATCCCGGCGGTGTTATACTGCTCCCAAGCCTGTCTGGCCCTGTCGGCCAGTTGCAAGGCAAATGCTCGCTCTTGTTCCTCCAGCGCGGCAATCCTCCATTTTTGCTCGTTATCTCTGGCTCGATATTGTTTTCGATAAAGGGGCACCTTGATCTTCATCTTTGGGATGAGGATATCTCTGCCATTGCCGGAAGGGTCTGCGTCTGTCCTTCTTCCTACCGCGATGTAATCCAATCCCACTCCAAAGACCGGTTTGGACCGGTATTGATTGAGGTCTATGTTGCGCCGGGCAATCTCCTTTTGCAGTTCCAACATCTCTAATCCCGGATGGACGGCCCGAACCTTTTGCAGCAGGGCTTCATACCTCATGGGCATTGTCGTATCCGGAATGCTCCTTATTCGTATGGGGACATCGCTCATACGTCCGATTGCGGTATTAATGGCAGAGGTGGGTTTTTGTTTTGCCGTCTCGAGCAACTCCAACTGCCGGTGGAGCTCTCTGATTTTGAGTTGCACCCGCAACACATCGGACATACTGCCTTGTCCGTTGCGGGTCTTCACCATCGAAAGGGACTCCAACGCTTTGAATAATTCCAAATCCTCCTTCAGAATCCGTTGCTTTTGCTCGAGCTTATACAGGGTATAGTATGCCGTGCGAATCCGCCATGCGAGATCCAGTGCCACTCCGGCAGATTGTATCGGCTTGGCTTCGGCTTTGGCATCGGCAATGGCGGCCCTTGCTTGTAGGGTCCCTTTCCATGGAAACATTTGCGAAGCTCCTATCGACAACCTCTGAGGTCCGAGTCGCGTCTCCGGCGGAAGGGCAAAAATTCCCACTCCCACTTCCGGGTCGGGCAACACATTGACCTGTGGTGCCATGTACTTATCAGCCCGGTATCCTTCTTCCAATGCTTTGAGCGTAGGGTTTTCCTCCTTTGCTACCTTCAAAAGGCTGTCGAGGGATTGGGCGTGTGCCGGCACACTTAAAGCCACCATTGCTACAATACTCAACCATTTCATACCAAATCCTTTACTATTCTTCCATTGTAATTTTCCCTTTTCATACATGAAGTACAAGACGGGGACGACAAACATGGTGATGACCGCCAGCAACATGCCTCCAAAGGATGGGATGGCCATCGGAACCATGATATCTGAGCCTCGTCCCGTGGAACTCAATACCGGCAATAACGCCAATATCGTCGTCGCGGAAGTCATTACCGCCGGGCGTATCCTGCGCTTTCCCCCTTCCAACACCGCCAGTCGCAAGGCTTCCGTCGTCTGTGGCTTGTTCTTCCTGAACGACTCCTGTAAGAAGGTGGCGATAAGTACCCCATCATCTGTCGCTATCCCAAACAAAGCCAGGAATCCCACCCATACCGCGACGCTAAGATTGATGGGGTGGATGCCAAACATATCTCTCATATTGACTCCGAGCACTTCGAAATCCATAAACCACGGCTGACCGTACAGCCAAAGCATGATAAATCCCCCGGCGAAGGCCACAAATACTCCGGAGAAGACCATCAGGGTCACCGGAATGGAGTGGAATTGGAAGTACAGGATAAGGAAGATGACCAACAGGGCAATGGGAACCACGATGCGAAGCCGCTTGTTGGCCCGTTCTTGCTGCTCGAAGTTGCCCGCAAATTTGTAGGTCACTCCTGGGGGCACCTTCAGAGCGCCGGACTGTATCTTTGCATTGAATAGCCGGTTGGCATGGTCCACGACCTGCCCTTCAGAAAACCCACTTTCCTTGTCAAACAATACATAACCCACGAGGAATCCGTCTTCACTCTTGATGGACTGCGGCCCGCGAACAAAACGGATATCCGACACCTCCCCAAGCGGAATCTGGCCTCCTGTTCCGGTGGGTAACAACACTCGACTTATCGCATCAGGGTCATTTCTCAGCTCCCTGGGATAACGCAATCGAATCGCATAACGCTCCCGTCCTTCGACCGTCTCCGTCATTTTCATACCTCCAATGGCGGTTTGGATGTAGTTTTGCACCCGTGCGATGGTCAATCCGTGTCGTGCGATGGCATTGCGGTCAATCGCAATCTCGAGATAGGGTTTGCCGATCATTCGCTCGGCAAAAACCGCTGCATCCTTGACTCCTTCTACCTCTTTGAGATGCTTTTCGAGTTCCAGACCAAAGGACTCTATGACTTTCAAATCGGAGCCAAAAACCTTAATGCCCATCGGTGCGCGCATCCCGGTCTGAAGCATGACCAGCCGGGTTTCAATCGGTTGGAGTTTGGGCGCCGAAGTGACTCCCGGCAAGCGGGTCGCCTTGACAATCTCTTGCCAAATATCATCGGGAGAATGGATGTGCTCCCTCCATTGGCGGAAGTATTGTCCGTCTTCGTCGGGGATGAGTTGACCGGTGGAATCCCGGACAAATACCCCATCATCATCCACACGGAAACGCACCCGGTGCCCGGAAGCATCCGTCTTGTATTCCGATTTGTACAATATGACATTCTCGTACATCGATGTGGGGGCCGGATCCAGGGCACTCTCGACATGACCGAGTTTGCCGACTACCGTCTCCACCTCCGGAATGGCGGTCACCGCCATGTCCAAAAGTCGAACATTATTGATATTTTCTTCCATTCCTGCATGTGGCATGGCGGTAGGCATGAGAAGGAAGGAACCCTCATCCAGAGAGGGCATGAACTCCTGCCCGGTATTTTTCATGATCTTGAATCCCCAGACCACTATCAGCAAAACACCTGCTAAAAAGAACCAGCGCAAACGGATGATTGTGCGAAGAATACTTTCATACCATCGTATCACCGAGAAGAAAAATCCCATCAGTAAGGCGATGATGAGGAGGAGAAAAAGGAAATTGGTTAAGGTCGTATGCTCCACCCCCAAAGGCATCCAGGCTTCTGCGAGAAACCAGGTGACGACCAGCGCATAGAGGATGTTTTTGACAAAATCAACCCTGCTTTTCCATCTTGTCCCTGCCAACAAAAGCACGAGAACGGAGATGAACTCTACAATTCCTATAAAAAGGGCGATCAACCCTAAGCCTGAACCGCTTCCCCAAAATAAAATCCCTCCTCCTGCGGTCAGCAACAAGGGGCTGATGAGCTTTGCCCTGCCTTGTCTGCTCCTGATAGAAAAAATCGAGTGTGCCATCGCTGGGATAATCGTTATGGCGATGATAATAGAGGACAGTAGCGCAAAGGTCTTGGTAAAGGCCAGGGGGCGAAACATCTTTCCCTCTGCTGCTTCCATCGTAAAGACCGGTAGAAAACTCACAATAGTTGTCATTACCGCCGTAATCACCGCTGAAGCGACCTCCGTCGTAGCTACATATACCGAAGTCAACAGGTCCTCTCCTTCGGGGGCGGTCTTAAACCGGTGGATCATACTCTCGACCAGGACAATGCCCATGTCCACCATGGTCCCTATCGCAATGGCAATTCCGGAAAGCGCTACAATATTGGCATCTACACCAAATTGCTTCATGGCGATAAATACCATCAGAATCGCGACGGGGAGTGCTCCGGCGACGAGTAAGGAGGAACGGAGATTCATCAGTAACAAAATCACCACAATGATCGTAATCAGCACTTCCAATCTCAATGCTTCGTCCAAGGAGCCGAGTGTTTCCTTAATGAGGTTGGTCCGGTCATAAAACGGAACGATGGTCACTTGTGACCGTGTGCCGTCGGCAAGGGTTTTGCTCGGCAATCCGGGGGCTAACAGGGCGATTTTCTCCTTGACATTATTGATGACCTGGAGTGGATTCGAGCCATAGCGTGCGACTACCACTCCCCCGACGGCTTGTGCACCCGACTTATCCAAAGCGCCTCTCCGGTCTGCGGGGCCCAAATTGACACGGGCGATATCTTTAATCTTTATAGGCACATTGTTACGGGTGGCGACGACGGATTCTTCGATGTCGGAGATGCTTTTCACATAGCCGAGGCCACGCACGAAGTACTCCGCATTGTTAATCTCTAAGGTTTGTGCGCCGATATCGCGATTGCTATTCTTGACGGCAGCCATGACCTGTTCGAGATTAATATTGTAGATGCGCATGGCGTCGGGGTCAACGTCCACCTGATACTCCTTGACATATCCCCCTATGGAAGAAACTTCGGATACCCCTTCGGCAGCAGCCAATCCATATCGCACAAAGTAATCCTGGATGGAGCGAAGCTCCTGCAAATCCCATCCTCCTGTCGGATTCCCTTCGGGATCCCGGCCTTCGAGGGTGTACCAGAATATCTGCCCCAGTGCCGTGGCATCTGGTCCGAGAGCGGGTTGGACGCCGTCCGGCAAAATCCCGGAGGGCAACGAATTGAGTTTCTCCAAAATACGGGAGCGACTCCAATAAAACTCCACGTCTTCCTTGAAAATGATATAGATGCTCGAGAAGCCAAACATCGAATTGCTGCGGATGCTCTTGACTCCCGGGATACCGAGCAATGCGCTCGTTAGAGGGTAGGTGATCTGGTCTTCTACGTCCTGTGGGGAACGCCCCGGCCAAGGAGTAAACACGATTTGTTGGTTCTCCCCGATATCCGGAATGGCATCCACGGAGACAGGGTCTTTGGGTAGCCAGTCCAACCCCAGGTCAAAGGGCGCATGTACGATGCCCCAACCCACCATCAACAGGAGGAAGAGATAGGCTACTAATTTGTTTTCTAAAAAGAATCGGATGATTTTATTCATATTCCGTTTGTGTTTTTAAAGCCATATCCACTATCTTTTGGCTGACTAAAAGTGTCTTGCCTCGATAGTTGATACAACCATATACGCTATGAAATGAAATCGTCTCCCCCTATACATGGTATAGGCCGGGGCGACATAAAGAAGCTCAAGGTTCTCTTGAGAACGGTCCTGTATCAGGCCATCAGAATACAGCGTATTATAAACGGAAATTTTCAAAAAGGACATACCTGTCCCTGGGAAGATTAAAGTCTGCATGGATTTTGAAAACAGGAAGGGACTCCTGCTCACTTGTTGAAAACAATACTCTATAAGGAGGTACTACCGCCACCAAACCGGGAGAAGTATACACCGGACTTGCGATAGTTGTCGCAGAGCCGAAAGCAATATTTACGGGTAATTTGGTATAGGAGGCTTCGTTGTGGCAGCAGGGTTTGGTTTTTTTCTTGCTGTGCTTGCAGTGATGATGCTTCTTGCAAGAAGAAACCCCGCTTTGTTGCGAATTCATCTCGAGGCAGGTCTTCGCTTTACCGAACAAAGAGATGCTTTTGACTCGCCCTTGACAAATATGACGATCCATGCTTACCCCAATAGAGGCAAAGCCGACCAAAAAGGCCAGAATCAATGCCACGGGGCGCAATATTCGTTTATTATTTGTCATCCAATCGCAATTTGACGGTTTGTCTCGTAATACTATCTAACACAAATTGGGCCAAATTTGTTGTGCGGGGGAGGAAAATAGTAGTTTAGATTAATCTATTCCTCCTACAGTATATATAACCATCGTTAGCAGGATAGCCCAAAGTTACATTTTTAGTTTTGTTGTCTTCTATCGCCCACTCTTCAAGAAGAAAGTCGCTTTATATCCTCTTAAGAAAAAAAATTCCGGCTGTGTCCAACCGGAATTTAAAGGGGCATTGCAAAAAATGGATGGGGGTGTTAACGGTGCCTTCTTCTCGTCTTTGTGACCTTTTTGGTAGTGGTCTTTTTGACGGTGGTTTTGCCACCGTTTTTGTTTCTGCGGGTCACAGAAGTGGATTTGGTTTTCTTTTTGGTTTTTGTGACTTTACCGCGATTGTTGACGGATACCTTCTTGGTGGTGGTGTTGGTACGTGTCACTTTTTTACCATTGACCCGCGCACTACGCGTAGTGGTCTTTTGTTTGCCGACCACGACCTTGCCGTTTTGTTTCTTGACCCCTATTTTTGTAGTGGTCTTTTTGCCTGCGATGGGATTGTTGCGTTTGCGGGTTTTAATCACGGTCGTTCTCTTTGTGACGGTTACAGAAGTTCTTCTTCGCGGTGTATATACGCGGTGTGCATGTACTACCCGATGTCTGGGTGCTACCCTGTAGTGCACATGATATACGCGTACTCTGGGGTAAAATACGTGCCAGGGGTGTGGTCTCCAGGGTCTCCACCATACCGGATAAACCGCCCATCTCCAGGGGGATCGCCAAGGGCGATACACCGGGGCGTAGACAAAACGAACAGAAGGCCACAACCAGACATTGATTACGATGCGCTCGATATGCAAGGTGCCATCGGGTCCTGAACCATCGCCTTGCGTTTCGACTACTTCTGTGGGCTCTACAATTTTGGCCGTTCCATAGACGGTGGAGTCTCCTACAATCTGTACAATGGCTTCCTTTTCACCGGTCTTTTCGATTTCGATAACGGCTACATCTTGCGTTTCGTTTTCGTTTAAAGCGACTTGCAATACGAGCGCATGCGCCTTGTCATCCATATAATCCTCGACGCGGACATAGTCGACCTTTCCATCTTCATTGAGATCGAGATTGTTGACATAATTGTCAGGGTCATTGAGCTTTTTTTCAAAATCTTCGGGACTTTTGGCATTCTTGAAAAGTTCCAAAGCCCCTTCAAGGCTGAAGTTATCACCGGGAAATCCGGTACTGTCTTGAGGTACACCTGCGTTCATTCGCGGTGTGAATAACGATGCAAAGACTAGAATTAAAATTTGTAAGCGGGTCATGATATTGATAATTTTTATGAAAAAACCAAAGAATATATATTGCCATTTTCAGCAGCAACACCTCTATGACTCTTTCAATCTGAAGAGGTTTAACGAGCCTATTACAAAATATCCTGGAAGGTCCGGATTTGCACCATCCTGCTAATACTCCCATCCTGCCAGGTGTCCTTGTTGCTCCGGGAACGCTAAACAAGGGACTTATTCCATACGAAGTACAGCTTATGGTAATTTTAGGTATCGTCTGTAATAATGCGATTGCACTTCGCATGAACTTATCATACAGAGCAAGCGAGTTTATATATGAAGTTATTTTTTGCGTAGCACTAGGAGTTACTCTTGGTGATGAGAGCAAATAAAATAATAAAGTAAAATTATTAAGTCGAAATGAAACTTATACCTGAATTGTACGTTATACGGTACAAAACAGTCCTTCATTATGAAAGCAATAACAGTATCCAATTTCAGGGCAAAATTAAAAACGCACTTAGATTCAGTTAGTCAGAATTCTGAAATTATTGTAATTTCAAGAAACAATAAGGAAGAGGATGCGATAATAGTTATGTCAATAGCCGAATATAATTCAATAAAAGAGACGGAATATCTTTTAAGTTCGAAGGAGAACAGCAAACGGTTAAGAAAGGCTTTGAAAGAAGCAAGTGAAGGCAAAACCCGAAAAGTTGATATGGAAGTGATAAAAACATGAACATAGAATTTACTGAAACCGCTTGGGAAGATCTCATTTATTGGATAGAAAATGATATTTCATTGGTTAAAAGAATCAAAGAACTAATTGCATCAATAAAACAAAATCCAACTAAAGGGATTGGAAAACCGGAACCCTTAAAGCATGAATTTATTGGCTGTTGGTCAAGAAGGATAAACAGAGAGCACCGATTGGTTTATCAGATTTGTGGAAAACGAGGGGAGGATCAAAAATGTATTATCCTCCAATGTCGATACCACTATGCTAAATGAAAGCACCAAGAGCCCCTGCTATCCGAACAACCAATATACAATATTTCAGGGCTTTGCCCTTCTGCCAACTGATCGAAATACCGCTCATCCAGCTCCAACTTTTGGGCTATCCACTGCCGGTTATTCTCGAATATGGTTTCTATTTTCATGCGGAATAGTATCTCTTTGATGGAAAATGATATCCACCCCCAAATGTACGCATTTTTCATACCTTTACTACCCAATCAAAAGCATAAGTTATGGCCTTGGATAAGATTTACAATTATATTGGAGGGCGTCTGGCGGAGCCGTCCGGAGGCAATTATCTGGACAATATCAATCCAGCGACAGGCAAAGCCTACAGCAGGGTTCCCGCGTCTGATGCCCGGGACATTCAAGATGCTGTAATGGCGGCAAAGCAGGCATCGAAGGCATGGTCACAGCGGTCGGTCGATGAGAGAAGCGAGGTGTTGCTGCGCATAGCAGAGGGTATCGAAGCAAGACTAGACGATTTAGCGGAGATCGAATCCATCGACAATGGAAAGCCACTCAAATTGGCCAAGTCTGTGGATATTCCCCGGGCGGCCAAGAACTTTAGATTCTATGCCACCGCTATCCTCCACTATGGGAGTACCTCGTATGAAATGGTGGAGCAACCGGCCATCAACTACACCTTACGTCGTCCCCTCGGTGTAGTGGGATGTATATCGCCTTGGAACTTACCCCTGTATCTATTCACCTGGAAGATTGCCCCGGCCCTTGCTGCCGGGAATACCGTGGTGGCCAAACCGTCGGAATTGACCCCGATGTCTGCTTATCGCTTGTCGGAGATTTGCATGGAGGCCGGATTGCCTCCGGGTGTGCTCAATATTGTCCATGGGTTGGGTCCCGAGGTGGGAGGGGCCATCACCTCCCACCCGGAAGTGAAGGCAATTTCCTTCACGGGCGGGACTAAAACCGGGGCGGAGATCGCGCGGGTGGTGGCACCAAAGTTCAAGAAACTGTCGCTGGAGCTCGGCGGCAAAAACCCCAATATCATTTTTGATGACGCACCATTTGATGATATGATGCGCATGACACTGCACTCGTCTTTCGCCAACCAAGGGCAGATTTGTCTGTGTGGTTCGAGAATCTTCATCCAATCAGGCATTTACGACAAGTTTAAAGAAACCTTTGTCAAGGGGGCCAAGCGGCTCAAAGTAGGACCTCCGGCGGATAAAGATACAAAAATAGGCGCCGTGGTCTCAGAAGCACATATGAACAAGATACTCTCTTATATTCACCTGGCCGAAGAAGAAGGGGGGACGATATTGGCGGGAGGACAAAGGGTAATAGTCCCCGGAGAATATTGTGGTGGATATTATATAGCACCTACCATCATAGAAGGACTGCAATACCACTGTAGAACCAATCAAGAAGAGATATTTGGTCCTGTCGTGACGATTACCCCTTTTGATACCGAAGAAGAGGTGCTCGAGATGGCCAATAGCGTGCGCTATGGTCTTTCGGCGACCGTTTGGACCAAGGACGTATCCCGTGCACATCGCATGGCAGCCCGGCTCGAAGCCGGTATCGTATGGGTCAACACCTGGTTATTGAGGGATCTGCGCACCCCTTTCGGGGGAGTCAAGGACTCCGGACTCGGAAGGGAGGGGGGCTTCGACGCCCTGGATTTCTTCACAGAGCCCAAGAATGTATGCATCAAATACTAATCTACCCTCCTTTTATCACCACATTTCAAATCGGTTCAGTTTAAAAGACCAGCGGGCTTTTTTTGAAGGTGAGTAATGATATCCGGGCAGGTCACCTAACAACGGGTTGATTTCGATACTTATATATTTTACAATTTCATATATGAATAAAAGTTAAATTAATTTTATTTTTATTATGTAATATTTAACTGACTGAAATACATTTGCCGTTGTAAATCTCATTTTACTCATCCAATAATTATAAAAAAATGAAACGAAAACCTTTCCCGTTACTCCTGGGCGTATTGACCTTTCTCTTGGCTATATCGGTCCATGCACAGGTGACGACGGCTTCCCTTCAAGGGAGAATCTTAGACCAATCGGGAGTGCCGCTCATCGGCGCCACGGTGGTGGCCACCCACACACCCTCCGGGACCAATTATGGGACGGTCACAGACATTGACGGTCGGTATCGCATCGCTAACATGCGGATCGGAGGCCCGTACACTATCCAATTGACATATGTCGGATATGAAGACAAAGCTATATCCAATATCTTCTTGACATTGGGGCAAAAACGGGTTATTGATGCCTCGATGAAGAGTGCATCCGTAACGCTGGAAGGGGTGGTTGTGTCTGCCAACAAGAACGGAATCCTGAATAGTGACCGCACGGGTTCTTCTACCAATGTAAGCAACGAACAAATTAAAAAACTGCCGACCATCTCGCGCTCCGCCAAGGATTTTACCCGTTTGACCCCTTCGTCTGACGGCAATTCATTCGGCGGAAGAAACAATAAGATGAATAATTTCACCCTTGACGGATCTATCTTCAACAATCCCTTTGGATTGGATGCGGCAACTCCGGGAAGCCAGACCAATGCACAGCCGGTATCCCTTGACGCCATTGACCAAATACAGGTGGATATTGCTCCTTTTGATGTCAGGCAGTCGGGCTTTACGGGTGCTGCAGTCAATGCTGTCACCAAGTCCGGGACCAACGAATTGCACGGGACAGCCTTCGGGTTCTACAGAAATCAGGATTTCACAGGTGGAAAAGTCCGGGGAAAGGAAATATTTGTACCCGACCTCAATCACCTTCAAACAGGTTTTAGCCTGGGTGGGGCGATTATTAAGAACAAGCTTTTCTTCTTTGCCAATGCGGAGATAGAACGCAGAAGTGACTTGGGGAGCAATTATCTGGCAGCCCGTCCCGGACTTAGCGGCCCCAATGTGTCCCGTGTCTCTGCTGAAGATATGGAGCGCGTGTCCCGTTTGTTAAGGGACAATTATGGATATGAGACAGGCGCCTACGAAGGTTTCTTGCATCGCACGGACAATAATAAGGGATTGTTTAAACTCGATTGGAACATTGGTCGCAACCACAATCTCACCGCCACGTACAACTTTTTGCTGGCGAGCCGGGACAAACCCGCTCACCCCGAGGCCATCGGACGAAGAGGGCCCGACCAGACCACTTTGCAGTTTGAAAACTCCGGATATACGATTATCAATAATTTGCACTCGGGCATAGTGGAGTTAAACTCCCGATTTTCCAACATGTTTGCCAACAAGTTTCAAGTAGGTTATACCGCCTTTAGAGATTCAAGAGACCCCAAATCCGACCCCTTCCCTGTGATCAACATCAATCAGGCAGGGGTGCGGGCTATCGTCGCGGGACACGAGCCATTCTCGATCCACAATAGATTGTTTCAGGATGTCATACAGGCTTCGGACAATTTGGACATCTACCTCAACAAGCATACGATCACTGTCGGATTTAGCTTTGAGAAGTTCTTATTTGACAACTCCTTCAACCTAAACACATATGGTGGAACCTTCGGTCCCGGGTTTGCCTCTGTCGATGCTTTTGAAGCGGCTGTCAAGGATGGTTCTTTTGGCAAACAAGTCGATCAGGCACGCAACACTTACAAACAGTTTGGTGGGGATGATTCTCCCTTGGGTGTCGATCAGGACACGGCCAAAGGATACCAGGGTTGGGCCTTGGCAGAGACCAATGTCGGACAGCTGGCTTTCTACTTGCAAGACGAGATTAATGTCACTCCGGATTTTACCTTGACTTTGGGATTGCGCATCGACAGACCAGAGTATTTTGACACGCAGGAAAAAATTAAAGAAAACATCGCAAGAAACTGTTGTTATTTTGGTGACATCGAATACTACGATGAAGAAGGCAATCCGACAAAATTCGATCATACCGTCTTGCCCAAAGAGACTCCCAATATTTCGCCACGGTTTGGTTTTAATTGGGACGTGCAGGGCGATAGAAGCACCCAGGTAAGAGGTGGAAGTGGATTATTCTCCGGTAGGTTCCCGTTCGTATGGATTGGTAACCAGGTAGCCAACCCCAATTTCTTCTTCTATTGTGTCACCCGGGAAGACTTCCGTTTCCCCCAAGTCTGGAGAACCAATCTCGGGCTGGATAAGCGATTGGGAGACGGTTGGATCGGTACATTTGACGTGGTGTACACCAAGGATATCCACGCGATGATGGTCAGAAACTACGGACTAAAACCTCCCTCCGGCACCCTCAAAGGAGTGGACAACCGCCCGTTTTATGTCGATTCTTTGGATCGAACCTCCTTTAAGAATGATGCTTATGTCTTTACCAATACCAACTTGGGGCGCTCCCTCAATGTGAGCGTACAACTCCAAAAACGATGGGACAATGGCATGTTTGCCTCCCTGGGGTACGATTATCTCGATTCCCGCGATGCGAGTTCGATACCCGCCGAAATCTCCAGCGATGCCTACGCGCGCAATCCCGCCTATGGCAATGTCAATCTGCCTGTCTTGTCTCCTTCCCTTTACGGTCACAAACACCGTATCTTGGGAGCGGCATCCAAGCGATTTGAATACGGCGGCAAATGGGCAACCACAGTTTCTACCTTCTTCGAATACGTCAAGGGAGGAAGATTTAGCTATACCTACAGCGGCGACATCAACCATGATGGGTCCAACCTCAACGACCTCATCTATATTCCCACCAAGGAGGATATTGCCAAGATGAATTTCGACGAAACGACTTATAGTGCGGAGGAGCAAAGAGCCGCGTTGGAAGCCTATATCCAGCAGGATGACTACATGAGCGCCAATAGAGGGAAGGTTGCCGGCAAATACGCCCTCTTGCGCCCCTGGTATTCCACCTGGGATGTCAAAATCGCACAGGAATATATGCTTCCAAAAGGTCAAGCGCTGGAATTTACCGTGGATATTCTGAATTTTGGTAACTTACTCAATTCCTCCTGGGGCGTGCGTCAAAACCCGACGGCAAGCCAGCCGATTGGGGTTTCTACCGACAATGATGGCAATGTGACCTACTCCTTTGATCCGGCGATTAAAAACACCTTTACGGATGACTTCAGTCTCCTGTCGAGGTGGCAAGCACAATTTGGATTGAGATTTAGATTTTAGGAGAATATGACTCTTTTGCGAGTGTGGTAAAGCCGCACAGGAGCACCGAAAGGTAGCTACAGAATGATTGACAAATGGCCCGGATAATTGGTTTTATCCGGGCTTTTTGTATGGGTGAAGGGGCGGGGATTACCTACCTATTGTTTCTATGATATGAAATGTTTGACAAGCTACCAACGCAGCGGTCTCAGTCCGAAGGCGGGACAATCCCAGTCCTACGGGCTGCCAACCCCGCTCCACAGCATCCTTAATCTCTTGGGTGGTAAAATCCCCTTCCGGCCCGATAAGGATGTGGAGGGTATCTCCTGAAAGGGGCTTCCGGGCTAATGGGGGCAGGGTCCCCCGGCAATGGGCGATAAAGGCGTCCGAGGTGTCCCGTTGGGCGGAGAGGTATGCTTGTAGAGGGAGCGGCTCATGGAGTGTGGGAAACTGTCCTTTGAGGGACTGGGTGCAAGCACTGATGATCTTTCGACGGAGTTTTTCGGTTTTGACCGTTCTGCGCTCACTGTTTTGGGCGATAACCGGGGTGATAGAGTCCACCCCCATCTCACAAAGTTTTTCGATCATCCACTCGGTGCGCTGGATGTTTTTCGTCGGACAAACGGCGATGTGAATGTCCCGCTTCCAGGTCTTTTGCCAGGGAGTCGTGCGCTCTACCACCGCAACCGCCTCCCTTTTTCCCACCGACAGGAGGGCTCCGGAATACATCATCCCCTTGCCATCTGTCCATTGCAAGCGGTCACCGCTTTTCATGCGGAGGACCTTCCCGATATGCACGGCTTCCTGCCCGGAAAATACGGCTCTTTGACCATCGATTTCATCAGTATAAAATAGAAGCATACACAAAGGTATTCTATTCCGGTCGTTGGTATAATAAACTAAAGCAATTTGTTTTGCAACAAAGCATACTTATATCTTAGCCAGCAAGAATGCTTTGTAATGCAACTGTAATGCGGCCTAGCAGTGCTGCCGCATGACGGTATTATAAATGGATTCCATTTTTTTTGCCAAGCGTATGGAATCGAAATTCATTTCGATTTGGTTTCTACATGCACGAGACATCTTTTGGTACTCGTGGGGGGGCATTTCATACATGCGAACAATCGCTTTGGAAAGCGCTTCGATATCCCTCTCCGGCACGATGAATCCCATCTCTCCGTCAATGACCCGCTCCGGGATGGAGCGGTGTGCAGTACTGAGTACCGGGAGGCCACTCGCCATGGCTTCAAGGATGGCGAATGTCGCTCCGCCCTCGCTGTCTCTATCTTCGGTATAATGGCTGGGGTGGATAAACGCGTCGTACTGTTCCATCAGTTGGTATATTTCATCGTGTGCGACAAATGGTAGCATATTTACTGCGTGATGTAGCCCGTGTTTATCGATATATTCCTCGATGGTGCGGACATAGGATTTATCCCATCGCTCTCCCACGAAAGTCAACCGGATATCCGGATAGACCGATAAGGCGCGACGTAAGGCTTTAAGCGCGTCGAGCTGTCCTTTCTTGGGAGTTAAAGTGGCTATTTGCAAGAGTCGCAGCCCGGTGGATGGTTTTTTGCGGGTATGAAATGGCAGACTCTTGACATCGATACCCAACGGGTGCACCCAAATCCTCTCTCGCTGGAATCCGTATTGCTCCGCAAGGGTCCTTTTGCTGGAACTCCCCAGGACGAGCACAGCTGTTACGGTATCGGCGAGTGTTCTGTAATACGCCCGGTATTCCGGTTTTTTATAGGGTAATTTTTCCATATCAAAACCGTAAAAAGAAGTAATAAAGGGAATACCGGTGTGCTTAATCCATTTCATATGTCTTACCCCAACTCCACCAAAATGCGCGTGGATAATATCCGGTGGGTGCTTCATGACGTATCGTCTCAACCAACTCTCGTACACACCGGGCAGCAATTTGTCAAACCCCCGGTAATACACCGGAACAGACCATTCGTCCCGCGGCATGGGGAGGACGTGTTGATGCGGTGCTGTGAGCAACTGTACCCCTCTATCGAATGCATTCTCAAAGCGGATGGGAGCGGTGACAATGTGTTGAACTTCGGGCAAGGACAGCATAAAGTTGTGCGCCCAATTCATCGTAGTATTGAGGTAGCGATCGAAGATATGTAGAACCTGCATTGCTCTTTTTGATCCGAAGAATGACACAGCACTAATGCATCAATACCATTTTTCCGATGTTGTTTTTGAAATATTTGTCCAAATCGTTTAACCTGCCGTAGTCTTCATTCGTCAATCGCTCCATATCCTCTCCGTCCTGTTTTTTGATATAAAACCGGTAGAGGTACACTCCTGCGGCCAGGGGCTCCCCAAATGCATCCTTGCCATCCCAGGCAAATTCCGTCATATGGGTGCCAAAGCGCAAGGGCCCCAACTCCTCTTTACTCACTTCGCGAATGACCTTTCCGGTGACCGTCATAATCTGAAGGTGATAATCTTCCGGCAAGGTCTCCCCTGTAAGCGTATAGACAAAGCGGGTCGAAGAGGTAAATGGATTGGGGTAATTGACGATATTGGAGATGGCATTTTTATTGATGACCCTGAACGAAATGCGGTAATCGACCTGCCCTGCTTTATTGCCCACATTGTCCTTTGCGGAGACCATCATGTAATACTTGCCATCTTCAAATCTCCGGTGTATCACGAGACGCGCTTCGTTTTTTCCGGTGCTTAGATCTGCGGGAAAGAAGGCGACATCCGGGTCAGATAAGTTCAGCTTTTTACTGTCTTTATTGTGAGATGTAATCGGCGTCTCTTTGCTGATATACACATCAAACAGAGAAGTGTCTTTTAGTGCGAAAAAATCATTGTTATCCCGGAGGGTAATTTGAATTTCAGGTTTGCTCGAGACGAGTTCCTCATCGAGGATATGAGCTTTGTCAAAGGTCACATCCAATAAAGGTTTTTCGTTATCCCCATTGACATAAAAATCAAAGGTAGCGATATTGTTGTAGTGCAATAACTCCGGCTGATCATTGTTGGGGTTGAGCTCTACAATCAGACGGTAATCTCCGTGGAGTTGGAGGGTAGAGTGACGATAACTTATTAGCTCTTCAGCGTTGCCGGCCAGAGGGGAGACTCTACTCTGACTATTCACACTTTCATTTGTGGAACGGTTGATTATCGTGTATTTGACAAGTATGCTGTCCATGCCCACCGGAGTAAGATTGTGAATAGGCATGGTTAACATTATTTGCTCGCCCTGAATTAAGGTATCAGACTTAAAAATCAAATTTGATTCGGTACTCACCGCCGCATCCGGAAGTGGGTCGTAATACACCCGCCAATAGGGCATTTGTACCGTGGTGTGATTGGTGTCGTCCTTGGCGTAGAACCGGAGTTGGAGCTTAGGGTATTGCTTATTGCTTATCATGGATAAATCGTATGAGCCCATTTTTAGATTATCTAATAAAACTTCATGTGCGCCTTTATCATCAATACCAATGACAGAAGCTTTATAAATGTCATTTTTCTCAATTTCTTTGACGTTCCACTCGAAAGATTTCCAACCCTGACCAGGACCAATATTTAAACTGTTGGCCCACCCTTCATTGCGAAAGGGATGAATATCAAGTCGGGCTTCGATAACATCTGTATCATTCCCGATGCGTTCAACAGGCATAAAGCTGGAGGAACCATTTTTCTTATAGCAAAAAATATAGGGGACGGAGCCTTTATTAATTAGCCCTTTTACTTCTTTGGCCCCTTGCTCTTCGAGGATAGTTATGATGTTGTCACCGGGGTCTTGCGCCCATTGTTCCGGATGATAGTTTGTTCCCTTTTGGACGATGGTATAAAACAATATAATACTCCCATCAGGAATAATGTCGCTCAGGAATTTTTCTACATTGTCTCTCTCCTCTGCAGTCCTGACATAGAAAGGAAAGACATTAATGGGGGCTGCTCCCTGTCTTTTGGGGTTAAATGCCCCATATAGTCCACCTACAGGATTTTGCCACAATTTTCCTGTGATAGGATTGATAACAGCAATAGCGATAGCTGAAGATGGCATCCAGTTTTCCCAACTCTGTTTTACATCATTGCCGTAATACCATCTCGGGCGGTATCTATCCGGTCTTGGGAAAGTGTTATTGGTGACGCGGATATTGAGACCTACTTTCTCGAAACTCAATAGTCCTTTAGACATGTCCACCTCCATTTTACTGAGTTTATCCCTTTCAAACTGATATCTATGGGATTGGTTCCAACCCGTAGGGCCGTCCGGAAAATAAATAAATGAGCGCGTTTTCCATGCAAACCCCCTCCGACCTGTACTATCCACTGTTGTGCGCCAATAATATACTCTATTGGGTATGAGTTTGAAAGGCAAGTTCCATCGGACATCAGGTGATGAGGTTGTTACATCGTATGTTGAGAGCTCGGGGCTGTCAAACAATGCCGTAGTATCTATTTGAAAATAATATTTTCTTTTCGATAGTCTGTATTTTGAATTGGACGCGGTAAGTGTAATATCATCCTTATTGACTATTGCAAATTCCTCCGGATAAACGGGAAAGACATCATCACTGGCAATAAAGGCGGGGTATCCTTCCTCACCACTAACTATGAGAGTATTGTTAAATTCTGCCTGTGGAGTGGGATATTCTTCGACCTCATTGTTAGCATCAAGCGTAATCAAAAAGTGATTGAGTCCGATGATGCTGTTATCATTGGGCAAAGGAAGGATGGTGGTAAAGGTATCCCTGTCGTAGGGCGCTTTTATCCGGATATTATTGAGATCCATTACTTTGCCATTTGGTAAGCGATGCTGCAATTTAATATCAAATGATGTATCGATGGCAGCACCAATATTGGCCACGGCAAATCTGACTAAAAAGCTGTCAAGCCCTTTGTACAGGGTTTTAGGCCGCAATTCGACACTGGACACATCTATCAGATAGTCTGGATCTTTGCGAAAGGGTAATTGCAATGCCGGGTCTCCATCGTATGTCGTGCTCCAAACCTGCTCATTGAGACGTAGCAATTGACGTTCTGTTCTCTGTGTCTCTTTATTATTGAGGTGGATAACATCCTTTCCCGTCAACATAACCACTTTGCCAAAAGGCATTCTGTAATTTTTTTCATTCAACCTATGATACAATACGGACGAATACCTCCTCAATGGAGGCTGATACTCATTGGTGGTATTACCCATAAAAACAATTCCTCCTCTATCCGGTATTAGAGTATGTTGCTCTCCAAAACTTCTATTATTTGGCCGGAATAAGTCCCCTACCAAACAGCCCAAAGACATGAAGATATAATACCGTCCCTTGTTGAGATAGGTCTCCGGAGGGTCGATATTAAAGTCTATTAGTGAAAAATTGGAATGCCCCAAATATGTGATGAAGGAGGCCCCGTTATTAATTCTCTCCCTCATACGTTTAGAGGCGGGATCTTTAAATCCTAGGTTTTGTTTATAAAAGGTTGTAGTATGGGCTCCAATGAAAGGTTTTCTTACAACATTTTCTAGTTGTTTAAGGTGATTAGCTATAGGTATAATCTCCTGTTGTACCTTAGTAATATCCCCACCGGACATGTGAATAAATTCCTTTGTCCAACCCCTATTTTCTATCGTCTGATCGGTATTAGAACCAATGGCCTCATATTCTTTTAGCTTATTCAGATAAATCATTATCTCTTCTCCATTGATAGCCGGTATTCTGCCAATAGCGATAACGGGCAGATCTGATGTGTCCGACCCCAAAAGTACATCTGAACCGGGCTGACCAAAAGTGGGTACAAATAACCAATGATTTTCCGGGGGATCCGGAGAATAATTAAAAAACGGATATCCCGCCCCTCGTCCAATAAGTAGTGTGTATTGGGCATCCGGCCAATTGCTGTTGATATACTGATTGAACTGCCGGATGGCAATGCTATGACGAAGTACTCCCCACGCGAAAGCATCTTCGATTTCATCAATATGAAAAACCATCACTTTATAGCTCCCGCCTTCAGCACTACTCCTATAATTAGCATAGGCTTGTATGGGATTTACACCGTTAGTCTCTCTATCGAAAACTGAATTGGTAATGATTACAAAATTCGAACTGTTGGTTTTGATATTTTGAAATACTCTTTTCTCCAAGCGCGTAATAGGTTTGGTGATTTGAGTATTAAATATTACCATCTCACGGTCTTTTACTGAAGGTGGCAGCTGGACTTTGTATTTTCCGTCATTTGGATCTTTATCAATCACCAATCGCAAAAGATTAGTACGATCGAGCATAATTATCCGGTCACTTCCCCCAAAGTGCTCCATTTCAAGATATGTCGGTAAGCTACTTTTTTCGATCTTCAAAGTCTTAAATTGCACGTCTTCAAAGTTAAATTCTCTTGGATACTTCAGTGTGACAAAGGGAATATTGAGATAATCGCTGGAGTTTTGGGTGCCCGAAAGGGAGACTGTTGTTAGCGGATTTAAATATACATTATCGATATCAAACTCGACTTGCCTTACTGATTCTTCCTTAAAGTTGTCTACCTTGAAGAGCTCCCCGTTGATATGAATCTCTGCTCTGGAGTTTTTAGCACCGTTGGTACTTACATTGGAATAGCGAATCACGCACTTCCCATCGGCATTTCCCAAGTACAGGTGCGGAAGTTCAAATACTATATCTTGCTTGAGATAACGCCCTTTGTTATTGTTGGCATACCCTTCTCCGACATCAAAGAGAGAGAGCTCTAGGGCTTCTTCCGTGATTTTATACCATGTGTCGTGGAACACTTGGGTGATACTATCCATAAAATACGTCTCAGCAGGGGGATGATTACTCAAGTCGTTGGAAATCGATTTGTAATGCAACGGATTTCCTTCCGAACCATCGAATGCCAAAAAATACACTGCGGTATCCGTAAACATGCTCCAAAGGGGATTGAGCTGTTGCTCGTCCGGTTTATGGTACAAAAACCGGTCTAATTCCCCACGGTTTTTCTTTCCATAGAACTCAATAAAATCATCATCGGCAAACACTCCCTCCTCACTGACATAAACCGGGACTTGCTCTCCGTTATGAAATAAGCGAATTTTTTTGCCCAGTACACTACCGGTAGGAATGCCATGCTCCCGCAGTGTGGCTCCTGTAATGTGGTAAACACTGTCCTTTGCCACTTTGACTTTGTAATAAGTGGCATCGTAATCTATCCATTCGTTGCCATAGTAATGCATCCCGTCTTTCTCGATCATTTGGGCTTGAGCATCCCAAACTATGAAGAGGAGTAAAAAAGAGAGTATCTTATACATAGTATATTTATTGATTATTCGTTATTATCTGAACTATAAAAGATTGGCTCAAAGATAGCAAGACAAAGCCATTCTTGAATCAATACGAATGGAAAAGTTAATGTTTTGTAATCGATAAACGCTTTTGTCCACTTGTGTAGTATAACGCAAGCCGTATAATTGTTATTGCTTATACCCTGTATTCCAATATGTTATATTTGTTTTTTTTATATGTGAAATGGATTTTCTGACAAGAATTAACCATTTCATACCCTTCCTTCTACCTTCTTTAATGTGCTCATTGGATATAAGTCTTCGGTTGTTCTATTATTCAACGTATTTATTTTGCAGTCCATCTCTACACTTTAGAAAAAAAATTATATGTAACTTGCGCTTTCTAACGCGCCTATGCATTTATAAAATATTAATATCTGTCGAGAAATGGCATCCGCTCAAAACAATGAAGATTTGATTACTGTCAAGGAAATTGTCTTGACGGTTAAGGCTTATGCCGCAGAAATCCGTCGCAGGTGGAAGGTTATTCTCATCCTTTTTATCCTCTTGGGAGGGTATAAGTTGTACCATGCACTTACGACAGACCCCGTTTATCAAGCCAAGTTGACCTTTATGCTCAATGAAGAACAGGGAGGTATCGGCGGCGGGCTGAGTAGTATCCTCGGAGATTTTGGGCTCGGAAAAGGAAAGGAGTACAATTATCAAAAACTTATAGAGTTGTCGAAAAGCCGGAAGATATTCACTCGTGTTGCTTTTGATACTATCGAGATCGAAGGCAGGCGGGTATTGTTGGCCAATGCTCTAATCGATGATTTTGAGACATACGGAAACTGGGGGAAAAATGTCTGGTATAAGCCTTGGGAAGAAGAAAGTGCACTTAAAGGATTCCGGTTTCGACAAGCAGATCCCTCGACTTTTAATCGCCTGCAACGCGCTGCGTGGCTTACCTTGCATACGATGGTCCGGAGTGTTTTGACAGTGCAGGCAGATGAAGAGACCGGCATCCTCACAATGCTATCAATACTACATTCTGAGGACTTGGCCCGGATATTAGTCGAATTGCAATTTGATAAACTATCTGAATATTATGTTAACAAAACTGTCGAAAAGCAAGAATATACTTTCCGTGTCCTTCAGCAAAAAGTAGATTCTCTCCAAGGCCTGATTAATGAAAAGCAATATAAAATCGCAGCTTATCAAGATGCAAGCCGGGCGGTTTGGTCGCACAAAGCTAAAGTCCCACTTAGCAAACTCAAGAAAGAGCTACAGCTGCTCTATATCATGCTTGGCGAAGCTATCAAGAATAAGGAAGTTGCAAATTTTACATTAACTAACAAAACCCCATTCATCCAGGCCATTGACAGACCCATCTTGCCTTTACCTGCTATCCAACCTCTATGGTGGAGGGAGCTCATCCGGGCGTTGATAGTCTCTGTTATCCTCGGTGCGATATATATCGCAGTTACCAAATGGTATAAAGACGTAATGAAGGTGTAATTTTCATAAAAAGAAAAGGTCAATTATTAAAAATTGAGTAATTTTGTTACTCGAATTATGATAGAATCGCTTATTTCATCCAAGACCCGCATCAAACTCCTGTTGAAGTTCTTTCTCAACAGTGAGGTTCGCTCCTATTTGCGTCAGCTGGAGGGGGAATTTGGGGAGTCTTCCAATGCCGTCCGGGTAGAGCTCAATCGCCTCGAAAAAGCCGGGCTACTCAACTCATATTCGGAGGGCAACAAGCGGTTTTTCAGGGCCAACAAACAACACCCTCTGTTTGAAGATATCCACAACATCGTGCGTAAGTATATCGGTATTGACAAAATCATCCTGGAGGTAATTAAAAAACTCGGTGACGTCGAAGAAGTCTATTTGACCGGTGATTTTGCCAAGGGGAGGAACAGTCCGGTCATCGACATTATCATTATCGGAGACATCGACAAGGCCTATCTCACCCAATTGATTGAAAAAGCAGAGAATTTGATAAACAGAAAGATAAAATATTTGAATTATTCATCTAGTGAGCAAGGACTCTTTGAAGTTCATCACAACAAAGAAACGGCATTGTTATTATGGAGAAAATAAATACATCGATCTACGATCGCCTCCTGACCAAGGAAGCAGCCATCGGCGTAGTCGGATTGGGATATGTGGGTTTGCCCTTAGCGTTGGCATTGGCCAAGAAGTTTGAAGTCATCGGTTTTGACATCAACCGTCAAAGGGTGGAAATGATGCGACGCGGCGAAGATCCATCCAATGAGTTGGAGGCAGAAGCTTTTGAAGGGAGAGATATTCGTTTTACAGCAGATTTGGATGATTTGCGGAAGGCGAATTTTTTTATCGTGGCGGTGCCCACTCCAGTGGATAAGCATAAAGTCCCCAATCTTAAAGCCGTTCTCGGGGCTTCGGAGACCATCGGCAAGGTACTGAAACCGGGAGATTATGTCGTATTCGAATCTACGGTGTACCCGGGATGTACCGAAGAGGATTGTCAGCCTATTATGGAGCGATTTTCCGGCCTTCAGGGCTGTAAAGACTTCAAAATAGGCTATTCTCCCGAGCGCATCAATCCGGGTGACAAGGAACACACGGTGGAGACGATACTCAAGATTGTAGCAGGATGCGATGAGGAAGCCTTAGAAGAGATAGCCAAAGTCTATGGGGCGGTTATTAAGGCCGGTATTTACAAGGCCTCTTCTATCAAGGTGGCTGAAGCCGCCAAGGTCATCGAAAACACCCAACGCGACCTCAATATCTCTTTTGTCAACGAACTGGCCATTATCTTCGACCGGATGGGGATAGATACCCGCGAAGTTTTGAAGGCTGCGGGCACCAAATGGAATTTTATAAATATGACACCGGGATTGGTCGGGGGGCATTGTATCGGTGTGGACCCCTATTATCTCTTATACAAATCCAAACAGTTGGGTTATGACCCACAGGTGATTTTGAGTGGTCGTCGCATCAATGATGGCATGCCGGCTTACATCGCCAAGCGATTGGTTCAGATACTCATCGCAGATGACAAAAACCCCGGACAATGCAAAGCCCTCGTCCGCGGACTGACCTTCAAGGAGAATGTATCGGATATCCGCAATTCGAAAGTGGCCGATCTCGTTCGCGAGTTGGAAGATTACGGTATCCAAGTGGATGTGGTGGACTGCTATGCTGACAAAGAGGAGGTCAAGGAAGAGTACGATATAGATTTACTGGATCAACCCAATGGACCCTATGACGCCGTCATTGTAGCAGTAGCGCATAATCGCTACAAGGAAGAAGGCATCGATTATATCCGCCAAATCATCCAACCGGAAGGTATTGTCATGGATTTGAAAGGGATATTGCCTCGAAAAGTAGATGGATTGACATTATGGAGACTGTAGACCAAACATATAGAAGTAACGAGGACCGACGCCGTTGGTATGCTGTATATACGGGATTTCGCAAGGAGAAGTCGGTTTACAGGGAGTTGGCCAAGTATGGCATTGAAGCGTATGTCCCTGTCATAAAGAAAGTGCGGCAATACCGGCGCAAAGTCAAGGAGTACGAGCTCCCGTTGATCAGTCATTATGTATTTGTGCGTATTCACCAAAGCGAGCGCAGTCGTGTATTGAACGCCAGGGATGTGTTCCGGTTTGTTGGATTTGGTGGAAGACCCTCTCCCATTCCGAAAGAGGAAATAGCGTTGTTGCAGCGGATTACCGGTGAGATAAACGAGGTGGAAGCCATGCCATTGCAGGATTTGAATGAAGGCAGTGAAGTAGAAGTAATCGGCGGGGCCTTGACGGGCTTGCGAGGCACCGTACGCTCCAAAACCGGCAAGCACCGGTTATTGATAGATTTGAAGAATATAGGGTATACCTTAAGCTTGGAGGTGCCCGCCAAATATTTGCGAATTCTCAAGCGAGCTTAACCTAAATTTAGGGATAACTCCTTGAAATGGTTGAATTTATGGGTAGTAGGTCTGCGACCTATTGACGGCGAAGCCTTGCTTTTATAAAAATATTGATATGAAAATTGCAGTAATTGGAACCGGCTATGTCGGATTGGTCACCGGAACTTGCTTTGCAGAGACCGGCAATGAAGTCATATGTGTTGACATCGACGAAAAGAAAGTCCGTCAAATGCAGGAAAGCAAAGTCCCAATCTACGAACCGGGTTTGGAGGTGATGTTCAAACGCAATATCCAACAAGGGAGACTCTCCTTTACCACTTCTTATGAGGTAGCGATGAAGGAGGCCGAAATCGTTTTTTTAGCTCTCCCCACTCCTCCCGGTGAAGACGGATCGGCAGATTTGTCTTACATATTGTCTGCCGCCCGAACGCTTGCCCCTTTTATACATAAATATGTCGTCATCGTGGACAAAAGTACGGTACCGGTGGGAACTTCCGAAAAGGTCTATGACACGATCGCCCAAACAGTGGATGAAAGCCTCTTTGATGTCGTATCCAATCCGGAGTTTTTGAGGGAGGGGGTAGCCGTAGATGACTTTATGAAACCGGATCGCGTGGTGGTCGGAACGCGATCAGACAAGGCAGCTGCGATGATGAAAAAACTGTATGCTCCCTTTGTCCGTCAGGGGAACCCCATCATTTTTATGGATGAGAGAAGCGCGGAGATGACAAAATACGCCGCCAATTCCTATCTCGCTACGAGGATTAGCTTTATGAATGAGATTGCCAATCTTTGTGAGCGTTTGGGGGCCAATGTGGACTACGTTCGCAGGGGGATGGGAAGCGACACCCGCATAGGCAAAAGGTTTTTGTTCCCGGGGGTAGGGTACGGTGGGAGTTGCTTCCCAAAGGATGTACAAGCCCTTGCCCTGATGGCAGAGCAAGCGGACTATGACTTCAAACTCGTCAAAACCGTGATGGAGGTCAATCACCGTCAAAAAACCATCCTGGGCGAGAAGATGAAACGGTATTTCATGCGGGACCTGAAGGGAAAGAAGGTCGCTATCTGGGGATTGGCCTTCAAACCCGAAACGGATGATATTCGCGAAGCTCCTGCTTTGGATTTGATACGGGAACTCCTGGAAGAAGGGGCTGTAATACATGCGTTTGACCCCGAAGCCATGGACAATGTCCGGGCGCTTTTTGGAGACAAGCTCCAATTTGGATCCACTCCTTATGATGTTCTGAAGGAGGCTGACGCCTTGGCGATATTGACCGAATGGCAGGTATTCCGTACACCCGATTTCGACAAAATGATAGAATTAATGCACCATCCGGCCATTTTTGATGGACGCAATCTCTACGATATCGCAGAGATGAAGGGGCGATCTTTTTACTACGACAGCATTGGAAGAAAATAGGGCATTATGAATGATAAAATACAAATGGTGGACCTTCGGTCGCAGTATATGCGATTGAAGGAGGAGATAGATACGGCCATGCAAGCGGTCTTGGATAGCGCCTGGTACATCAAAGGGCCGGCCGTCGCCTCTTTTGAAACGCACCTCGCCGGATACCTCGACGTGGAACATGTGATAGGATGTGCCAATGGAACAGATGCCCTCCAAATCGCTTTGATGGCACTCGGATTAGAGCCGGGGGATGAGGTGATTGTGCCGGCATTCACCTACGTGGCGACGGCAGAAGTAATTGCATTACTGCACTTAAAACCCGTAATGGTCGATGTCCGTCCCGACACATTTGATCTCACGGCTGAGGTGGTAGAAGCAGCCATAACACCGCGCACTAAGGCGGTGGTACCCGTCCATCTTTTTGGCCAGACAGCGGACATGGCCCCCATCATGGATGTCGCCCGCAAACATGGCATCTTCGTCATCGAGGACAATGCTCAGGCCATAGGAGCGAGGTATGAAATGGCCGGAAGCCGGTTAGCGGCCGGAACGATAGGTGACATCGGGACAACTTCCTTTTTTCCGGCTAAAAATCTGGGATGTTTTGGGGATGGAGGCGCGATTTTTACCCGGGAGGAAGGGCTCGCTGCCCGGATTCGAATGATTGCCAACCACGGCCAATCCAAACGGTATTACCACGATGAAATAGGGGTCAATAGCCGTCTGGATGCCCTGCAAGCTGCTATTTTGGATGTCAAATTGAAGCACTTGGATGATTTTGCGGCAAGACGGCGCAAAGTGGCAGATACCTACGATGCAGCATTCAGCAAGCTGGAGACGGTCCAAACTCCTGTGCGATCTCTCAAAAGTGATCACGTCTTTCATCAATATACCCTCCGCATCAAAGACGGCCGGAGGGATGCCCTCAAAGCACACCTCAATGCACAAGGCATTCCCGCCAATATCTACTATCCGGTCCCCCTTTACAAACAAAAAGCTTTTGCTCCCTTTTCGGAGGTAAAGCATTTGCCGGTGACAGAGATGCTCTGTAAAGAGGTGCTGTCCCTACCCATCTACACAGAGATGCGACCGGAGATACAAGAGCGTATCATCCAAGGGGTTCGCTCCTTCTATGAGTAATCAGTGGTATGAAATGGTAGAAGTATCTCAAAAAAATCAATATTAACAATGCAAGACAAAAAAACATTTTTTGCTCATCCTACGGCAGTCATAGATGAGGGATGCACGATAGGAGAAGGCACTAAAATCTGGCATTTCTCTCATATAATGCCGGATTGTTCGATCGGGGAGCGCTGCAACATAGGACAAAATGTAGTCGTCTCTCCCCAAGTGGTACTCGGCAACAATGTCAAGGTACAAAACAACGTGTCCATCTACACCGGTGTCATCTGCGAAGATGACGTATTCCTCGGGCCCTCCATGGTCTTTACCAACGTCATCAATCCGCGCAGCGCCGTCAATCGGCGCGGGCAATATGCCCGGACCTTGGTCAGAAGAGGGGCCTCTATTGGTGCCAACGCCACCATCGTTTGTGGACATGATATCGGAGAATTTGCTTTCATAGGCGCCGGCGCCGTAGTGACCAAAGAGGTGCCCGCATATGCTTTGGTCGTCGGTAATCCGGCCCGCCAAATCGGATGGATGAGCGCCTACGGGCATCGATTGGAGTTTGATGAAAATGGCCTGGCCATTTGCCCCGAAAGCGGAGAGAAGTATGAATTAAAGGACGGAGTAGTTTCTAAAATCTAAATAAAGCATTTTAAAACAATTTGAATAATATGAAGAACTTTGCATTAATCGGCGCTGCGGGATATGTGGCTCCAAGGCATATGCGGGCAATAAAAGACACCAGCAACAGGTTACTGGCAGCATACGACCCTTTTGATTCGGTCGGCATCATCGACAGTTATTTTCCCGACGCCGATTTCTTTACCGAATTTGAACGCTTCGACCGGCACATCGAAAAAATCAAGCATACGGACGGAACCCAACTCGATTACGTCAGCGTTTGCTCTCCCAATTATCTGCACGATGCCCATATTCGCTTTGGTCTCCGGCAGGGAGCGGATGTCATCTGCGAAAAGCCGATCGTCCTCAACCCATGGAATCTCGACATGCTCGAAGATATCGAAAAAGAATCGGGGAGCCGGGTTTTCAACATTCTTCAACTGCGCCTGCACCCCAGTGTCATCGCTCTAAGGGAAAAGGTGCAAAACGGGCCCAAAGACAAAATATACGATGTGGATTTGAGCTATTTCACGAGTAGGGGTAAGTGGTATTACACGAGTTGGAAAGGGGATATCTCCAAATCCGGCGGCATTGCCACCAATATTGGGGTACATTTCTATGACATGTTGGGCTGGATATTTGGTAAGGTAAAGAAAAATATAGTTCATATCCACCGTCATGACCGTGCTGCCGGGTATCTCGAGTTTGACCGCGCGCGGGTGAGATGGTTCTTGAGTATCAATTACGACAATCTACCGGAGGAGATCAAGGCAAAGGGATTGCGCACCTACCGTTCGTTGACTATCGAGGGAGAGGAATTTGAGTTTAGCGGAGGTTTTACCGATCTCCATACCAAGAGCTACACCTATGTCCTCGAGGGCAAGGGGTTTGGACTCACCGCACCAAGACAAGCCATAGAAATCGTGCACGATATCCGGCATGCTACCCCCATCGGTCTCCAAGGCGATTACCATCCCTTCGCCAAGATACCTTTGACCCCCCACCCGTTCGAATGGTCAAATAGGGGATGATGGGGATAAATAATAAACAAAACTCCGCGTTTCATATTTTGCGATTCATATTTTATGAAATATAAAACAAGTCTACTTCAGTTTTGAGTCGTATTTTGATTTTATCCGACGACAATTTGATGACAATGACAAAAAAATCGGAGATGAGGTGATAGGATTTATTAAAAGAAGACAAGAGATGAACTATAAAACTCTCACAAATGTGCGACATTTTGTATTTTTGAATTCTCTCACAAGCGTGCGAGATTTATATAAGGATTATAATGAATGAGTTGACAACATATAAAGAGTTTTTCAACGAAATATTCGAAGCGATTAATAAAGCTAAATACAAAGCTTACAAGTCGTTAAATAGATTTCATATAGAACAAAATTTTGAGATTGGAGAGATAATTGTTGAAAATCAAGAAAAATATGGTTGGGGAAAATCAATAGTAGATACGCTCTCAAAAGATATAAATAAAATTATAGATGGTGTTAAAGGCTACTCACCTCAAAATTTATGGAGAATGCGTCAATTCTATCTTGAATATAAAGACAAACCTGAATTATTAGAACTTACATACAAAATTCCTTGGGGACAAAATTTGGAAATTCTTCACAAAATAAAAAACGATGAATAAAAGAAATACTATCTGATTGCTACCGATAAATTGGCTTGGAGTAGAGCTGTATTGATTAATCAGATTAAAGCTGACGCATACAAAAGACAGTTATTAGATAAAAAACTTCATAATTTTGACAGAACACTTCCTGCTCACTTGTCAGAACAAGCAAACGAAGCGTTAAAAAGCGAATATAATCTTGATTTTCTTGGAATAACCAAACCTATTCTTGAACGAGAATTGGAAAACAGATTAGTAGAAAAAATAAGAGATTTATTGCTTGAATTGGGATATGGATTTAGTTTTATCGGAAATCAATACAAATTAAAACTGAATAATAAAGAGTATGCAATAGATTTGCTTTTTTATAACAGAATACTCAAATGTTTAGTTGCTATTGAGTTAAAGACTGTTGAATTTGAACCGGAATTTGCTGGTAAAATGAATTTTTATCTTGAACTACTTGATGCACAAGAAAAGCTTCCGGATGATAATCCTTCGATAGGTATAATTCTATGTCCTGAAAAAGACAATCTTGAAGTAGAATTTGCATTAAGACCGAGCAATAAACCAATAGGTGTTTCCGAATATAATTTAACAAAAAAATTACCTAAAAAATTAATCGGGAAAATACCAACAAGTGATGAATTAAAACAAATGCTAACAAAGGCTATACGTAATGCGGGGGATAGTGATAAATGAAAAACTTTTACAAGAAATAAAAATTAGTGATACTCTGAAAAGTAATCGTATCAAAAACCTCGCACTACGCATGGCTAAACCGATAGGAGAAATACTCCGCTGGACACGTCGGCACACTTTTTATACGCATTTCCTGTGCAATCAGTTGTACGGCTCAACCGGCCAAAAGGTAGATATGCACGATTTGGAAAGTGCCAAATACCGGTGTTTGCAGCAGTTTGAGTTGACCTATCTGTATTATAAAAAGCTATTGAGTCCAAATCAGTGGAAGGTGACCGCAGCCATTGCCAAGGAGGATATGGTCGAGGAAGTTACTGCAAAAGATTTTTTGAACAAATACAATCTGTCGGCCTCTTCTACCCATCAGGCGGTAAAAGCCCTTGTAAAAGATGGAATATTGTATGAAATGTTAGACAATGAAAGGGTAAAATATGTGGTTTACGATGTGTTTTTTAGTCGTTGGTTGCAGTGGATGGTCTGAGTAGAATTTACCAAAATTGAAGCAAATGACCCAAGAAGAATTTGTTAAGGTACTTTACGGCAAGCACCGGGATTGTCTCCGGCTCCCGACGCCGGCATCTATCTGTGCGGTATTGGACCGGTTGATGCAGTGGATGTTTCCCGAGTTGGCCAACAAACAATACACCTACGAGGAGGAGCTTACCATCGAGCGGGAAGTGATACGCCTTGAAATGTTGAAAATCATGGAAAAAATGAAGCCGCATTACGAGGGGGACATCGAGCAATTGGTCAACGATTTCATACAAGCTCTCCCGGGCATTTATGCGATGTTAATTGATGACGCTGCAGCCATTGTCGAAGGGGACCCTGCGGCAAAGGACTCCCGCGAAGTGATACGCTCTTATCCGGGATTTAGCGCCATAGCGATGCACCGGATAGCACATTTTTTCTACGAGAGAGCCTTGCCATACATCCCGCGGATCGTCTCCGAGCACGCCCATGAGAAGACGGGAATAGACATCCATCCCGGGGCGGAGATTGGAGCGCGATTCTGCATCGACCATGGCACGGGCATCGTCATCGGCGAAACGACACATATCGGTGCCAATGTTAAGATTTACCAAGGGGTGACCCTGGGCGCCCTCAGTGTAGACAAGGGCATGGCCCAAAGCAAGCGCCACCCTACCATAGAAGATAATGTCGTCATCTATGCGGGTGCGACGATCCTCGGTGGAAATACCGTCATTGGGGAAGGGAGCGTCATCGGTGGTAATGTTTGGCTGACGAAATCCGTTCCGTCCGGTAGCCGGATATATTACCATTTCAATCAAAATCCTAAATCTGAAAAGAGTTAGTCTTATGTCAGGAATCGAGGAGCTCATTGGCCATACGCCTCTTGTCCCGGTAAAACACCTCAATCCGAAACACGGCAAGGTCTTTCTATATGCCAAACTCGAAGGGCAAAACCCCGGAGGGAGCGTCAAAGACCGCCCTGCCTACAACATGATTCGCTCTGCACTGGAGAGAGGGGAGATTAATAAAGATTCGAGGCTCATAGAGGCCACTTCGGGCAATACGGGTATCGCTCTGGCGATGATATCGGCCGTATTGGGTTTGGACATGACCTTGGTAATGCCGGATACCGCCACAGTCGAACGCGTCAAAACGATGCAAGCGTACGGAGCGAATGTGATATTGACGCCGGGGGATAAGGGCGGAATCGAATATTCGCGGGAGTTGGCTGAGAAAAAAGTCGCAGAGGAGGGATATTTTATGCTCGATCAGTTCTCCAATGACGACAATTGGAAAGCGCATTTTAAAACCACCGGACCGGAGATATGGCGCGACACAAAAGGGGAAATTACCCATTTTGTCTCTGCTATGGGGACGACCGGAACCATCACCGGTACGTCTCGCTTTTTGAAGGCGCAGAACAACGACATTCGGGTCATCGGAGCGCAACCCACAGAGGGATCCCGCATCCCGGGTATTCGCCGGTGGTCCCCTGCGTTTTTGCCTAAGATATACGATCCTTCGGCGGTCGACAGGACAGTAGATGTCTCCCAATCCGAAGCGGAAGAGATGGCCCGGAGAATGGCAAAAGAGGAGGGCATTTTCTGCGGTATCAGCAGCGGCGGTGCTCTCGCTGCGGCTATACGAATCATAGGCGAGCTCGAATCCGGGGTCGTCGTGTCTATCGTCTGTGACCGGGGTGACAGATACTTGAGTGCTATGTAATCGATTGTGACTAAAGAAGACTACGATAGAATCACAAATGCCATTATCGGATGTGCCATTGAAGTACACCGAGAATTGGGGCCGGGACTCTTGGAGTCGGTATATGAAGAGTGCTTGTTTTATGAATTGCGCCAAAAGGGAATCAGAGTAGAACGGCAAAAACGGTTTAATGTCCCATATAAAGACCAACTACTTAACAAAGGGTTTGTAATCGACCTCCTCGTTGAAGATAGGGTCATTGTAGAATTAAAAAGTGTGGATTATGTATTGCCTGTCCATGAAGTTCAATTGGTCACCTATTTAAAATTGGCAAGCAAAAAACTCGGCCTTCTGATCAACTTTAATGTCCCTCTGCTGACCGAAGGCGTAAAGAGAAAGATAAATGGCACCCTCTAGTGCGCCGAGGAAGGGGGAAACACAGAGGACACAGAGGTCACTGAGGGGAACACAGAGGACACAGAGGGAACACAGAGAGCCCTGAGTGTAAACAGAGAAGAAAACTCCGTGTGCTCAGTGTCTCCGTGTGCTCCGTGTTAATGAATTGCCTTATGAGGGGAACACAGAAAACACAGAGGACACAGAGGGCACAGAGGGGGAACACAGAGAGCACTCAGGACACAGAGGGGACACAAAGGACACAGAGGTCACAGAGGGCACAGAGAGAAAACTCCGTGTGCTCCGTGTTAATGAATTGCCTTATGAGGAAAATACAGAGGACTCTGAGGGAACGGAGAATATCTGCGATAGCATTTGCAGGGGATGAAAAGAATGGATAAGAACCCGGAAAAGAAGAGAAAAATCCTTTTTTTATATCCCACGCCGGATGTAGTGGGGCCACGAAGCATTCGCATATCCCATCTATCGGAATTACTGCGAGACAGGTACGACATTCAGATTGCAGGATTCAGGACAACAAGTAGAACAATTGAAATTCCGGGAGTGGAAATAACAAGAATAGAACCCTCCCTTTTTGTACGACAATTTTTTCATTACACAGCCACAAATATCCGGGGCAAAAGGCCCATTGGCAGCAAATGGCAAGGCCGGCTCAAAAAGCGCATAAAAGCCCTGTTTTTTCCCGACCCCTGGGTGAGGGACCAACGCAAGATTCGGAGTTATTTTTACAAGAACCATAGAGCCACGTCCCCTGATATTATCATTGCGGAGATGGGGCCTTATTCGACCGGGGCATTGGCGATATCCATTCAAAAGCTGTTTTCCGGGCGACCAAAAGTGATTTTCGACATCGGAGACCCTTTGTGCAACAATGCGGCCCGGCTTTCGGACAAAAAAAGATGCCGCAACTACGAAGAAAAATTGCTTAAACAAGCGGACCATATTATCGTGACCAACGCAGAGACAAAAGACCATTTCATAACAGATTACGGTATTGCAAGCTCACAATGTACGGCGCTTCCCCAAGGGGTATCGACTTCGATGATCGTGTCGAATGGCGTAGAAGCGGATAAATCTCTTCACACCGGATTGCATTTTTTCTACGCCGGAGCTTTTTACCCATCCTTGAGGGACCCTTCTGCGTTTATACGAGCCTTCGAAGGGATGGAGGCGTCCAATATGCTTCTTACGATTGTGGACAGGCTTAGGTTTCTCAATTCCAATCCTGTCGACAAAAGAATTCGTGTTCTTGGGGCTGTGGAGCAAGAACAGCTCAAAGAATTCTACCAATCTGCGGATGTTTTATTATATTTTGACAATGCAACGGGGATTCAGACACCCGGCAAGATATACGAACTGCTGGCATGTCAAAAGCCCATTTTGTTTGTTTATGAAAACCCGTCTTCCCCGGCGAAGCGACTGCTGAGGGCCTATAAGCATATCGTGTATTGCAAGAACAATCCACAGGATATCAGCCGGGGCATTCGTGAAATACAGACGAAGGATTTTGATATGGAGTATGAAACGGTTGATTTTACGTGGGAGAGAAGAGCAGAGGAGCTGGATAGGTTGATAGGTAGTTTATTGGAGGATTAGACAGTAGTTTATGGGAGATAAAATAAAAAAATCCACTTTTATCATTGCCGAGATAGGTCAGGCCCACGACGGCAGCTTGGGGATGGCGCATGCATATATAGATGCCTTGTCAGAAACAGGAGTAGACGCAGTCAAATTTCAAACTCATATAGCCGCGGCAGAAAGCAGCATTTACGAGCCCTTCCGCATTAAATTCAGCCAACAAGATGCCACCCGGATGGATTATTGGAAGCGGATGGAATTTACCGAGGGACAGTGGAAGGGTCTCAAGGAGCATTGCGAAGCGGCGGGAATGGAGTTTATGTCCTCTCCGTTTTCTCAGGCAGCAGTTGATTTGCTCGAGCGGCTGGGGATGGGACGTTATAAGATTGGGTCCGGGGAAGTCAATAATTTTCTCATGCTTAAGAAGATAGCCATGACGGGCAAGCCCATCATCCTGTCATCCGGGATGAGTTCTTATGAAGAGTTGGATGCGGCGGTCGATTTTATAAGGGGATATGGCAATCAATTGTCGGTTTTACAATGCACAACAAGCTACCCTACGACGGCTTCCAATGCGGGATTGAATGTCATAGGAGCGTTAAAGGAGCGTTACCCGGATTTAACCATAGGATTTTCAGACCATAGCGGAGAGATATATGCCGGGTTGGCTGCAGTGAGCATGGGAGCGGAGATACTGGAGTTCCACACGGTCTTTGACAAGCGACAATTTGGCCCGGATACCCTTTCGTCTTTGACCATAGACGAGATAAAGTACATGGTAAAGGGGATAAGATATATTGACGAAGCCATCAACCATCCTGTCGATAAAAAGGACAATACTTCATTTGCCGGCTTGAAGTCCATCTTTGAGAAGTCATTGGCGATTTCAAGGGATATGAAAAAGGGAGAAGTGCTGAAATTTGAGGATTTGGAGGCAAAGAAGCCCGCAGGAAAAGGGATTTCTGCCCGGCAATACAAACGGCTTATCGGAAAGCGATTGGCGAGGGACATGGAGCAATATAGTTTTATAAATGAAGAAGACATAGATGGGAAAACGTAAAGTATGTGTCGTGGTGACGGCCCGGCCGAGCTACAGCAGAGTTCGTACGGCATTAACTGCGATTAAGAATCATCCGAAACTCGAGTTGCAATTGGTCTTGGCTGCTTCGGCGTTATTGGACAGGTATGGCTCGGCTATTGACTATATTGAAGAGGATGGGTTTGAGATTGAGGCCAAGGTGTTCAATGTCCTCGAGGGGGAAAACCTTACGGCCATGGCCAAGACTACAGGGTTGGGTATCCAAGAACTGGCTATGGTGTTTGAGCGGTTAAATCCCGATATGGTAGTGACGATAGCGGATCGTTTTGAGACGATGTCCACCGCCATTGCAGCGAGCTATATGAATATACCCTTAGTGCACATTCAAGGTGGGGAAGTGACGGGCAATATCGATGAAAAGGTGCGTCATGCTATCACAAAATTGGCTGACATTCACCTTGTCGCATCACAAAAAGCAAAGGAGCGTGTGATAAAAATGGGCGAAGAATCGGAGACGGTATTCCAAACGGGGTGCCCTTCTATCGACCTCGCTAAGGAAGTACGTGACTTGCAAGACAATAGTATTAATCCATTTGAAAAGTACGGTGGGGTAGGACCGGTTATCAACTACCAATCCGGCTATATCGTCGTCATGCAACACCCGGTCACCACCGAGTACGAAGAATCGAGAGCCCATATCGAAGAGACCCTGTATGCAATAAAAGACTTGGGTATCCCGACGTTTTGGTTTTGGCCCAATGTCGATGCCGGATCAGATGGTACTTCCAAGGGTATCCGCTCTTTCAGGGAGCGCTTTGACCTCCCCAATATCCATTTTTTTAAAAATATGAAACCCACGGATTTTCTCAAACTACTCATCAACGCAAAGTGCCTCGTGGGCAATTCGAGCGTGGGTATCCGGGAAAGTGCCTATATGGGAGTGCCGGTGGTCAATATCGGGTCGCGCCAAAACGGTCGCGAAAGGGGCAAAAATGTGGTAGATGTGGATTATGAAAGAGACGCCATTGCTGAGGCTATCAGGGCACAGATACACCATGGGTTTTATTCGCCGGATGATATTTATGGGGATGGAAAGGCCGGTGAGCGCATCGCAGAACTCTTGACCACCGTACCCCTAAGGATCGAAAAGAGATTGGTGTATTGATGAGAGAAGGGGAGAAAAGAAAAATGAAGTTGTTTCTGGCAGAAAGTGAAGATTTTGATTCCGGCGTTCTGCAATTATTGCGAGACAACTTCGACCTTACGATAGCTGAAGATTCGTCCTGGAAGGTAAGTGACATATTGAAAGAATACGACATCTTTTGGTTTCGCTTGAAATACCAAATCGATAAGGAGGCTTTGGCGGGGGATATAAGGTGCCAGTTTCTAGTCTCTCCGGTCACAGGGATTGACCACATCGACGAGGCTCTTTGCGCACAAAAAGGCATCCGGATCGTTTGCCTGAGGGGAGAGCGGGAATTTCTCAAAGAAGTACGCGCAACAGCCGAGATGACCATCGGGTTGACGATTGCCTTGATGCGCAAGATTGTCCCGGCCTACCAAGATGTCTGTGCCGGCAACTGGCGCAGGGATTTGTTTAGGGGGCATGAAATATACAAAAAAACGGTGGGAATTGTTGGAGTAGGGAGATTGGGAGAAATAGTCGGAAGTTATTTTTTAACAATGGGCGCTTCGGTCTTGGCCTATGATCCATATAGGGAGACAAAAATTCACGATATCCGGCAAGTAAAGCATTTAGAACAGCTTATTAGTGCCTCGGACATCATAAGTTTACATGTCAACCTGACGGATGAATCAAGGGGATTTTTCGATAGACAATGCTTTCAAAAAATAAAACCGGGAGCCGTTTTGATTAACACATCGAGAGGAGGGTTGTTGGATGAAGAGGCATTGTTGGACGCCTTGGAGTCGGGTAAGTTGAGAGGAGCGGCATTGGATGTAATCACCAATGAACACCATATAGATCGGGACCACCCTCTTATAACCTACGCTCAAGAGAATGACAACTTACTTATCGTACCCCATATCGGGGGGAATACGTATGAGTCTTTTGAAAAGACAGAAAGATTTATTGCACACAAATTGCTGAGGGCTGTCCGGGATGTCGCTTCGTAAAAAGTCTCTGTTAGCCATTGTGTGGAACTCTGCCGGAGGAGTGACCAATATCGTCATTACTTTTCTGATATCGGTTGTTCTATCGAGACTCCTCGGGCCTTCAGAGTTTGGATTACTTTCTCTGGCAATGTCTTTTATCGCCCTTTCAGAGGGGATGGTGGTGATGGGATTTCACACTTCCATCATTCGCCATGAGCATTTGGAGGATATCGATATATCTTCCATTTTTATACTCAATCTAGTTTTAGGAGCGCTATTCACCGTAGTCTTTTTTGTCAGTGCACCGTGGATAGCGCATTGGTACGGCAAGGAAGCCCTATCCCCTATACTAAAAGTACTCTCTTTTATCTTTATTATCAATGGTTCTACCTTGGTCCATAGAGCTTATATGGAACGCAATTTAAACTATAAGTGGCTCAATATTGCACGTGTTACGGCACTTATTATTTCAGGTGTGATAGGCATTGGTATGGCTTATGAAGGTTATGGGGTATGGAGTTTGGTTTTTTCGACGATAAGTGTGTCTATCGTTTCCGCCATCATCTTATGGAGCAAATCCGGCTGGCGGCTATCCTTCAAGTGGAATTTGAATACGATCAAGGAACACTGGAATTTTAGCTTGAATGTATTTGGAGCCAATCTGATAGCGTCGGTTACGAGCAGGTTGGATGTATTATTATTGGGGAAGTTTCAAACGGCAAGCACACTCGGTTTGTTCAACAGAGGAAAGTCACTCAATGATATGGGTACACGTATTCCCGCACAATTTATACTCAAGCCTTTGTTCTCTTCCCTTTCGAAAATACAAAATGACAAAGCCAATATGCGGGACAAGACCCGGAGCATTTACCGCATCATTAGCTTCTTGTTTATCCCTGCATTTATCTTTGGAATAGGATTTGCGCCGGAGGTAATCCGGTTTCTTTACGGAGAGAAATGGATGGGAACCGTACCGTTTTTAAGAGTTTTTTTAGCTATCGGCATCTTGCATATCATGCGTATCCCCAATAATTATATCCTTTTGGCCAGGGGAAAATCCAATAAGGTTTTTCGCCTCGAATTGGTGCTGAATGTAGTTAGGATTGTACTCATAGCGTTGATAGCACCCATTGATATAATGGCTTTACTCTATGCTTTACTTGTTTTGAAAATCGCAGAATACATATTATACATCAGCCAATCTTCCGCTGAGATATCTGCCGACCCTGTCAAAATGACTCTTATTTGGGGACAGTATCTATTGATGAGCGTTGGAGTATTGTTACCATTGCGGTGGGGACTGAATACGGTGACCGGTGTCCCACTGAGATTGTTTATGGGTTTGATATTGTTTGGAGGTTGCTATTTCATATATCATTATTACGCTCGCTCCAAAGCGTGGACATTGGTCAAAACATTTGCAGATGACTTTAGAACAGCAAGGGGCTAAAAAGGTACTTGCGATTATCCCCGCGCGGGGAGGATCAAAGGGTATCCCCGGTAAAAATCTCAAGAAGATCGAAGGGCGCTCCCTCATCGAGCATGCATTTGATTGTGCCCGGGAAGCCAAATCCCCACTGACGGTTGTATTGAGTACGGATGATGCGGAGATACTCGAACACGGACGACAAATGGGCATAGAACTCGTGGAGCGTCCCGCTGAGCTTGCCACAGATCAAGCCAAAGTCATCGATGCCATTAAACATTGTCTTCATCAGATGGAAAGCAGAAAGGGGGGCAGGTATGAAATTGTTGTCCTCCTGCAACCGACTTCCCCTATCAGAAACGGTGAAGACCTGGACGCAGTAATAAGACTTTTTGACCGGCCTGAGGTCGAAAGCGTGATTAGTGTCGTCAGTGCCAATGAAGTACATCCCGCCCGGATGTATGAAATGGCGGATAATAAATTGGTGCCTCTAAACAAGCGTTATGAGACCGCTAACCGGCAAAGCATACGTCCTGTGTACTATCGCAATGGTTGCTTCTATGCTATCCGCCGGGAGACTATGTTGAGAGAGAATACATTGATGCCTCAAAATAAAACGCCCTATGTCATGCCGGCATCCCGGCTATGCAATATCGACGAACCTGTGGATTTGATTATAGCAAAAGCCCTGGTGAAGGCATGGAAAGAGGGGAAGATATAAAAAGCAAAACCTTATGATATTTAAGAATAGTCCATACAGAACACGCATTATTCGCAGAAAAAGATGCCGGACACTCGTAGCTGATCTGATGAAAGAAGTCCGTCTTACTACGGTCTCCGAATGCAATATTTGTGGCTCTAAATCAAAGACCATTTTGTCGAATGAGGACCGCTATGGCATTCCGGTTCGCACAGCTATGTGTGACCAATGCGGATTGGTTTATTTGTTGGATCGCCCGGGGCGGGATGGTTATGAGACGATATATGCCAAGTACTATAGACCATTGGTAAGTGCTTATTGGGGACGTAAAGTGGACAACAAGCATCTGGTCCAACACCAAGCGGGATTTACGGACAAATTGCTAAGAATGTTTGATGGAATACTGGATTTGCAGAATGCCGGCACCCTCTTGGATATAGGCGGGAGCACAGGGATGATCGCACACAAGTTGGCTTCAACTTACGGATTGGAAGCAACTGTCTTAGACCCTTCGGACGAAGAACTGGCAGTGGCAAGGCAAAAGGGACTAAAAACAGTGTGTGGTTTTATAGAGGATTATCAAACATCTGATACATTTGATCTCATATTGTTTTTACAAACTATTGATCACGTTTACGATTTGAAGGCGACGTTAGGGCACATATCACAGTTGTTAAAGGAAGATGGTTATTTTGTGATTGATACCGTCAATTTACCTTCAGTGATAGCAGACAATACCGGAGTAGATCAGTTTTTTAAGATCGACCATTGTTACTACTTTACACCCCAATTTGCACGGGCGGTTTTGGAAGCTTCCGGATTTGAGATTGTGAGCTCTGATATTGCATCATGGCCCGGTCATGAGATGTTTATTTGTAGAAAAAAGGGACCATTTCAAGCAGAAAAAACACATGTTGACACGGATATGGCTAGATTTAGGTTTATTGAAATGGTCGAACATCAGTTTTATCTCGAAACTACCGCAAAGGATAAGATTATTGGTATGCTTGCACGGCTGAAAAGGAAGTTGTTACGGTAATGTGCGGTATCGCTGTCATCTTCACTAAGAAAAGGAGGGAAGAAGCTCCAATCGAGGCTATGGTGCGCTCGTTAGAACACCGTGGGCCCGACCATCTTGATACCGTAAATGCCGGCAATCAAATAGCTCTTGGCCATACCCGCTTGAAGATATTGGACCTGTCCGACAGAGCCAACCAACCCGTTTATTCTCCGGATGGACGCTATGTGATGGTGTTTAACGGAGAGGTTTATAATTATATCGAACTCAGGGAGCAACTCATAGGGTACGATTTTAAGACAAGCAGTGATACGGAGGTTGTTCTGGCGGCTTATATTCGATGGGGAAAGGCGGCTTTGGACAAATTCAATGGGATGTTCAGTTTTGTGGTTTGGGACACTGAGACCAAAACGCTTTTTGCAGCGAGGGACCGGTTTGGGGTAAAGCCGTTGTTTTACGCTTTTCATCAAGGAGATTTGTACATCGCTAGTGAGATAAAAGCACTGTTTGAAGCGGGGGTGCCTCGAAGAGAAAATGAAGCAGTGTGGGCAGAATACCTATGCTTTGGCACTTATCCCGATCCGGACAGGAGTTTTTGGGAAGGCATACAGCCCTTGGCAGGAGGGCATTATATGGTAGCGGATACGGAGCATTTCGGTGTGGAAAGATGGTATGATTTTGTGCAAGGAGTCAACACAGTTAAGGCTTATAATTGGACGGACGAACAATGGCAAGAGCAATACGAGGCATTATTGGATGAGACCGTCAGGTTGCGTTTTCGATCGGATGTCCCGGTCGGTATCAATTTGAGCGGTGGTTTGGATTCGGGCCTGTTGCTCGGTCTGATAAAGCGGCAAAACAGGGATATTGGTGGCCTGGATGCCTTTACATTTATCTCGGGGGATGCCCGGTATGACGAATTGCCTTGGGTCGAGCAGATGATTAGTCACACACAGTGCCGTTTGACCCCGGTAGCCTTGACACCTGAAGATATTCCGGGGTTGGCTATAGAGGTTCAGCGCGCACAGGACGAGCCGTTTGGAGGCTTCCCGACGCTAGCATACTCCAACCTCTTTCGGCGGGCACATCAAAAAGGGATTACCGTTATTCTGGATGGACAGGGATTGGACGAGCAATGGGCAGGCTACAGTTATTATCGCAATATTGACCCTTCAAAATTTCATATCGGACCGGTACAAGGGAGTATTTCTTCTCCGGTACGGCCATCGGTCTTGAAAGAAGACTTTAGGAAAATGGCCCAACCGAGGACCTTCCCCCGGCCATTCGGGGATGCCCTGTGCGATTTGCAGTACAGGGACATATTTTATACCAAGATACCGCGTGCCTTGCGCTTCAATGACAGGATATCCATGATGTACAGCACCGAATTGAGAGAACCCTTTCTCGATTATCGTATGGTAGAGATGGGCGTAGCAGCACCCGGACGACTCAAGATAAGAGAAGGGGAGCAGAAATGGCTGCTCCGGCGTATTGGTGAACACATCATCCCCAAGGGGGTGGCTCAAGCCCCTAAAAGACCGGTCCAAACACCACAGAGAGAGTGGTTGAAGGGCGCTTTAAAAGGATGGGCAGAGGAAATGATAGAAGTGGCACTCGAGGGATTTGGTGGTACATGGCTGGATCCTGCCCTATTGCAAGCGGAATGGAGAGCCTATCAAAATAAAGAAATGGACAATAGCTTTTTTATATGGCAGTGGATAAACATAGGACTATGGCTAAAGAAAAAAAACAATAAATGAATATCTTTTTCACATTTCCTATATGTCAATCGATACGCGATCATATACACCTTGGGACCATTAGAGCATTGAGGGAACTAATGCCTGAGCTGAATATTATTGCATTATCACCGGCGTATAATGTGCCAGAGTTTATCGCATTATGCGAAAAATACAAGTTGATCCCGAGGAGATCCGAGAATACAACCAGCGCAAGAGAAAATGAGCGATTGGTTCGGTTGAGAAGGAAGATGGGCAAAAGGTGGGTGAACAGATTATCCTTGAAGATAGAATCTTGGAGGTACAACCTCCCAAATTATACTAAAGAGGTGTTTGAAGCGTTTTCGCCGGCCCTCGTCGTTTTGAATCATCCGATGACTTCCCATGATTATGCTGTTTTTATAGCGGCCAAAAAATATGGAGTACCCACCCTGGGCATAGTCAATAGTTGGGATAATTTGCGCAAGCGACTTACTCAGTGGACAGACCGAATATCCGTGTGGAACGAAATTAACTACAGGGAAGCAGTGGCGATGAACGCCTATAAAGAGGAAGAAGTGACCATTAACGGCCCTGTAAGTTTTGATCCCTTCTTTGATGAAAATTGGTGGGATGACCGTCAAACAACGGGTCAAAAACTCGATTTGAATCCGGATAAAAAGTGGATTACCTATGCGACTTCCGGAGTCTATAATCTGGAGTATTACGGAAGAGATGAAACCTGGTTGGTGCATGAATTGATACAATGGATGAATAAGAATCCATCCTTTCGAGACACTCAATTGTTGATTCGTTTGCATCCTTTAAGTCGCCTCATTGACTTTTTGCATTTGCAAGAGCGATATCCTGATATTCGTTTCTCACATGGAGGATACATGCCGGGTATCGGATGGTACACAAGTGAGGAGGATTACAGATTGCAGGTGAATATTCTTAAGCATTCGGATGTTATTGTAACGCCCGGGTCTTCGTGGACGATTGAAGCAGCGATTTTTGACACTCCTGTTGTCGTACCGGTTTACTCGACGTTACAGCCGGAGCATGCGGCTGCACAATTTGACAGGTTTACGCTGGCGAGACATTTTAAACCTATTCTTGAAAACGGATGGGTACCAATAACGCGTAGCCCGGAAGAGACCGAAAGGGAGATGGCTGCTTTTTTGGAATCCCCCGGCAAAGGACGGGACAGGAGAAAACAACTCGTGGACAACTACGTGCATTTCCGGGATGGAAAATCAGCCCAAAGAGTTGCCCGGTGGATAGCCAATAGCATAAAATCGCTAAATTCCCATTAAAATGGCGGGTCCAACCGCTAAATTCATTTGATTTTAGCGGTCATGGTCGCTATATTTGTATTAATTTAGCGGTTCAAATATTGTTTAATGATACCACGAATTCAAAACAAACGGATATTGAGTCGCTTGCATAAGGGAAAAGCGGTGATTTTGCTTGGACCGAGGCAAGTGGGTAAAACAACCTTGTTAAGACAAATTGCCGGGACATTGAATGATGTACTGTGGATGAATGCCGATACCTTAGAAATTCAAAACCTTTGGGACACAACTTCCAAGAGTCGCCTGGCTGCAATGATTGGAAAACATGACACTATTATCATTGACGAGGCTCAAAATATTCCAAAGATTGGAGCTAAACTAAAAATAATCATAGATGAGTTTAAAGCGGTACAGGTGATTGCTACAGGCTCCTCAGCTTTCGAATTGGCAGATGTATTAAGTGAGCCGTTAACCGGCAGGAAGTATGCTTTAAGGCTCTTTCCTGTATCATTTGAGGAAATGGTCCGGCACCAAGGATTTATTGAAGAGATAAGTGCCATGGAATTGCGATTGATCTACGGTAGTTATCCGGATATCTTGATGCACCCGGGTGAAAAAGTAGAGCTACTCAAAGAGCTGGTGAACAGTTACTTATACAGGGATGTACTCATCTACGGGAATGTAAAAAAGCCTCATAAGCTCGTTCATCTTCTTCAGGCTTTGGCATTTCAAGTCGGAAGCGAAGTGTCCTATACTTCATTAGGGAATATGCTTAAGATGGACAATGAGACCATAGAGCGGTATATGGATTTGCTAGAAAAGTCATTTGTTATCTATCGTCTGGGAGCATTGCGCCGCAATTTGAGAAATGAGATTAAGAAGGGGAAAAAGGTGTATTTTTATGATAATGGAATTAGAAATGCTTTAATCAATCAATTCAATCCATTAAATCTGCGCAATGATATAGGTGCATTGTGGGAAAATTATCTAATGAGTGAAAGGATGAAATATCTGGAGTATCACGGGATATATGCCAACCGGTATTTTTGGAGAACACATACACAGCAAGAAGTAGATTATATCGAGGAGATTAATGGAAGAATGCATGCTTATGAGTTCAAGTGGAGTACAACAAAAAAAGTCTCTCTTCCTAAAAACTTTATAGCTGCCTATCCGGATAGTATTTTTAAGGTCATCACTCCAAAGAATATAGAGGAATTTTTGTTGCCTGCCACATTATGACACGCCGACCAAAAGTACTTTATATCCCTTTATGGTATCCCTCCGAGCACACGAAGGGCGTATCCGGTGTGTTCAACCGCGAACACGTAATGGCTATGAAGCCCTACGTAGATGTGACGGTGCTCCATTTTATGACGGATTACGACCGAAAAGGATTGAGTTTGGGTATGAGGTCTTTTGAAGATGAGGGGGTCTTGACCTATGAAATTACAACGGGATTGTCTCCCATCCCCAAAACATCAATATTCACCTGGGCCTATAATCTGTATAGGGCCATCAAAATGGTAATTGCAGAGATCGGCCGGCCTGATCTCCTGCATGCACAAGACGACAATAGTTGGGTGGTGGGCAAATATGCCAGGAAACATGGAATACCCTATGTGATATCACAACACTGGTCAAAGATATTGAGAGGAAATCTAAAATGGTATGAAAAGGAACTATTTAAAAAATCTTTCAAACATGCTTACGCTGTGTTACCTGCTCAACATAACTCAAAAGAAGCATATAAGAAGTTTGGGTTGGAAGTTAATGTATTTTGGCTTCCTAACACTTATAGCCCTGATATTTTTTATGTGTGGGAAGTAGTGAGAGAAGATATTTTAGTGCATGTATCAGGTATGACCCATCAAAAGAGAGTCTATGATATAGTGAGAGCATTTGGAAAAATTGAAAAACGATATCCGGAAACAAAACTAATATTGGTAGGGGATGGCCCCAATAAAAAGGATATTGTTACATTTGTTCGGGAAAATGGTTTACAAGATAAAATCATTTTTACCGGATTTTTGCCTAAATCTGAAGTTGCTCGATGGATGCAAAAAGCCAAAGGGTTTATTTTCCCCAGCTCCTACGAGACCTTTGGGTGTGTGCTGATGGAGGCGATGGCTTGTGGTACTCCGGTATTGACTACGCGTGTCGGTGGCATCCCGGGAGTTGTTCCGGATGAAACACATGGCATCTTAGTTGAAGTAGGTGATATCGGGGCGATTGCAGAGGGCATGGCAAGTATGATCGAGGACAAACACCAATTGGATACGCTACAGATAGCAGAGGAGATGAAGGAACGCTTTTCTATGTCAGCGGTGGGGCAAAGAATAGCAGAAATCTATCACCAATGTATAAACGGTTCGCCCGGAAAATAGATCTACGTTATTCATGGTCCAGCATAAAAAAAACATTCTTTTCCTTCAACCCACTTATGATATTGATTTGCCGAGAAATATAAGAACGGACAATATTGTTTCTTTTTTGGACAAGCAATTTGATATTACGATACAGTGTTTTAATGTAGGGAAACATCGATCCCCTAAAGGAGAAGTGAAATTTATCAGGTCTGAATTTAGCTTATTAGGAAAATATGTTTTTAACAAAAGTGCAAGTGGAGCCACTTTAAAAGGAATTGGAAGATTTGTTTCCAGGGTGGGGAATCTTATCTTTAACAGATTTTTATTCCCTGATAGTTATGTCATTGAACATTCAAGAGTAATTAAAAAGATATCACAAGAACAACCGGATATTGATGTCATAATAGCGAGCATTGTGCCTTTTTCTAATATCACTTTGGCGTATAAACTAAGAAAAAAGTTATATCCGAAAAGTAAAATAATCTTGGATATAGGAGATCCATTGACAAACAATCCTGCTCATAACAGTACTCTTTTAAAAAGGGTAAGTACCTATATTCCTTTTTTAGGTTATCTAAAATCAAGATTTGAGAGGAAGTATTTGCCTCAGGCGGATATGATTGTCGTTACCAATGAATTGATTCGAAAATATTACGTGGACCGATATGCAGTAAATAGTGATAAAATAACAGTTATACCACAAGGCGTTGATATCAACACTTTTAATGAATTAAAAGTGCCGGAGGCAGATAAAATACGTATGATATACGCAGGAGCCTTTTACCCGGGATATAGAGATCCTGGTATTTTTTTTAAAGCGTTGGATGAAATGGATGATTCGACGGTTTTGGTTAGGCTGATAGGAGTTGGCAGCCATTATGACAAGGATATAAAATCTTCCGGAGTTGAGATTCTTGATAGAATGGCGCAAGATCGATTGGCTGCTGAGTATGCCAAAGCCAATTGTTTATTATTTTTTGATAATCCTCCCGGGCTACAAACATCCGGAAAAATATATGAACTAATGGCATTAAAAAAAGCGGTTCTGTTTATTTATCATTCTGCCAAGTCACCGGTTTACCAATGGGTTAAAGCTTATCCCAATATCGTATTCTGTGAAAATGAAGTGGGTTCTATTAAAGAAGGGGTTACAAAAATCAAATCACTAATTCACCAAAGATTTAACTATAATGTAGCTCATTTTTCATGGCAAAAAAGAAGTGCTGACTTCGAAAAACTCATCAACGAATTGTCAGTAATAGAGTAGGTTAAATTGTATGTTTTCTGCAGAATTAATCATTCATAAATCAGGTTTTCAAAGAAAAGGTGTTCTTTTTACCTTCTTCCTCTTGCTCTCCTCCTTGGTCTTTGCCAACCTTAACGGCATATTAGAGAGCTTGACCGGAAGGGGCGAATTGGGCTCACCGCTCATTTTGTTATCGGCTTTGTCCATACTTTATTTGATACCGGTGAAAAAGGCTTACGTCAGGTCTTTTTTCCTTGTTTTCTCATTGTTGACGGGGCTTTATTTACTATTTGGATGGGCGTCGGGGATATGGTATATGGACGAGGGCAATTTCACAATGGGAGATGCTAAGTTGGGTACCCGACAGTTGATGACTTCCTATATCATTTTTTCGGCATATTACTTTTTGTTTGTTTGGGCGAAGAGGACAGGAGAGTCAGACATATTTCTGAAGACCTTGTTTTATCTGTTCCTTATCGTTCTATTGGCCGGTATTTTGGAAGACTATTTGGGTTTAAGGAAAGTGCTTTATCAAAGATATACCAATACGCGTAATCTCGGTTTTTTTGGAAACCCCAATGAGACAGGTATGCAGGCCAACCTAGCTTTTGTTTTAGTTGTATGGGCTTATTATAAGAAATACATCCGTCCTTGGACCTTTATCATCTTGATGGGATTGTGTACTTATGGTGTTTTGTCCTCATTTAGCCGGACGGCTATTGTCACTAATGCAATTCTTATCCTTTTTTTTCTAGGATATTTAATCTTCGGAAGTGTAGGACTATCGGGCCTCCGTTATCAACCAAAGAGGTGGTTTTTTTTCTTCTTAATCATTGGGATAGTGGTAAGTTCTTTTCAATTTGTGGCCATACCGTTTTATAATAATCTAAAACCTAACCAACGAAAGAGAATTGATGCGGTGGGTAATGTAATATTCAAAAGGCAGTTTAACAATAAGACAACCGCATTGCGTGCCGGGATATTTGACGATGCGGTAAAACTAATAAAAAAGCGGCCATTAAGAGGGTACGGTTTGCATACTTTTTCGAAAGGAGGAATGTTTCCGACCAGTCCAAGCCATGGGGTTCATAATATGTATTTGAAAGTGATGGGAGAAGCCGGTATTATCCCTGGATTGCTCTATTTGTGGTTGATTTTTGTTTTTTTAGCTGGATTCTTCAGAAGTCCCGGGCCATCCGGAATGGTTATATCCATGTTTGGGCTATGTATTGCCCTATATTCATTTGCATCCCATGGAGTATTTGCACAGAAGTTTATAGCAGGACTAATTGGTGTTTTTGGTGCCTTTTTAGTCAGGCCCCATAACGGGGCGAACAATTCAACTAATATTTCATGAGAGAGGGTTTATGCTCACTTCTGCTTCAACTCTCTATCCGGGACTCTATAGCTGAACGTAGTGAAGACATAGAAGCCCGGGAGAAGGAAGTTAGCTTGACATTAACAGTCACTTTAGACTTACTTCAGCTTCAAAGTCGCTTCGCGCTTTTGAGTCTGAAGCTCGATTTTGGCTGTAATTAGTGCCTGCAAGAAAACCCTTCAAAATTAGAAATGTATCTTTTGGCGATCTTTTTATTTTTCTCAACTCACTGATACCCATGCATCACTTCGTCTCGAAAAACGAAAAATCTCATCCAAAATCTATCATTTCATAAAATTTGATAGTTTTCTGGCAAGCACTAATTAGATGAAAAAGGTTCTATTGGTCATCGACAATCTTGGTTCGGGAGGGGCACAGAATCAATTAACCCTTCTGGCAAAGGGCTTGCAAAAGAGCGGGCACACAGTCCATGTTTTTACCTATTTTGGGCAAGATTTCTTTAAAAAAAGATTAGAGGAATCCAATATAAAGTTGATTTACCAACCAAAAAAAACTAAGCTTGGATTGGGGGTTATTAAGGCTCTTAAGACGCTGTATCAAACAGAGAAATACGATACTATCATTTCTTTTTTAGATACGCCCAATTTTTATGCTGTTGCTGCCAAAAAACTTAGCAGGCATAAACCTCCAGTCATCATATCCTACCGGTCCATGACGGATTTCGGAACCTTATCACTCTGGAGTCTATGGCTAAAAAAATGGGTTAACCGCCAAGCGGATTGGATTGTTTCAAATTCGTATCATGAGCAGGAAAGATGGTGGCAAAAGTTTCCATGGTTAAAATATAAATGGAGTGTAATTTATAATGCTGTCTCCTTCAAGCGGTCGATAGAATACCGCACTTCTGTTAAGCCACCAATAAGGTTGTTAGTTGTTGGGAGCATAAGTTCATACAAGAATGGTTTACGAGTTATCGAAGAGCTGAAAATCCTTCGGGAAAGGGGAATTGATTTTATACTCAATTGGGTCGGTGCACAACAAAATTCCAAAGAGCGATTAAATTATCGACGAAGGATGGAGAACTTGATAGATGAGAATGATTTGCGCAGGAATTGGCAATGGACTGAACCGAAAGCAGACATTCAGGCCATTTATGCACGACATGATGTTTTAGTTTTGGCGTCAGAAATCGAAGGCTTACCCAATGTAGTATGCGAAGCGATGTACAGTGGATTGATATGTGTATTAAGTAATACTTTAGAACATCCTAAGTTGATAGGACATGACAGAGGTTTTTTATTTGATCTTGACAGAATGGGTTCTATGGCGGAGAGTATTCAACGAATCCTTGTACTTTCTCAAGAAGAAAGAGAAAGGATAAAAGAGAATGCAATGCAATATGCAAAACGTGAATTTTCCTTAGAAAAATTTACAGAATCTTATTTGGAGCTTATCGATAAGCTAACTTCTTCTGATACTGACTCATCAAAGCGTTAGGTTATAATGTGTGGGATTAACGGAATAATTGGGAATAAGGGCGTTCCCAAAGGGGAATTGAAAGAGGGCATTCTTCGAATGAATGCATTGCTTTCTCATCGTGGCCCGGATCATCAAGACATTTATGTGTCCGATAAGGTAGGCTTAGGACATACCCGTTTGAGTATTCTGGATTTGACGGATGCGGGACATCAGCCCATGAAAACGCCTGACGAACGGTATGCTATTGTCCTCAATGGGGAAATATACAATCACCTCGAGATAAGACAAACATTGGAAGAGTTGGGATATCACTTTAGGGGGCATTCGGATACGGAAACCGTCCTTTATGGATTTGCCCAATGGGGGGAGGCCATTTTCCAAAAATTAAATGGAATATTTGCAGTAGGCATTTACGATCAACAAAAAAAGGAGGTATATCTCGCAAGAGACCGGTTTGGCGTCAAACCATTATACTACTTCAAGGATCAAAGCAAACTGATTTTTAGCTCGGAGATAAAATCCATTTTGGCAAGCGGAGTTTACCCAAAGCTCTCCTATAAGTCCTTGCACGAATTTTTATACTACGGTTACCCCTTAGGCGATCGAACGATGTTGGAAGGTATTAAGAAGGTATTGCCCGGTTATTATTTGAAAATCAGTCAACCATTTCATACCAAAAAATGCTGTTTTTGGAAGCCTGAAAATCTGCTTGAACTGTCCCCCTTTGCTGATTCTGAAGAGGAAGCTATCAAGAAAACGAGAGCATTACTTGAAAAGGCGGTGCGCAGGCAATTGATGAGCGATGTACCGGTGGGGGTTTTTCTGAGTGGAGGTATTGATTCTTCCGCTATAACCGCCTTTGCTTCCAGGCATTTTCCCGGTAAGTTGAAGACCTATTCGACAGGGTTTGATTTTGATGAGGGTCATAATGAATTGCCCTTGGCGGCTGAAATAGCCAAGACCTTTGGTACAGAGCACCATGAGATGATGATTAGAGGTGCAGACTTGCCGGACATTATAGAAAAACTGGTTGGGCAACACGATGCTCCTTTTAGTGATGCGGCCAATATTCCGCTATATCTCATGACTCGAGCATTGGGGGGTGACCCAAAAGTAATTCTGCAAGGGGATGGCGGAGATGAGTTGTTTGGAGGATATTCGCGTTATCATTTGATGACTAAATACAGACCGTATCGTACCATCTTAAACATCCTCAAGCCATTAAAGGGTATCCTTCCAAGTGCAAAACTACGGGCGAGAGTAGAGCGCTTTTACCCCGTATTTTCGGAGCGTGAAGATGGCAGGATGTTTGCAAAATTATTAACTTTAGAAACAGAAGAAAAAAGTCCGCTTCAAACATTGTCCATTCCATTTCATGAGAAAGCCAAATCTCATGACCCATTCGAGTATTATACGGAGGTTGCTACTCGCTTCAACGGGCTCTCAGACCGCATACAGAAGTTGTTATGGCTGGATACTCAAATTATCTTGCCGGATCAGTTTCTTGAAAAAGTGGATAAAAGTACAATGGCCAATAGCATCGAAGTGCGAGTACCTTTTCTGGACAATGAACTGGCGGAATATGCCATGCGAATGCCTGCAAAGTACAAGCTTAAAGGTGGAATAAAAAAGTATATTCTCAAAAAAGCATTGGAAGGCATCGTTCCCGACAAGGTATTATACGGCCCCAAAAAAGGTTTCGGGGTGCCTTATGAAAATTGGTTAAAAGGCCCTCTTTCCGGATATTTAAAGGAGCGATTATTTTCAAGTGATTTTGCCAAATCAGGCATGATGGATAAGCGATATGTCAAAAGTCTCTTATCCAATCATTTATCTTCAAAACAAAACAATGGATTCATCCTTTGGAAATTGCTCAACCTGAGCATATGGTTGGAGAAGTATAAGGTAGAGATTTGAAGGAGGGTAACAAAGCCAAAGTTCTATTTGTCGGCGCTTTTAAGACGGCCAAAGAAGCCGGCCATGCAGGGGGACAAATGTATGCCTGCACTTCTCTTATTCAATCAGATATTCGAAAGCAGTTTTCATTTGTTTTATTGGACTCTACCGCGACGACCAATTTGAAAAGACCCTTGTACAACCGTTTATATTTCGCAATTCTGCGAGTCGTTAAATTTCTTTGGCTGTTGCTCTTAAAACGCATTGATATAGTATTGGCTTTTAGCTCATATGGGGCAGGCTTTTTGGAGAAGGGAGGGATGATAGTTTTGGGTAAATGGATGGGAAAACGCACGGTGCTTGCTCCACGATCCGGCTTTTTATTGGACCATCTTGAGGCGTCCAACACCTTCAGAAAGGCGGCATCATATATTTTGAAGCATTGTGATGTCATCGTCTGTCAAGGTCAGTTTTGGAAGGAGTATTTCAATGAAAGAATGGGTGTTCCGAAGGACAGATTGGAGGTGATACATAATTGGATAGATATAAGTCAATATGACAATAGTCCGAAAAAGAACGACACCACCTTACGGGTTCTTTTCCTTGGTTGGGTCGAAGAGAACAAAGGCATTTTTGATTTGATACAGGTCATTTATTCTTTAAAGGATAAAAACATCCATTGGTCGATAGCAGGAGAGGGGAAAGATTTTGAAATGGTCAAACAGTCTCTTTATCAAACAATGCAGGAGCAAAAAGTAGCTCTTTTGGGTTGGGTGACGGGTGAGCAAAAAAGGCGATTATTGCACGAATCCGACGTGATTGTCATACCGTCTTACCGGGAGGGGTTGCCCAATGCCCTATTAGAAGGGATTGCCTCGCGGTGTGGTGTTATCGCGACAGATGTGGGGGCTATTCCGGATGTCATAGAGGATGGGGTCAACGGTTTTTTAATTGAACCGGGTGATAGAAACGGGTTAAAAGAAAGCCTTTTAAGGTATTACAGAGACAGGCATTTGTTAAAGAAGCATATCGAGTTGTCTTTTATGAAATTGCAGAAGAATCATTCTTTGAAAGGAGCAGAAATCAAATTCTCAAAAATATTGCAAGTTTGAAAAATAGACTTTTCATCGGGATCATTAGTACGATATTTTGTATTGTAATGTTTTCATGTGCCACAAAGACACCATTTATCAATACAAGTCGTAGGTATACGGATATTCACCATTTTGGCGCATACGGTGATGGGCAGCACAATGACCAACCGGCCATACAAAGGGCATTCCGGTCGGGGGCAAATCTGTACTTTCCAAAAGGGCGTTATTTGCTGAAGACAAAGACCGACCAACAATCCCTATTACTCATCACAGAGCGAGGGACACCGCGAAATATCACATTTGCAGAGGGGGCCATACTGGTCGTCTCACCGGATCAGCCGAAGGATTATTTCAAACCGGCAGTCATCCGGGTAGTAGCGTTAAAAAGAGATATCCCGTATATCCGGATTGAGGGTTTAACCATAGAGGGCAACAGGAACAAACATTCGATTAAAAATCCGGGATTGGTCGTGGTGGACAAACCGGGGACCCGTGTCGGGAAACTGATTTTGCGGAATGTGACGCTATGGAACTTAGGAGGCGGTGGAGTGCATACCCAGGCGATGGTCAACAATTTCAAGCACATAAACTGCCGGAATAACGGCATGCACGATATCGGAATCATCAATTACGGACATCAGTTTGAAGTCGGGACTTTTTACCTCAAAGACCTAACCTCGATAGACAACGATGCTTATTCAATAGATTTCAGCGGTCCCAAAGACAAAAACGGCAAACCCTATCCGGGATTTGCCTGGCGCGGGTCAGTGAAAAAAGTATATTCTCAGGGTGCTAAATACGGCATAAAGACGGCGGGAAATTGGGATTTGAAGATGGAGGATGTTACCGTCGAAGGTTCAGACAACCACGGTTTTTTTATCAACGTCGATGCCAAAGGTCACAAGATCGAAGCCAAGCATATGATACTCAAAAACAATAAAGGCAATGCACTAAATCTTCGGGGAATTACCGATTTTGAAGGGGAGGATATATATATCGAGAACTGCGGCAAAGGGATACTCGACAACCAAACCAATATCGTCATTCGTGATTTGACAATTAAAGCCGGGCCTCTGAGTAGGCTGGGCATTCAAATCGGTGGGGGCGTGCATTCGGCTGTAATTGACGGCTTCCAACTGTCCGGATTCAAACCACCGGTACAGTATCCTGTCCGCATCAAAGGCAAGCATGTAGTATTGAAAAACGGGGTTTTAAAAAACAACCAATCCGTATATGAATTCTTAGTCTACCCCGAAGCAGGCAAAGTGGTGTTGGACGATATCAAGTTCGAAGGCCATACCAATCCGGCGATTATTACCAATGGCGTAAGAACCCTTCAGGAAGGTGGGATGCTCACCCTTGAGCATGTGGATTTTAGGAGGCTCACCGGCATTGCAGTGCGAGGTGATAAGGAGAAGATTACGGTCGTAGCTCCCAGGGGGCTCCATCCGGACACGATAAAGAAGTGAGGAGAAAAATGGATACAGATTAACGGAAGAAGAAGATGCAAATATGAAGCAAATCATACAAGATTTAAGGTCGGGAGATACGATGTTGGTCGAAGTACCCGCACCCGTAGTACTACCCGGCCATGTGCTGATTCGAACCCAATATACTTTGGTGTCGAGGGGAACGGAGCGTATGTTGGTGGACTTTGGACGTGCAGGATGGATTGACAAAGCGCGTCAACAACCGGAAAAGGTCAAACAAGTCTTGCAAAAAGTGAAGACGGATGGCTTGATGCCTACTGTCCAAACGGTCATGCGCAAGCTCAATCAACCGATTCCTCTCGGGTACTCCAATGCAGGGACAGTCATGGCTGTTGGGAAAGGGGTCACACATGTTAAGCCCGGGGACCGCGTTGCCTCCAACGGGCCACATGCCGGGGTCGTCTTGGTGCCCAAGCACCTCGTAGCTAAAATACCGGATGAGGTAACGATGCAAGAAGGGGTATTTACGGTCATTGGCGCCATCGCCTTGCAAGGCATCCGGTTGGTCAAACCTGAACTGGGAGAGACTGTTGTCGTAACGGGACTCGGCCTGATAGGGCTGGTCGCCGGTCAGTTGCTGAAGGCGCACGGATGTAAGGTTATAGGGATAGAACCCGATGCTGGAAAAAGAAAACTCGCCGAAGCCTTGGGTATCCATTCTGTCGATCCCGTGGTTTCAGATCCTGTCAACATGGTGATGCAAGCGACTCAAGCAGGAGCAGATGCCGTCCTTATTACAGCCTCTTCCCGTAGTAATGACATCATTTCCCAAGCGGCCCGGATGTCGAGAAAGCGTGGAAGAATCGTTCTGACGGGAGTCATAGGTTTGGACATTAACCGAAGCGATTTTTATGAGAAGGAATTGAGTTTTCAAGTGTCCTGTTCCTACGGTCCGGGGCGGTATGATCCCGAGTATGAGGAGAAGGGAAATGATTATCCGATAGGGTATGTCCGGTGGACGGAACAACGCAATTTTGAAGCGGTATTGGACAGCATGGCTTCCGGGATGCTCGATGTAAAAGCACTTATCAGCGAGATTAAAGACATAGACGCATTTGCGGAAATATACGGAAGTCTGGATGCTAGTGATAAAATCGCCTCCCTGCTGCATTACACCGAAGAAGCAACGGTGGATAACAAAAAAATCCGGTTGTCAACCGGTACTTCAAGGGCAATAGACGGGGATATCGGCATCATTGGAGCCGGAAATTATACAAGCGCTATGATCTTGCCTGTACTCTCAAAGCTGAATGCAGGTATTTCGACTATTTGCAGTGCGCGCGGATTGTCCGCCACCCAACTCGCAAAAAAATACCACATCCCTGTTGTAATGACGGATGCCTCAGAGCTGATGGAAGATAATAAAATACAGGCTGTCATCATCGCTACGAGACACGATGCGCATGCTCCGATGGTCGTAGAGGCCCTTAAACAGGATAAACAAGTGTTTGTCGAAAAGCCATTGGCGATACGACTCCGGGAGTTGGATGCCATCCAAGAGGAACTTTTCCATACGGAGGGCAGCTTGACAGTAGGGTTCAACCGGCGTTTTTCGCCGCATTCGAGGGCAGCCAAAAAGCTCCTCAGCACCTCAGGACCGGTCAATATCACCGCCACCATGAATGCGGGTTTTATACCCCGGGAGCACTGGATTCAAGATCCGGATATAGGCGGCGGACGCATCATTGGAGAGGCCTGTCATCTGATCGACCTATTGGTGTATTTGACCGGAAGTAAAGTGCAATCGGTCATGATGAATACCCTCCATCCGGGAACACCCGAAAGCGGGGATAACGCCTCTATTCTTCTACGCTTCGAAAATGGATCGAACGGAACCATCCATTACTTTTCCAATGGACATAAATCCTATCCCAAGGAGCGCATAGAGGTATATGCTGAGGGTCGAACCCTCGTTATCGATAATTTCAGACGTTCACACTATTTTGGCTTCAAAAAGTCCGGAATGAAGACCAAGCAAGATAAAGGGCAGTATGAAATGTTTAAAACATTGCTGGCACAATGGAAAAAGGGGGGCAGTCCAATCATCCCCGTCGATGAAATAATAAATGTATCAAGAACCTCTATTCTGGCGTTGGAAAGTGTGAAGAGCGGTGGCTGGGTGGAGGTGAAATGACAAAAGGGAGGAACACCTTGCACCTCATTCGACTATTTCAGATCTTATATTACCTCAAAGCAAATTACTTCACGTTGTTACACGTAAATTACAATATTGATAGTTTATTGGTATTTGGAGATAACAATATGTATATTATTTTGTTACCTTTGTGTGACAGGTATGTGCCTGGGAGACCAAAATAGGTAGGGTATGGAAAGCTTAATATTAAAATCTGAAAGAAAAATACGACTGGTATCAACTGAAATAAAGAGGTATATATTTGAAAGGATAAATCTTCAAAACCGGTTAACTATTATAAAAGGTGCGAGGGGAGTAGGCAAAACTACCCTCTTATTGCAATACGCAAAAGAAGTAAGAAGTGCAGATAAAAAAGTATTATATGTAGCACTGGATGATTTGTTTTTTCAGGGCAATAGATTATATGAGCTGGCTGAGGAATTTGTATTAAATAATGGGTATTTATTGTTATTGGATGAGATTCATAAATATCCGGGTTGGTCCAGAGAATTGAAGTTGATATATGATGATTTTCCTCAATTAAAACTAATTGTTACTTCTTCATCGCTATTAGAAATCTATAGATCAGGGGCGGATTTAAGCCGGAGAGCCATTTCTTTAACATTAAAAGAACTATCATTCAGAGAGTTTTTAGTGTTTAAAAGGGGATTATTTTTCGATAAAGTAGATGTGGATGATTTGATGGATAACCACCTTGAGTTGAGTTATGAGATAACATCCAAAATAAAGCCGGTTTTTGAGTTTAAAGAATATGTAGCATCAGGGATGTATCCATTCTATTGGGAGAATCCCGATAGTTTTTATGATAAGCTATTTCAAGTGATTAATCTCGTATTAGAGGTTGATTTGCCTGCTATTGAGTCTTTAGATTATAATCACATAGTTAAAATAAAAAAGTTGCTGTTTGCCATTGCGACAAGTGAACCGTTTACTCCCAATATCACCAAATTAAGTGAGCGGGTAGGGATGTCAAGGCCTGCATTGATAAAGGCTTTGCACTATCTCGAAAGGGCGCGACTGATTATTTTACTCAATAAACCCAACAAGGGTTTATCTGCATTGAGCAAGCCGGATAAGGTGTTTTTAAACAACCCGAATATCCATTATGCCATTGATTCGAAAAATCCTTTGATTGGGACTGTCAGAGAAAGTTTTTTTGTAAACCAACTGAGTGGCTTGTACGATGTTCATTTAGCCGGAAAGGGTGATTTTATCATAAATAATAAATACACGTTGGAAATTGGAGGAAAAAATAAGACGGGAAAGCAAACGAAGGGAATTAAAAATGCACATATTGTAAAGGATAATATCGAAAACGGCACAGAGGGGGTCATCCCTTTGTGGATGTTTGGCTTCTTGTATTAACCATGATTCTTCCATGCACCTCATTCGACTATTTCATACCGTAAGACACCTGAAAAGAAAACAGCTGGTCTATCGGATAAAATACGAGGTACTGCGGCGTTGGAGCGCTACATCCGGAATGCATTTTGAGGAGCTGGCCCTTCCGGTTATTCCCCGGATGCAATCCACCATTTCAAGCCCTCAAAGATACATCCATCCCGGCCGGTTCGAATTGCTGAATATCCGGGTGGAATATCCCGCGGGGAAGATCAACTGGAACGATGGACGGCAGGGGAAGTTGTGGCTGTATCATCTGTGCGCGATGGAGTATCTGATGCATGAGGAGATGGGGAGAGATGCCGGGTTGGAGTTGATACGGGACATCATGCGTTTCGAGGGGCTGAGGGATGGTCTGGAGCCTTGGCCCATGTCCCTTCGCCTGATGAATACGATTCGTTTTTTGGTTCGGCATGGGGTGAATGACGGGGAAATAAACGGATGGTTGAAAGAACAGGCTCGTCGTCTGTCTTACCGGCTCGAATGGCATCTGATGGCCAATCATCTGTTGGAAAATCTCTTTGCATTGGTGATAACCGGGCTTTTTCTGGGAGACAAGTCCGCCGTAAAGCGTTTTGGTCCCCTTTTGGAGAAGCAACTGGCGGAACAGATATTGGAAGATGGCGGACACTTCGAGCGTAGCCCGATGTACCATGCGGTAATGCTCCAAAGAGTGCTCGATGTGTACCATATTCAGCAAGGGGTGCCGGGGACAATACAGGCCGTCCAACAGGAGAGATTGGCCAATTTGGCCGGCAGTATGTTGGCTTGGTTACAGGAAATGACGATGCCGGATGGACGGTGGGCGCACTTCAATGACAGTACGGAGGGGATAGCCCCTTCAACAGGACAGTTGGCCACTTACGCTAAAGCCCTTGGGATCGCAGCTGAGGAGGGAATACTTAACGCTTCAGGCTATAGGAGATATAGGCGGAATGGATATGAACTGGTGGTGGATGTAGGCGATATCGGGCCGGATTATCAGCCCGGTCATGCACACTGTGACACCTTTAGTTTTGTACTGTATGCAGGGGCGCATCCCTTCATTGTGGACACGGGTATTTCGACCTATGAGCGCGGAGAAAAGAGGAATTCAGAACGTTCGACCGCCGCTCACAACACGGTCCGGGTAGCCGGAGTCGAACAGTCGGATATCTGGGCTGCATTCCGCGTAGGAAGCAGGGCAAAAATCATTAGGGTCGAAGACAGGGATACCGGGGTTGTAGCCGCGCATGATGGATATCGCCGATTGGGAGTAACGCATGAGCGAAGCATAGAGTGCCCCCCCGGAAAAGTGGTGATCAAAGATCGTCTGAGCGGTAAAAAACCGGTAGGAGCGCCGGAAGCCTTCTTTCATTTTAGTCCGGAAGTGGAACTCATACAAGTTACAGAGAAAGAAGTTTCCACTTCATTGGGGAGTCTGATGTTCGTAGGGGCATCGGGGATAGAAATGCTTGAATATGAAATGGGAGCGGGTTTTAACCGAAGAGAAAAGGCTCTAGGTGTGAAGGTGATTTTTGAAGACCGGTTGACGACTCATATTGTGATGAAAGACGGGTCCGGAGGGGGATTAAAGTAAGTTATACCTTCTGCAACCTCTCTGAGGTCGAAGTAGCAACTTTTCGTTGAATGCTAACTGGCATTGACCTCGTAGAGGGCAAGAAAGTGAGTGTAATAAACTGCAGTTATTTCTTTCGTGATACATTAGAGATCATACGAAGTTTACCACATAAAAATAAAAAATGCATAAAAAACTATACAACAGCAAGGTGCTTGTGACGGGTGGAGCCGGATTTATCGGCTCCAATCTCATCGAATACTTTTTGTCCAACAACAACGAGGTGATTTGTCTGGACAATCTCAGTACCGGGCATAAGCGCAATATCGCTCCTTTTTTTGATCACCCCAACTTCCAATTTGTAGAGGGAGATATTCGCAATATGAGCGATTGTAAAAAGGCGGTCAGGGATTGTGAGTACGTCTTTCACGAAGCGGCGCTGGGAAGTGTTCCGCGTTCGATAAAAGACCCGGTGACGACCAATGCGGTCAACATCGATGGATTTCTCAATGTATTGACTGCGGCGAGGGACGAAGAGGTCAAGCGTTTTATTTACGCAGCGAGTTCATCGACATACGGAGATTCGAAAGAGATCCCCAAGGTCGAGTCCCGTATCGGGCGCCCTTTGAGTCCCTACGCCATCACAAAGGTTGTCAATGAGTATTTTGCAAAGGTTTTCAGTGACCTTTACGGTATGGAGACCATCGGGTTGCGCTATTTCAATGTATTTGGCAAAAATCAAGACCCCAACGGGGCTTATGCCGCCGTCATTCCGCTATGGGTGAAGTCCTTTATCCGGCATGAATCCCCGAGAATTAACGGGGATGGAACTTATAGCCGGGACTTCACCTATATCGACAATGTGATATTGGCCAACGAGTTGGCGGCCACTACTTCAAAAGAAGCCATACTGGAAAGAATGCACCAATATTATCCCGAAGAGTGTAGCGGTCATATTATCCTTTCGGAGGTTTTTAACGTCGCATATGGCCAAAGACTCACCCTCAATGCGCTCTTTGAGTCCTTACGCAAACACCTCGCGCAGCTCGACCCGGAGATCGCGGATATTCCTGCCGAGTATGGTCCTGTCCGCCCCGGCGATGTACCTCATTCGCTGGCATCCATCGAAAAGGGACAAAGAGTACTCGGCTATCGTCCGCCGGTTAGCCCTGATGAGGGTTTTGCCAAAGTCGCCCAATGGTATTTCGAGCATCTAAAGTGAGGGTGGAGTTTTGCTGAGCGTATGAAAATCTTATTTCTAACAGACAATTTTCCACCGGAAGTCAATGCGCCTGCTATCCGTACTTTTGAGCATTGTAAGGAGTGGGTGAGACAGGGTGCGGAAGTGACGGTTATCACTTGTTTTCCCAATTTTCCGGGGGGTAAAATCTTTGCCGGATACAAGAATCGGCTCTATCAAAAAGAAGAGATGGAGGGCATTAAAGTCCTTCGGATCTGGTCATACATCGCCCCAAATCGCGGAACAGCCCGGCGGATATTGGATTTTTTAAGTTTCGGGATCGGAGCGGTCATAGCCGGTTTATTGGTTCGACGGCCCGATATCATCATTGCGACATCTCCACAGTTTCTTACCGCCACAGCAGGACGTGCCTTGTCTTTGGTGCGGAGGCGACCGTGGGTGATGGAAGTCCGGGACCTGTGGCCCGAGTCCATCGAGGCGGTAGGAGCTATCCGGTCAAAAAGACTATTGAGCTGGCTTGAAATGGTTGAACTTCACCTATATATGAATGCCCGGCACCTCATCGTAGTCACCGATACGTTCAAAGAGCGGATACAACAAAAAGGCATAGCGGCAGATAAAATATCCGTTATCAAAAACGGGGTGAGCAAAGAGAAGTTCTATAAACGCCCCAAAGACAAAACGCTTTTGGAGAAATATGGATTGCAGGGGAAATTTGTAGTGGGATATATCGGCACCCACGGCATGGCACATGGCTTGGATATTTTTGTAAAAGAGGCAGAGCAAATGCCGGAAGGGACCCACCTGTTATTGATAGGTGATGGCGCGGAGAAAGAGCAAATCCGGCAAATGGTAAAGCTGTCCGGAACCCAACGGATTACATTGTTGGATCCGGTCAGCAGAGAGGATATCGCCCGTTACCTATCTTTGGCAGATGTCGCATTGGTACCACTGCGACGAAGAGATACCTTCAAGACGGTTATCCCATCCAAGATTTTTGAAGCTGCTGCAATGGAAATCCCGATTTTACTCGGTGTGGAGGGCGAATCAGCTCGGATGGTCAAAACATATCAGGCCGGGTTGTGTTTTACCCCGGAAGACTGGTCCGACTACCTCGCAAAGCTAATGCTGTTGCAGACGGACCCATCGCTATATAACCGGTGCAGGGAGGGAGGAAGAAGATTGGCAGAGGACTTTTCTCGACCGGTGTTGGCTCGGAAGATGCTAGAAATTCTTAGACGAATCAATTGAGTTAATGGCTGTTCTTAAGACACTATTATTTAAAGTTGCACCATGGTTGTTGGGGGTATATCTCCTGGCTATGATTGTCTTATATTTCAAGCAAACTTCCTTCTTGTTTCATCCTAAGCGCAGCCCGAATCATATCCGCTATGACTTTCACAACAACTACGAAGAGATCTATGTGCCAACTGCACATGGAGAAGATTCGCTTCACACCGTACTTTTTAAAACCAATCGTCATTCGAAGGGAGTCATTTTCTTCCTGCATGGCAATATGCGATCTATGGAGCGTTGGGGGAAGCTGTCTGAGGTGTTCAATCCAATGGGTTATGATTTTTGGGTAGTGGATTACCGTGGTTATGGCAAAAGCGAAGGGAAGCTTAGCGGAGAAGAGCAATTGCACGATGATATGGAGCGGGTTTTTCATGTCGTAAGGGAGCGTTATGGCGATAAGATTACCCTCATGGGGTTCTCCATTGGTACCGGACCAACAGCTCGATTGGGCAGTGAGTACGATATCCAACAAATGATCTTAATGGCCCCCTATTTTAGTGTACGTCAATTGGTGCAAGAGCGTGTCCCTTTGGCTCCGGCCTTCTTGGTAAAATTTCCTTTAAAAACCTACGAATGGCTGCCGAAAGTAAAGGCCCCCATCTTGATTATCCATGGCGATAAGGATAAAGTTATTCCCTTCCGGCATGGCGTAGAATTGAGCAGATTGCTCAAGCCGGGAGACCGCTTTATTCGCATACCCGGTCAGGGGCATCATGAGATGCTCAAAAATAAAAAGGTAGTAGAAGCCATTCGGGATTTTTTGGATGTTCAACCTATTAACGATTTAAATCATACATAACTAAAATTATGCTTGTAGATATTATCGCCGGAGCGCGCCCCAATTTTATGAAGATAGCCCCGATTATTGAGGCTATCCGTCAGTCATCCGCACAGGGAGGAAACCTGGAGTACCGCCTTATTCATACGGGGCAGCATTATGACCGCAATATGAGCGGAAGCTTTTTTGAAGAGTTGGGTATACCCGATCCGGATTACAATCTCGAAGTGGGGTCGGGCACTCAGGCAAGCCAAACGGCGAAAATTATGGAGCGATACGAGGCGCTATTGGCAGAACATCCCTCCGATCTTTGTATGGTAGTCGGAGATGTCAACTCCACGATGGCCTGCTCGATAACGGCCAAAAAGATGAACATCCCTGTCGCCCACGTCGAGGGGGGGATCCGCTCCTACGATTTGACCATGCCGGAGGAGATCAATCGAATGGTGACCGATGCCATCGCAGATTTGTTTTATACCACTTCCCATACAGCCAACAGGATACTCAAGCAAGAGGGACATAGCGAAGATAAGATTATCTTTGTCGGAAATACCATGATCGATACCTTGCTCAAAAATCAAGAGAGACTTCAAAAGCCCGGGTTATGGGATGAGATCGGTATAGAGCCTAAAAAGTATTTCGTCATGACCCTGCATCGTCCGGCCAATGTGGACGAAGAGCGAAAACTACAAGAGCTGATGGCAGAGATCATCCGCAATGCAGCAGGGTATCCGATAGTGTTTCCCGTCCATCCCCGCACCAGAAAGGTCCTCGAAGGGCTTCATATCAGTGCCCCCAATCTACATTACGTAGAGCCATTGGGCTATCTCTCCTTCAACTATCTCGTCAAGCACGCCTTTGCTGTGATTACGGATTCCGGAGGTATAACAGAGGAGACCACAGTGATGGGCGTCCCGTGTCTAACCTTGCGGGACAATACAGAGCGCCCCGAGACCATTGATATCGGAACCAACGAACTCATCGGTACGGACCCCAAAAATATCTCCCCGGCCATGCGGCAACTCTTCGACGGAAAGTGGAAGAAAGGGGCGATTCCCGAACTCTGGGACGGCAAGACGGCACCGCGCATCGTCCGGCATTTGGAAGGATGGCTAAGTTCACTAAAAGGTATATAATATGTCCAACAACACGTATATCACCATCATGGCCGGAGGCATCGGCTCCCGGTTTTGGCCGGCGAGTACGGCAGAGCATCCCAAGCAGTTTCTCGATATTCTGGGCATTGGCAAGTCTTTGCTGCAGATGACTTACGAACGCTTTTTGCCACTGACCACTCCCGAACATGTCCTCATACTTACCAATGAGCGATACAAGCAACTCATAGCAAAACAACTCCCCGATGTGCCGGAAGAGAATATACTCTGCGAGCCATCAATGAACAACACAGCGCCGGCGATAGCCTATGCAGCGCTTAGGCTGAAGGCAATGGACCCGGATGGGGTTTTCGTCGTGGCTCCTTCGGACCACGTCATTCTAAAAGAGGAAAGATTCAGACAAAAAATACAACAGGCATTGAATTACGCAGCCGGTCAAAATGCATTGCTGACCTTGGGTATTCGGCCGAAACGTCCTGCAACCGGTTATGGATATATCGAGCGCGGAAATGAGGTAAAAGCGGATATATATTCAGTACTTCGTTTCGTCGAAAAACCGGATAAAGAGACCGCTATGGCTTACCTCAGTGCCCAAAGATACCTTTGGAATGCGGGCATCTTTATCTGGAGTGTGCAAAGTATCTTGTCTGCTTTCCGGAAATTTTCTCCCGGTATTCTGGAGACCTTAGAGGCGGATATTTATAACACAGTAGCAGAATCAGAATTTATCAAGAAGCACTATCCCCAGACGGAGAAAATCTCTATCGATTACGCCATATTAGAACGCGCTGACAATGTATTTACGATCCCTGCAGACATCGGATGGTCTGATCTCGGCACCTGGAATGCCCTCTACGAGTTCTCTGACAAAGATAACACGCAAAACGCCCTTTTTGCGGAGAAGGCCTGGCTCAAGGACAGCAGAGAAAACCTGATTCGGTTGCCCAAAGGCAAGCGACTAATCGCTAAGGGACTACAAGGGATGATTGTAGTGGACGAAGGGGATACTTTACTCATATATCCCCGGGAAGATGAGCAGGAAATCAAAGAAGTCAGAAAGGAAGTGGTGGGAGATTAGCAAACAGAAATACCCAATAAACCCACAAGCGTAAATCCGTATTTTCGGATATGAAAAGAAAAAAGGGTGGACAATTATCGTCCACCCTTTTTTAGTTTCCTCAAGTTATTTTAACTTCAATATTGTAATTTGGAGCGGGTCCAATCTACCATTTCATACCTACAAGAAGTAGATACTTCCCATAGAATGCGGGGACTGCCGATTATTACTGTCTGCCCTGAGACAGTTCATAGAAGTATTCGATACCATTGATTTCTAATGTCTTACTGCTGACATTCTACTATGTGGGGAGCCTGTAGATTTGCAGCATAAATCAATTTTATCACCAAAAATTAATAGTATGAAATATTTATTTACAATCACAACAATGGTAATGAGCATGATGTATGCCCAATGCGGGATGGCTCAGCTTCACATTACCAACACCACAGATTACCGCACTATGCAACAGTTGTTTCTCGCCAATGAAATCAACGAGAGTGGAGAACCCTTTGCCGAATCATTGGGTTATGACTTGGACGAATTGGATCCAATGGTGGCGAATATGCCGGATTCTACCTCTTACACGCTGGGCATTGAGAATTATGAGTATTCGAGGTATCAACTCGGTACGATAGTATCCAGATCCGGCATGGGATTACACATCATGTGGGGCCCTGCAATTCGACAGATGGCAGCAGCACAGGATAGCACCTTTGACGGAAGCATCACAGGCAAACCCAATGGATTTAATGAAGATGACGTACTGATGAAGACCATCAGAAGTTTTGGTATGCATGCGCATATGAAACCCTTTGCCAACGCATGGCCGCAATTTGCCGAATTTATCTCAGGAGATCCACATCTTCCTCAGAAGGTAGCTCCTGACTTTGCTACCAATTTCAAGACCCTTCGATGGGATCGATCCAAGATGGTCAAAGTGCTCAATCCGGGTGCATTGGGACAATCTATGATGAAGCAATATTTGTGGGCACAAGATATGCTCAGTGGATTTCACGATGCGGATGAAGAGGAAGTAGCGGTACAGGACGGCAATCCGGACCATGCTGATGGCACTTTTGACCCGACTAACAACGTATTTTATGGGGGAGATAACGCTGATGGTTTTATCGGGCAGGTCTTAACAGCTGAGGCGATTAACAAGGCGATGTTTCTAATCGGAAAACTCGCGTACGATGGCAAGAATTTTATTCCGGTTTCTCCTGCGATGTACAATCCGATGAATGGCATCCGGTATTTTCCTCATATGATAGCGGTGGAAGAGTCCATGGTCGCTCCTATGATGCCACCTCGCCTGTCCAAATTAACAGTGACGGATGGGGACAGTTATCTATGGGACCAGTTGTCTATTTTGTGGGGCTCTGTCAGCTTTGCCAACATGATGAATCCCACAGATACCTCGGATGATGCACACAAAGTATATAAGTATGTGTTTGATGGAGATCCATTTCCTCCGGCAGCTGCCATTTCAGGAAAGCCCGGACCTTATGATTTGATGAAGGGATTGAGCAAGGTGGTTATCCTGAATCTTATGGCCATGCACAGAAACATGACCATGGGTTCATTCGTGGATAAAGCATCGCTGGACACCAATGGTCATGTGGTTCAAGGGAATAGAATATCAGCAGTCAACGCCGGATACTTGCTAATGGAGATGAGTTTAGTCGCAAACGAATTGGCCGGGACTCCTTTGCAGCAGGCGGCATTAGGAGCAATCAATATGCAAGCCAATTTCGTACTGACCAAAATGAAAGACCCCAATGGTGGATTTGCCAATTTTGTCACATTTGGCGTGGGTCCGGACAAGGGGGCAAAGAAAGCCATGGCTCAAGCCGCTATCGCACGAGGACTGTATGCAGCCTTCGAAGCAACCGGCAACCAGGCATATTTTGATGGTGCCGAGGCCGCATACAAATACCTTATGACCTTTTACCGACCGGACCTCATGGCATTTAGCATGAAAGAAGGTGTCAAAATAGCCAAATACAACCCATTTAACCTGGCGATATTGGCAGGTGGATTGCGAGCGGCCACACTGACCGGTAAACACCAGGAGGCCGCTATGATTTATACCCGATTTTTCAAAAAGGTAATCAATAAAATGCAGCTTTCAGAAGCAGGGGCTACCGGTGAGACAGGTGGAGATTCTGACCATGATGGTATTCCCTTTATCCCGGAGCAGCCTGAAAATTTACCTCCCGTATTGGCCCCACAAGCAGAATGGGACCTCACTACCGGCACTTCGGAGGTAAATCCGGACCATCTCAAGCGATTGAGTATTCGTCCTAATCCCGTTCGTACCTCAGCTGAAATTCGCTTTAACCTCAAAGAAAGTGCGGATGTGAGTATTCGTCTCTATAATGCTACGGGTAAGCAACTTCAGGCTATTTTTGACGGTCATCTCAAGGCAGGAGACCAGTCCATCACCTGGAGACCTCGGGTTCCCCGCTCTGGTGCGTATTTTTATCAGATTTATGTTGATGGAGCACATAGCCAATCGGGAATGGTAGAGGTGTTGAAATAGATAGTGAGGCTCATGGCGTCATAGAATTATAGCGTAATTTAGATAAGTGAGGCAGAGGCCGGGCAGATTGTCCGGCCTCTGTTAGTTATTAATACATCTCGCTACGTGGAAGTGGTCAGTCAAAATATAAAGAGGTGGTATGTTTGAGTATTTTTTTACGTCTGAATAAGGTAAAAACGTAGGTATAGTCATTAGCACTCTTCGGAGAAAAAACTTCCCATATAACCTAGTGCTACAGGAACAAAATAAATACAGTATAGAGTGTACAGACGCAATGCATTGCGTCTTCTATCTTCCTCTGACTCTTTGTTCTTTAAAAAGTCACTATACTACGGCATAGCTCCTGTTCGAACGCCTCGATCCAGCGAGATATAATTTTGATTAAAATTGGATCAACTTAACTCTTGTAGTGCTAGACATAGTAATTGAGTATGTCATTCGTCTTTTCTGTCAGAATGCTAATCAATTCTTCATCCATGTAATCGTATAGATCTTCTATTCCTAAAACCTCCACATCGGGAATATCGAGGTGTCTGTACAACTTCGTTAACCTCTTCGAATGTTCGTATTCCATTACTAGGATTAAATCAGCCCATTTAATGAATTTAGCAGATATTTTCACAGGGCTTTTGTTACTAAACCCAACTGATTTTACATAGATTCTTTGGTCGTTCGAGAATATTTTCTCTGCTGTTCGACTTCTTCTTTTATTGCGGCTACAAACAAATAGTACATTCATCAAATTTGTATTGGATTTACAATAGAGTTCAATTTAATTGCGGCAGAACCTGCTTTTTAATAAGAACGCATAAGACTTCTACATAAGTGTTCGTTAGAATTATGTTTGGCAAAGCCAATGGAGGAACTAAACCATGGGCAAGAAGGCCGGGATGGGAACTGTATTCTGACGCAAACAAAGGCACTATTTCTCTGGCCAATCGAATCACTTTTTAATCCCAAATGCATTTTGTTCAGAGAGCACCTGAGTTGGACCCTGTATTATATTCTATCTTTGTGAAAATATTCTCAGATAGACAGGTATTAGATATGTGTGATATTAGTATATGGTTCCGGTTTTTTATATTATTTGCTTTGGTGGAAGGTATAGCATCAGGTACGAATGCGTCTAAGCCATTTGAACAGATCAAAATCTCTTTGGTTATTGAGTCTCCGGGTAATGAGCTGTATTCAGTGTATGGCCATGCGGGTTTTCGCATTCGGGAGAAAGAGCCGGCCAAAGACTATTTTTTTCATTATGGGTTGTTCAATTTTAGTGCTCCCGGATTCTATACCCATTTTTTGCAAGGGTTGTTGTTGTACAAGATGGGTGGACAGTATTTTTCTGCGCTCTACAAAGAGGCAGAATTGGAGGGAAGAGGTTTATATGAGTTGTCGCTTGATCTGGATTCGGCTCAAACGATGCAACTGTACCAGCTCTTGCACACCAACTACAAAAAGGAAAATCGACCGTACTACTATGATTTTTTATATGACAACTGTGCCACCAAACCTCGGGATTTACTGGAAAAGGTACTCGGAGATAAATTAATGTATGCCGATACATTTCCCAAGAAGACCTATCGCCAATTGCTTAGTGAGCACCAACGTGTATTACCTTGGATTGACTATGGTATTGATCTTATTATCGGATCGGAAGTGGATCAATCCATCGGAATCCGGGACCAGGCTTTCTTACCGGTATATTTGCGGAAAGCATTCGTTAGTGCATTGGTACAGGGCAAGCCGGTAGTTGTGGAAGAGCGCACCATGATCGCGCCCCATGTACGACCCAATCTGTATTTTTATCAACGTCCGGTCTTCGTGTTTCTCCTTTTATTTGTGCTGGAACTCTTTCTCTTTGTCTACGCTCTGCGTAACGGTGTAAGCCGTTGGATACATCGATACGATTTGTTCTTTTACAGTTTGGTCGCTTTGATGTCCGCATTTATTTTGCTGTTGTGGTTAGGGACCAATCACCATATCACCAAAAACAATTGGAACATTCTTTGGCTCAATCCTCTATTCATACTCTTAGTAATTGCAGGATGGTGGGGTAAAAAGGGGCTATACAACCCGATGCGGAAAGTCTTATTCGCACTAATGGTTTTGGTGTTTGTCATAGGGTTAATAAAGGTGTTGCCTCAACCATTTCATATTGCCTCCTTTGTATTAATGGCCATTCTGGTATTGAAGTTGGGAAGAGACACGCTATTGAAAATTGCTCATTGCAAGTGATATTTTATATGTGGTTTAAACCATTCAGGATTCCCACCGTCCAACCAGTGTAATTTGAAATTATGCAAGCGATAAATGATGAAGACATATTACAATGGCTAAAGACGCCAGGCAGCCAGGAAAAAGGGTTCCGGGCCCTGGTAGCTAAATACAGCGAACGTCTGTACTGGCACATCCGCAAGATGGTGGTCGATCATGAAGATGCCAATGATGTACTGCAAAATACGTTCATAAAGACCTATCGAGGGATTGGTAATTTTAAGGGGGATTCGGCATTGTATACTTGGCTTTATCGCATAGCTTCCAATGAGGGGTTAACCCATCTTAAAAAGAAGCAACGTAAGCAGACAATGGATATCGATGATGAAACACTTCATCTCGATAATCGGCTGAAATCCTCCACCTATTTCGAAGGAGATCAAGTGCAACATGTTCTGCAATTGGCCATTGCCACGCTCCCGGAAAAGCAAAGGGTAGTCTTCAACTTGCGTTATTTTGAAAATATGAAATACGATGATATGTCGGAGGTATTGGAGACCTCCGTGGGGGCTCTTAAAGCTTCTTATCATCATGCTAAGAGCAAAATTGAGACATTTGTAAAGAATAATGTTCAATGGTAATCCTCCCTTCATTGGGAGTTGTCATAGGCATAAAATATAAGAGTCATGAAAGAAAAATTAGAAAAAGATGAAGTACCATTCTTCCACGATAAGATCGAAGGAAAGCACGGATTTACCGTGCCTGATGGTTACTTCGAGTCTTTACCGGACCTCTTGGTGGAAAGATTAAGGGATGAATTGGACATTATGCCCAAGAAGACAAAGGTCGTATCCCTTTGGTCTCATACCGGGCTCCTGCGATGGACCGCTGTAGTAGCCCTCTTGGTCGTCATCGGTGGTTTTTATCTTCTGCAAAAAACTTCGCCGGCATCAATAGCATTTGCAAACAATGAGACCATCGTGGAATACCTTTTGTCTGATGAGGTTACGTTGGATGAGGATGATTTGGCTATTCTTCCCATCTCCGATGTGGACATCGAGCTAGACATTCCGGAGGAGTCCATAGATGCCTTGTTGGAGGACGTTAATGATGGAGAATTGGAAGGTATTTTACAAGAAACACTTTAAACTACACGATGTAGTACTTATCAAATTTAATTACTTTTTTAAAATAGCTAATTATGAAAATGCAATTATTGAACCTTGCGATGGTGATAATGATAGCGACCGGAATCTATGGACAGAAGCCCGGTAAACGCGAGAAAATTGAGGCAATGAAGGTGGCGTTTATTACCAATGAACTCCAACTGACGCCTGAAGAGTCTCAAAGTTTTTGGCCACTGTACAATAATTTCAAAAAGGAGTTGGAGGCATTGAGACCGATCCCAACCAAACGTCCGGACTTGGACAATATCTCGGACGAGCAGGCACAAGCTATGTTGAATACCATGATGGAACGCGAGGCGAAAATGCTCGATGTCAAACAGCGATATATACAAAAGGCTTCACAAGTGCTACCTCCGTCGAAAGTATTGAAGCTCTTTATTGCGGAGAAAAAGTTTAAGCGGCGATTGATACAGCATTTGGCAAAGACTAAGCGAAATAGAAAGAGAAAATAATTCTTTCTTCATATAATTGACAGAATGAAGCAAGGTTAAGATTATCATTATCGCAACTGGATGAGGAGGTGACCCAAGGGGTTGCCTCTTCATGTTTTATGCCCATTGGTTGTAGAGCATTATACTGACGAATAGTTCGCAGTTGTAATTACAAAATAAAAGCCCTTTTATTGCAAGCAATGAAAGGGCTTTTATTCCAATTATAAAGGAGAAAAATCCTATTTCTTATCTGTTGTTGTTGTCGTCGTTTTTCTCGGTCTACCCCTTTTGGCAGTAGTAGTTGTTTTTGCCGCGGTAGTGGCCGTTGTAGATTTTTTAGGTCTACCCCTTTTGGCTGTAGTAGTTGTTTTTGCAGCAGTAGAGGCGGTAGTAGATTTTTTGGGTCTACCCCTTTTGGCAGTAGTAGTTGTTTTTGTAGCGGTAGTAGCCGCAGTAGATTTTTTGGGTCTACCTCTTTTGGCCGTAGTAGTTGTTTTCGCCGCGGTAGTGGCCGTAGTAGATTTTTTGGGTCTACCTCTTTTGGCCGTAGTAGTTGTTTTTGTAGCGGTAGTAGCCGTAGTAGATTTTTTGGGTCTACCCCTTTTGGCCGTAGTAGTTGTTTTCGCCGCGGTAGTGGCCGTAGTAGATTTTTTGGGTCTACCCCTTTTGGCCGTAGTAGTTGTTTTTGTAGTGGTAGTAGCCGTAGTAGATTTTTTGGGTCTACCTCTTTTGGCCGTAGTAGTTGTTTTTGTAGCGGTAGTAGCCGTAGTAGATTTTTTGGGTCTACCTCTTTTGGCCGTAGTAGTTGTTTTCGCCGCGGTAGTGGCCGTAGTAGATTTTTTAGGTCTACCCCTTTTGGCCGTAGTAGTTGTTTTTGTAGCAGTTGAGGCGGTAGTAGATTTTTTGGGTCTACCTCTTTTGGCTGTAGTAGTTGTTTTTGAAGCGGTAGTGGCCGTTGTAGATTTTTTAGGTCTACCTCTTTTGGCTGTAGTAGTCGTCTTTTTTGTAGCGGTAGTGGCTTTCTTCTTTGTAGTGGCTTTCTTTGCTGTAGTCTTTTTGGCCGGTTGCTTCTTAGCAGTGGCTTTTACAGATTTTTTCTTCGTCTTCTTTGAAGATTTTTTCTTCGATTTTTTTGCAGCTTTAGCCTTGAGGGACTTTATTTTCTTTTTGGCTGCCTTTAATTTTTTCTTCAAAGTTTCAACGGAATCTTCGAGTAATAAAATTTCTACCGATTGCTTGTCTAACAATTCGATGAGTTCCTTTTTTTTCATTTTGCGTAAATTAATTGATTAAAATAAATACAACTCTCAAGCTAAAAATAATGGCGCAAAGATATTCGCATAATTCATATGTAACAATGATTAATTGCAATAATTGTTCAGTTCTTTGCGAGAAACTGCATTTAATAAAGGGAAAGGCACTATTTTGTTAATAAAATGACAAAAAGAGACGCAAATAAACAAAAAGAAGTATTTGCATTCTTTGAGAAATAAGTTTATCTGTTGACCGTGATCTTATTTTGACTAGTGCTCCGCGCAATAAATAAATATACATAGCAACCGAAGCTATTTTTCTCTGAATGTAGTGCCCCACATAAAAAATAACTAAACATCTATGCTCGTCCTTTTATATTTATACTTCGTTGAAGAACCTCGTAAATAGCTAAGGCTATTCTCGAGAACCTTCGCCTCGTCTAAATAGTGTCTGCAAGAAAACTCTTCAAAATTAGAAATGTATCTTTTGGCGATCTTTTTATTTTTCTCAACTCACTGATACCCAAGTGCTCCGTGTATGAAATAAATACCCTTAGCAACCGAAGCAGTTTTTTGCTGAATCGAGGCGCTCAAACAGGAGTTATGCCATAGCATACTGACTGTTTGAGCAACGAAGAGTCAGGGGAAGATAGAAGACGCAATGCATTGCGTCTGTACACTTTATACTGTAGTTATTTTCTGCGCGGAGCACTATAGCATTTAATGCCAGGAATCCGATTTAATCCGGTATTCGATGCGTATTGCACCGGATAGATAGAGCGTGGAAATAAACTGATTGCTATATTTTTCCATCTCTTTGGACGAGCTGATGACGGCATTGGCCAATAACTCCGGGGTAATGGTTAGTTCGGGGGAAATTCCAATATCCAAACCGGCTCCGGCTCCAATTTGAGAAACAATCAACTTATCTGTCACCGTATGTAAATCGGGTCCCAAATCGTATTTATCCACTATTTGTACAAAGGTGATTTGCGGTAGTAAAACGAGATAAAATCCACGTTTAAAAAAGGGATTTTCACGTCTAAAAGTAGGGCAATTACAATCTCCTTTGATGTTGAGTGGATAGAGGCTTAGGCGTACTCCTGTGGTCCAAAAGCTGGACCTTTTAGAGAGCTGTTGTTCTATATTGCTTTTTGAAAACGAACGTTGGTATCCTTGCCAACTTATTTCTGGTGCATAATAAAACCGGTAAGTAGGGTGTTTGAATTTGTAATCAAAACCCATCCCTATTCGATTGTAAAGTGCGGATTGGGTAACATCAAAACCTTCTGCATTCTTAAGTCCATTGGTATTGTAGGAGAGCAATACTCCTGGTTGTGCAAAAGCCGGAAGACAGGATATACAGATAAATACAAAGGCGACCATTTTGTATATTCCCTCATTCGTTGATTTCTGTAGTAGATTTTTCATTTTATGTATTTTATTTCCGGCACGAATACTGATATCCGAAGACACAAAGGATGAACACCGAAGAACAACCGGGATGCAACTTCCAACACCGACGATGATTTTACTTTGTTAAAATAGTGTTTTTGAATTGGCAGAAAGCTGCATTTCTAATTATGAAGCATTTTCTTGCATACACTATTTAACCTTTGGTGGGCGCAAATATTGTATTAGGATTGGATTTTTTGATATTGCAAGTGCTCCGGAATGTGCGTGCTGTTACGGGTTACCTCTTTTTGGATACAACAAGGATTTAATTTTTGGTGCGAGGCATTTAATAGTTGCAATTTTTCTGCGATTTCATACCTCAAACAAACAACAACTGTATCTTTGTGCGATGGAGGAAAAACCGGTAAAAATAAGTGTAATTACTTTGGGGTGCTCGAAGAATACCGTGGATTCGGAGCGCCTCATTGCCCAATTAAAGCACCAAAACCTCGATGTGGTACACGACGATTATGACGGATCGGCGGATAAGGTCATCATCAATACTTGCGGGTTTATCGGTGATGCAAAAGAGGAATCGATTGATACGATTTTGTCCTTTTTAGAGGAAAAGCGGAAGGGCCATGTCCGGGATGTTATTGTCATGGGGTGTCTTTCAGAGCGTTATAAGGAGGATTTGCTTCAAGAGTTGCCTGAAGTGTCGGCCATTTATGGTTCGGATGAGATTCCCAACATCGTCAGTGACTTGCAATTGCGTTATCAGGACCACCTGTATGGGGAACGGGAGACGACGACCCCTCCGCATTACGCCTATCTCAAAATTTCGGAAGGCTGTAACCGCACCTGTGCTTTTTGTGCTATTCCGCTGATGAGGGGCCGGCACCGATCCTTGTCCATAGAGTCATTGGTCGGGGAAGCAAAACATCTGGCAAGTCGAGGGGTCAAAGAATTGATACTGATTGCGCAGGAATTGACGTATTACGGTATTGATTTATATAAAAAAAGAGCACTGCCGGAATTGCTGGAGGCTCTTTCGGGTGTGCCGGGTATCGAGTGGATCAGGCTGCATTATGCCTACCCTTCGAAGTTTCCCATGGAGATTCTGGAAGTGATGGCTCGAAGCCCGAAAATTTGCCAATACCTCGACATTCCATTTCAGCACGCTTCTGACCGGGTGCTGCATTTGATGAAGCGAAATACCACCTCAGAGGATATGTTGCGCGTGATACAAAGGGCCCGCGAGCTGATGCCCGATATTAGCATAAGGACGACGATGTTGGTCGGCTTTCCGGGAGAAACGGAAGCGGATTTTGACGTTTTGAAGGCCTTTGTCCGGGAGCACCGGTTTGACCGGCTTGGGGTATTTCAGTATTCGCACGAGGAGGATACGGCCGCGTATGAAATGGTGGACGATGTGCCCCCGAAGGTAAAGGAAAGGCGGGCGAATGAACTCATGGAGCTACAAGCACCTATCTCCCATGAGAAGAATATCGCAAAAATCGGCAGGACATTCCGCGTACTTATAGATGCGGAGACAGAGACGCATTACATAGGCCGGACAGAAGGGGATTCTCCCGAAATCGACAATGAAGTGCTCGTATCAAAGGACAAAAAATTGAACATCGGGGCGTTTTATGACGTTGAAATTACCAATGCAGAGGTCTTCGAACTCGTAGGGAGGGTTGGAGCGTTGTAAATCCAGGAATATTAGTAGTGTTGCCTCCGGAATCAGCAATCATAAAATGATGATATATATTGTATGAAATATTCAAGTCTAATCTTACTATTGGTTTTATTGTCCACTCTGTCATCCTGTGGGCAAAAGACGGTCAAGAGCTCTGAAGCAAACAAATCCAGTATGTCTAAAAAATATAAAGTTGAAATCCCGGAAGAGGTGGTCCCCATCGTAAAAGACGAGAGCGAATGGAAGAATGAATTGGGCGATTTTCGCTACAACGTGATGCGTCAAGGGGGGACCGAGCGCGCCTTCACCGGAACGTATTGGGATAATCACAAACCGGGAACGTATGTATGTGCCGCCTGTGGTTTGCCTATTTTTAGTTCGAAAACCAAATTCAATTCCGGCACAGGATGGCCGAGTTTTTATGCTCCGCTCGATCCCAAATACATCCAAGAAAAAGTGGATGACAGCTATGGCATGCATAGGACGGAGGTGCGGTGCCCGAGATGTGGCGGCCACCTTGGACATGTGTTCAATGACGGACCCAAGCCCACCGGAATGCGTTATTGCATCAATTCGATTTCTTTGGAGTTTGTCCCCAAATCCGACACCACCCACCGGAAAGGCAAGTAGAAATACCTTTTTCGAATCGCTACAAATCAATTACTAAAGCATGGATAAAGATCAAAAAATCCCCGAGCCGGAAGCCCTCAACGGGGTACGGGCTTTTCACGAACTCTTTGAAATGCCGGTTCTGGACGAACCTCAAATTCCAGGCCTGGAGCGATGTGCCCTTCGGGTATCGCTACTGCAGGAGGAGCTCAATGAGTTGAAGCAGGCGATAGAGGACAAGGACTTGACGGAAGTCGCTGATGCCTTGGCAGATTTGCAGTATGTGCTTTCGGGAGCTGTACTCGAGTTTGGACTGGGGAGCAGGTTTAAAGCCTTATTCGATGAAGTGCAACGCTCCAATATGAGTAAGGCCTGTCACACCATGGAGGAAGCAGAGAATACACGCGCTTATTATAAAAAGGAGCGCAGGGTGGACTCCTTCATTCGACAAAAGGGGGACCAATACCTCGTATTTCGCGCAGGAGATTCTAAAGTGCTTAAATCGGTCAACTATTCTCCGGCAAACCTGAAAAAGATTATTTCTTAGGAGTCAAAGGACGATCCGGATGAATCTTAATCGTCGTCTCAAAATGAACCGGATATTCGTGGATGGCTTGCGCAGTGTCCCATAGGACCTGAGAGACACCGTCTCCTACAATGTGCAGTTCGTCATTGAATGCCTTATTGCGCATGTCTGTTTGGACCTTGAGGTCGGGATAAAAATAATCGAGATTCAGGTACGAGATGTACGGCACTTCAAATTTCTGATTGGGGCCAAAGCTCGTATGAATATCGTAACTTTCATTCACATTGGTGACTTTGTGCCCATTGACCGTTAAGGTGATTTTGTGTCCCATGTGAGTGCCGGATTGGTCAGTGGGGTTGCCGTACCAGATGTCTCCCTCTATCAGAATCGAACTGATAGATATGCTCGATACTGCTGTGTCCTTTTCCCCAATCATGTAGAAGTCCTTATGTTGATTGCAGGCGGTGAGGAGGATTGCGGCCAGGAGGAGCAGGAATATATTGCGTTGCATATGGTATGTATATTGATTTGAGCGGGCAAATTTACATCTTTTAATCCAGCCCGTTTTATTTTAAAGTAGAAATGTGTGTATTACAAATTGCAATAAAATGTGCCAATGCATTGTTCTGTCACGATTATTGCATTTGTAACCATATAGAGATTAGTGGAGATCAACCCCGGGAGCGGGGATGGATTTATGCTATTCCCGGAGGAATAATGAGCGGCCTTCCTTGCCCTGAATTAAAACAAAAAAGTCCCGGGGTGATAACCACGGGACTTTCTCTTAGCATGTTCCTATAGCACTTCCTTAGAATTGTCTTGAAAGTGGTGCGTTAGGAGCGTGCACAGTGTAATTTCTGCGAAACTTTCTCTTTAACATAACTTCATTTTTTATTTTGTGATTTAATATTTTTCAAAAGGAGCTGCAAAGATAGCAACTTTCCCGTACAACAAAATTATAATCGTAAAAGTTTCATAAAAATTATATAAATTTTGCAGAAAGACATAAAAATACTGCTAAACAGAATAAAATACTGTTATAGTTAAATTTGCTTGTCTTCTTTTCTGCCCATTTTCCCTCCTCAATATTTAATTGCTTCAAAGCCCCATTTGATAGTGCTTAATGCTTGGTAGATTTTTCTATATGTTGCTGTAGGGTTTTTGGAGGGTCTGGTAAAGAAAACAGATATTGAATATCATAATATGTTCTTCACAGCTAACCAATGTATTGCCATGGGGTGGCCTGTTGTCATTTTTTTGCGAACGATCTGTGCACATTTTATTTTTTCTACGCATTAGAGTGATTTGGATTACAAAAACCGTTATCTTGCAGGGTGATTGAGCTTATTCTGAGAGGAATAAGCAGCCGGGGTTAAGAATAAAATGGTATCCTTCACTACTCTATTGACGCTTTACATTAAATGAAATTATTCTAATGAAGAAAGTATATCCTATTGCAATAGCCGCTATTCTGGGTTCCACCTTATTGTTTTTTGGAGGGGGCTTTGTTCGACCATTTCATACCTCGACTTCTTATGACCTCTCAATATTTCGTCCTGTAGACGAGGAAGAAAATCCCGGAGAGAACTGGATGTTCACTCAGCGCGCCTACCCGGTTGGGGCGATTCCTCCCGATGCGCGATACCGGGCAAAACGCCATATCAAAAAGCATTTTTTGAGTTTGCGCTCCGGAGAAATGGCAAAGCAAATCGGACCCCGGAATATCGGTGGGAGGATAACGGATATCGAAATATTGGACGATACTGATACTTCGATTTATCTCGGCACTGCATCTGGTGGCGTCTTTCTCTCGAAGGACATGGGCGGGCACTGGCGACCTATTTTTGACAAAACCCTTACTTTGGCGATTGGAGATATAGCCATCGCCCCGTCCAATAGCAAGCGCATCTACGTCGGCACCGGTGAACCCAACGGGGGAGGCGGCTCCATCGCCTACGAAGGCAGCGGGGTCTTCACCAGTCAAGATGGTGGAGAGACATGGAAACGCGCCGGTCTGCGCAGAAGTGGAAGTATCGGTCAAATTGCCGTTGACCCACGGGATGAAAACCGTCTTTTTGCAGCAGCTATGGGCCCCCTTTATCGCAAGGGGGAACAACGCGGGCTGTACCGGTCCGAAGATGCAGGCAAGTCATGGGAACGCTTGCTCTACGTGAATGATTCTACCGGTATCATTCAGGTACTAATAGATCCTCTGCATCCGGATACCATGTATGCGGTGGCATGGGAGCGGTTTAAGACCACTACTCGCCGGGACTACGGTGGACCTGCTTCCGGAATATACAAATCGACCGACGGGGGAGATCATTGGGACAAATTAATGCAGGACTTGCCGGATGAACCCGGGGGATTCAACCGGATTAGCATCGCCATCTCTCCTCAAAAGACCAATATCCTTTATGCGCTATTCCTCGACAGAGTTGGACACCTCTACGGATTGTATCGCTCGGAAGATTACGGCGAGCATTGGAAGCAGCTGCAGCGATGGCGACAAGGAGGCCCCTCCTATGGATATTGGTTTGGCGGACTCCGGGTTTCGCCCGATGATCCGGACTTGTTGTATTATTTGGGATTTTTCTTTATGCATTCGGTTGATGGTGGCAAAAGTTGGAACAGTAACGAAAGCATCCACGTGGACCAACATGCCATGGCCTTTTTTCCCGGTAGAAAAGGCTCCTTTTTGGTCGGCAACGATGGAGGATTGTATTTGACGGACAATGGAGGAAAGTCGTTTACACACTATAAAAACTTGCCCATCACGCAATACTACAAAATACATGTAGATGCCTCTGATGAAAATCGTATCTACTGTGGAGCGCAAGATAATAATACGACCCGCACGATCAACGGCTCTCCGGACCATTTCAGTTTTATTCTCGGCGGAGATGGCTTTAAAGCCACGGTACACCCCACTCGACCCAACAGAATTTATGCGGAATATCAATACGGCAATCTCTTTCGATCCGATGACGATGGAAAGAATTTTGCCCGTGTTATTACGGGATTAGAAGGAAGGGAGCCTTACAACTGGAACTTCCCCTATGTCCTTTCGCCCCAACACCCGGATACGATGTACTGTGGCTCCAATCGCATTTACATGAGTGAAAACGGAGGGGACTTGTGGGTTCCCATTAGTCCCAGGTTGACCCGGCGAAACTATTCCGGCAATCAGACGTTTGGTACGGTCACAACCATCGATGTCTCCCGGCTCGATGACCAACTCATCTACGCCGGGACGGATGACGGCAAGGTGTGGGGCTCCCGGGATCAAGGAGAGAACTGGACAGACCTCTCTGCCGGATTGCCCAATCGCTGGGTCACCAAGGTGTTGGCATCCCGCCGGCACTCCTCCTGGGTTTGGGTGGCTTTCTCGGGGTACCGGCATGGCCCCAATGACGGTCATGTTTTTCTTTCTAAGGATTACGGCGAAACCTGGCAAAATGTAACCGGCAACCTGGCGGATATGCCGGTCAACGATCTCGAAGAGGATGCGGGGGGCCGGATTTACGCCGCCACGGATATGGGCTTGTACATGAATTCCGTCGAAATGCCCGCTTTGACATGGTCCGTTTTCGGAGACAATCTATTGCCGTTGATTGTTATGGATTTACAATATTATCCGCCTCATTTCTTGTATGCAGGCACTTATGGACGCTCGGGATATCGCATCAAGACACCTCCCCCCCTCTCGTCTAAAACTCCGGACTCTGTTCTTGCCCTGTGGGACATCCGGACCGTACGTGTCCGCCCGGGAGTTTTGGAATTACAACTGCAAGGGCAAAATATGCCCCGGAACCTGAAGGCCCGCATCTCGGATTTGAATGGACAAGCGTTAACGGAATTTTCCCTTTCCAAATCAAAGACTGACACGAAGTACCGCACTCCTTTGCCTTCATTGCCGGCAGGTATGTGTTGGCTCACTGTCCGGGGGAATAATGAAATCCGAAGCCGTAAGTTTGTTTTGACCCGGTAACGTCTTTGAATTGGACCATTGAGACAAAGGGCCGCATTGCCTAATAATTCCCACACTACCTGGCATCGTAATCCTTGCCATCTTCCAGGATGCGCTTGCGATGGATATCAAATCCTGGGTGGACAAAGCTCCTCTCCGGGACAAAAAACGGGGTTTTGACCCCACTCAAGTCGATGAGGGCATGAAACAGATCATCCGTCACTACCGGCCGCCGTCGAATAGAATCGCTAATCCGGCCATACAGAAAGTCCCTTCCTTCCGGAGTCCACAGAAGAAGGGGAATCTCTACATTGCAGCGCGGCAAAACACCGGAATAATCGTGCCCTACTCTGTCCCCTTCGTCATAGACGTTCTCCCCATGATCGGAGAGGTACAACGCAAGAACCTCCTCCCTCGGATGGCGGGCGGTATACCCACTCAGCACAGAAAAAACACGGTCCACCACATAATCATTGTACAAGACACTGTTGTCGTATTGGGCGATGAGGTGCGCTTTGGAATTGTGACCGGAGAAGTGACTAAAAGCGCCCGGGTAACGCTTTGCATAAGCCGTGTGGTTGCCCATGAGATGAAGGACAATAAACTTTTTACCGGCCGTATCTCCTAGGGCCTTTTGTAGCGGGACGAAGAGATTTTCGTCATATGCCGCTTGATTAGTAGCTTCAAAGGAAGAAGAGCTGCTCGTGTTGATGAAGCGGACGACATCCGATTTGCGTCCCATCGCACTCACCATGTTATCCCAGACACCGACAGGGGGTTGGTTGGACAACCAAAAGGTCTTAAATCCGGCAGAATGCAGCACATCGATGATATCCACCGTTCGATTGACGGGTTGCCGGTTGTCGAGATTGGAGGAGGAGAGCATCGCCAAAACGCTGCTCATCGTATTGGAGTACGGGGCCACAGCATCGGTAAACACGGCAATATCCCGGCGTTTATCCAGCCGTGGGGTGGTCTTCCGGCTGTATCCATAGAGCGACATATGGTTGCGATTGGCCGACTCCCCGATGACCAATACCAGTGTACAGGGCTCCGGAAGTGCACTCGTGGCTTGCACTTTCTTCGGGCGCACTTTTTTTAAAAAATCACGGTAGGTTTGAATCTGACTTGTCAATTGTCGTGCGACCTTGACCGTGTGGGGTACGCCCTTTCTGAAGAACCTGTGATGCAGTATGTTTTCACCGATAAAAAGAAGGGAGAAGGTCAGGACCAGAAGTGATATCCGGGAGAGGTGTTTTGTTTTTTGGTATGAAATGGTAGAGCGCAGGGCTCGGATAAAAATCCAGACGTAAGGCAAGACGATTAGCAAACCCATTCCCGATTTGAGTTGGATAAAATCTATTGATTCATCCAAATTGGTGTTGGCTATAACCAGTAAGGAGGTGGTGCTCAAAGGGCCACGCAAGATGACCCAATGGATGATTTCGACCAATCCCATGAGGAAGAAGAGGATACAAGCCAACCGGTAAACCATCGGTCTTCGCAGCCAGAGAGCGGGAAGGGTAAAAAGCGGAATCCACGCAAGGGCGATCGCCAATTGGCGGCTATCCGACAAAGGATACCGGATCGCGACTCCGGCCAACCAAGGAGCCCAAGCCAACAAAAGGAGCCAGGGAGGATAAATTTGAAAAAGGGCAGATCGTATGCGTTTCATGCTGTATCCCCGGTTAATTCACCCAAAACCATCCGTGGGCACCGGCCATCGCCCCCGCAATCGTCAGTAAGCTGAGCAGCAACAACACCCAGTGAAAACGCTGAATGATGCGAAAGGTGCGCTCCGGGGCTTTTTCTCCCATTTTCTGAAACCATGCATGGAGGACGTAAGGTTCGAGGATAAATATGACTACGGTGAAGAGGAGCCACACCAAGGTCATGGCATGTATCCACCAATAGCGCAATTGGAGGTATCGATCCCAGGCGTCCAGCCTATACAGCATATAGAATCCCGTCAATCCGGCGAGAAGGGTCATCCACTTGGCTTGAAGAGAAAATCGCCCCTCCAATTCCTCAAACATAGCGAGCATTTCGCCCTTGTTCTTCATCCTGCGTACTGCAGGAATAATAACAGACGTAACCATAGCGACCCCGCCAATCCACACAACAACGGCTAAGATATGAAGCACTCTTGCTATGGTCAAGTCTTGTGGCATTACGGTATGATTTTATTAATAAGGCTATCGTCCGGTAATCTTAAACGATTGAACACCGGAGTCGGTTCGGATACGCAGAAGGTAAAAGCAATTATCAGGTAGAGGATAAGTTATCAAGTGGGTCTCAGAATTGCTTTGTACGATGCGGAAGGGAATGGCGCGGCCACTCAAATCACAAAGGAAGAGGGCTCGTTCGGGCAGATAGCCCGGAATCCGGAGCTGCAGCCTGTGGTCCACCATTTCATACCTGATAGAGCGCTTGAATCCGGTCATAGGATACAAACCGGTTGAAGGGCCAAGCTCAAAGGCTTTTGTGTCGATTAGCCGGTCATTGCGGTAAAGGGCGACTTTCCATAGACCCCATTGAGGGGCGGCGGGAAAGTCAATATACGAGGCGTAGTAATAGTACCACCAATCTTTCAAAATAGTGCCGGTGTATTCAAACCACAACGTGCCGGAAGGAGTAGTCCAACGGATCGTCAGCTCATCCCCTTTGCGCAGGCCATACATCAGAGACCAGAAAGCGATGACCGAATCCGACGGGGTAAACCGGGTCCGGTCCATGACCCGGAAACGCATGGAGTCCAGCGGGGGTAAAAAATTCATCATCCCGTCGTCCCATACATGAAAAGTTGTGTCATAGGGTAGCGCAGAAATCCACCGGGATTTGGGATTGCCACAAGGACCCGCGAAAGGATCTACCAAACTCAAAGAGTCATACCATGTCTCGAAGTGCAAGTGCGGGTCGGTCGAATTGCCGGAACTACCGACTTGTGCGATGCGCTGTCCGGCGGAGACATGATCCCCGACCTGTACCAGCATGCTGTTTTTCTTGAGATGGGCATAATAGCTGTACATCTTATTGGGATGCCGTACAGCGATGTAATTGCCAAAACCTTTGGACTTGTCCGATACGGTATTTTTATCGTATTCTCCATCGTGAATGAATGTGACGATACCGGTATCGGCAGCGAGTACAAACACCCCGGAATCCATCTGCGGAAAACTCCGGAGGACGATATCGGTCCCTTGGTGTCCCTCATAGGTTTTGGTGCCACACATATGGTCCTTGATGCCGCCCCAATCCACATAATTGACGATGATATAATCCTCACCGTAAGACCCTTCAATAGGGGTGACAAATTGGGGGTTTTGCCCGGAGGTGAATGTACTCATCAGCAGGTATATCCCTACTATACAAGTGCTCATAATTGCATTGGTTCGAGAGAGCCTAATATTCATATTATTAAATTTATTTTAATAGTCCTCTTCGCTTCATCTCCTGTCGAATATACCTGAGTTCCCTGCCGAGTTCACCTGTAATAGAAGTGTTTTCTTCTGCCCTCCGTATGAGATAGGGAAGCACCTCTTTGACAGGGCCATAAGGGAGGTATTTAGCGACATTATATCCCTCCTTTGCGAGATTGAAGGTAATGTAATCCGCCATGCCGTAGAGCTGTGAAAAGTTGAGGTGTGCGTGATTCTTGACAATGTCCCGTTGGTGAATGAGTTGTGCCTGGTAGGCGTTGGAATATAAATTATGAGAAGCATTGCAGGAGGCGAGATTTTCGTAGTGTTCCACACAAAAAAGTATGGCATCGTTGTATGCCTTGTCCGTGGCGGCTTTGTCCGGATGAATAGGCGATGGGTAGCCCATGTCTTTGGCGCGTTCTCGTTCTTTATCCATATACGCTCCCCGCACCAGTTTGCATCCGAAGAAGCATCCGTTGTCGGTGATATCCTTGTAGTCCATTTTCAATCGCCCCAACGCATCTACGCGATACATTTGATAGGTGGTGTAAACGACCGCTTTGTTTTGGTTGTACTTGCGCATCATCTCGAGGACAATCTCGTCGATGGGCTCCTGCAACCAGGATTCTTCTGCATCGACAAAAACCCCGACCTTGTATTCTTTCGCCGCAGCGCAAATGGCGTCAAAACGTTGGCGAAATCGTTCCCATTTATACATTTCCTGTTCGGTAAAAGTCTCTCCTTTTTGCTTTTTTTCCAATAGGAGGTTGTCGACCAACCCTGTGAGTTTCATGCTGACGACGGGAACCGAATCGCTGGAAGCGGCAAAGGTGATGGTCCGGAGTATATGCTCCTGCGTGTGATTCAAATCATCTTCTTCCGTTTTGCCTTCGGCGCCATAATCCAGGATACTCAACGTGTCGTACTGCATCAGTTTCTGGATGGTACGGGTGCATTCCATCAGGGATACCCCTCCGGTAAATTGCTTGAATATCGTGCGCTTAACAATCGTGGCAAACAAAGGCAAATGAAGTCGATTAGCCAGCAAAGCCAATTTGCTACCAAGCGCCACCAACCAAGGATGGCTCATCATCTTAAACAATCGATACATCCTTCGCAACTCTCTGTCAGATAACTGTTGGAAGGCGATTTCGGTATTGGAAAAATCTACCGGCCCCGGAAGGGGATCACTAGGAGGATCTGTTTCTTTCTTCATGCAATATGATGACTATTACGGGACAAAAATAGTAGAGTTTGGGATATTGGGGATAATATTCGCAAAGTATTTTACATTGATTTTTGCAGAGCACTACAATGGCAGAATAGCTTAACAATCCTCTCTTTGGGTGGTATTTCTACATTTCATCCTCATAATATGACAACTCATCCATTCCCTTTGCTTTCGCTCTACCTTTCCGATTCATCTTTGTATTGTCATTCAATAAAACAATTGGGTACAACCGAAAGACGCGTTTTGTACAATCAATTATTCTATTGAAAATTCTATTTTCAACCAAACATTAAATTGGCTTACGCTATGAAAAAAATATCTATATTAATGATTGCTTTATCAGGCATGTTTTCAATGGCCTGTTCTCCAAAATCTTCACCTGAACAGTCCGTTTCCAATAAGGATAATGCAGCCTACGAAAAAAGCATGGGGGAAGCCTTTTCCTTGTTCAAACAGGGAAAATTGGAACGAGCGTCATTGGTTTTTGAACGCATTGCCCAAGTGGAGAAAGGCAACTGGATCCCTTCCTATTATGCGGCTCATACCAACATCCTGCAGGTGTTTGCTACTACAGATAAGTCAAAAGGAGAAGAACTTCTACAAAGAGCTGAGAAATATCTTAAGCAAGCACAAAGTATCGCACCTCGTAACTCTGAAGTCGAGACCTTACAAGGTGTTTATTATACAGCAAAGATTGTCTTAGATCCGATGGTCAATGGTATGAAATTCTCTGCCCCGGCATTGTCTGCATTTGAAAAGGCCAAGCAATTGGACCCCTCCAATCCGCGTCCTGTATATCTTGCGGCACAATTTCAGATCAATGCATCTAAGTTCATGGGAGGAGATCCGGCTTCGTATTGTGCCGAAATAAAACGAGTGATTCCCATGTTTGATGCTTTCTCTCCCAAGCAAAAATTCGCCCCGAGATGGGGAAAAGAGCAGGCTTTAAAGGTATTAAGGTCGAGTCCATGCAAATAGCATCAGCAGAATAGGTGCAGGTAGCATACAAGGTGATAATTAGTATTTAATTAACCATTTCATACAAAAAGAGAATCATGAAAAAACAGATGATTATTTTAGTGATGTATTTTATCTCTATCGTACTTTTATCCGGGCAAAGCACGGAGACCGGGGTCGTCAGAGGGACCATCCTCGACAAGGAGACAGAGCTTCCGATTATCGGTGCGGAGGTCGTTGTATTGGGAAGTGACCCAATGATCGGGAGCATAACAGATTTGGACGGAAGGTTTAGATTGACGGGGGTTCCCTTGGGCAGGTTCAACCTGCGGGTGACCTACTTGGGATACAAGCCTGCCGTATTGCGCAATCTGCAAGTGGTTAAGGGGAAGCAAACAGTGTTGCAAATTCCCTTGGAAGAACAAGTGCATAGCCTTAAGGCGGTCGTCGTCACCGCCCGGCAAAACAAGGCCAAGGTTTCCAACGAAATGGCAGCGGTCAGTGCCCGCACTTTTACCATCGAAGAGACGGAAAAGTATGCCGGAAGTTTGGGGGATCCATCGCGTATGGCAGCCAACTTTGCCGGGGTTTCTTCGGTGGCAGATCAGCGAAACGACATTGTTATTCGCGGCAATGCCCCTACGGGATTGCTTTGGCGATTGGACGGGATTGACATCCCCAATCCCAATCACTTTGGCGCTTCCGGGTCGACAGGAGGGCCGGTAAGTATGCTCAACAACAATGTCCTGGCCAATTCAGAATTTTATACGAGTGCCTTTCCCGCCCAATATGGCAATGCTCTTTCGGGAGTGTTTGACCTCAAAATGCGCAATGGAAACAACGAAAAGCACGAGTTTTTGGGACAAGTAGGGTTTAATGGTTTCGAACTCGGTGCCGAAGGACCCATAGGAAAAGGACGTGCATCCTATTTGGTCAATGCGCGGTATTCGACCCTCGAAGTACTCCAAAAGCTCCATTTGGATGTGAGTACCGGTCAAGCCGTGCCCCAATACAAAGACCTCGTCTTCCGGGTCAATGTTCCTGTCGGCAAGTACGACCGTTTCTCCCTATTTGGCATGGGAGGATTGAGTTATATCGAACTGTTTGACAGTGGTAAGGAACACACGAGTTTCGGTTTTGGTGGGGTCGATATCACTTTCGGATCTGACATGGGAGTTACAGGAGCAAATTACACCCATTATTTCGATAAGAACACCCGTTTGAACACCCATTTTGCCGTGTTGGGTTCGAAGGTGTCTACACGATTGGACTCGTTGGATAAAGAGTACAAGCCAAATTTCCTCTACTACCAATCCGGAATCAAAGAGACGCGATACAATCTCGGACTTGATTTGCACAGAAGGCTAAGTACACAAAACAGCTTCGTAACCGGATGGAATGTCAAGCGGATTCATATAAACTACAGAGACTCTGTCCTTTTGAGTGGGGAGTATATTCCTCAGTTGGACATCAACAAATCGGTGCACTTGCTTCAGGCATATGGTCAGTATAAATACAAAATGACCGACGCTGTTTCCTTTACAGGCGGACTCTATGGACAGTATTTGGATTTCAATAAGACCTATGCTGTGGAGCCCAGATTGGGCATGAAATGGCACCTTCAAGAAGATCAAATCATCAGCGTGGGGGCCGGTTTTCACAGTCAGATGCAGGTATTGGGATTTTACTTTATCAAGAATAACGACGGAGCGACAACCAACGAAGATCTCGACTTCACAAAGGCCGCACACGCAGTCGTATCGTATGATTGGAATATCAACAGCGATTTCAGGTTTAAGGTAGAATCGTATTATCAACATCTGTATCAAGTGCCTGTTACAGACCAAAGGCCGGAGTTCTCTTTGCTCAACATTGGAGATGATTTTGCTTCGTTTGCCTATGACAATATGGTCAATGAGGGAGAAGGGCAAAATTATGGACTGGAGTTTACCGTAGAAAAATTCTTGAGCAAAGGGTATTATTTTCTCAGTACGGTCTCTCTTTTTGAGTCGAAATACAAGGGGTATGACGGGATAGAACGCAACACCAAATTCAATGGTAATTTTGTCGTCAACCTCCTCGGAGGATATGAATATAAGGTGTCGAAGCATGGTGTTTTGGGCTTGGATGTCAAGACGGTTTACGCCGGGGGTAAGCGATATGTTCCGATTGATGTTGCCAAGAGCAAGCAGCAGCATCGCGAGGTTTTGGATTGGGCACATGCCTACGAAGACCGGTTGGATGACTATTTTAGGCTTAATGCACGTATTTCCTTCCGGCTCAACTCGAAGAGAAGAAACTTCAGTCAGGAATGGGCGTTGGATCTTCTGAATCTCACCAATCATGACAATATTTACTCGAGAAAGTGGGATGCTGCATCCAATGCTATTCGCACAGATTATCAACAGAAGTTCTTCCCGATGTTTACTTACCGGATTTATTTTTAATTTGCAATCTTAAATCAAAAGTCGCGGATAATATACCGTAAGAAAATGAAGGCAAATAGCTTGACAAAATCGGACTCCATCCCGTGGAGGAGGCACTTGAAAGGAGCCTTTATCAGCGGTGTCATTGTCTATATAATCCTTCAGATAGCATGGGTGTATGTGGGGCAACCACTTACCTGGAAGTACTTGTTGCTCAACTTTACCCTTACGATGCTCTACAATGTGAGCATCTATATGGCCAACATCGCATTTGCGGTTTATCTGGCGGATTTGCTGGAAAAGCAGCTTCCAAAGAGTTTTTCCGTTGTCACCAAGTTTATCATTGGAGTCATGCTCTCATTGGTTATCACGACCATTACGGTCGTGGTAATCAATGTCGCTTTGGGACTTTTAGTGTGGGGGCAGACGGTTTGGGAGGCAATAGTGTCCTTCGGGTTTGAGTTTTGGCTGATTTACTGGGGGATTACCTTGATTATTGCCCTCTTTGTGCATGGGATTGAAATGGTTAAGCAACTTCAAGCATCCGAAGAGCGGGAAAAGCAACTCCTCACGGATTATCACAATGCCCGGTACAAGGCGATAAAAGGCCAACTCAATCCGCACTTTCTCTTTAATAGCCTGAGCGTGCTCTCTTCTCTGATAGAGGAGTCTCCTGAGAATGCTCAGTCTTTCATACAGGGATTGTCCCGGATATACCGGTATGTCCTCGAACATCATGAAAAAGATTGGGTACCTTTGAGTATCGAACTCCGTTTTGCCAAGGACTATCTCCAACTGCTCAAGATGCGCTTTGAAGAGGGGTTCGAGTACCGGATTGACATCCGGGAGTCAGAAGCGGAAACGATGTATGTTATTCCGCTTTCGCTTCAAATACTTTTGGAGAATGTCGTCAAGCACAATGTCATCCAACCGCAAAAACCCGTCACGATCCATATCCGACACATTGGATCGCACATCATCGTCTCTAATACCTATCAACCGAAGTCCACAACACTGAAAAGCACTAAGATCGGACTCCAAAATATCAGAAAGCGGTATCAGCAACTTACCGGACAGGATATCACGGTTACGACAGAAAACGGGATGTTCTCTGTGCAACTTCCGCTTAGAAAGGATGCGGATTAGTGTCTTTACACTCGAAAATACAATGGCAGTCTTGTTTCGGTGGGCCTAAATACCATATAGGGAGAGGATAGTTGTTTTCTGCGTGGTGTAATAGATAAGCCTTGCACTTCGCTATCGCTCGTACAGGGCTACAAAGATGGCATCCCTACGGGATTATTTCAGTTTCTCAAAGCACAAATGTGCAGTTTATAATACACACCAAAACAATGCATCTGCTCTTTTTTGTGCATTTTTTAGTACACACTGAGGAAAACACTCATATAGCACTTTTCTTTACATTTTTACAATTTCACATCTGTAAAAACCAAGCATCCAAATGATATAAAAAAACATCCTAATACCTCAAAACCGGACATATTATTACTAATCCATATGGTATCGTTTTTGCAATACTGAGGATGTGCAAAACTCACAATTAGCACAGATTTTTTAAGGCGGACGCTCCTTTACCGGAGTATATCTTCATTTAGTAACCAAAACTCACTTTCTTATGGAAAGAGACTCTACTACTATTACGCGCGATGTGCGTTTCTGGATTGTTTTATTGATGTTTTTCTTCTTTCTGTTATTGCTACTGGTCAGTGCTCCTGCGGTTTGAGAGGGTCAACAGATGCTTTGCGATGGGTTCCTGACAGGGGTTGCAACACCTTCGCAAAGTGCAATCCGGTGAACAGAATATCGACTACTCTATTTCCAATCTTTCGGCCACCGTTTGGATATTTTCCGGACTGACGTCCATCACCTCGGCAATCTCTTCATTGGTCAAATGTCCCAATAGACGCAGTTCTACTATGGTAGCGGTCAACGCTCCGGGGCGGCCTTTGATTTGTCCCTTTGCAAGGGTCTTGTCATACTGTTCCAAGTCGGCTTTTATCTCTTCTATGGTATGGTCATCCATCAAATAAATCTTCTCCTTATCTTCTTCAAGATGGTAGGAAATATCCGGCAATTCCTCTTCGAGTACCAAGTCTCCATCGCCATCAGCTGTAGGCTTTTCTTCCAGAGAGCGGAGTTCATCTCCAAGCAATTTTTCGACGGGTATTTGCCCCTTAAAGATGGACTCCCGTTGCATTAAAGTATTCATTTTATTCACTGCATTTCTAAAGAGGGACACCTTGGGGTTAAAGCCTTCCGGATGCTCACCCAGATCATCAAACGCCATCAGATATATCTCATCCAATATCCCTTGTACCGAATAAAATCCCTTCTTTATGTGCTTGTCACGGATGGCGAGGTGCAAGACCCGCCCGATGTAGTTGGTCAACTTACCTCTTAATTCTTCAAATGTTTTATTGAGGGCTAACAACTGTTGCCTGTTGATATTATCTTTATTCATGAGTTTGTTTTTTTTGTTATAAAATAGCAGAACTTCACCTTATTTCCATCAATGGTTGTTCCAAAGCGCAATATTTGCCAAGTTGGCAGCCTGACGGGATTCCTTTGCGCCTTTTTGTCCTTTTCCACCTCCGATTTATTTCTCGCGGCCTCTTTCCTTCCGCCAAATGATGCCGCCGGACAGGGTGTTGCCCAATAACGGATGCCGCTCTGCGGACAATTGTAAATAGAGATGCCGGATCGTCTTTTGTTGTAAGCCAAAGCCAAATCTCCCGGAGATGGGATAGACGACAAAGCTCAACCCGGACCCTTTCTTTTGCAATCCCAATCCGGCGACCGCCTCATACCGGCCGCGGCGATTGAGGGACATCCCGGCCATCCCTCCCAAGCGGTCGTTGAGCCAATAATACGCCCTAATAATGAGTTGTGAGGAAGGTGATATACCGGCTTTCGAGCTCGAAGGCCAAAGGTTTTCAAGGCTGCTGGTGATATAAAGATGCGCTTTTACTCTGAGGGCCAGATGTACCGAAACATTGGCCCGGGGAATGAAGCGCTCCCCGGTGATTCCGGATTGGAGATACGACAAAGTGATTCCCCCTTGCAAAACCGGCGTCAAGGTCCTCGCTACTGCGATCCGGCAATGCCAATACCGCCAAGTATCATACCCGAAATAATGTAAATCAACGGAGGCGGAAGATCGAAAGAATGCAGACATCCGCCCTCCTACGGACAATTGGCTTAACGTGTGGACGCTATATGGTTTTAAGCCTGTAAGATACCATTCATCCTTAGGGTTAAAGTGCATGAGGGCTACATTAGGCCTTGAAATAGTGTAGCTACCGTTTTTTTCCAAAGAGAGCAACTGCATCAATGTAATCTGTTGTGCCGGAAGGGTGCCAAGGGGTATCCAAAGAAAAACGAGGAACCACCAACCCCAATTGGATTTGGTCTGTCTCATAGTGTGTGATGTTGTTCGACACAAAAATAAACAAAACATTTTAATCCATGGTACCGTTTTAGCTTGTAATTTGACTAACTGTTCTAATATTTTGACTATGCGCATAAAAACGATTGCTTTGCTTGGCCTTTTGCTATTAATTTTCACTTCTCAAGCAGAGGCTCAACGACGGAGACATAAAAAAAAGGAGCCAAAACCGGCCTACTACTTTAAGGACCACCTCTGGTATGGCGGAGGATTTTCGCTTGGGTTTGCCGGGCAAAGTGGTGCAAGTGTATTCAATTTTGGTTTGAGCCCTATTGTCGGATACAAATTTGGCAAGATCTTTTCGGCGGGGCCGCGTGTCGATATCAATGTAACCACCGGCAGGGCACAGACCTTTAGCGGCGTGGATGCCTTTACCTATGCCGATTACGGGGTGGGGATTTTTACCCGCGCCAAGTTTCTGCCCTATCTTTTTGCGCACTTGGAAGCCGGATATAAAAATTATGGCATCCCCGTGGTGGGGTCCGAGGTGGAAATCCTCAGATATGACCGCGATGTCCTGCAATTGGGGCTCGGATATACCAATGGCGGAGAGGGCCAACTCGGCGTGGAGTATCTCTTGCTGTACGACTTCCTGTTCCCCAAAGATTCCCCGCAGCTACCCATTGAGTTTCGTATCGGATTGAATTATAACTTTTAACACATCGTTATTTTTGTGGTATGAAATGGTACCATTTCATACCCGAATAACATCCCGGCATCTAATTGACAAAAAAGAACAGAACAGAGCTACCTTGGCAGCATAGTCCATCATACTATTGGAAAAAAGGGTGGGTAAGTCGTTAGAATTGTGTAACTTTGCGCGCTTTTTAGAGGTGCGGAAGATGCAGGCAGATTAAAATTAACTACTCAATATGAATAAAATACTTTTTGCGATTTCGCTTGTTGGGATTTTCGCGCTTACGAGTTGCAAGACGGAGTACGAGAAAGTAAGGACGAGCGGTGACCCGGATCGCATCTACAAAAAGGCTTTGGAATACTACGAGGAAGAGGATTACCTCAAAGCCCAGACGTTGATGGAAGCCGCCTTACCGTTTTTTAGAGGAAGAGCGGAAGCGGAGGATTTGTATTTTAAGACCGCCTATACCTACTATAGGCTGAAGGATTATTTACTGGCGGCACATTATTTCGAAAATTTCGGCCGCACCTTCCTCAACAGCAAGTACCGGGAGGAAGCCGATTTCATGGCAGCCAATAGCTATTACCGGAGTTCGCCGAGTTATATGCTCGACCAAGCGTACACCAAGAAAGCCATCGAGTATTTCCAAATTTTTGCCAACCGCTACCCGCAGAGCAAACGCATCGGAGAAGTCAATCGCTTGATTGACCTTTTGCGCGGCAAGTTGGAAAAGAAAGCCTTTTACGATGCAAAGCTGTATTATGATATGGAAGATTATCTCGCCGCCAATACAGCATTTAAAGATATCCTGGTCTCCTTTCCGGACATCGACAATGTCGAGGAAGTGCGATATTTGTTGGTCAAATCGCATTACAATCTCGCCATCAACAGTGTTTATTCCAAGCAAGATGAGCGCATGAAAGGTGCCCTTGAAGAGGGTGTGAAATTTCTCAAGCGGTATCCGAAAACCAAGTATCGAAAGGAAGTAAAATCCTACATAAAAACGCTAAAATCAAAGTTAAAATCCTAAATTTATGAATGATCTCAAACAACGCGTACAAAAATACGATCCAAACTTGAAGGCGCTCAACCTCAACGAAATTTCCGAGAAAACCAATGGAAATATTTATGAGGCATTGGCGGTCATGGCAAAACGTGCCAACCAACTCACGGTCTTACTCAAAGAGGAACTTCAGCACAAACTCGAAGAGTTCTCCGTGCAATACGAAACAATCGAAGAGATCATGGAAAACACGGAGCAATTGGAAATTTCCCGATTTTATGAGAAATTGCCCAATCCCGCACTGATCGCATTGCATGAATTCATGGAAGACAAGTTGGGTTACGAATACCGCAATCTCGACGAAGAGATAGACGAGTGATCCGTCAAGCCTAAATGGACGGATATTTTTGGCGTCTTTTGCATCTGCGCTTCGTTAAAAATACTCGCCGTAGCATTGGCTCCCGACGTATCGCGGGACAAGTTATGCCTGTGTTTTTTGCCTCGTCCACACGCAAATTACGCTCAAATCTACCTCGACACCTAAGCCTTGACAGACCACGAGCAATGGTCCTCCATTAAGCAAGAAATCAGAATGAACGGAGTGCTCCAAAATAAAAAAATTCTATTGGCCGTAACGGGCAGTATTGCAGCATACAAGTCTGCTTTGCTCGCCCGGATGCTGCAGCGTCACGGAGCCGAGGTCCGTATCGTGATGACACCCTCCGCTGCATCCTTTGTCACTCCATTGACCTTCTCGACTCTAACGGACCACCCGGTCTCCGTACATATGATGGAGGGGGACCAATGGAATAACCACGTGGAGTTAGGCCTTTGGGCTGACCTCCTGCTCATCGCTCCTCTGACGGCCAATACCATGGCCAAGATGGCTTCCGGATTGGCAGACAATATGGTCGGAGCGGTATACCTCTCTGCCAAATGCCCTGTGTTTGTAGCTCCGGCGATGGATTTGGATATGTGGAAGCATCCTGCCACTCAGCGCAACTTAGTCCAACTCCAACGCGATGGCGTCACCTATATCCCTGTAGAACACGGACTCCTGGCCAGTGGATTATCGGGCGATGGCCGGATGGCGGAGCCCCAACATATTGTCGATTTTCTCATCCGGCATTTTAGTGAGGAGCCGGCTCTAATCGGTAAGAAAATTCTCCTCACCGCCGGCCCCACAAAAGAGCCTATCGACCCCGTGCGTTTCCTTTCCAATCACTCTACCGGCACTATGGGTAAGGCACTCGCCCACGCCCTTCTCCAAAAAGGAGCTGAAGTGCATCTGGTCCTTGGACCGGTTTGTGACCGCACAGCGATAGCACCACAAATTAACACGTATCCGGTCAGCACCGCACAAGAGATGTTCGAACAAGCCACCTTCCTGTTTCCTTCGATGGATGCCGCCATCATGGCTGCTGCAGTGGCAGATTATACCCCCGCACGCTATTCAGACGCTAAGATTAAAAAAGCCGGTGATGACCTGCAACTCCCCCTCCAACGCACCAAAGATATCGCGGCCGCCCTCGGTAAAGCCAAGAAAAAGGGACAATACCTCGTGGGGTTTGCCCTGGAGACGGAAGAAGAAGAAAAGAATGCACGTACCAAACTGCATAAGAAAAACATGGACTTAATCGTTTTAAACTCGTTGAGGGAAGAAGGTGCCGGGTTTGGAACTTCCACTAACAAAGTCACGCTTTTGTATCCCGATGGAACGCAAAAGAATATACCGCTTAAATCCAAGCGGGAGATAGCCGTCGATATCGTCGATGCCCTGCTTGCGTTGACAGATTGGGGGACAGCCGAGTGAACTTTAACCGGAAAAGGAACTCGAGACTTCTTTTGAATGGATTATAAACAACATTACAGATGATAAAAACATTTTTCAGATCGGTCGTACTCCTATTGATGCTTTTTGGAACACAGCAGATCTTCGGGCAGGAGTTCTTATCCGAAGTAAAGGTCAATGCATCCACTCTAACCATCAACTCGCGCAATACCATTGACAATTTGCAAAAGAAGATAGAAGAGTTTATTAACCGGACCAAGTGGACAGAGGACGAGTTTGAAGAGGTCGAGCGGATAAAATGCAGCTTTCATTTCAATATCACCCAAGAATTGGGGACCAACAGTTTTACCGCCAATGTAAGTATCAAAGCTTCGAGACCCGTATATGGAAGCGATTATGAAACACCCCTCTTTGCGATTATCGATAAAAATGTCCCCATCAACTTCGATCAGTTTGCCCCTCTCGAAAAGACACAAGACAATTTTAACGACAACCTGTCCTCCTTCATCAGCTTTTATCTCTACATCATCCTCGGACTCGATTACGACAGCTTTGGGGAGAAGTCCGGCACTCCATTCTTTGACATAGCGTGGAAAATTGTCAATTCCCTACCGCCCTCTGTAGCCAAAGGCGATCCGGGTTGGGCGATTGGCTCTAAGCGCTATACGAGATATTGGCTGATCGAAAACTACCTGCAGCCCAAGTTTAATTCGTTTAGGACAGGGTATTATCACTATCACCGGCTTGGCTTGGACTTGATGTCTGATGACGTCGTCAAGGGACGCGCAGGAATATTGAAAGCATTAAACCTGGTAAAAACGACCAGCAAGCTCTACCTAAGCGCCTACGCCATACAGGTCTTTGCCAACACCAAAAAAGAAGAAATCATAGATATTTTCACCCCGGCCCCCTTCGAAGAGCGCAATGAAGTATATCAAATCATGACCGCTATTGATCCTTCCAATTCCTTTAAATATCAAGCGCTGATCAGTAATTAATTATGAACATAGCCATTTTTGCCTCCGGCGGAGGAAGCAATGCCGCTGCCATTCTCAAGCATTTCGAAGGACATGACTGCATCCGGGTCGCTTTGATGGTCACCAATAACCCCAATGCAGGGGCGCTCGATGTAGCTTCCAATTATGGGATAGAAACCCTCGTTGTCAACCGCGAGATGCTCTATCGTTCGCAGGAGGTATTAGACCTGTTGGAAGATAGGCAAATAGCATTTATCGCCTTAGCCGGATTTCTGTGGAGGATACCAAACGATATGCTCAATAAATATCCCTCCCGGATCGTCAACATACACCCGTCATTACTCCCTAAATACGGAGGCAAAGGCATGTACGGTCATCATGTTCACAATGCAGTCAAAGCTTCCGGCGATCGCTTCAGCGGATTGACCATACATTACGTCTCTGAAGAATACGATGCCGGACAGATCATCATCCAACTCAAATGTCCGGTGTATCCATCCGACTCCGCTGAAGACATCGCGGCGCGTGTCTTGCGCTTCGAACACGCCACCTACCCGGTCGCCATCCAAGATTTGGTGGAGCGATTAATGCTACGGGAATAGAATAATGGGCTATTAACCGAAGCTATTTTGCTCCTAAAGCACTAGTGCTTCAGGAACAAAATAATTACAGTATAAACTTGCTCTTTTCCTCCGACTCTTCGTTCCTCAAACAGTCACAATACTACGGTATAGCTCCTGTTCGAGCGCCTCGTGCCCCATGCAAGAAGTAAGTAAATATAAAAGGACGAGCATAGATGTGTAGTTGTTTTTTGCTTGACGCACTAACATCACTTCATCTCGAAAAATGAAAAAGCTCATCCAAAATCTTTCATTTCATAAAATTTGACAGTTTTCTGGCAAGCACTACATAAAACCCTCAACACATTACCATCTCATATTTTCACCCTACATTAGCACCACCAAAACTCATCAAAGATGAATGCGACGGCCCATCAGCAATTATACCACTCCCTTTCCGCCAAAATGTCCGGAGAAGTGCATATGGACAGGATGCGCAGAGCCATCTACGCGACCGATGCTTCGGTATATGAGCAAGTGCCGCTTATCGTCTGCTATCCAAAAAACAAGGAGGATCTGAAGATTTTGATTGAAATGGCCGGCCAGTTTGGAGTCTCCATCACCCCACGTTCCGCCGGCACCTCTCTCGCCGGGCAGGCGATTGGAGACGGGATTATTGCAGATATGTCCCGTCATTTTACGGATATTCTCGACATCCGCCCTGAAGACCAATGCGTCACGGTTCAACCCGGCGTCATCCGCGACGTCCTCAACGCTCGTCTCCGGCCCTACGGACTGTTTTTCGGGCCCAATACTTCCACCTCCAACCGCTGTATGATCGGCGGCATGGTGGCCAACAACTCCAGTGGGACCACCTCCGTCAAATACGGCGTCACCAGAGACCATATCAGGCGAATTAAAGGACTGCTTTCCGACGGCAGCGAAGTGGAGTTTGCCCCCCTCACCAATCAACAATTTCATGCCAAATGCAAACTGCCCACCCTCGAAGGGCAGCTCTACCGGCACATCCGTCAGCTCCTCTCAGATGCCGAAGTCCGGAAAACCGTCATCGACTCCTACCCTAAGCAGGGTATAGGCCGGCGCAATACCGGCTATGCGCTCGATACCCTTGTCACTATGCAACCATTCGAGGATGATGGTCCTCTCTTCAACTTCTCCAAGCTCATCGCCGGCTCCGAAGGTACACTTATGCTTATCACCGAAGTCGAACTCGGAGTATCGCCCCTTCCGCCTGCTGAAGTGGCGCTCATCTGCCCTCATTACGACAATCTAGAAAAGGCCCTTTCGGCCGTCCCCGGATTGATGCGATTCAAGCCCTATGCACTGGAGATGATGGATCGAAAAATACTCCGATGCACCATCGGTCATCCTCGATTTGAGCGCCTCCGCTCATGGGTCGAAGGCGATCCGTATGCCGTGCTGATGATGGAACTTCGTGCGGAGACGAGGCAGGAATTGGAGGTTCAAATAACCGGAGTACTCGATCACCTTGCCGAAAAGGGCTTGGATTATGCGCACCCCATCCGGCACTCCACAGAGGTCGATGCCGCCTGGACGCTTCGCAAAGCGGGTCTCGGGCTCCTCGGCAACCTTCCGGGAGATGCCAAGGCCGTAGCTTGTATCGAAGATACGGCAGTGCATATCCACGACCTCAAAGATTACATCCTCGAATTTCGCGATATGATCCGCGCCTTCGATCAGGATCCGGTGTATTTTGCGCATGCCGGTGCCGGAGAACTGCATATCCGCCCGGTACTCAACCTCAAAGATCCGGAAGATGTCCGGCGATTTCATGACATCACCCGGCAAACCGCCCTCCTCGTCAAAAAATACCGGGGCAGCCTCAGTGGAGAACATGGAGATGGACGGGTAAGGGCAGGCTTCATCCCCTTGATATTGGGCGAAGAGGTGTATGCGATGCTGCGACAAATCAAGGCCACCTGGGACCCCCAAAATATCTTTAACAGGGGTAAAATAATCGATGCCCCTCCCATGAACGAGTCCCTCAGGACACATCCGGGCAAGCCGACACCACACTACGATACCGTCCTCGATTTTGATACCACCGGGGGGATTGTCCGCACGGCAGAGAAATGCAACGGCAGTGGAGACTGTCGCCGCACCTTTGAAAGCGGGGGGCTGATGTGTCCTTCTTATATGGCCTCCCTCGACGAATATCAGACCACCAGGGCACGCGCCAATATGCTTCGCATCGTCCTCAGGGAAGGCACCCCGGAAGCGTGGTCCGATCCGGATCTCAAGGCCATCCTCGACTTATGCCTATCGTGCAAGGGCTGTGCTTCCCAATGCCCCTCCGCCGTAGATATCACCGCGCTCAAGGCCGAATTTACCCACCATTACTACCAATCCCACAAGCGCCCGTTGCAAGATATCGTACTGGGGCACGCCCGCAAAGTATTCGGGATGGGAGCCATGTGGCCCGCCTTGTCCAATGCCGTATTGCGCTCCAAATTGCTGTCCCCCCTAATCAAAAAAGCCCTACATATCCATCCGCAGAGAAGTTTGCCACTGTTCTCCTCCCATCCGTTCCGGCTGCCCTCCTCCCGAACGCAAGGCTCCTCCGGTGGAAGTCAAATCTGGATACTCGCCGATGAGTTCCTGCGCTACCACGAAGCGGATATCATACGAAAGGGCATTGACCTTTGCCGGGCTCTGGGCTATGAGCCGATGATAGCACCTGTTATGGACAGCGCCCGAAGCCAACTATCCAAAGGGTACCTCATCGATGCTTGCAAAATCGCTCGCAAGAATGTAGAAAAACTACTGCCGCTCGTCTCTGAGCAATCGCCGCTTGTAGGGATTGAGCCCTCTGCAATCCTGGGATTCCGCGACGAGTACCCCAAGCTCCTCAGAGGAGAATGGAGCGATAATGCCACCCGGTTGGGTAAGCATTGTTACACATTTGACGAGTGGTTATTAAAGGAATTGGAAAGGGGAAAAATCGACCTCTCCAAGCTTTCCCCTCTCAAGGGACATATCAAAGTCCACACCCATTGCCATCAAAAATCTTTGGGAATCGAAGAAGATACTACCGAGCGGCTCCTCGCATATTTTCCGGATATCCACGTCGAAAAAATCCCCTCCGGGTGCTGCGGCATGGCCGGCTCTTTCGGCTATGACAAGGACAAATTTGACTTGAGCCGGGAGGTAGGGGAACTCGTACTTTTCCCCGCCATACGCAACGCTCCCGAAGGGACTCAAATCTGCGCCAATGGCGTCAGCTGCCGTCACCAAATCGCAGATGCTACCGGCACCCAAGCCCTGCATCTCATTGAGATATTATATAAAATGGTAAAGGATAATCCTTAGAGGCAAACGATTGCATCCCCAATGCATTCAAGTAATTGGTATCAACTCAAATTCCGCGAGGAAAGTCATGCCCCTCAGTGTGGGCATACCGGTAAGACCTACTCTTTGACTATCTTGTAATATGTGTTGCCGTAACGCTCTGTCTTTAGGGACAGCATGTACAATCCGGCCGGATACGGGCTAAAATCCACTTTCGTGCCGGAGCCGGAGCCCATGATTCTACCTTGCAGACTATATATCCGGTAATCAGGAGTAATGTCTCCGTCTATCGATATTTGCAGGAAGTCATGCACCGGATTGGGTTGGATGACCAACTCGGGATACAGGGGTGATTGGGTTGCAATAATGGTGCAGTCCGTAACATCTTCGGTCTTGTACAAACCGATATCATCGTCCTCATAACATCTGGGATAGTGAATAAAATTAACATCACAGGTAAAAAAGAACAGATCATAGACATTGACTAGAAAGCCACGGAGGTCTCCTATCTTCTCCACGTAAGAGGAACTTATCGTGTCTCTTATCGTGTCGATATAATTGCCATGTTTTCTTTGTAGCCGATAGATGTACTTAACATTAACCCGGCGGAGGTTATGGCCGTTGACTTCCATATAGGAGACAGTACCGGGTACTACCAGCACTGTATCGATGTGCCCTGTTCGTTCTTTTATGGAAATACTCCAGCTCGTATCCTTCGGTGGATCGAAGTCATAAAGCAATTCAAACGCGTTGACATCCGGATTGAAGAAGAATACCTTTTTGTCTCCGTCATCATATACGAATATCTCCTCATTGAAATGGGTATTGCATGCGGAGCCCCCGGTGACAATTCGTTTACACATCTTGCCATGCACTTCCATAATGGTGTCACAACGGGCCTGAAACACGCCCTTGCCGGGTTGGAAATAGCTTTCCAAATAATACCAATGTGCCCCGAGGGGAGCAAATTCCTGGGCGTGCGACAAAACCGGTAGTAGGGCAGCGAATAAAAACATCCATTTTTTCATAGTATTTACATGTTTGGTGAATCTCGCTCCAAATTTACTGACATATTGCCTCAAAAACCAAAGAAATGACAAATTTTAACATTTCAAAGGGCGGAAATGGGGCTCATAAGCATAAAAAAACGAGAGATTTGGAATCTTAAGAGACATATGTCAGTTATGGTGCCTTCATGAAAAACCTTCAAAGCAAGAAATGTATTTTCGACAGGATGTATGCAGCATTTCCCTGTGAAGCTCCCTTACTATATTAAACATCTATTCCATTCTTTTTTATATTGCAACTTAAAAACCCTAAAACCGGCAGAACCTGTCCCACAGATGTGGGAGAAATGATAAGTTTAATCATCAACAGTACCCCGTATGCTTTTTAGAGAAAATAAAAAACATCATAATGAAACGAATACTATTATCACTCATTTTGTCACAAGCAATAGGGCTGAGTCTCCCGGTCAAAGGGTACTGCACCCATTACAAAATCCATTGGGAGGCAGATAATCTGCATACGGATAGGGATACCATCCCTCCTTCGGATTTCCCAAAAGACACGATAAATTGGGAAAATTGGATTTATGGACGTGAGCCAGACTACCTGTCCGTCGTCGATAGTTTTATGACGGGGTTGGAAGGGCTGCCATTTGACTCAGTGATACGTTATCTGTTTAGTCTTAAGAATCAACCCATAGAAGAATATTATAATGGAACCTTGACGGATAAAGGGCTTGCTCGTTATGCCATGCATCTTTACATAAAGTATTATCCGAGAGAGACGGGTGAATATATCATTCGCGCTGCGGAGCACGGGGATACCATCGAAGCGCGTGGAGACTCCTCCTTGATGAGTCATTTGTTAACTGCTATTGGTACCGGCAGGAGCTATGGATACCCCAAATGTACAGAAGAGGATCAAATCCGGGATTCTATTTTTTCCGCTATTCTTGATTCGATGATCTTTGATGATTTGTTAAAAAGGGAGCCGTTTCGATCGCCCAATAGTCGTTTTCGAGCTCGATTGCTCCTGAAGCTTTGGTATAGATTAGGAAGTGAAAAGGCGATGGATACCATGATGGCAGAGTTCCCCTATGTGACCGATAGCACCATTAGAGATGAATACCTCTATCAGATATGCCGAATGAGATTTTCCGATTGGCGTGAAGAGGGGGAAAGATTTCAGAAGGCGGACAGCTTCTTTTTGGCCAATCATTATTCGAAAGAGGACATCAAGAATATGGATTTCTATGTCCGGTGTCCGGAATGCTTTATGGATGATGTGAAGGATCAAGAGGAGGAAAGGGAGGATACCACCCAAATCGAACATAGGCTTACTTCAGACATCCCAAAAGACACGATAACTTGGCCTGACTGGATATACAAACGAGAGAAGAACTATCAGCCTTTGGTTGATAGTTTCATGATGGGGTTGGCAGGGCTGCCATTTGACTCTACGGTAAATTATATGCTTGACCTTATGATGCAACCCATAGATTATAAAGAAAATGGAGAATTGACGGATAAAGGGCTTGCTCATTATGCAATGTTTCTTTACATCAAGAATCACCCGCGAGAGACGGGCGAGTATATCATTCGCGCTGCGGAGCAAGGGGATACCATCGAAGCGCGTACAGCTCCGTCCAAAATGTATTATTTGCTAAATACTATGGGTACAGGAGTATGGTTTGGATACGGCAAGGAATATACGGAAGAGGAGCACGTACGGGATTCTATTTTATCTACTACTCTTGATTCGATATTTTTTAATGATTTGTTAAAAAGGGAGCCGTTTCGATCGCCCAATAGTCGTTTTCGAGCTCGATTGCTCCTGAAGCTTTGGTATAGATTAGGAAGTGAAAAGGCGATGGATACCATGATGGCAGAGTTTCCCTATGTGACCGATAGCACCACTAGAGAGGAGTACCTCTATCAGATATGCCGAATGAGATTTTCCGATTGGCGTGAAGAGGGGGAAAGATTTCAGAAGGCGGACAGCTTCTTTTTGGCCAATCATTATTCGAAAGAGGAAATCAAGAATATGGATTTCTATGTCCGGCATCCGGATTTCTTCAATGATGATGAGAAGGATCAAGAGGAGGAAAGGGAGGATACCACCCAAATCGAACATAGGCCTACCTTGGATCAATTGGTTCCCGAGATACGAAAGTTTTTTATGGACACTACGCTGGGACATTTAGGAAAATTGGATCAGGGGGATGATTTGAGGATGTTTAGTGACTTGAGCAATGCACAATTGTTTGCGGTGTTGGATAGCATCGACCTCATAGCGGCCTATCAACATGCAGTAGCTCAGTATTTGCCGGATCAGGGGCTCAATGCCGACCACACCGTCATATGGCTCCGCAAAATCATCCAGATCATAGGGGACCGGCATCTCAATAACCAACTCTCCGGCTACGACAGCCAAATCCGGTCCATCATCGACCAATACGCACAGTTGTTGGATCAGATGTATGGGAGAGACTCTATCTATTACGAAGAGTTTGAGGAGTGGGCGATAATCGATAGCTTTAGCAATCGTTACTTGGAAGATGAGATACGAGAACAATTGGCGCGACTGTGGGATTTGCCGGAGGAGACATACTTCAAATGGGTAGAAAGCGGAAAGTCTCCATATGCCAATTTAGGTGCTTATGGCTTGAAGATCATCGTGACGGAGCCCATAGTGTTGGAGATTATGCGCCGGATACCCATAGCTTATAAGGAACACCGATATGTAACCTATAGCAGATACGTCTCCGTTCTAGAGCACGTTCGCTTTTATTCTAGACCAAATGCAACGGGTTATATTCTGCCCCCCAGGCGAAAGTCCCACCATATGACCAAGGAACAGGCTATGGACTGGAGAATGCGCCTGGTAGAGCCCTTTTTTAAGCAACAGAATATCAGTTTCCGCAAATATTGAGTGATGAAGGAAGGGATAGTGCTCAGCGCAAGAAATAAATGCCAAAGCTGTTTTCTAAGAATCGAGGCGTTCAAACGCAATAAACCACGGTTTTAACCATTACATTATGCGTCACATTTCTGAGTGAACTCAAGAGTTGGGGGAAAGGCGGGAGTTTATACTGTGTCGGGGTTCTTCCGGCGACTCAATTTGAACGATGGGCGATTTGCTATTTTGCTCCGAGCTATGTGTAGTATAGGCGAGCGCAAAATTCATCCCTTCTGAAATAGGTGTCTCCCCCCTTTCCGCTGCATCCGGTGAGTGATTTCGGCAGTGCAGTTTGTAATACACCCTTTGTCATACCCACAAAAGCCATATCCCCAAAATCCGTAACTTTGTGGCCTAATAAAACTTTGCCCGTGACTACTGTAACTGCTATCGTTATCATCGTGACCGCTGCCCTGTGTGCCGGGCTGTTGGGATACATACTGATGAAATACTACTTTCAATACAAGAAAGACCTGTATGCCTTTACCAAGATGTACCAACAAGACAAAGGCATCCTCAAAGAACGGCTGGCCGCCTACGAGCGGATGACCCTGTTTTTGGACCGGATCAGCATTCCGCAATTGCTCCTTCGCCTGGCCTCCAACGAATCCAATCCGGACGGTCTCGTGCAATCTCTCATGATATCCATCCAAAAGGAGTACGAATACAATGCCCCACAGCAACTTTACTTCTCCGATGAATTGTGGAAGATTATCACCTTGGCCAAAAACGAAGCGCTGGCATTTATTCAGGAGACGGCTGCTCAACCGGAGGTGAAAACGGCGGACCAGCTGCAAGCCCTGCTCCTCTCCAAATGGAATGAAATAGAATCCAACCCCATCCAAATTGCTCAAAGTGCCATCCGAAAAGAAGCGGCCCTTTACTTGCATTAATCACAAACATCGACTGCCATGCATCGAATATCGAAATACATCAGTTTATTGCTCATAACTGCACTGGCCTTGTCCTGCAGCACCCACTACCGACTGGCTGATACATCGTCCAAGCAGTATCGACTGCAAGCCGGTGACAAGGTCACTCCGGACGAGGATTTGGATCAGTTCTTTACCCCTTACCGGATTGCTTTGAAAGAAAAGACCAAGGAAGTGCTCCTCCAAAGTGAGATCGAGATGACAAAACGCAAACCGGAAAGCACATTGGGCAACTTCTTTACAGATGTGTTTTATGAGGAAGCCGCCAAGTTGACAGATAAACCCCTGGCATTTGCGGCTCAAAATTACGGAGGCCTTCGACGGCCTTCTTTGCCCAAAGGAGATATCACCGTAGGGCACATCTATGAGTTGATGCCTTTTGAGAATTATATCGTCATTCTGAAGGGAGACAGCAGTTTGCTACAGCGTTTTTTTGACCGAATAGCAGCGCATGGGGGTTGGCCGGTAAGCAAGCAGGTGCACTTTCGTATCGATGGTGAAAAAGCGGTGGATCTCCTCCTCGATGGAAAGCCCTTGCAAGGGGGAAAACCCTATTACTTTGCCCTTCCCGACTATATCGCCAATGGAGGAGACCGTTTCTTCTTCCTAAAAGAGGTACCGAGGGAAGAAACCGGGGTTTTGATCCGGGATGCCGGCATCAATAATCTCCGGAAAAAAGGGATAAACGGCGTAACCTTGCACCCCGCCTTGGAAAACAGAATCATCATCGAGCAGCCATAGGGCATCCCTTCCAACCTCGATTATCTTATATGAAAATGCAACAAACATGCAAAGAAGAAAATTCATAAGACAAACCCTCACCGCCACCGCCCTCACCGCATTCGGACGTATGCCCCTGTCCGCTATGAATCCGGAAAACGAGCTCCTGCGACTGACCATCCTGCACACCAATGACCAACACAGCCGGATCGACCCCTTCCCCATGGACGGAAGCCGTTATCAGGGATTGGGTGGATTTGCCAAACGGGCGACCCTCATCAAAAAGATTCGTCAAGAAGCCGGTCACGTCTTGCTATTGGACGCCGGAGATATCTTCCAAGGCACCCCGTACTTTAATTTTTTTCATGGCGAGGTCGAAATCGCAGCCATGAGTAAGATGGGATACGATGCCGCCACCATCGGCAATCACGATTTCGACGGAGGGATTGACAACCTCGCCAAACAAGTGTCCAAGGCGGACTTCGAGATGATTATATCCAACTATCATTTGGAGGACACTCCTATGGCCAACCATTTCAAGCCATATAAAATATTCAGAAAAGGGCCTCTAAAGATTGGGGTAATCGGGGTAGGTATCGAGGTAAAAGGCCTGGTCCCCAAGAAGCTGTATGGAAACACCGCATATCAGGATCCCGTCGCCAAAGCCAATCACTATGCCACCTTATTGAAGCATGAAATGGGATGCGACTATGTGATACTTCTGTCCCATCTCGGGTATAAATACCGGACAGAACGGCTCATTTCCGATAAACGATTGGCTCCCTTGACGCGCAATATTGACCTCATCATCGGTGGACATACCCACACCTTCATGGAGGGCCCCGATCTGATGACCAACGCGGAAGGTAAGCCTATCCGCATCCATCAGGTGGGATGGGCTGGGATTATTCTCGGGCGTTTGGATGTCGATTTTACTCCCGAGAAGACCATTTGCGGAGTGCGGGTCAACAACACATTTGTAAGCTAAGGCAAAATTAGACTGTCCATGAAACAACAAGGGGCTAAAAGCAATACCTCCACACTGGCCATCATCTTTCTCACCGCCTTCCTGGACATGTTGGGCTTGGGGATCATCATACCCATCATGCCGGCGCTATTCTTTAATGGAGACAGTATATTTTTTGAGATGCTAGCCAGCAAAGAGCTGCGATCGATCATCTTCGGACTGCTGTTGGGAGCCTATCCGGTGATGCAATTCTTTGGTGCCCCGGTCTTGGGGGCCTTGTCCGACCGGTACGGAAGAAAGCCGGTTCTATTGTTCTCTGTTCTGATAGCGCTATTTGGGTATATCCTATTCGCCTATGCGGTGACCTCCGGGCAGTTGTGGTTACTATTTCTTAGCCGTGCCATTCCGGGATTTGCCGGGGGGAATATTGCGGTATTGATGTCTTCGGTCTCCGACCTGAGTACCCCGGAGTCAAAGACGCGCAATTTCGGCCTCATCAGTATGGCCTTCGGGCTGGGATTCATCTTAGGACCTTCCTTGGGGGGCATATTGGCGGATCACGAGATGGTTTCGTGGTTTAGTTATGCGATGCCGTTTTGGATTACCGCCGGGCTGACCTTAGTCAACCTCGTATTGATTTATTTCATTTTTCCGGAGACCATCAAAGTGCGCCGGACGACACCTATTTCACCGTTTACCGGCATTAAGAATCTGGCAAAGGCCTTCACCATTCCGGATATCCGCTCGATACTGATGGTGGTATTGCTGATGGCTTTGGGATTTACGTTTTACACCCAATTTTTCTCCGTCTATCTCATCGAGCATTTCCAATACTCGACACGGGAAATCGGACTTTTATACGGTTGGATCGGGGTGTGGCTCGTCATCACCCAAGGCGGAATCGTACGTTATTTGTCCTATCGCGTGGCGCCCGAGCATCTCATCAAATACGCCCTTTTGGCCGTAAGTTTGATAATTTTCATACTCCTTTTGCCGGACAAACCGTCTTGGTATTATCTCATCAATCCGATGCTGGCCATTGCATTTGGCATCACTTCGCCCAATCTGCTGACCCTTGTTTCCGGATTGGCAGGAGAGGACCGCCAGGGCGAAATATTGGGCATCAACCAATCCATGCAATCGCTCGGTCGTGCCCTTCCTCCCATAATCGGCGGATTCATACAGGTATTATCCACCGACGCGCCCATCATTGTGGCCGGGATCTTGGTGTTGGTAGGGTGGCTGATTTTTATGGCGGTATTAAAGAAAAGGCACCGAGCCAACGAAAAATAAATAATTATGAAAAAATATAATCCAAATATTCATCATCGCAGGTCTATCCGGCTTAAAGGATACGATTATTCGCAGGCAGGATTATATTTCATTACGCTTTGCGTTCAGAATAGAGAAAATATATTCGGAGAGATCAAAAATGGAAAGATGATATTAAATATCTTTGGCAAAATAGCCAAAGAAGAATGGGAAAAAACAGCTGAAATTAGAAAAAATTGCAGCCTTGGAGAATTTATCATAATGCCAAATCATTTTCATGCCATTATTTCAATAGATTATCAAATAAGAAATAATAATAAAATAGGAGAATTTAAATCCCCATCCCAAACAATAGGAGCTATAATCAGAGGATTTAAAGGGGCTAGCACGAAAAGGATAAAGGAATTTTTAATTAATAATTTAGAGAATAATAGGGAGGATAATAGGGAGAATAATAAGGATAATAATAATAGTAGTACGGGCGTATTGCAATACGCCCCAACCGCCCCAACCC
>JALWRC010000081.1 GCA_027080725.1 Saprospiraceae bacterium
CTGACTCTTCGTTGCTCAAACAGTCATTATGCTATGGCATAACTCCCGTTTGAGCGCCTCGATTCAGAGAAAAATAGCTTCGGTTGCTATGTATATTTATTTCTTGCGCGGAGCACTAGAGTGGGGGGATATGGGAATATCGAGCACAGAACAACGATTTTAGATTTATGATTTAGCTTCACCCTATATGTATTATAGCCGCACGCAAATTTACACCTTCTCCAATCGGCGTTCGTTTACCCCGTGGAATGTGTATTCTGCGGGGTGAATCCTTGCTCGGTGTTCCCAAAACACATCCGCAATTAGATATGCTATGGTTTAGGTCTTATGACCTCCGACTCCAAAGCCGATGAAGGAAGAGTTGGAAGTGGAGGTGTACAAAACAGATTAAAAATTATCCCTTATCTTCGCGACTCATAAAATGAATCATTATGCGACCAAGCTTACTAATACTTGCAGCGGGAATGGGGTCCAGATATGGCGGGCTCAAGCAGATGGAAGGAGTGGGACCCAATGGCGAGGCCATCATTGACTATTCGCTTTACGATGCCTATCAAGCGGGATTCAGGAAGGTGGTATTCATCATCAGGGAAGACTTCAGAGCAGCCTTTGAGGATTTTTTTGCGGGGAAGTTTCCCTCCGACATGGAAGTGCATTATGTCAATCAACAGCTAGATGATTTGCCTGCGGGATTTGCCTTACCCCCGGAACGAAAAAAGCCCTGGGGAACCGCCCATGCGGTATGGGCTGCGCGGGAAGTCATACACGAGCCCTTTGCTGTAATTAACGCCGATGATTTTTATGGTAGAGCGGCTTATGAAATTATTTACAATTATCTAAACCATCTGGCTCCGAATGATACTTCGAGCTATTGTACCGTATCCTACTACCTTAAGAATACTTTATCGGACCACGGAACCGTCAATAGAGGTGTTTGTGAAGTGGATGAAAACAACAAGCTGACCCTTGTGACCGAGTGCAAAGGGATAGAGCGAAAGGAAAATGGTGTCATCGAATATACGTCGGAAAAGGGCGAAACCAAGAACCTGGACGAATCCTCTCTGGTGTCCATGAACTTATGGGGTTTTGTCCCGGAGGTGTTCACGCATACTACACGATACTTTGAAGAGTTCCTTAACTTACGGGCCAACGAGGAAAAATCAGAGTTGTATATCCCCGATGTTATCACCAAGATGCAAAACGAAGGACTTGCATCCGTCGATGTCCTCGCCTCCCCTTCCAAGTGGTTTGGAGTAACTTATAGAGAGGACAAACCCCACGTGGAAAACAGCATTAGGGCTCTGATTGAAGCGGGGGAATACCCAACAAACCTATGGTAGATATAAGTTGCGTCGAAAAGGGTTAAATCACCAGGAAATATCTTCTTCCTTGCTCTCAGCTGCATCTTCAGAAGTTCCTTTTTGAGCCTCTGTGGCCTCTGTGGAGGTGTTATCGGCAGGTGATTGCTCCTCAGATGTTGTAGCTTCTTGCGCCTCCAACTCCCTTTGCTTGGCTTCCCATTCCTCCTGTCTTCTATCGAACAAATCATAGTCATAATCCGGCATCAAGTCGGTCTTAATCATATTGACCACTTCCTCTAATCCCTTTACAAAGCGGTTAAAGTCTTCCTTGTAGAGAAAGAGTTTTTGTCGTTTGAAGCGTCCATCATCCCTCCTGGTCGTCTCCGAAAGCGTAACATAGTAGTCGCCATTTTTGGCTTTCTGAATGTCAAAGAAATACGTACGCTTTCTTCCTGCCCGCACCTTTACTGTGTGGACAATCTCTCTTTGAAATTGGTTGTCGTAACTCACGTTATCAAATTTTCGTTTTCAAAATCACAATTCAACATAGCAAAGATAAGGTTTTGTATTATAAAACCTAATATTCGCGTTCGAAATAGTGTTTTGACCACCGCATATTGTCATATTATGCCCTCCTTTCTCCCCTTATACAATTCATATCGCACCAAGCGACTTTCCAGTGGACCATTGAATAGAGGGATTCTGCGGGAAGCTTTTAACCCCACAAACTTCAACGCATCCAAGTTGGCCGTAATCATCCAGGCGGTATGGGCCTGCCAATTTTGTTTTAAAATGTCTCCGATGTCATGGTAAAAGGCGCGGACGTCCGCTTCTTCCATACGTTTATCGTAAGGAGGGTTAAACAGCAGTACTCCGGGATTCCCATTTCTATCCCAGTCCTTCATGTCCCGATGTTCGAAATGCACCAATCGCTCTACTCCCCCACGGGTAGCATTGGCCCGGGCGACTTCTATCATCCTCGCTTGCTTGTCCCCTCCCAAAATCACGCAGTCGGCCTCGATTGCCTCATCCATAGCTTGTTGATACACCTTATTCCATATGGTCTCCTCGAAACTCAACCATTTCATAAACCCAAAACTTCTCAATGCATTGACCGGTTGCCGGGCGGCCATCAATGCCGCCTCAATGGGGATCGTACCGGATCCACACATAGGGTCGATCAAAGGCAAGGTGGCATCCCAATCACTTAATCGAAGCAAGCCGGCGGCCAGCACTTCGTTGAGAGGGGCAACCCCTACCCTACGCTTGTATCCGCGCAAATGAAGGGAGGACCCACTGCTATCCAGGTAAACTCTGGCCTTCCGGTCCTTGACGAAGACATGTATGCGCACATCTTCCTCTCTCGTGGCCACATTGGGACGACGGCCTGTACGGTCTCGAAAACGATCCACGATGGCATCCTTGGCTTTATACATAGCCATGCGAGTATGGGGAAAAACTTTGGACTGTACGACCGCATCGATGGCAAAGGTGTTGTCCACATGCATGTGTTGCTCCCACCGGAATTCACGCATTTGCCGGTAATACGACTTCTGATCATAAAAGCGGAACTCAAAGAGATGCACCAAGACGCGCAACGCCGTAGCTGCGCTCAAATTGACCCGGTACAAGAGCGCTTTGTCTCCGGTAAATGAAACGGCGCGCTTCAACACCCGGACCTCTCTCCCTCCTAAGGAGGTAATCTCTTTCGCCAGCTCATCTTCCAACCCTTGAAAGGTTTTTGCAATTAGATTCATGTGCTATTAGGTCTGGATGACTCCTGTTTTAAAGGGGCGAACAGGAGCGTGATTAGCGGCTTCGATAGACATGGAGATAACTTTGCGTGTATCACGTGGATCGATAATCGCATCCACCCATAGGCGTGCTGCCGCGTAATAAGGGGAAGTCTGATGGTCATAACGGTCTTTGATCTTCTTGAAAAGGGCCTGCTCCGCCTCCTTGTCCGGTGGATCTCCCTTTGCTTTGAGGGAGGCCACCTGAATCTGCGTCAACACCTTGGCTGCTTGCTCGCCGCCCATCACGGCTATCCTTGCCGTCGGCCAACCGACGATAATCCGTGGGTCATAGGCTTTGCCACACATCGCATAATTGCCGGCGCCATAACTGTTGCCCATGACGATACTGATTTTGGGGACCGTGCTGTTGGACACTGCATTGACCATCTTAGCACCGTCCTTGATGATGCCACCGTTCTCCGAACGGGTCCCCACCATAAATCCCGCGACATCATGAAAAAAGATGATGGGCAATTTCTTCTGATTGCAAATCATAACAAAACGTGCCGCTTTATCTGCCGAATCCGAATAAATCACTCCTCCAAATTGCATCTCTCCTTTGCCGTTTTTGACCACGCGCCGGTCATTGGCGACGATGCCTACCGCCCAACCGTCAATGCGGGCATAGGCGCAAATTATCGTCTTACCATATGTCTTTTTGTAGAAGGTCAACTTGGAGTCGTCCACGATGTGTCGCAGCACTTCCTCCATGGAATAGGGCTTGATACGGCTGACGGGAAAGGCAGCCGTCACCTCTGCGGGATTCAACCCGGGCAAAGCCGGTTTGACCCGGTCAAAACCTGCCTTTTCTCTCGATCCCCGCTTAGACATTAACTCCTTTATCAAATCCAATGCTTCCTCATCGCTTTTGACGCGGTAATCCACATCCCCAGACACATCGGTCTGTGCGACGGCTCCACCCAAAGTCTCCAAATCCGCCTCTTCTCCAATAGCCGCTTTGACGAGATACGGACCGGCGAGAAATATGGATCCCGTCCCTTCGACGATGATCGATTCGTCTGACATGATAGGCAAATAGGCGCCGCCGGCGACACAGCTACCCATGATGGCAGCGATTTGGGGAATTCCCATCGAAGACATCACCGCATTGTTGCGGAAGATACGGCCGAAGTGTTCTTTGTCGGGAAATACCTCATCCTGCAAGGGCAAAAACACCCCTGCGCTATCCACGAGATAGATGATGGGCAAACGATTCTCTATCGATATTTCCTGTGCCCGGAGATTCTTCTTAGCGGTAATGGGAAACCACGCACCCGCTTTGACCGTGGCATCGTTGGCCACCACAATGCATTGGTGGCCGGACACATAACCGATGACGACGACGACACCGGCACTTGGGCATCCACCGTATTCTTCAAACATTTCATACCCGGCAAACGCACCGATTTCCATTCGTTCTGTGCCCGGATCCAGCAGATAGTCGATCCGCTCTCTAGCAGTCATCTTGCCCTTTGCGTGTTGCTTGGCAATGCGCTTTTCGCCTCCTCCCTGTTCGATTTGTTCCAACTTGCGGTTGAGATCTGCTACAAGCAGCAGCATTTCATCTTGATTCTTATTCTTTTCTATATCCATAAAATGTACCATTTCATACTTTATCCACCATAGGCAAGGAGATAAAACCATTCTTCATTCGAGGTTCGAACCAAGTGCTTTTTGGCGGCAACAAATTGCCGGCGTCGGTAACCGCCTTAAAGGCATGTATATCGAGCGGGTAAAGGCAAAATCCCACCCTCGTATCCGTCTTGCCCACCATCCGCTCGAGGCTGTCCAACCCTTCTCGCCCACCGATGTAAAGCACGCGTTTGTCGGAGGTAATATCATCTACGTGTAGTATTTTACCCAATATCTCATCATTGAACAATGCGACATCCAAGACGTATTCCTCTCCCTTTTGCTTGCGATAGCGATCGAGCACTTTTTTCTTCCAAATCAGCCGAAACCACTCCCCTTCTATTAACAAGGTCATCTCATGCTTCTCCAACGGGATGGCTGCACGCTTAAGGGGTTTGATCTTGCAGACCCTCGATATCTCCGCCAAAAAGCGCACCGGAGAAATCTCCCCCAGGATATCGAGCACTCGATTAAAATCGTAGATCTCCACGTGCGTAAAGGAGAAGAAAGCCGCCAATACATGGTCGATATCCATCTCCGGAGAGACCAACTCCTCCCGCATCGACGAGAGCTTCTTCATGGCAGCAAACCGATGGTGCCCATCCGCGATATAACAGAGCGGTATCCTGTCCCGGAATACGGTAATAATCTTTTCAATATGTTTGGCTTCCTTTACAAACCAAAGGGTATGCCGGCTTCCATCCTTCTCAAAGACCACCTCAAAAAAAGGTTCTCCTGTTTTAACTTTCTTGATCACATTGGAGAGATCGCTAATCCGGGGATGCGTGAGCAATACGGGTTTGATCATAGCCTTTCGTCGCAAGAGAATCTCCAGGGATTTCTGTTCCTTGGCGGCGAGGGTCTTCTCGTGACTGATGACATGCCCGTTAAAATAGTCTTGCATATCGAGTGAGGCCAACACCCCCGTGTAGCTCTTTCCCTGCATCTCAATCATGTAGATATAAAATCCGGATTGCTCATTTTTCTCAAAAAAACCACTTTTAAGGAACTCATTGAACTTGTGTTTCACCGTACCAAAAAAAGCATCATTGGAGGCGATGAGCTCGAGTTTGGGATATAAGGCCTGAATGGGTTTTACATGCATGGGGTATGATTTTAGGACTTGTAAAAAGGCAGTGCCACGACCTCCATATCCAGCTGTTTTCTGCCGGTATCCACCTTGAGTTTTGTTCCCGGCTTGTGGAAGCCTGTCTTGACATACCCCATCCCGATGGGATACTCCAGAGACGGGGACATCGTACCGGACGTCACTTCCCCTACGTTTTGCCCCTCTTCGTCCAAAATCGCATAGCCATGGCGGGGCACTCGCCGTCCTTCCATTTTAAACCCGGTCAAACGGCGTTTGACACCCTCTTCTTTCATCTTAAGCAGCACCTCCCGGCCTACGAAATCTCCTTTCTTCAGCTTGGTAATCCACCCCAGTCCGGCCTCCAAAGGCGACGTCTCATCATTGATATCATTGCCATACAGACAATAGCCCATTTCCAGACGCAGAGTGTCCCTGCACCCCAATCCGGCCGGCTGAATCCCCTCTTCTTCGCCCGCTTCAAAAATGGCATCCCAAATCGCAGGCATGTCTTTTTCTTTGGCATACACTTCGAATCCACCGGCACCGGTGTACCCCGTCGCACTCAGTATCACATCTTGCTTTCCCGCAAAATCTCCAATCGTGTAATGATAATACTCGATCGAAGACAGATCTACATTGGTCAGTCGCTGTAATATTTTCGTCGCATTGGGGCCCTGTACGGCCAACAGTCCAAAATCGTAAGAGCGGTTGCTCAGCTCGGCTCCGATTTCACTATTTTGTTTTTCGATCCACTTCCAATCCTTATCGATATTAGAAGCGTTGACCACCAGCATAAACACCTTGCCATTGGCATCATCGGGCATGCGATAGACCAACAAATCATCTACGATCCCACCTCGCTCATTGGGAAAGCAGGAATACTGTACCCTGCCGACATCCAGCTTCGAAGCGTCATTGCTCGTCACCTTCTGTACAAGTTCCAGTGCGCCCGGTCCACTCACAAAAAACTCCCCCATATGGGAGCAATCAAACACCCCGGCATTATTGCGCACATTCAGGTGCTCTTCATTGATTCCCTCGTAAGTCAAGGGCATCAGATATCCGGCAAAATCCACCATCCTTGCCCCCAATTTTTCGTGTACTGCCGTCATCGGCGTTCTTTTACTCATCTCGATTACTATTTTATGTTATGAAATGGTTGAATAATATTTATATGGTATGAAATGGTTGAATAATATTTATATGGTATGAAATGGTGGGCATCTACGGATGCTTTACGATTTCAATCCCCTTAATCACATCTCCCACTTGTAGGGAATGCAAGACGTCCATTCCGTCGGTCACCTCTCCAAATACCGTGTACCTTCCGTCTAAAAAAGGCACGGGAGCGTGGGTGATAAACCACTGGGTGCACTCGGTGTCCTTGCCGGCAGAAGCCATCCCGATGACTCCGGCTTTGTGGTAATATGCCGCCTCAAATTCGGAACGTATCGTGTAGTCCAAGGCTCCGTAACCGTCTCCGCGATTGCAGCCATCCTGTACTACAAAATTGGGGACCACCCGGTGGAAAGACTTCCCATCAAAGAACTTATCCTGCGCCAACTGAACGAAATTGACCACCGTCGCAGGGGCCTCCTTTTTAAAGAGGCGAACAAGTATTGGCCCCTTTTCGGTATTCATCCGGGCAAACAAGGTATCGGACAATGCGTGAAAGGCTTCCCAATTCATCGGGTGGTTGTAATCCGGCTTCTTTGGTTGGTAAGGGGTGTGGTGCAATTGTGCGGTCACTTTGCTCAGGACATTATACGTCTCGATGGCGCGGGGCAATGGCAGGCTTCGTTTAATGGTATCGAGGTAAGTCCACTCCTCCGGTGCCTGGTTGGCATCGTATTTGTCCGACAAAAATACCGGAGCCAACTCCGCCAATATCCCTACGTCTTTTGTCTTCAATGCCCGATGGATGGATTGCAACAACACCTTGCGATGATACCGCGCATATCCGGCATACACTTGCTCGAACTTGTCTGACTCAAAAATCTTCTTTAGGGCGGCAGCGGAAGCCGTCCGGACAGTGTAATGCTCATCTCCGATGCCCTTTTCTGCAATGACGGGATAATTCTTGGGGTCTTCCGACATGGCGCGGATGATTTGCGCCCTGACATATGGGTCCTTTTCTTCTCCAAACCACCGCATGAGCCGGTACCGGATGCCGCCAAAAGTCAAGACATAATAAAAAGGTAAGTGCCGGGCAGCGGCGGCAAACAAGCGCGCACGCACATAAGGTCGATAACTGGTATCCCTCGCCCAATCTTTGTAGTCTGTCGCATTGTCCGGGACGCCGTGATCCACGATAAAGTCCGCCGCCGTATGAGCGACATGGGTATTTTGGTCTTTTAAAAAACGGAATACAACCGGACCACACACTTCCGGTGAAAAATTGCCCAATGCGCGGATGATATTACACCGTACGCGGTAGTCCTTCTGTGTATCGAGCGCCTTAGTCAACACCAGACGGGCACTCTCCTGCTTGGTTTTCCCAAGGGCCAATGCCAGATTCATCTTGACCTCCGGATCATCTTGCCCTTTAAATGCCCGGATGAGATTGGAAGTAAAGCCGGAGAGATCGATGCCTTTCGCCCGGTACAGGTAATGAGCCGCTATCCACTGCATAGCGGGGGGATAGACGGAGGTCTTGAGAAACTGTATCATGCGCTTCGTACCCTCCTTGTCCGTAAGGCCTCTCAGTGCATAGCGATAGATCGCCCATCCCTGCCCTTCGAGCAATAGCGTATCTGTAGGAAGATAACTCTTGACCGTGGCAATATTGTGCAAACTCTCCTTACCTCCCACCTTACCAATAGACTCAAGTATCTGCCGGTTGGTTACGTCGTAATGCCCCAGGGAATCATCCGCTCGGAAAGCGCGAATCAATGGCTGTTCTGCCCGGCGGCTTCCGATTTGTCCCAAGGCTATCACCGCTGCTCTGCGCACAGAATCCACCGGATCTTCCAAAAGCCCCACCAGTCCATCCAATGCGGAACTATCCTCTGTAGAAGCAAAGGAAATAGCGCTTAGATAGCGATAGGTGGCGTCCGGATGGGCAAAGTATCGGACTAAGCTATCGGTGAGGTGCTTGTCCCTAAAATCATAAATCCTTTGCTGTATGGGATCCTGCCAGGACAGGGATATGTCGGACAAATTCTCTTCCTCCACCGGCACGCATCGTCCCAAAATAAGGAAGGCAAAGAGCCCCCATCCCACCGTGTAAATCCATCTCCTTCGAGGAGTCCTTGGTTTCGTTCTATTCATTTCAAAAATTGCACTATAATCCATTTTATCAAGACCGTGCGACAAAGGTAAGGATAACTTGGGAACTTTAGCAAGGGAGAGGAATGGGGGGTATTACAGAGAGCACTTTTTATATTTCTCTAATCTTCTCTTCGTGATAAATCTCCTCGGTACATCTGCGCTCCCAAGTCTTCCTTCGTCAGCTCTGGGGTCGCGGTTTTCCCCGGTCGTTTGTCATAGATTAGTGTACTTTGTAATACACACAAGAATGGGGGGAGTATTAAAAGTGCAATATTGGAGAATATTTTCATAGTATTTTCTCTTCCTCGAATTCACTTTGCATTTCTTTGCATCACCGCGTCTTAGCGAGCTATAATCATCACATGGAGATATAATAAAAACAGTGTCAGGCAGCTGGAATCAATAGGAACTAAATGTACATTTTCTATCCTTATATCAGCAGTTAAGCATACTGAGAATGGAAGTATGGGTAGACTGCACACAAAAGTCAGCTGCAGTGGATATCCCTCCCGCCCTTAGCCAAAATATCGTCAGAAATTTAATAAACACGGAAGTTATAAAATGCGCTGGCCTATATGGAACATAGGCCAGCGCCTCTCCTTGACACGGAGCACCACGGACATTTATTTACCTCAACAATATTACATCGCCTTTTATCTCACCGGTACTTCCCGAGCAAAGACGATACTGCAACTTATACAAGTATATCCCTTGAGATGCCGGATGACCTCTGTAGTTGCCATCCCAAAAACGGCTCTCAGAAAAATCAGGGTTAAGTTGGTCCATAAGGTACATCTGTTGTCCCCAACGATTGTATATAGCCATCTCCGTTATTTGGGCACCTTCAAACTTCGAAATCACTCGGAAGATATCATTAAGATTGTCGCCATTTGGAGAGAATGCCTTCGGTATGACGAAGGGTAACTCTTCCCTCAAATAGAGATGTATGCTATCTTCATTCATACATCCTTCCTCATCCACCACGACTACTTTAACAGTATGTACATCTTTCGAAACCGGAAAATCTACAGGCCTCAGGGATATCTCATCGTTTGCAGAACCATAGGACACACCATCTACATACCATTCCACATTATCCGGATTCCCCGTCAGGAGTTTATATCTGATGGTCATTACAGTGTCCATACATCGATAATAGCGATCTTCACCAAGCTCAATCTCTACTTCCCCCAACGCGATTTGGACATAGGCAGAATCCGCCCCGCATTGTCCCCTTTCGACCTTGTACCAATACACTCCCAGACTATCGATGGAGGGAGAGAAGTTCCCCTTTGGATTCCATTGCCCTCCCAGAGTAGCTTCCTCCCCTAAATACCCAAACAATTCCGTTGTCGAAGCGTCTTTGCATAATCGCACAGATGAATCTCTACCCGGACATTTATAGTCAGGGATGTCTATCGCACATACTACTTCTTCGGAAAGATAAGCACAGGCAAACAAACGAATATGCACTTGTCGGACACCCTTAGTAGGACAGTTCTTCCGGTTGACATAGCGCACATGAGATAAGGCATTCCTGAAGGATGTTACATTGCCCTCTCCTTTCCGGTACAAAACCCAGCTGTTTGCACTATTTCGCACCCCTATATCCGGAGGAGAGGATAGCACTTTCAGAAATTCCTTTCCCTTATCCTTGATGCCATCCAGGTGGAGTACTATGGAATCCGGCGCACGTCCATCCGCTTGAACAAGGACATCGGTGTCCGACACCCCCACTTCCTCCTCCGGGCAGTAATCGACCACCCGATAATCCTTACCGGAAGCACCTCCACTATCATCCATATCGAGATCAATCGACAACTGTACACAGGGCAATGTATCCGGCAACATGGCAGAACCGGCAATGGTATCAAAATAGGCATATTGAGCCGGACAAGTAGGAGTCAATGTCCCACCGGTTATGTCCATCCGGTAAATCCCCCGGTTTAACTGCCCTACTCCTCGTGAGACCAAAAGATAGGTAATCCAAGACTGGCATTCAGTCGGATATGACACCATCTGTATATAAGGCCAATCCCGCCCCTTCCTAAATATTTTTGCGTCATACTCCTCCGGAGAATACGGAAGGGTCAATTGCAATTGAGGATGGAATAGATCGTTCGTATCTATGAGAAATATCTGATTCTTATAAAGCATATACAAATCTCCCCCAATCCAATTAAGGCCCTCCGCGACTCTCGGTGCCAAACTACCGAAGTTTTTTTTGATGCCATTGGGAGACGTTGGTCCTACTACGCATTCAAATAGAGAATCTCCTGCAAGATAGATATTGTTCGTACGAAGATTGTTTGCAGCGGAGAGAATCCGGCCTAATCCTATTGACTCGGACGGGCCGGCTCCTGATTTTTCACATTTTTCATCTACATAATGCAATATATAATGAGAACGATTGAATATCCCTGAAACAAACTGCACACCCGAATAAACTTTGGCATAGGTCCATGCGTGATGCTCATGGGTAGTTATCGTTGCACCAAAACCTTCGCACCGGACCTCTTTTACGCTGCAGTCACATAAATCCATCGTATATATCCGGTGCTCCGATATCTCTCGTCGGTGAAGACCGGTTATAGTGACAATCTGGGAGGACAGGTTTGGACCGAATAACAAAAGCCCTATCCACGCCCACTTTATGTAGCTTTTATCCGCTTTTTCTGGCATTAGCGATAACTATAGTTTAAGGACTCTCCTCGTGTACATTTGTTCCCCCGTTTGGATTCTAAGATAATACATACCCTTGGGCAAATCCGACAGGGACAACTCTGCTGTCTTCTCCTTCTTAATAAAGGTCTTTGATATCCGAGGTTGGCCGTTAATATCATATAGTAGGATTTGGCCCTCTACCACCTCATTGCCCTCCAACTCTACATGAATCAAATCCCTTGTGGGATTAGGATAAACCTTCAACAACGCGTCAGAAGGTTGAATAGTGTACCCACCATGCCTAAGATTGAGATGATAGTACCCCTGTTGTACTGCACAGTAAGAGGCATCTTTCTCTCCTCCTATGCTCCAATCCGGCCTACCTGAAGATAAACCTAACGGCACGTCAGTATGAAGGAGAATGGTCGCGATAGGCTCGTGGTTATCCTTTGGCTTATACCAAATGAAACGAACACGATGCCCCGGATTGTCAATCAAAGAAGAGAATATATTAATATCCTCTTTTTTTACCCTTCTACCCACACAGGATTTGATATAATAATCATTATTGCTAAGGGATAGCTCAACATAACCTGAGTTCTCCTCTTGATTATCTACATATACGTGACATAATTTGTCATGTGACCCTGCTATGGATTCATATGTCAAATATAAGGTGTTACTCCCTATATATTTTAGTGAGCTGCTCAATGGAACCACTTGCTGAAAAGTGCCCTTCTCATTAATCATTCCGGAAACATCTTGCTCTCTAACCTCAACTTCGTCATCTCCCTTCAGATGCACATCACATACATCACAAAGACTCGGACCACTTACATCGCCACACTTGATACCTTTAAAATCTATATCATCTCGAGACTGTGTTACTGAATTCTTCCAAAACTCTGAAAAAGTAAAGTTTGCCAAAGTTCCGGTATTCTGAAGTTGACCAACGTAAAAATTATACTTATCATCTGTCAAAAACCGAAAGGCATCATCCATCTCATCCTTAGCCAATATGATTTTTTGCAGCTTAACCGCATCTTTTGTAGTTACATTAAAATCCAAATTAACATCTGCTGCGATAAACTGCCAAACTTGCGTAAATAGATTATTACCCAAAATATGAGCGATTATTCCATTCACATCTCCAGTTGATATTCCGCAGAAAAAATCAATATTACTAATATAGGGTTCTACCTTATATAAACAGTTTGGGACTACACTTGCTTGATATTCACCTGATAGATTAGTTTCGACATGGGCAGCTAACTCTTCCATATCGTTGTAGACATTAATGGTCAAATTAGGGAAGCCATTTGAGTTATTACATGTATTGAGTGTATTGTTCATATATTCCACCTTATCACCGATGGTAACCATAGAAGAATAAGGATTAACCACAACAGCCGATCCACTTGGGGTAATACCAAAACAATTTGTATTACCTTGCACTAAGGTTATTAATGAGACCGGATCTTCGAAAGTGAAGACATAGGATGTGACTCCTGGTGTTACATTAAAGTATATCGTAAAGATTGGAACGACTATATCATTAATAGGAAATGCAACTGGTTCTCCGTTTACCATGTTCAAATTAACATATGAATCATCGGCGGCATAGGTAAAGGTCGAATTCGTAAATCCGGCATCGTTAAGGGATGCTTCGGTGAGGGTTCTATCTATCATTCCTATCATAGAGTTCGTGATATTTACACGAATATTGACCGACTTAATTGGCGATTCTGTTCCAACATAAATATGAGCCTTAACTTCAACTTTTTTCAGTAGTGCACAATCATATGCACCTGACAAACTCTCTAATTCCCATCGATAGGTAGGGCAATTTTGAGATACTCCCATTCCATAGGTAACAACCAGCAAAAATGCAACTAAAACTGAAGCTTTAAGCTTCAGGTAAATTAAATACCCAAATAATTGTTGGGGGGGGGGGGGCATAATATGCACCCATTAATAGATTATTAGTATACAACATAACAAATAAGTTTTAATTGCAACATACGCCACATGCGTAAGTTGCAAGGTGATAAAATATAACAACAGTTCAGAAGGAAGGATGCAATCGAATATAATTCACAAATTTACGATGCTTTTTTGAATAAAACAAATCCAAGCAACTAAAACATCAAATAGTATCTCTCTCCATTCTTAAGTATGCCGCAAAGTTGGTATTCATTCAATCTATTCGCCCTTGTTAGCCCCCAAAAACCTCTTTTCGGGCAATTGCTTTAAAATCTACCGCTTAATGTGTAGTCGATCTCTTTCAGCTGAAGTATATAAACTTAATGCTAGTGCGACAGGAACAAAATAAAATGAAGCAAAAAGCTGCTCTTAGGTTTACGTAATATAAATGGTTCAAACCATTGCAGAAATCCGTCTGTAACCATCCTCCCACGGTTAAAACCGTGGGCAACCGTGGGATATGTTAACGACATAGCTCCTATTTGGGCGGCTCGATTCAAAAAAAATCCTTCGTTTAATAGGAGTGCCCCCCCTTCAATACCCCACTACCTTTTGCACTATCACTTGGTCGTCCGATTGGATTTTAAAGAGATACACCCCCGCGGAGTAAGAGGATGAAGGCAGGGGAACAGGCACCTTCTCCCTGTCCATAGGAATGCTCCACTCAGAAAGGATATGCCCCGCCAAGGTCATCCATGTGCATCGCCCCCACTTCTCCTCCGAACTTCCCGTGATATCCAATGCCAGCTGACCTCCTCTCTTCACCGGATTGGGATGAAGGGTGATTTTGTTGCTTTCCGGTGGGCCTTGGGTGGCAAGGGTGTATTCATTCCTGGCGAGCGGCGTCGGCTTGGTAAAACGGAAAGGTCCCGTACCATTGGGAATGCGCGCATAGGCGATGTTGGTCATTTGGGTGTCGTAAGTGATGCTATCTATAATTTCGTCATTAGCGTTGGAAAGGAAAAGTGCACCTCCGGATTTTGCCAATTTAAAGACGCTGTGCAAACCGCTTTCGTAGGGCTCACGGTCAGCCCAAACAACAAGATAGGAATGCGGTCCTATGGTCTGTCCTTCCGGAAATGCCCACAATTTCAAGAAGTCCTTATCCACGCTAAGGTAGTAATCCGAAAGGTCGACCGGGCTACTTCCATTATTATAGAGTTCTACCCAATCGGGATAGTCACCGGCCGGATCAGCAAATCCGCCGGATGAATCCTGGGAGGTGACCAATTCGTTTATCACGAGTTGGCCACCTTCCACCTCGGGGAGTGAGCAATCCACTTGTCGCTGACTCAATTGTTTGGTGATATGGGCGATGCGCGTCCGGATAATGCGCTTTACATCGGCGATCTGTTCGGTCGTAGGGACGTAGGGATCTTCGGCTACGGCCTCTCTGATGAGTGCTTCATACCGGTCAATCAAATTAAAGAGGCGCTTTTCGGTAAAATTATTGACCAGCATTCGGCACAGGATTTCCATATACCGCTGCTTCAATGCCTCATTTTTTAAAATGTGCTTAAAAACGGGTTGAATAATTCTTTCGGGAATCAAATCATAACCGGGAGAGTCTTTCCTGAGATAAAAACAAATATTGAGATCCCAAGGGATATAGTGTATAACAGAACCCTTATACGGGCGATAGAGGTAGTAATCTTTGTTATTGTCCAGTATGTCGTCCCTTGCCTCAATCAGCACTTCGACCGCCATCAAAGACAAAAAGCGATCCACGTCGATTATATCCGGCAACATTTCATCGAGCGCATCTACAGGTATATTGGGGATATCTGCCAGTATATCAAGCAGGTCTTCCTGCCGTCCCTTACCGGATTTGACCTCCCATCCCTGCAAAACTTTCTTTAATAATAAGCCCTTCTTCGAACTGTACTTGTCCTTCAAAAAGTTTTTATTGACCTGTTCGACCAAGGTATATAGTCCGATGTACTTGTCATTGAAATACACCCTGCAGGGACTGGTACGGGAAGCGGGGACTCCGGCTTTGCGCATGATATTGTATGCGAGCATCTCGCGAACGTAGGACTTTTCCATCCACCCTTGATGGATATTAATCTTAGTCACCCCATCGTATTCCTGGCCTTTGACAAATCGATTGAGGTCGAGTTTTAACGGGCGCTTGGGGTCAAAAGCAGTCACCTGTCCCTTTATTCTCGCCCCTACATGCGGCAAGGCCACACCATCTATATTGGCAGCCACGTCGAAATACACATATCGCCCAAGGCTATCGCGATCCTTTAAAAAACTCTTGTACATCGCATCGAGGGTCAGTCCGGGAGCAGTAATCCTGATGGTGTGCAACACATTATTGTTATACAGTGCATCCCCTCTTTCCTGCGACAAAAGCCCGTTGGCCCAAAGCAATAGCAGGATGGCTGCAAAATACATCCGTCTTTTTTTCATAACCGAGGTTGATTTACATCCTTAATGACATGAAGTATGAAATTGTTGCAACATGGCCTTAGAAAGCCGGTCGGTCAACCATTTCATACCATATCAAGAAGAGAGGAGAGAAGGCTCCCTTACTGAATCTCCTCGTCATCCATATCGCCTTCCTCGAGTTCGTCCTGATTGAGCAGGTCGTCGTCCCCATCGAGGTCACCGCTTTGCAAATCCAACTTTCGCTGCTTGTACTTATCGCAGTCTATCTCGACATCGAGGGACGCGGGGCGTGCAAACTTCGCTTTGCGTTTGAATTCGACAGATTTATCCTGGGTAATACTCTTTATGAATGCCGCAAAGAAAGGGCGGGCATTGACAAACCCCTGTCCTTCGTTCAAGTTGAGCCAATGAATCCACTTATCCTCCCCACCGACCCAGGTGCCGACGACGAGGTCAGGGGTAATCCCCATAAACCAGCTGTCGACATAGTCATTGGTCGTCCCTGTCTTCCCGCCAAACTCGCAGGTAATCCCGGGAAAAGCATGACTGTAGCTCCTGACGTTATTCATCAGCATATCCACCATGACATAATTGTACTGCGGATTGATGGCGGTATTGTGGTACTCTGCGGCCTGGTAGATGACTTGATTGTTCTTATCCACGATTTTCTTTACGAAATAGGGCTTGGAGTATATCCCATTGTTGGCAAAGGTCGTGTAGGCGCCTGCCATCTCCTGTACTTTGAGGTCTGCTGCGCCGAGACAAATCGAGGGCACGCGCGGGATGACATACCTTCCATTGGGGTACCGCAAGGTCGAGTCGATCCCCATATTGTGCAACAAACCGAGCACGGGGGCCACACTCCCTATCTCTATCATCAAACGCACCGATATACTGTTTTTAGAATACAAAAGCCCCTGGTACAGATTGTAATTGGTATGCAAGAACTTCCCATTTGCATTTTGGGGAGCCCAGGGTTTCGGCATTTTGAAGTTGGGGTCATTGGCCGGGATGATGTACTGTTTGTCTTCAAACTCCTGGCAAGGAGAAAGTCCCTGCAATGCGATGGCCGTGATATAGACAAAGGGCTTAAACGTCGATCCCACCTGGCGCCGCACATTGGTGTGGTCCACCTTAAACCATTTAAAATCTACTCCACCGATCCACATTTTCACCTCCCCCGTGCGCGGATCGACCCCAAGAGAACCTATCTGCAAGATGTTTCGATGGTACTTGATAGAATCCAATGGAGTCATCTCCGTCATCTTATATCCCTTGTCGTTGTAGGCGAAAACCTTCATTTTGACCTTCGTGTTAAAGTCCTTCTTAACGGCGACTTCAAACTTCTTGTAAGCCTGCTCCAGCGCTTTCCAATGGGCAGAATGACGGACCGCCAAATACTTGTCCTTTAATCCCTTTGATATCTGTTTTTCTCTAACCAATTTATCGAGATATCCCTTTTTCTTGTCATTGTTGATGAGGCGTTTAATCATGCGTGCGGACAAGGGCGTCTTGCCAATTTCGGTATTCAGCTGCACTTGTAATTTACCAAAGTATTTATTCCATAGCTTCTGATAACGCTCTGACTCTCGCACCAGACGATTGAGGGTATTTTGCCGGATTTTCTTTTGTTCCGTTGTGGCTTGGTATTTCCAGGGGTCTCTACGTCCCCAGTGCCTGTCAAAGCGTTTTTGGACGGACGCCATATGCTTACGCATCTCCTCCTCCGCGTGTTGCTGCATCTTGAGGTCGATGGTCGTATATATTTTTAGTCCGTCCCGGTAGATATCATACCTTTCACCATTGGGCTTCAGATACTCCTCCCGGGCGAGCAAATCCTTGAGCCATTTGGTCAATTCTCGACGAAAATAAGGAGCCGGACCTTCGGTATGCACTTCACGCATAAAATGCGACATATCGAGGGTATCTTTAACCAGCATTTCGTATTCCTTGGCGTCGATTTTCTTTGCCTTTCGCATTTGGTGCAATACGATATCCCTTCGAGCCTTGGCGCGATTGGGATGTCTTTTGGGATTGAAATAGCTGGGATTTTTAAGCATCCCGACCAGCATGGCCGCTTCGTTAATCGTCAGGTCCTTTTGGTCCTTGCCAAAATACGTTTGGGCAGCCGACTGGACGCCCTCTGCTCCATACAGGAAGTCAAATTGGCTCAAATACATGGCTAGAATCTCTTCCTTGGTATATCGCTTATTGAGTTTGATTGCGATGAGCCATTCTTTGAACTTTGTGCGGGCGATCTGAAATGCTTTGTAAAGGGAGGACCGGCCTCTTAGGTTGGGGCGCTTGAAAAGGAGTTTGGCGAGCTGCTGGTCGATGGTACTTCCTCCCCCCTGGCCGCGCTGTTGCAGGACGATGGTCTTAAAGAATACACGCCCCAATCCTGTAAAGTCAATTCCGGAGTGTGAATAATACCGGGCATCCTCCGTAGAGATTAAGGCATCTACGAGATGAGGATTGAGGTCTTTGAATCGCACACTTTCTCTATTCTCTATAAAATACTTCCCAAAGGGCTTGCCATTGCGTGAGTAAACAATACTTGCCTGATTGATCTCCGGATTTTCAAGCTGTTCGAAGGTCGGTAAATTATCAAACAATAGCAGCCCAAAAATGAGCGCTACGACCAAGATACCCAAACCAAAAAGAAGCCACGCCCATCGCACCAACCTACGCTTCCACCCCGCTACGTCTTCATTACTTTTACTAAAAAACATGTATTACAAATATTAGTTTTACGATTCGTCCCCATCCCCCCTGACACACTTTACATGGGAGGCTATTGGACAGCCCTTCATTTTAACGCAACAATGTTCATTTTAGGTCCAAAACACCCAAAAGAATTTAAAATTTCTTTTCGAGGGAATAATATCAACCATTTCATACCTCAAAATTACCGGTCTTACTCCGAAAACCTCAAATTACCTTCCCGGATAATATATATTCGGCAAAGATACAATATGTTTCTCAATGCATCATGGTCTCCAAAAAATACAATACCATATAACCTCAAGCCGTAGGGGTAGATTTGGATACGAGAAGAAAGCGCTCCAAAAGGGCTCCAATTTTGCTAAAATTTGATTAAGTCATCATTTTATTCTCTCAAATCAGCTTCAAATGACTACTTTTGCATTACTAAATCCATGAGCAAATGAGACAATTCTTCTATTTATTGTTAGTAGTATTCGTATTTGTACAATGCAAATCGGAGTCTGACGGTTCCTCTAAAGCCCCCGCTTCAGGTAAAGTGGTCAAGGCCACCCCCAAAGGCAAAGAATATGCTAAGTTGCCCTCCGACAGTCTTCAGTTTTTCTATGCAAATACAGATGAAATTGACCTTATCGCTTATGACGCCCCGCTTAGCATGAATTTTGCAAAGGCCAATAGTGTACGGTATATCCTTCAGCTCATCAATAGTAAGCCGGTATTACTCTCTGACGATTGCAAGCCCAACGGGCATCTGGTTTTCACCGGCCAAGGAGATGTATTGGGAGAAGCTGACCTTTACTTCCACGATGGTTGTAAAGCCGTCGCATTCATGAAAAACAATAAAATCGCCTATGTCAATGAGCTTTCACAGGTTGGTATCGACTTCTTTATGCGCTTTATTCCGGAGAAAAAGAATCAATACACAGAGGATGACATTGACAAGCTTCGCAAGGAGTATGAGAGCCAAGGATTGAAAATGAAAGAAAAAGACGGAGAGCAAACCAAGAAGAAGAAATAAGGCTCCCCTCCCTCTTTACCTCACAAATCATAAAAGCACATTCCTTGAGTGATCAGCAGCGGCCGGGCATCATTATCGATATGGGCTCCAACACCTTTCACCTACTGATTGCGGTTTTACAACAAGATGAATTAGCTGTGCTTCACAAAGAAAAAACCTTTGTCCACTTGGGGGAAGGAGGACTTGGTCATCTCACCGGTGCGGCGGTCAAAAGAGCGATGCAAACCCTTACCCACTACAAAAAAATGGCCCTGCAATACCCCTCAGCTTCCATCCGGCTTTATGCCACAGCTGCCCTTCGCGAGGCAGACAATACCGCTGAATTCATCTCCATGGTGGAACAGGAATTGGGCTGGAAGGTGGACATTATATCCGGAAGGGAGGAAGCCCGGTTGATTTATAAAGGTGTTCTTTCGGCCTCTCGGACGCTGCCCGGTGAAGGGCTCATCATGGATATTGGAGGGGGAAGTGTGGAGTTTATTCACTTTCGGGATGGTGGTATGAAATGGTCGAACTCATACGATATCGGGGCCAATGTACTGGAACAATACCGCTATTCCGACCCTTTGGACAAGGACGATATCAACAGCATTTTACGTTTCGTTACTGCAAAATTAACTCCACTAAAACAGTACATAGCGCAGCATGCTGCCCGTCCGCTTCCGCTGATAGGTGCCTCCGGTTCCTTCGAAACACTGGCGAGCATGGTCTCCCCATCAAACCCGGCCTCTCAAATTGCCGCCTCCACTTTTGAAGAACTATACGAACGCTTGCTGCCGACGACCTTAGAAGAGCGATTGCAAATGGAAGGACTCCCGGAAAAAAGAGCGGGGTATATCGTACTGGCCATGCTACTTTGCAAGTATGTCCTATCACTCACTAAAAGCAGAGAGATTCTAATAAGTCGCGGTGCGCTTAAGGAAGGAGCGATGTGGGAATTATTAAGGGAGTCTCCTATTTTATAACTACCTTAGATTTGGAACAAAACAAAGAAACATGTACAAGTTCATCACAACTCTATTTCTTTTTGGGGCAATCTTACCCATTGGATCTGGCCAATTAACTATTCTTGATGGCGGTGGCGTGCAATGGACCATCCTTCCCGGCGTCAATGCGGCAATTAATCACTACAACACCGCCAACTCCAACATATCCGATGGCCTTACACCGATGCACTTGAACGGAGTGTTTGACATCGGAATGGGGTACCGCGTGCTATCGAGCAGTATCGAACTTCTCTACCAATACAGTTGGATGACCAGCCATGGGAAAACGACGTCAGGACAGCTACCAAAGGAATATGGATTATCCTTAAAACGCTTTTCGCATTCCGTCAGCTGCACCTACAATATCGATGTAGAGCGCTGGGGTGCGGGGATAGGAATGGCCTACCATTTCATAAATTACAAATGGACCGACGAGGCATCGAAAATCAAGAAAATGCCCATCCGAACCTCCCCGGGCTATTGGGCAGTTACCGGGGCGCTGCACTACGCAGTATTCCAATCAGACTACATTCGGTTGACGCTGCGGCCTTATGTAAATTACCCCGTAACCCATCAAAAAACCACACAATTATACCGCCTACTGGGCACCGACGGGCCGACGCACAGCAAAGAACTCACCTTCGGACTGAGGATACTTTTCAGCAATGGTCCCCAATCCTAAGAGGATGCGTAGGAAAAGTCAAAAAAAGTAGTCTTTTTTTAATGAAAAAAGGGCGCAGTATCAGGCTTTATGCTATCTTTGCACTCCAAATCTAAACAAAATTGTACAATGGCTAATATTAAAGGTGCGAAAAAGAGAATGAGACAGAACGCTAAGAAGCGTGAACACAATCATTTTTATGCAAAACGAACGCGATCTTTCATTCGTCGTTTAAGAGATATGACTGATAAGGCGGAAGCACAAAAGTTTCTCCCAACGGTAATTAGCGAAATCGATAAGTTGGCAAAACGACATATTTGGCATGCCAATAAAGCATCCAATCTTAAAGGAAAATTGACAAAGTTCGTAAACGGCTTGTCATAAAGAGTTAATATTTGGAACAATTGCATTAACATGTGAAGCCCCCCCGTGGGGCTTTTTTTTATTTTCCTTCTCCATTGCCCCTTCTACAGTGTGTATTACAAACTGCACTAATATTTGCAAATGCAGTGTTTTGTCACTAATATTGAATGCCCTTTACCCGGAATTAAATCCATCCGGACCAGGCAAAAATATCGCCAAAACAGCTTTAGGTGTCCTATTCTAACCCTGCACTTCGCTAACGCTTGCACAGGGCTATAAAGATGACATCCCTACGGGGTTGTCATTGTTTTTTATGATAGAAATGTGCTCTTTGTAATACGCACCCTTCTCCGAAAAGCGAGGCGTGATAAAAATGGTTAAAACCATCACAAAAATTGCTTTGGATTCTATTCCCACGGTTAAAACCGTGGGCTATGATGGTTTCCCTTCATGTGCGTATGCCACTTGGTTTTACAGGATATGAAGTAGTCGAGCGGGTGCCGCAGTGGCAATAGGGATGGGGGAGCCTGTGCCTCCTATGCGGTATGAGGTTGTAAAAATGTGCACGTTGTAATACACACACCACTCTCCCGTAGTTTCCTTATATTTGCCCAAGACTATCATTCCTTCGGGATGGGAGACCTGCATCAAATCATGAGAATGTGATTGCTGGTTCTCCTGAAGGTAATCAGTCTTAGTCCGACATTTAACCACTTGCCTAAAAGGCCTAATTCGAGCAATATGAAAAAAAGTATCTTTCTACTCCTTACGGTTCTCATACTCTTCGTCTCTTGTCAGAGCAGTAAAAATATACTCCGCTATGACCCGTCTATCTATCCCGATCCGGTCGACACCCATGATCGTGCGATAAAGATGCAAAGAAAAACCGTATTCCGGTTTCCCTCAGGGGTACAGTTTGACAATAAGTTTGACGGTGCCCGCATGAACGATGTGCGAGCCGTCGATGATTCGACCTATCTGATTTATATCACACCTGAAAATGAGCCTATCAATTACTCCCCTTATTACGCATTCAGGCTTTGGACCGAAGCGGATAAGGACATAGCCGTGCAACTCACCTACCCTTCCAGGTATCACCACCGGTACATCCCCAAGCTGAGCCAGGACGGCAAGACCTGGGCACCCATTGACTCTTCGCATTATAAGGTGGCAGCAGACACGGGATCAGCTTTATTGAAATTGCACCTTTCAGCTGGCAAGGTACTCTATGTTGCGGCACAAGAACTCAAGACTTCCAAGATGACAGAGCAGTGGGTCCATGAAAAAGAGAAGCATCCCCTGGTACATACACAGACCATTGGGAAGAGCAAACTGGGCCGGCCTCTTTGGTTTATGAATATCGGAACCGAATCCGACAAGGAAAAAGAGGTCATCGTCGTGATCACTCGTCAGCATCCTCCGGAAGTGAGCGGTCACCTTGCCTTTGATGCCTTTATTGACGAGATGCTGAAAGACAACCGGAGGAATCGTGATTTTTTCAAGCGATACCAGCTTTGGGTTGTCCCGATGATAAATCCGGATGGGGTAGATCTTGGACATTGGCGGCACAATGCCGGGGGAATAGATCTCAATAGAGACTGGGCATATTTCCGTCAGCCAGAGACCCGGCAAGTAGCAAACTTCATTCTGGAGCGGGCAAAAAAACAAAAAGCCAACATCATCTTAGGCCTGGATTTTCATTCGACACAAACAGATGTGTACTATACCTTTCCGGACTCCTTACAGAGGAAGATTCCTTACTTCAACCATTATTGGACGCAAGGTATCGACGAATCCCTTCCCCCGTATCCATCCCGGTTTGAGCCCTATGCGGTTAATTCACCCATCTCCAAAGCTTGGTTCCTCCTCCAGTTTGGAGCCGAATCCATTACCTTTGAGATCGGAGATGAGACGGACAGGGGATTTATCGAGCAGAAAGGGCGCAGTGCTGCCCGCGAAATGGCCAAGCTGTTAATCATGCGCGACACATCGTGCAAGTAGGAGTACCTTGTCCGGGCAGCCCAAAAATTGAAGCATCCCTAAGGAGGCTGATCTTCGGATAGGGTGTTTTGTTCTTTGCACGACATACACATATATACTATAACAATATAATGAATCAAAAATAACCACTTAACTATGAAAAAGTCTTTACTGTTATTTCTTTTACTCCTCTCGGGAGTGCTACATGCCCAAAACGCCTGTTTCCTCAATGGCACACTGGAAATTAACACCCCCCTGCAGCTCGCCGGACAGGTGCAATTTCATGCCGGCCCAGTGCTACGCGGTGGCACCTTTACTACAGGTGATTCTGCAAGATTCCAATCCGTCCTAAAAAAAGTATTGACGGATAGCAACGACATCGGCTTGGTCGCCGGTATCACAGATGACCGGGATGCTCGCTGGTCCGGGGCTGAAAACCACCCGGCGGTATCTCAGAATGCCAAGATGAAAGCCAACTATGTATTTGGCATAGGAAGCAACACAAAAAGCATCACCTCCGCAGCGATACTCCTACTCATGGAAGACGGCAAACTCACATTGGAGGACAAACTCAGCAAGTGGTTGCACAATTACAAGAACGTCGATCCGGACATCACCATTCGTCAATGTCTGCAAATGACCAGTGGTATCTATAATTTTACCGATCACCCCAATTTCTTTGCAGCTATTTTTGCCAATCCAACTAAAATTTGGACACCGGAGGAGGTTCTAACCACCTTTGTAGGTAAGCCCCTATTTGAGAAAGGCACCTCTTGGAAATATTCGAATACCAACTATGTACTTTTAGGCCTGATTATCGAAAAAGCCTCAGGCATGGCTTACAAAGACTTTGTAAGGTCGAGGATAATCGAGCCCCTCGGGCTTTCTAGTTTTTCCTACTACCCAAATGAAGCACCGACGGCTCCCATGGCCCATGCATGGGCGGACATTAACCAAGACAAGATACCGGATGATCTCAATGCGCTGGGGTTTTCTCTTAAATCATTCTTTAGCGCTGCCGGAGCTGCCGGAGCATACTTGGCGACAGCGCAGGACCTGTCCCGGTGGAATCATGCCTTATTTACCGGACAGCTATTGCAACCTTCGAGTTTGGCGGAGATGAAGAAAGAATACAAGCTGAATAACAGTTCGGGATACGGATTGGGTATTCTTGTGCTTCACACTTCGGGAGGGAACCTCTTCGGACACAATGGAAGCATCATATATCAGTCCTTAGTCTATTACCAACCGGACCTCGGCGTGTCTATTAGTGCTATTACCAACAACATCCACGATGTATTCAGCCTCACCCCCGTATTCAATGGGTTACTTTCGGAATATCTCTCGATAATTACAGCGGTCGAGGAACCTTTCCTACCACAAGGGGAGATAACCCTAAATACATTATTTCACTCCGACCTAAAAATACATTATAACAGACAGGAAATCAATCAATGCGGCATTTATAACATGAGTACAGGTCAACAGGTCTACAACAACCAATCGATGCCAACACGAGAACTTGTGGTCCCTACGAGAAAGTGGTCATCGGGCATGTATATCATTCAACTTTTGGATAAACAGGGTAAGCGGCAAACCCTGAAAGCAATCAAATGGTAATACAAAAAAAAGGCCGAAGCACTTATTGCTTCGGCCTTTTTTTTTGTGTGGTTTTCACTATTCTTCTTCTTCACTTTTAGCAGATGACTGGGTTGCAACAGGAGGAACTGTTGAACCCGTCTTTTTCTTACCGCGTCTTCTAGTCCGTTTCTTGCCGGCACTGTCACCTTTTGTGGATAGCATAATTTCGTTAAAGTCAACTAATTCAATCATGGCAGTTTCGGCTCCATCTCCTTTTCTAAAGCCGGTTTTAATTACCCGTGTATATCCTCCCGGTCGATCGGCGACCTTAGGAGCGACCACCTCAAACAATTCAGTAGTGGCCTCCTTGTTCTGGAGGTATGAAAAGACCACTCTTCTGTTGTGTTGAGTATTGTCTTTAGCTCTTGTAATCAAAGGCTCGATAAAAGGTCTCAAGGCTTTAGCCTTGGCTAAAGTCGTAAAGATACGCTTATTCGTTATCAGAGCGACTGATAGATTGGTCAATAGCGCTTTTCGATGCGCTTTTTTCCGGCCTAGGTGGTTAAACTTTTTCCTATGTCTCATGATGAATTATTTTAACTTCGCAACACACTATGGTTATTGCATATATTTGAATCGAAAAATATTAATCGTCCAATTTGTACTTCGACAGGTCCATTCCAAAGGTAAGGCCCTTTTCTTTGAGAAGATCCTCAATTTCTACAAGCGACTTTTTACCGAAGTTTCTAAACTTGAGCAACTCATGTGTCTCAAACTGAACCAAGTCAGATAATGAATTAATCTTAGCCGCCTTCAAGCAGTTATAGGCTCTAACGGACAATTCCAGGTCATCCAAATTGGTCTTTAGCAGCTTGCGCATATGCAACATATGCTCGTCCACTTCAAAGTCCCCATTTGTATCTCCATTATCAAATGAGATATGCTCATCCGTAATAAAGATAAGATGCTCTATGAGAATGCGTGCAGCTTGTTTTACTGCTTCCTCCGGATGAATCGTTCCGTCCGTCTTAACCGTAAGCATGAGTTTTTCGTAATCCGTGCGTTGCCCAACTCGAGAGTTGGATACATTGTATGCGACATTCTTTACAGGAGTATAAATGGCATCTATCGGGATAACACCAATGGGTGCATTGGAGTCGATATTTTCATCAGCAGGTACATAGCCACGTCCTTTAGTAATGGTAAGCTCCATCTCCAAATTGACAAACGGTTCCATTTCGCAGATCAATAGGTCTGGATTAGTGACCTCAAACACATTGGTAAATTTATTGATATCACCTGCGACAAAATCATTTTTACCTGTGATAGTAAGATAAATCTTTTCCTCACTGGAAGTCATATCCGGATCTACCGGCTTAAATCTTATCTGCTTTAAGTTGAGAATGATATCAACGACATCTTCTGTCACACCATTGATGGTAGAGAACTCATGATCAACTCCGGCTATTCGAAGAGAGGAAATCGCCCATCCCTCGAGAGAAGACAGCAAAACACGTCTCAGCGAATTACCAATTGTTTGGCCGAAACCGGGCTCTAACGGATTAAACTCAAAATCCCCTTCAAAATCATTTCCTTTTTTTAGTAAAATCTTGTTTGGTTTTTGAAAGGTCAGTATGTTACTCATGCCCTGCTAACTTTGTTTAGTGAAAATGTAAATAGACAAATGCTAATGCAAATCCAAGGATTACTTGGAGTACAATTCGATAATCAACTGCTCATTGATAGGCTCGGGAACTTGATCTCTTTTTGGATATTCCAAAAATGTTCCTTCTCCTCTTGCAGCATTCCACTCCAACCAAGGAAATTTACGCACATCATTATTGGCAGCGATGCTCTCACGAATGACGTCCAAATTTTGTGATTTGCCCCTGACAGAAACGATATCTCCAGGAGTTAATGTGCATGAAGGGATGTTTGTCACAATACCATTCACCAAGATATGACGATGAGAGACGAGCTGCCGTGCTGCTCGACGGGTAGGCGCTATCCCCAGCCGGTAAACCGTATTGTCCAATCTAGCTTCCAGAAGCTGGAAGAGTACCTCACCGGTTACACCCTCCTTACGAGAAGCTTTTTCAAATGTATTTCTAAACTGGCGTTCCAAAATACCATAGGTATATTTAGCCTTTTGCTTTTCCATCAACTGAAGGCCATAGTTAGACTTTTGTTTTCGTCTTCTTTTGTTACCATGCTGACCGGGAGCATATTTTTTTCGCTCAAAGGCTTTGTCATACCCAAAAAGTGGTTGTCCGAAAGCTCTTGATTTTTTTGAAGTAGGTCCAGTATATCTTGCCATGAAAAATTGCTATTTTCTTCGTTGATAAATTAAGTAGGTAGTTTAAACACGTCGCTTCTTAGGAGGACGGCATCCATTGTGTGGTAATGGCGTCACATCGACAATTTTTGTCACTCTGATACCCGATTGGTCGACTGCGCGAATAGCCGCCTCACGTCCACTTCCCGGGCCTTTAACTAAGACCTCTACCGTGCGCAATCCCGCATCATGTGCCACGGAAGCGGCATCTTGGGCAGCAACCTGAGCAGCATAAGGGGTATTCTTCTTGGAACCTCTAAACCCCATCTTTCCAGCTGATGACCAGGATATCACCTGGCCGGCCTTGTTGGTGATAGAGATGATAATATTGTTAAAAGTTGATTTGATGTAGACCTTACCTTCCGGTTCAACCTTTACATTACGCTTTTTTACTCTTCTAGCTTTAGCCATAATTCATTTATCGTATTAACAGTAGATTAATATTATTTAGTAACCTTCTTCTTATTGGCAACCGTCTTCTTTCTTCCTTTACGAGTACGTGCATTGGTCTTCGTTTTCTGTCCGCGCACCGGAAGCCCTTTACGATGACGGATTCCCCGGTAACATCCGATATCCATCAATCGCTTGATACTCATTTGTACCTCTGAGCGAAGTTCCCCCTCGACCTTAATATTGTTTTGGATATAGCCCGAGATGAACTTGATGTTATCATCCGTCCAATCCTCTACCTTAGTGTCTTCACTGACACCTGCTTTTTCCAAAATAACCTTAGCAGTACTCGGACCAACTCCGTATATATAAGTCAATCCTACAACACCCCGTTTTCTTCTGGGTAAATCTACACCTGCAATTCTTGCCATAAGTATTCAGTTCTATTGTTAACCTTGTCTTTGTTTAAATCGTGGATTCTTTTTGTTAATAACATAAAGCTTCCCCTTTCTTCTTACGATTTTACAATCGGCAGATCGTTTCTTAATCGACGCCCTTACTTTCATAATTCTATTATTTATATCTATATGTTATTCGTCCTCTGGTCAAATCATAGGGAGAAATCTCTACTGAGACCTTATCACCCGGAAGAATCCGGATGTAATTCATACGCATCTTGCCTGAAATCGTAGCAATAATAACGTGTTCATTCTCCAATTTTACTCGAAACATTGCATTAGAAAGTGCTTCTACGATCACTCCATCTTGCTTAATTAGTTCTTGTTTCGCCATGCTTTTATTTTTCGGAGTGCAAATATCCGACAATTTTATTAAATATCAATGAGATTTGGATTATTTTTTACTTTCTCTTCAATTATTGCATGATTAGAAAGGATATCGGGTCCATTCTCTGTTATTGCGATAGAATGCTCATAATGTGCCGAAGGTTTTCCATCTCTTGTCTTAATGGTCCAACCGTCCTTTTCCTGCCGGACTTTTCGCGTTCCCATATTGATCATGGGCTCGACCGCGATGGTCATTCCGGCTTTCAGTTTCAGGCCTCTTCCCCTTCTTCCGTAGTTAGGAACCTCGGGCGGCTCGTGAAGGGCTTGACCGATCCCGTGTCCCACCAAGTCTCGGACCACTCCATAGCCATGTTGGCGCTCGGTGTATTCCTGAATAGCATATCCTATATCACCGATTCTATTCCCCACGCGAGCCTGCTCGATCCCCTTGTAGAGACTTTCCTTCGTCACCTTCATCAACTGAATCGTCTCCTCATTTACCTCTTTAAAGGCAAATGAGTACGCGGCATCGCCAAAATATCCATCCAATACCACTCCACAATCGACAGAGACCATATCATTGGATTGAAATGCGTAAGAAGAAGGAATGCCGTGCACCACAGCATCATTAATAGATATACATAGAGAAGCCGGAAATCCCCCATAGCCCTTAAAGGCCGGAACACCCCCTTGTTGTCGAATATATTGCTCAGCAACGGCATCCAACTCCAGCCCTGTAACACCTTCCCTGAGCATACCGGCGACCAAAGCGAGGGTTTCTGATACTATCAAATCCGCAGCACGCATTTTTTCAATCCCCTCTTGCGTTTTGATAGTAATCATAAAGAATATCTTGAGCTATGGAGTTACGAAATAATTTTCGGCTCTTAGGTTTAATAACAGCTTGAACCAAGTATTTTGGTGATAGTATGGTATGAAATGGTTGAGCTATTCGACCATTTCATACTTACATCGGCGCGCCAATACCTTGTAACCCACCGCTTGCTCTTCCCATTATTTTTCCGGATTTTACCAAACCATCATACTTTCGCATCAGCAGGTAAGACTCGACTTGCTGGAGAGTATCCAGTACTACCCCTACAAGGATAATCAGTGAAGTTCCACCAAAAAACCGTGCAAAGGCAGGTGTTACTCCAAAAAGATTAACTGCAAAGGCAGGTAAAATGGTGATAATTCCTAAAAATACGGCACCGGGCAACGTAATCCGGGAGACGATGGCATCAATATAGTCCGATGTAGCTTTTCCGGGTTTGACCCCAGGAATAAATGCATTTTGTTGTTTGAGATACTCTGCATATTTCTTAGGATCCACAATCAGGGCCGTGTACACATACGTAAACACGACAACCAACAAGAATGCAAATATTGAGGAAGGTACAGAGTATGGGTTGGTCAACGCACGCAGAAAGTCGCTACTGGCCAATGCTTCGTTGCCGGCAATGTAAGTAACGATAGTCACCGGCAAAAACATAATGGCCTGTGCAAAGATAATCGGCATAACCCCTGCCGCGTTAAGTTTAACAGGGATATAATCACGGGCTCCGGAAACCGGCATCTGGTGGACGCCTCTCCCAACCATACGCTTGGCAAACTGAATCGGTATCTTTCTGACGGCCTGCACAATGGCGATAGTCGCCATGGTAATCAAATAGAACAATGCTATGACGACGATGAACTTAAACAGTCCACCACCATTCATGTCGAGTGTGAATTCTGCAATGATAGCCGCCGGAAATCTTGCGATAATTCCCACCATAATCAAGAGGGATACCCCGTTTCCGATTCCTTTGTCTGTAATTTTTTCTCCCATCCACATAGCGAAAATCGTACCGGTGGATAGCAGAATAATATTGGTAAACCAAAATACGCTTGGTGGAACATGCGGGCTAACTACACCGGGTGTGCTCATTAAATAGGTCAAATATCCCCCACCTTGTACGAGAGTAATAAACAAGGTAAGGATTCTTGTAATCTGTGAAATCTTCTTACGACCTGACTCCCCTTCTTTATTTTGCAATCTCTGAAAATAAGGAACCGCAAATCCCATCAACTGAACGATAATCGATGCGGTAATATAAGGCATAATACCCAATGCAAAAATGGCAGCTTTGTTAAAAGCACCACCTGTAAACATATTAATCAGGCCAAAAAGCGAGTTTTGATCCTTTGTGGCATTAACCAACGCTCCGGGCACCACACCGGGTAAAACGACAAAAGAACCATAACGATACACAAATATCAACGCAAGCGTAAAAAGTATGCGTCGTCGCAATTCCTTAATCTTCCAAATATTCTTGAGGGTTTCAATAAGTCGTTTCATTCCACAATTTTATACAAGATTAATAGAGCCTCCAATCGCCTCGATAGCCTGTTGAGCTTTATCTGAGCATTTGTGAGCTGATATCTTCAATGGCTTCGTGATTTCACCATTAGCCAGCACTTTGACCAAGTCATTCTTTCGGATAATTCGCTGTGCTTTTAGCCAATCAACGGTAATCTCAGAAACATTGTACTTCTCTGATATTTCCATCAATCTAGCCAGATTAAGCGGGACATAAGCCACCCGGTTTCTGGAGTTAAATCCGCGCTTTGGCAAACGCATATGGATAGGCATTTGTCCCCCTTCGAAGCCTCTTTTACGCGAATAACCCGATCTGGATTTCGCTCCTTTATGGCCTCGTGTAGAAGTACCACCTCGTCCTGAACCTTGTCCTCTGGCTATCCTTTTGCGCTTCTTCGTCGAGCCGGCTGCCGGCTTCAAATTATGTAATTCCATTTTTAGGAATTTTATGAGTTACTTAATCTATTTCTTTTCTACTTTCACCAAATGGTCCACCTTACGAATCATCCCCATAATATGAGGAGCATCATTGTGTTCGACCGATTGATTGATCTTGCGGAGTCCCAGCGCAATCAATGTTTGCTTTTGTCGCTTGGGACGACCGATACTACTTCTTATCTGTGTTACTACTAACTTTGCCATATGCCTAACCATTAAAAACTTTATCCAAAGAAATATTTCTAGCCCTTGCAATATCTTCAGCGCTTCGCAACTTCGATAGTGCGTCAAATGTCGCTTTAACCACATTGTGCGGATTGGAAGAACCGATAGACTTAGCCAAAACATTATGCACACCGGCACTCTCCAACACGGCTCGCATCGCACCACCGGCAATCACACCGGTACCATCAGCGGCCGGTTTAATAAACACCCGTCCTCCGCCGTATTTGCCATACTGCTCATGCGGAATAGTCGTCCCTTTCAATGGCACTTTTATCAGGCTCTTTTTTGCATCGTCAATTGCTTTGGCTATTGCTTCAGAAACATCACGTGCCTTTCCCAATCCATGACCGATTGTACCGTTGCCATCTCCTACAACCACAACGGCTGAGAATCCGAAAGTACGTCCTCCTTTGGTAACTTTGGCGACTCGATTGACCGCAACAAGGGTATCCTTGAGTTCCATTTCGGCCGGCTTAATCCTTTGCTTATTTTGTTTCATTATATTCTGTTTATCTACTTTTGTGTTGATGACTCTGTGCCTAAGAGGCATATTCAAATTTTAAAATACCAGTCCGCCTTCTCTGGCTCCGTCTGCCAAGGCCTTGATGCGCCCGTGATAAAGATAACCCGAACGATCAAAAACCACTTTGTCTATATTCTTTGATTTCATCCGCTCGGCAATCACTTTCCCCACTTGCTTGGCCTGTTCGGCTTTGTTAACTCCTTTGTCTATTCCAGCTTCTCTCGAAGAAGCGGACGCAAGAGTTACCGACCTGTCGTCATCAATTGCCTGACAATAGATGTCATTATTGCTGCGAAAAACACAAAGTCTGGGTCGCTCAGCTGTACCCCGTATCTTACGACGTACTCCGATTCTAATCTTTTTTCTTCTTATCTCTTTCGAACGTTTCATATCAACTTTAAATTAAATGCTAAGACATTTTTAAACCAATGAATAATGTTAACCGGCGACCTTTCCGACTTTTCTTCTAAGGACTTCTCCTTTATAGCGAATCCCTTTTCCTTTGTATGGCTCCGGCTTCCTGAAGGATCTTATTTTAGCGGCCACTTGCCCCACCAACTGTTTGTCGATGCCCTCCAACTTGATGTACGGCGGGGTCCCTTTTTTCATCTCAGTAAAGAGTTTAATCTCATCCGGGATATAAAACAAGACAGGGTGCGAATAACCGATGGAGAGTTCCAATAAATTTCCCTTATTTGAAACACGATACCCAACACCTATGAGCTCAAGTTCTTTAACAATTCCTTCGGTAACCCCCTTAACCATGTTGTCGATGAGTGTTCGATACAGGCCGTGCATTGCCCGGTGACGTTGTTGTTCGGTGGGCCTCACCAAAGTCAAAACGCCATCCTCGATCTTGACTTCCAAATCCGGGTCAATGCGTTCTGTAAGTTCTCCTTTAGGGCCTTTAACGGTAACTACATTGCCTTTATCCACAGAAATAGTGACTCCTGCCGGAATTTCAATTGGGCTCTTTCCTATTCTAGACATTACAAATTGTTTTTAATATACGTAACAAATCAATTCACCCCCGACATTAAGCCTTCTGGCCTCCTTATCTGTCATCACTCCTTTGGAAGTAGAGACAATAGCAATCCCCAATCCATTAATAATCCGGGGGATTTCTGTTGCTTTAGCATACTTTCGCAAGCCAAGCTTACTGATTCTACCCAACTTTTTAATGACCGGGCTACCATCTTTCGGGTCATATTTTATAGCAATCCTGATGATGGGCAAACCTTTGTCGGTGGTATCAAATTTATATTTCAAAATATATCCCTGATCATACAAAATCTCCGTAATCTTCTTTTTCATTTTAGAAGATGGAATGGTAACTACCGTATGTCCCGCCCGCTGTGCGTTTCTCAGACGCGTCAAATAATCGGCGATAGGGTCTGTAACTTTAACTTTTATATCACTCATCTTTCTAAATTTACCAACTTGCTTTTGTAATTCCTGGAATAATACCATTTAATGCCATTTCTCTCAGTTTAATCCTGGAAATACCAAATTTTCTATAATACCCTCTAGGACGACCGGTTATCTGACATCTGTTCTTCAAACGAACGCGAGATGAATTTTTGGGTAATTTGTCCAATTCCTCCCACAATCCTTGTTCTTTAAGCATTTTGCGTTTTTCAGCATATTTGGCGACCATTCTTTCGCGTTTGCGCTGACGTGCGATGATAGATTTCTTTGACATATTATGTATTAATTTTCTCTATTTTTAAAAGGCAGGCCAAGGGCCTTCAGCAATTCATAAGCTTCCTGGTCCGTCTTGGCAGTCGTGACAAATGATATATCCAATCCCTCAATGGAGTGAATCTTGTCGATGTTGATCTCAGGAAAGATAATTTGCTCCGTCACTCCCATATTGTAATTGCCACGTCCATCAAAACTCTTATCCTTAATGCCGCGAAAGTCGCGCACTCGAGGTAAGGCGACAGAGATAAGGCGATCTAAAAACTCCCACATCATCTCTCTTCTCAATGTCACTTTGGCACCGATAGTCATTCCCTCTCTCAACTTAAAGTTGGATACACTCTTCTTGGCTACAGTGGGAATCGCTTTCTGTCCGGTGATTTGAGTCAACTCATCCAAAGCGTACTCGACCAATTTCTTGTCCTGAGTCGCCTTTCCAACACCTCTATTGAGAACGATTTTCTCCAATCTCGGTACTTGCATGACGGAACTATACTCAAATTTTTCCATCAAATGAGGCATCACTTTTTCCGTATAGGTCTTCTTTAATCTAGGTTGGTAGCTCATTATTTAATAGTTTCTCCTGATTTTTTTGAATAACGCACTATTTTGCCATTCTCTACTCTTCGTCCAATACGTGTGGCCGATTTAGATTTAGCATCATAGTATGCGACATTTGAAATAGCGATAGGTGCTTCAATCTCGAGAATTCCGCCTTTTTGGGTCTCGGTAGGTTTCTGATGCTTCTTCACCAAATTAACCCCTTCTACCAAAACGCGTTGTTTCTTTTTCAACACTTGGAGCACTCTACCAGTTTGTCCCTTGCTATTCCCTGCAAGAACAATTACAGTATCGCCTTTCTTGATTTTAAACTTGGGTTCGAATCTTTTACTAGCCACGTTCATTAAAATTTAAAGCACTTCTGGTGCCAATGAAACAATACGCATATAATCTTTTTCACGGAGCTCACGAGCGACAGGACCAAAGATACGAGTACCTCGAGGTTCCTCAGCAGCGTTCAGCAAAACACATGCGTTGTCATCAAAACGGATATAGGTTCCGTCCTTGCGCCGCAATTCTTTTTTGGTCCTAACCACCACCGCACGAGTAACCGTACCCTTTTTGATGCCCCCCGCCGGAGTGGCAGACTTTACGGTCACGACGATCATATCCCCAACCGAGGCGTATCTACGCCCGGAGCCACCTAATACACGGATACACAACACTTCGGTCGCGCCGGAATTATCAGCTACTTTTAATCTCGTCTCCTGTTGAATCATTTTATACGGATTTTAATCTTATTTATTTAGCTTTTTCAATAATTTCGCTAACGCGCCATGATTTGCGCTTGCTCAATGGTCTTGTCTCGACAATTCTCACTTTGTCTCCGACCCCGCAATCATTGTTTTCGTCATGAGCGATAAACTTTTTGGACATCTTGACCATCTTCCCATATTTGGGGTGCTGAAGTCGACGTTCGACTAATACGCTGACGGATTTTTCCATCTTATCTGATACGACGATGCCCACTCTTTGTTTGCGCCTCTTGGTATGTTTAACTACTGACATGAATGATATTCTTTAATTATATTTCTGTTTAGTGCCCTTTTCTTCTACGTCTTCTAATATTCCCTCTCTTCGCCAATTCCTCTTCCGACATTTTAGCGAGTTCGCGGCGTCTTATTTCTGTATTAAGGCGAGCGATATCCCTCCTCAATACTCTTATATCGATAGGACTTTCCAATCCCTTAATCGCATGATCAAATTTGAGGAGTTCGTAATCGGACTGAGCTGCTTCCAACTCTTTGTACAAATCTTCCTCGGTCATATTGGACAGTTCTTGCTGTTTTTTTGTTGCCATTTTAAGGATTTTTTCAGTTAATCAACGTAATCAGGACGGATGGATATCTTTGTTTGGACCGGCAACTTCTGAGCTGCCAATCTCAAGGCCTGCATGGCTGTTTCCCTTGTTACCCCATCGATCTCAAACATAATGGTCCCGGGCTTTACCACTGCCACATAATGATCCAAAGCTCCTTTACCTTTACCCATACGCACTTCTTGTGGCTTAGAGGTAATCGGTTTATCCGGAAAAATTCGAATCCAGACCTTACCTTCCCTTTTCATGTGGCGCGTCATGGCAATACGGGCAGATTCTATCTGCCGACTGGTGATGAATGCCTCGTTTAAAGACTTCAACCCAAACGAGCCAAATGCCACGCGATGCCCCCTTTGAGCAATCCCTTTGATTCGTCCCTTTTGCGTCTTTCTATATTTGGTTCTTTTCGGTTGTAACATGGTCTAATTTGTATTAAATTGTAACTCTGTTTCTCTGCCTTTCGTCAAAAGTGGTGCAAAGGTACTACTTTTAACTGTATTTGCAGTAAAATTATCTTCTTCTTATTTATCTTCTTCGTCCCCGCTGTTGACCGCGCTGTTGACGTTTCTTCTTCTGAACGCCTACATTGGGAGACAAATCGCGTTTGCCCAGTACTTCTCCTTTACAAATCCACACTTTAATACCGATTTTTCCATAAATCGTCAAGGCTTCATTCAACGCATAATCAATGTCTGCCCTAAAGGTATGCAAAGGAATTCGTCCATCCTTATACTCTTCCGAACGAGCCATCTCCGCTCCATTGAGTCTTCCTGAAATGCGCACTTTAATCCCTTCAGCGTTTGCACGCATGGTTGATTGGATGGCCATTTTAATCGCTCTTCTGTAGTTGACCCGGTTTTCCAATTGTCTTGCTATGGATTCGCCGACAATATTGGCATCCAATTCCGGATTGCGAATTTCGATGATGTTAATCTGAACATCCTTACCAATCAACTTTTTCAATTCTTCTCGGATGCTATCAACTTCTGTTCCTCCCTTACCGATAATGATACCGGGACGCGAAGTATGGATAGAAACGGTAACGCGATTAAGTGTTCGTTCGATAATAACTCTCGATATCCCCCCCTTGGAGATACGCGCCTTTAGATAACGTCTGATCTGGTGATCTCCAACGACATTCTTGGCAAAGTTCTTCTTATCGAACCAATTGGAATCCCATCCTCGGATGATTCCTAATCTGTTACCTATGGGATTAGTCTTTTGACCCATGTTTGATTATTTTTAAGTTATTAATCTTCGTTAGTTACTGCCACTTCCTCCTCTTCCGTTGCTCCTTCCTCGGTGCCCAATGGAATGCGATTCTCCAATACAATTGTAACGTGGCATGTGCGCTTGCGAATACGGTGGGCTCTACCATGTGGAGCCGGTCGAAAACGTTTCAACATTGCTCCTTCGTCCACCCAAATACGCTTGATATACAAATCATGATCATCTGCTTCCGCTTCGCCGTCCGTCTTGTACTCCCAATTGGCGATGGCAGAGTACAGTAACTTTTCTATCCAGGTAGCGGCCTCCCGCTTCGTGTACTTAAGCGTATTCAAGGCTTGATCCGCATCATTGCAGCGTATCAAATTAGCCACCATTCGCATTTTGCGAGCGGACATTGGCACATTTCTTAATTTAGCTATTGCTTCCATCTTATTCAGATAAGTTGATTGATATATTATTATTTCTTTCTATTTCCAGAGTGACCACGGAAAAGCCTGGTGGGAGAGAACTCGCCCAACTTATGCCCTACCATATTCTCCGTTATAAATACAGGGACAAAAGTCTTACCGTTATGGACAGCAATGGTTAACCCCACCATATCGGGAATAATCATTGATGATCTCGACCACGTTTTGATTACATTCTTGCGGCCTGAATCATGCGCTCTTGCGATCTTTGTAAGCAACTTATGATAAACGTAAGGCCCTTTTTTGATTGATCGTGCCATATTCTAATTATTAAATATTTATAATCTTAATTTTTATTCCAAACAATTCCTACGACGGTCCGGTCAACTATCGTTTGCTCTTTTTCTTCTTTCGTTTAGAAATAATGAGCTTATTGGACGGCTTTGTTTTGCTACGCGTTTTTTGGCCTTTGGCAAAGATACCCGTTCGCGACCTGGGGTGTCCACCGGACGCCCGGCCTTCACCTCCACCCATCGGGTGATCGACAGGGTTCATCGCAACCCCTCTTGTGCGAGGCCGCCGCCCCAACCATCTTTTCCTTCCTGCCTTTCCGAGCTTTTGCAACTGGTTATCCGGATTGGATACTTGTCCGATGGTTGCTCTACAGGTCAAAAGAATTTTGCGCACCTCACCGGAAGGTAGTTTGATAATGGCATATTTGCCTTCTCTACCGACCATAGTAGCATAGTTGCCCGCACTTCTGGCGATAGCTGCCCCCTTGCCCGGCTGCATTTCTATGGCATGTATACTGGTTCCCAAAGGTACTTCAGATAAATACAACGTATTGCCCAAGTCAGGAGACGCTCCTTTGCCGGAGATAATTTTCTGTCCAACTTCGATTCCCCTGGGAGCAAGAATATATCGCTTTTCTCCGTCTGCATATGCCACCAATGCGATGTATGCAGTTCTGTTCGGATCGTACTCGACACTCTTTACTGTCGCAGGAATACCGTCCTTCGTGCGTTTAAAATCCACAACACGATACTTCCTTTTATTTCCACCACCGATATAGCGCATAGTCATTTTTCCGGTGTTATTCCTACCACCGGATTTCTTGACACCGCGTGTCAATGATTTTTCCGGAGTTGCAGTAGTCAATTCCTCGTAAGTATTGCTCACTCTAAAACGCAATCCCGGTGTAATCGGCTTAAACTTTTTAACTGGCATAATTTACCGCTTTAATGTATTTTTAATTAAATATCACCATAAATGTCAATAGTATCCCCTTCTATCAGTGTCACTATTGCTTTCTTATAGGATGGTTTTCTTCCTGTAATAATTCTCGAACGCGTGGATCTGTTTTTTATCTTCGATGGCATAATTAAGGTATTGACACTGTTGACGACTACCCCATAACGCTTTTCGACTGCTTTGGCAATTTCAATCTTATTGGCATTCTTGTTAACGATGAAAGTGTACTGACCTTTGTTTTCAACAAGGTCTTCCGCCTTCTCCGTGATCACAGGTTTTATTAATATGGTTTTCATAACTGAAAAGATTTTCAAATTTTAAACTAGTGCATTTAACTGCTCAACCGCTCCTTCTGATAAAATCATTTTGCCACCATTCAACATATCATATGGATTGAGGTCAGAAGCTCTGCGAATAAATACTTTTGGAATATTGCGACCTGAGCGATAGATGTTCTTATCCATTTCCGGAAGTACCAATAAGCTCTTCTGGTCTTTCAGACCTAACTTTTCAAGAATACTAACATACGCTTTGGTCTTTGGGGCTTCAAACGTAAAATCCTCGATGACTACAATTTGATCATTTTGCGCCTTATCCGACAATACGGATTTTTTGGCTAAGCGCTTTACCTTTTTATTCAATTTTAAGGTATACTTCCTCGGCCGGGGACCAAAAACACGTCCTCCTCCTCTGTAAATCGGATTCTTTATATCTCCTGCACGAGCGGTACCTGTCCCTTTTTGTCTTTTGAGCTTACGCCTTGATCCCTTAACTTCACCGCGTTCCTTAGCCTTGTGCGTGCCTTGTCGTTGGTTAGCGAGGTACTGCTTGACCGCAAGGTAAACCACATGCTCATTGGGCTCGATACCAAAGACCTCGTCTGAGAGCTCAATGGTGCGTCCTGTACTTTGCCCTTCCGTATTTAAAATATCCACTTTCATGGTAAGAGTTTTTAAATTGTTCAAAACATCTACAGCGATTTGCCGATCTGCTGAAGACATCTAATTATTTACTTTTCGATAATAACGTATGATCCTTTGTGTCCCGGAAGTGCTCCCTTGATGAGTATCAGGTTTTTTTCAGGGAAGATTTTAACGACCTCCAAATTCTGAATTTTAACGCGATCGGTACCGGTACGTCCGGCCATTCGCATTCCTTTAAATACCCTGGCAGGATAAGACGCCGCTCCAATCGAACCCGGAGCACGCAATCTGTTGTGCTGACCGTGAGTAGCATCTCCTACACCGCGGAATCCATGACGCTTAACCACACCTTGGAATCCTTTCCCCTTACTTACACCAATCACATTGACAAAATCTCCGCGCTCAAAAACATCACTGGCAGTAAGGGTATCCCCTAAATTGACAGGAATATCAAAATCTCTAAACTCGACCACTTTGCGCTTTGGGGAGCTATTCGCTTTGGCAAAATGTCCTTGCAAAGCCTTCGATGTATTCTTTTCTTTTTTGGAGCCGGTGGCCAACTGAACCGCATTGTATTGATCTGTCTCCTCTGTTTTTACCTGAGTAACGACATTGGGCTCAGCCAATACAACCGTACAGGGGATTTGCTTTCCCTGTTCGTCATATATGCTGGTCATACCTATTTTTGTTCCTATTAATCCGTTCACGGCTATAGTATTTTTAGTGGTTAAAATTTACTCCGAACCCTACTCAACACGAGCGCAGTTCAGAAAACATATAAAAATCGCTTGCAATAATAATCTGTTACAAGCTATCCGGATTTACGAGAGTTTCACCTGGATATCCACACCACTTGGTAGTTCGAGCTTAGATAAAGCATCTACTGTCTTAGGCGTCGGTGTATAAATCTCGATCAATCGTTTATGCGTCCTCAATTGAAACTGCTCACGAGATTTTTTATTGACGTGCGGGGAGCGCAAGACAGTAAAAATTTGTTTCTCTGTGGGCAGCGGAATCGGACCAGATACAACAGCGCCGCTTGTGCGTACTGTCTTAATAATTTTCTCCGTGGACTTATCTACCAAATTGTGGTCATAAGAACGAAGCTTAATTCTGATTTTTTGATTCATTACCTCTTTTATTTATAAAATATTCTAATTCTGTTTTTTAAACGTTGACTTCGCCCTTTGCCTTCTTAATCACCTCATCCGCGATATTCTTAGGCGTGGGGGCATAGTGAGAAAATTCCATGGTGGAACTCGCTCTTCCCGATGTAATCGTACGCAGTGCCGTCACATATCCAAACATCTCAGATAAAGGCACATCGGCCTGTATCGCGACGGCTCCGCCGGTGCGTGGCTCCTGGCCCTTGGGCAATCCCCTTCTTCGGTTTAAGTCTCCAATAACCGGACCGACATACTCCTCAGGAGTCACTACTTCCAATTTCATGATAGGCTCCAACAACTGCGGATTGGTCTTGGATGCCGCTGCACGAAATCCTTCCTTTGCACACAATTCAAAAGCAATCGGTTTAGAATCCACAGGGTGCGTCTGACCATCATAGACGCGCACTTTCATGCTGTCCAGATTGTAACCCGCCAAGACTCCGTTATCCATCATTGCCTCAAACCCTTTGATGATAGATGGAATCAATTCCCTTGGAATAGAGCCTCCAAAAATATCATTGACAAATTGCAATCGCTTTTTACCGCTGGTAAACTCATCACTTTCCAAAAATTCTTCATCGGCCGGACCCAATTCAAAAGACATTTGAGCAAATAAACCGGATCCTCCGGTTTGCTTCTTCAAACGCTCCGTATGATCTACGGTCTTGGTTAGTGCCTCTTTATAACTCACTTGTGGTTGTCCTTGATTACAATCCACTTTGAATTCCCTCTTGAGTCGATCGACAATAATCTCCAAATGCAACTCGCCCATTCCGCTGATAATCGTCTGATTGGTATCTTCGTCGTAACGTACCTTGAAGGTAGGATCCTCTTCTGCCAATTTCGCCAAGGCCATCCCCAACCGGTCCAAATCTTTCTGCGACTTAGGCTCGACGGCGACCCCAATAACGGGCTCCGGAAAGGACATGCTCTCCAATACGATAGGATGACCGGGTTCACATAAGGCATCTCCGGTACGTATATCTTTGAATCCCACTCCGGCGGCAATGTCTCCTGCCTCCACTTTATCAACCGGATTTTGTTTATTGGCGTGCATCTGATAGAGTCGTGAGATACGCTCTTTCTTGTCCGTGCGCGAGTTGACGATATAACTCCCGGCATCCAATTGTCCGGAGTAAATCCGCATAAACGAAAGACGGCCTACATAAGGATCCGTCGCAATCTTAAAGCAAAGCGCCGTAAAAGGATCGTCTATCGTGGGTTTTCTAAATTCGGGTTGCTCCGTCTTGGGATTAATGCCTTCGATCATTCCCTTGTCCAACGGAGAGGGCAAAAAGGCACAACTCGCGTTGAGCAATGCTTGCACCCCTTTATTCTTAAATGCTGACCCGCAAAGGATAGGAGTCATGCTCATGTCGATTACAGCAGCCCTAATCGCAGCACGCATCTCATCGGCTGAAATGGAATCCGGGTCTTCAAAATATTTCTCCATCAAAGACTCGTCGTATTCTGCCACCGCTTCCAACAATTTTTCTTTGTATTCAGCCACCGTATCTACGAGGTCTTCAGGTATCGGCACCACCTCATAACTCATCCCTTGATCCTCATCATTCCAGATGATGGCTTCATTGGTGATAAGATCAACTACCCCTTTAAAATTCTCTTCTGCACCAATCGGCACTTGGAGAGGAATCGCATTGGCACCCAATTTTTCACGAATATCATTGACAACATTAAAGAAGTCCGCCCCTGAGCGGTCCATTTTGTTGACGAAACCTATACGAGGAACGCGGTATTTGTCCGCCTGGCGCCATACGGTCTCCGATTGTGGCTCGACACCCGATACCGCACAAAACAATGCAACAGCACCGTCCAATACACGTAAAGAACGCTCCACCTCTACCGTAAAGTCAACGTGACCCGGCGTATCAATGATATTGATATCATAGGTCTTATCTTTCCAATTCCAAGACACTTTTGTAGCAGCAGAGGTAATGGTAATACCTCGTTCTTTCTCCTGCTCCATGTGGTCCATGGTGGCAGCGCCGTCGTGCACTTCACCAATTTTATGGGTCATACCGGTATAGTACAGAATTCGCTCTGTCGTAGTGGTCTTCCCTGCGTCGATGTGCGCAGCGATTCCGATATTCCTCAATAAACTAAGATCTTTTGCCATGTTATTCGTTGTGTCGTATTAATTTTAAACTCTAAAGTGTGCAAATGCTCGGTTGGCCTCTGCCATTCTATGCATCTCGTCCTTACGCTTGCAAGCACCGCCTTCATTATTAAATGCCGCCAAAATCTCCGCCGCCAACTTCTCTGCCATTCCTTTCCCGCCTCGTGCACGAGCATAACGAATCAACCATTTCATACCAATAGAAACCCTTCTCTTTGCAGGTATCTCCGTAGGAATCTGAAACGTCGCTCCACCAATCCGCTTGGAGCGAACCTCTAAGTGGGGGGTCGCATTGACCAAGGCTTTCTTAAATACCTCGTGCGGATTCTCTTCATTGCGCTTCGTCACGATGTCCATCGCATCATAGTAGATTTTCATCGCCACCGTCTTCTTTCCCTTCAACATTAAGTTATTGATAAACTGGGTCACCAACGGGTCATTATACCTGGGATCCGGGGCGATGTATCTCTTTTTTGGCTTCTTTTTCCTCATAACAAATCAATGATATTTTATATAGGTTGATTGCTTTTATTATTTCTTAGGTCTCTTTGTTCCGTACTTAGATCGGCTCTGCTTCCTATCCGAAACACCCGCCGTATCAAGTGCCCCACGAATAATCGTATAGCGCACACCGGGCAAATCCTTCACCCTACCTCCTCTAATCAGTACGATGGAGTGCTCCTGCAAGTTGTGCCCTTCTCCGGGGATATAACATATCACCTCCACCCCGTTGGTCAAGCGAACCTTTGCCACTTTTCGCAGCGCTGAGTTCGGCTTCTTAGGTGTAGTGGTGTATACTCTCGTACAAACCCCTCGCTTTTGCGGACAAGCATTGAGCGCTCTGGTCTTGGAGACCGTCACGATCTTCTTTCTTCCTTTACGTACCAATTGGTTGATTGTAGGCATAAAATTCTATTATATTTTACAATGTAAATCCTTATTTCATTTACCCCTTTTCAAAAGAGAGTGCAAAGGTATAGCTTTTTTGCTTACTGACAACAAAAAATAGCAAAAAATATTCTCCCTAATTTTTACGCTCTTTTTATCTCCTCTTTCCCATATTATTTGATGGTATGAAATAGTACCACATTTGCTCCGGTCGAACCTCTTCCTATCAGCTCTACTCCGGTTCTGACTCACATTTCATACCTTTTGACATTATATATTATTGCGTAATACAAAATGTACATATGAGAAATACTTCCAATGTCTTTCTCGCTCCCGGATTCTCACGAATGGAGCTCTTTGCATCTTGGCCTCTTTGCGTACAAGAACCATCTACCGGACATATTTTACCAAACGAGCTCAAACGTCTTCCTCCATTGCTGACCATACGACACACCTATTCATCTTCGGGCAGATTGCCCCCCTTTAGCAAACATCCCCATATTATAGTTAAGTTTGTACATTTGTCATAAGAATACGTTTCGATGATGCATCTCAAAATACGGTTTACCCCTCAAAAGCTTTTGCCTTTTGCCCTTTTGTTGGTGATGACAGGTGTGGTCCTGCTTCTGGAGAGGTGTCGACAACAATCGGCCAAATCCTATCAATTGGATCCCAATATCCCATTGCCATTAGAACTTGACAGCGTCACTTACTCCGTTGGAAAGGTGGTGGCATTCCCCTCACCCGCCGGAGACTCTTCTGTGCTTTTGGACAGATCATCGAAGTTTGGGCTTGTCATGGAGCTTTCCGATGTACGAGGCGGGGAATTCTTTGAGGCCAGCGTACTTCGACAAAAGCATCTCCCATTGATCACCTTAGTCGGCGACGGACGGTGGACCAACCATTTCATACAATCCGGATGGGTGCAAGACACGGAAGGCGGATGGGAACGGTTGGAGATTTGCCTCGAGGTCCCTGCTCATATTAACCGGACATCCATCCGCTTCTATAGCTACAATCCGACCAACACCCCCTGTCATATTGCGCAACTGCGCATCAAACGCTTTGCGGCCTGTCCTGTAGATACCCTGCCGGATTACTGTTTCTACCCCATGCTTTACGAACTACTCGACAACTATCATTTACACCATCTCTCCCCAATACCTTGGGACACGATTCCCGCCTATGCCAACGACAAAACCGTGCTGCCTCTATTCGTACAGGCAGGGGAACTTCCCTCCCGTTTTGTCCAAACCTACAGAAAAAAGATGCAAACATCCGGTTGGGTCTCTATGACAAAGACCCTGCATCGCATGCGTGCCCAACTGCGCTACCCGAGTGTTTCGTTTGTCAATGATAAAATGACTCCGGCTACCACGCCGGCAGGATACATCCGCGACATGTTTTGTACCCCGGACGATACGGCCCATTTTGTCCTGCTACACCCCGAAAGCTGCGTCAAATTATCATTATTTCAATTACATCTTCCCCACCACAAAGTTTTGAAGCGTGATATTCCTATGCCCGGGGATAGTCTTTTGCATCTCCCTTGCCACGGGATTTCCCCGGGGATATATACTCTAACCTTATCCGGAGGAGACACCTCCTTTGAGATTCCCTTAATCATTCGTCCTGCAAAACCCAATAAAGTTGCGATTTTAGCCCCTTTGACCACCTGGCATGCCTACAACACGTGGGGGGGCAAGTCCTTTTACAAAAACGGAGTGGATAGCCAAGGGGTGGATTTTGTCTCTACTCTTCGCCCTCTCACTTCCGTATCGAGTGCCAAAGGCCATTTTTCGGAGAACAATCTGTTTAGCCTGCTGCATGTCTACCGTTGGTTTGATGCCCGCTATGGAGCTGACCTATTGCCGGACTCTTGGTTGGAGGCCCACCCGGAGAAGTTGAAGCAGTATGAAACAGTGGTTTTATTCGGGCATTGCGAGTATTTTTCCCCGCGCATGTATTCGACATTGGCCTCCATAGCCCATGCGGGCAAGCTCATCTCATTAGGCGGAAATCAAGTCTATTGGAAGGTTCGTTGGCAAAAGAATTTTACTATCCTCGAGGTGCATAAGGATGGTGACTTTTTCTCCGGAACCGACATTCCCGGTGGACAATGGCGCAATACATTGACCAGTGAAGCCCGTATTCTGGGAGTGGCCTTCTCCCCAAAGGGATATGGCAGTTCTGCACCATACAAAGTGGTCACACCTGATCACTTTCTCTTCAAGGGAACCCACTTATCCGCCGGTGACACTTTCGGGATAGAAGGATTCGACCTACGTGGGATTTGCAGCGAGGAGATGGATCAAAGGTATGCCGGAACGCCCCCTCAGATCATATTACTTGCCAAGGGCCTCAACCCCGGGGACGGTGGAGGGGATTTGGTGTTTTTGCGGCATAAAAAAGGAGGCTTTGTCCTGTCCTGCGGGAGTATCGGTTGTGGAAGTGGATTGGGTGTCGACCCGGTCTTTTCCAATCTCGTATCCAATTTCATGGCGTTACGCTCGAACGGCACACAAGGTCTCAACGACGTCGAATAAGCGGTATTCCCCAAATCAAAAATAAGGCTCCCGACAGGGCCAAAAACCAATCCCTCCAGCCCTGACGTCGCCAAACCAAATAGGTGAGAAAGCCGGTTTTACCCCGGCAGCGGGCAAATGTACGGTACCCTTGAGCCCCAAATGGCATGGGCGGCCGGTATCGCGCTTTGGTCACCTCATACCTGCCAGCCGTATCCTGAGTTATCACCTCATAAAATATCCGGTTTTTAATCTGTTCAGGTTGCTGCCGCATCTCTACAAGCCCCAAAACATGGCCCTGGCTGTCCTCCTGATAGAGCATCAAATCCGGATCATACACCTGCCACTTCCCGTCCACCTTTATTTCTGCAAAGGTGTGCGTCAAGTCACCTTCCTTTTTCCGCTTGAAATGGTACACTCTCCTCTCCATCATCCCAAGCATTTCAGCAAAGGACGTAATATTGCCGGCTTGGTAACCACAGTTGCCTACCCCCGCCTTAATAACCGATACAAAACGTCGGCCATCGAAAGACGCCGGATAGAATTGCACATGCCTTACGTTGTCATGCAGCCATTTGGTCATGACTTTCAACTGCTCTTGTTTCCCTTTCGCTCCTTTTGTCTGTCCGTACAAGATCTCCGCCAGATATATAAACGACTGCTCTTCCTCTGTCAACTTTAAGCTATATATCCCCCACCCCATCAATCCGGTAAAGAATACCAAAGTCGTCCCCAAAAAATACCACAGCTTTTTACCTGCAATTTTCATTTGTATAAGATATCACACAAAGGTACGAAATGTTGGGGGCACCTCACCCTAATGTGGTAAATAGGGTGTGTAGTAGCAACTATAATCCTCACTCACATAAAGGCCATTTTGCAATAGCCAATACCCAATGTATTCTTAACAGAAATAAAAGGCATTAAACACAGAAAACGTCATAATGGTAATTTTAAAAATCAATGAGGACTATAATCGCTTTAATATTTCATTCACTTCATCAACGGATATATCATTAAGTAAGGATAATTGTTCGACACTTAATCCCATTTCATATCCCTTCTTAACGGATCTATTGATGGCCTGTTCCATGCCTTTCTCCAGGCCTTTCTCGACACCTTGTTGGATAAGGCCCTCATACATACTTATAAATTCCTTTTTGGCAGATGTGGTTTGAAGTGTTTCCATGATTTCCGTTATTTTTATTTTATGCTTTGGGAGTTGATGCATGAAGTAAACAATGATAGCTTCAAATAAGTTCCTGTCATCGTCCGGGCTGATCCCTCCAAAAATATTATCCAACACTAGCTTCAACGCTTCAGCATCAAGAATGTATTTTTGTAGAAGGAGGGCGGAAGATACAAACATATTGGTCAGGCCAAGTATGTCTTCTTCACTCATTTGATTGACATCTATCATAAATAT
>JALWRC010000082.1 GCA_027080725.1 Saprospiraceae bacterium
TTGGGCCATGTATTTTATGATGCTTTACCTCTGCTTTAAGTGCTATGCGCCGACTTCCGGGTTGGGCTTAAAAGCCGCCCTTGTCACATTTGATTTTGGCTCATTGGGGATGGTCGCGCCGTTTCCCGGCGGCATGGGCTCTTATCACTTTATGATTATTAAAGCCCTTGAGCATTTCGGGATCAACAAAGTGGATGGATTTTCCTTTGCGAATATCAATTTCTTCTCCATCCAGATTTTTTGCAATATTCTGTTTGGGTTACTGGCTCTGCTCATTTTACCCATATTGAGCAAAAAGAAATAGGATATTTTATTCCTAAAACCGGATGTCTATGCCAGCATTGCTTGAAGATGAAAACGTACAAATAAGTTTTGAATCGTCATGAGGGACAACAAAATAACAAACCTGGATACTGCCATACGGATCGTTGCTGCCAACCGGATTAAAGGTCGAACCATCGTCTTTACCAATGGTTGTTTTGACATCGTGCATCGAGGACACATAAAACTCCTGGAGGAGGCTAAAGCCAAAGGGGACTTCCTCATCGTCGGGCTCAACAGCGATGCCTCTATCCGTCGGATAAAAGGCCCTGACCGGCCGGTGCAAGACGAACAAACGAGGGCCTCCGTTATGGCGGCCCTGCTCCCGGTGGACCTCGTTGTCCTCTTTGAAGAGGACACGCCATTGAAGCTTATCGAATCTCTTACCCCGGATGTCCTCGTCAAAGGAGGCGATTGGGAGGAAAGCCGGATTGTGGGAGCTTCACATGTGAGAGAGCATGGGGGCCAGGTCATTACCATTGCTCTTGAAGAAGGATATTCCACCACATCAGCTATAGAAAAAATCATCGCACAATGCAAATCAAAACACTAACAGACTATCTGGAGCAAGTTGCGCCATTAGCGTTTCAGGAATCCTACGATAACAGCGGGCTTATTGTCGGGCATGAAATGGCTGAACTTAAAGGTGTGTTAGTCTGTCTGGACGTAACGGAGGAGATTGTGGACGAGGCAATATCCCTCGGATGCAATCTCATAGTAGCCCATCATCCGGTCATATTTCAAGGATTAAAAAAGCTGACCGGGGAGAATTTTATCCAACGTACCGTCGTAAAAGCCATACGTCATGACATCGCCATTTATGCGGCACACACCAACCTGGACAACACCCTTGTAAATGGCGTCAATGACAAGATAGCGCAAATGATAGGACTGAAGGATATCCGTCCGCTCCAGAGGAAATCCCAACTTTTGGCGGAAAAGTATGACAAAGACCCGCTCAAGACCGGAACCGGACTCATCGGATTTTTGCCCCAGCCCATGCCCCCGCTCGACTTCCTCCGGCAAATTAAGACCAACATGCAGGTCCCGACTTTGAAATACACCAAATTGCCCGGACACAATATTGAGAAAATCGCACTTTGCGGCGGGGCCGGAGGCTTTTTATTGAAGCATGCTATCGCAGCCGGAGCAGATTTATTTCTCTCATCGGACTTTAAGTACCATGAATACTTCAATGCAGATGGGCGTATTGTCATCGCAGATATAGGGCATTTTGAAAGTGAGCGCTTCACAATTGATGTTCTATACGAGTTGATTAGCGATAAATTCCGTACCTTTGCCGTCCATTACACAAAATGTAATACAAATCCTATACAATACCTTTAAAACTATAGCGGATATGACAAAAGCAGCTGACTTACCTATTAAAGATAAGTTGTTGGCATTGTACAACTTACAAAAGATAGACTCCCAATTAACCCAAATCGAGATTCTAAAAGGAGAATTACCCATGGAGGTGCAAGACCTGGAAGACGAGATTTCGGGACTGAATAAACGCATCGCTAAAATCCAAGGCACTATCGATGGGATCAATGAAGAATTGCAACTCCACAATAAAAACATCAAGGAAGCCAACGCACTTATTGAAAAGTACAAAAAGCAGTTGGAGAATGTCAAAAACAATAGGGAATTTGAAGCTTTGACCAAGGAAATTGAACTTCAAGAACTCGAGGTCAAGCTCTCGGAGAAAAGAATCGGTCAAGCGAGTGAAAAGGTAGGCAAACACCAGGAGATGCTCAACTTGGTGCAAGCAAAATTAGATGAAAAACTTTCCGACCTGGAGAAAAAGAAAGAAGAATTGGAAGTGATCATCACCAAAACAGAAAAAGACGAAGAAAAGCTCCGTAAGAAATCAGATAAGGCCCGCACCGGTATCGAAGAGCGATTGCTCAAAGCGTACGACAGAGTCCAAAACAGATATCGCAACAAAATGTCTGTAGTGAGTATCGAAAGGGATGCCTGTGGAGGGTGTTACAACAAAATCCCACCGCAAGTTCAATTGGACATTAAGATTATGAAAAAAATAATCACTTGCGAACACTGCGGACGCATCTTAGTCGATGCTGAAGCATTGGATTAATGCCTCAGATACTACGTTCATCCAGTATTATGCACAGCATTTTTTCTCTGAATGCAGTGCCCCACGCAAAGAATAACTATACATCAAAGCTTGTCCTTTGAATATTTGTGTGCATTACAAAGCGCACAGTTTTCAAGCTTGCCCCAATTGTTCTATTGTGTTCCTCTCCGCTTCCAAGTCTTCCTTCGTCAGCGCACAGGGGGCGGGGCTCTTCCGGTATAATAGAGGAGCAGCAAACGGATAATGCACAGAAGGAATATCCTCAAGCCGGATGTTTTGGATGAGTGCCCTTCGCAATACACACGCCAGAACAACTCTTGAACATTGAATACAACACATAGTCAAGCCCCTATCTCCTCCATGGCAACCATACAACGTGCTTGTTCATTTTAGTGCATTCGCCAAGCAATTGTATTGAGCATATTCAAGAAAGGGAAGAATAAAGATAAGTTAAGGTAAAAAGTAGCGTGGGGCGGGCTTGAACCGCCGACCTCAGGATTATGAATCCTGCGCTCTAACCAGCTGAGCTACCACGCCATGAGAATTGGCTCTCAATAGAGGCGGCAAAGATATAAACATTTATTAAAATGGTAGAGAAAAAAACTTAAATCTGACAAGAAAAGTACAGCCTGTATCCCTCTTATTTTGTTATGGGCTCGAGACACTGCGCATCACTTATAGCCATTCCTTGCTTAAAATCGATGTGGCAAGGGATAAACTTAATCTGATGGGTATCATGGTCTATAATCTTGGTGCGTATGATGACTCTACCATCAATCAAATCCGGTCTATTCTTAAGGTTGTATGTGTAAAACCCCGAATAACGGGTACCCGGTATCGCATTCGACCAATTCATCCCTGTCATATCAGCCATATCCTTCCTCGCGACATTCTCAAATGGCTGCACTCCTTTTCCGATGCGAGCCAACGAATCAATCTGCCCCTTCTCCAAAAAGGGCGTGACAAAGTGCGGAGCGCCGTAAACCCAACCTTCATATGCACCGTCAATGCTCTTAACGCGCAACCATGGTCCCTTGTACTTGCCGATTTTTTCTACATCATCGGTTTGTTCCTCCATAGAGTACAGCAAGGCAATTTCATCAAAAGTCGTCAATATTTTACTTTTGGTATCCGGGAACCTGCGCAACCTCAATTGGTCGATGTTGGTGATATAAATCGGCTTGATCCGGACTTTTAATAACAAACTGTCCTGCTCCTTTCCTTGCCTCTCAATGTTGTCCTTAGGAGTGCTATCAAAAAAACGACACCCCGTCATAGCCGTTATCGCTACCCAAATTAAAATGTAAATCCATTTTTTTTGCATCTTAATCACATTAACTTCTACCATCGCCGTAAACGTAGAAGAAAACTCATAGAAATCACTTTGCTTGAAAGGAACACTCCGATCAAACATCACATACCTCTACCTTTCGTTTTCATTCGACAAAAACGAACTTATGACTACAACGAATCAAAAGAGCTTATAATTACTTTTCCTTTGAATTAAAACCCAGTAAGGCATACGCCGGACAAAAATTCAAAAAACTAGTCAACGCCAATACAATAGCGACTATTAAAAGTACCGTTGCTAAGGTCCCTTCGATATACTTGAAATAATACGCAAGTGCAATAGCAAAGGCAATAACCAAGCGGACAATTTTATCCGTTTTCCCAACATTCTGTTTCATAATAAGTGGATTTAATGATTAAAAAAAGCTATATATCTTTATAGGCATACTTGATTAAGTCATGTGTGGTAACAATCCCTTGTAGATTATCCTCTTCATCTACAACAGGTAAAGCATGAAAATGGTTTGTTATAAACATATCCGCTGCCAATCCAATACTATCCTCCGGTGTAATAAGCACCAATTTGTCAGACATAAAATCCCGCACTTTTATTCGCCCGAACTCTTTATCCGTAAACTCCTGCCGCACTGATATCAATCTAAGAATATCTTCTTTACTGATCATACCTGCCACTTTACCTTTACTATCTAGTATGGGGATGTGGTGAAAATGGTGTTTATCAAAGGTTTTGTCCACCAAACGAAGTGTATCATCCAAATGCAAAGCGATAACATCTTTGGTCATAATCTCTTTTACCGGGGTTAAAGCATCCATCGTTGTAAATTTTAGTGATTTTGTAATTAGAACTTCATTGGCACCATGTCAACTACTTTTCAGAGGCAAGATACAATGTTTTTCTCATCTAGATCCTGATTTTTGTCAATATAAAAAGTTAAGCATTATCATATAAGATCTTGCGGAGCATATTCCTGCGCCGTCTGACCTGCCGCCCCAAACAATTCACTATAAAGAAGATGACTTTCTTTACCTCCCAGAAATCATCATTCGCAACTCAATACCCTATCTCCATGGAAACGGTCAATTTTTATGAAATGAACCAATTTGGATGAGATTCTAAAATGAATGTGTACATTAGCGCTCTATTTGATAACCACCACAGAAAAGAGAATATTATGGATATTGCAAAATACCAAGACCAGCTGGAAAACCGCTTTAAACGATACGCAAGCATCGATACCCAATCCGACGCCTCAAGTGAGACTACTCCTTCGACAAAAAAGCAATTTGACTTATTGCATCTATTAGAAGGGGAGCTCAAGGAAATGGGAGCTCAAGAAGTTACATTGGATGAAAATGGCTACCTCTATGCCACGTTGCCATCAAATGTCAACAAGGACGTCCCCGTCATTTGTTTTTGCTCCCATGTGGATACCGCTCCGGATGCTTCCGGTACCGGAGTCAAGCCTATCACCCATAAGAACTATCAGGGGCAGGACCTTCCTCTTCCCGATGATCCATCCGTCATCATTAGCCCAAATGACTTCCCGCACCTCAATAACTGCATCGGTCACGACATCATAAGTGCCAGCGGAAAAACCCTTTTGGGGTCCGACGACAAATCCGGCGTCGCTTCCATTATGCAAATGGCACAAGTGCTCATCGACCACCCCGAAATACCGCATGGAAAAATACGCATTCTGTTTACACCGGACGAAGAAATCGGACGGGGCGTCGACAAAGTCAATATGGAGTTCTTAAATGCCCAGTTCGGTTATACCCTGGATGGAGGAGCTCCCGGCTCTCTGGAAGACGAGACTTTTTCTGCAGACGCGGTAGTGATAAATATCAAAGGCGTCTCCATCCACCCCGGTTATGCCAAAGGACAAATGGAAAATGCCATTAAAATCGCCTCTTCCATCGTTGACCGGCTTCCCTCTCACACCCTCTGCCCGGAAGCCACAGAAGGAAAAGAGGGTTTTATTCACCCTACGAGTATAAGCGGGGAATTGGGCCAATCCAAGCTCGAATTTATAATCAGAAGTTTTGAAACCCCCAAACTCAAAGAATACGAAACATTGCTTGAAGATATCGTCCGAACAGTACTCGTAGATTACCCAAATTCCACTTATACCTTTGAGGTCATTGAGCAATATCGCAACATGAAAGAGGTATTGGACCAATACCCCCAAGTTACTTCCTATGCCGAAGAAGCCATCCGGCGCGCCGGACTAACAGTCACCAAAGAAGCCATTCGAGGTGGAACCGACGGGTCCCGGTTGTCGTTTATGGGATTGCCCTGCCCCAATATTTTCGCAGGAATGCAAGGGATTCACTCCAAAAGAGAATGGGTCTCTCTGCAAGATATGATGAAAGCGGTCGAAACCATCCTTCATCTCTGTCAGATATGGGCGGAGAAAAGTGCATGATTAACCTATCCAGCCTTACAAATGGGCTAAGCAAATTCTGATTTATTTGGCATGAAATAGTTGAATATTGGGGATAAGGCCTATCCGCAGGTCATATCAGAAACAATTTTCCACTTGCCGTTGATTCGTTTCCACAACAGGGTAAAATACCCGGTCGGATGGTCCTCCTTTCTTATGAGTTCGTACCGGCCAATCATATAATAACTATCGGGACCGGTGGGTTCCAATACCTCAATTTCAAAATGGAGCTTGCCCATTGTGGCCTTATCGGGATATCCCTTTTTATACCCTTGCAAGGTATTTTCCCAACCATACTTCAGGCCGGATCGCCCTACAAAACGCAACTGGTCGCTTTTCCAATACCCCTGCATAAACCCTTCGATGTCCCCATTATTCCAAGCTATTTCCTGATGGCGCATGACCATTCGTATGGCCTCTTGGTCCCTTTGGGGTTGGATGTGCCGGGAGGAAATACAGGACACGAACACCATGCTGAGAAGCATGAACCCGGCTGGAAAAATGCTATAACGGAGATGTTTCATACGATGATTTTTTAGGTGAGTAAACGATTCTAACCAACCGCCTTAAGGCCGTGTTCTGCGGCGACTTTCATCATAAATTGCCGGGCTTCTTCTTCGTCATTTGCGATAACCCCATCCAATATCGCTTCCCGGATGGCTGTTTTAATCACCCCTACCATTCTGGATGGTTTTAGTCCGAAGGTCTTCATAATCTCCTCTCCCATAATCGGCGGCTGCCAGTTGCGCAAATGATCTTTTGCTTCTACTTCCTTGAGTTTTAGGCGAACTTTTTGGTAATTCTCCAAAAAACGCTGCACCTTGCTCTCGTTCTTAGAGGTAATATCTGCTTCACATAGAATCATCAGGTCATCTATGTGCTCTCCCATATCAAACAAGAGACGGCGAACCGCAGAATCCGTAATATTGCCTTTTGTCAAAGCGATGGGCCGTAGATGGTGCCGGACCATTTGTTCGACATATGTCTTACGCTCATCCAGTGGAAGGCGAAAGCGCTTGAAAATCTTTTTCACCATTTTGGCACCTACGACCTCATGGCCATGAAAAGTCCACCCTTCTGTATTGCTAAAACGTTTGGTAGGGGCCTTACCTATATCGTGGAGAATGGCCCCCCAGCGCAACCATACATTGTCCGATTTTTTGGCCACATTATCCAACACCTCCAATGTGTGATAAAAATTATCCTTATGCCCGATATTATTGCGCACTTCTACCCCTTTTAAAGCGGACAATTCAGGAAAAATAATGGGAAGCAAATCCGATTCATCCAAGAGCAGAAACCCTTTTGACGGAGTTGCTGCGGCGATGATTTTCATAAGTTCGTCACGAATGCGTTCGAAGGAGATGATACTGATTCGATCCGCTACTTTCTTAAGACCATTAAATGTTTTCTCTTCGATATTGAAATCCAGCTGTGTAGCAAACCGGATGGCCCGGATCATCCGGAGTGGATCATCGCTAAAAGTCACTTCCGGATTTCTGGGGGTCCGGATGATACCTCGTCTTAAGTCCCCCACTCCATCGAAGGGGTCCAATAAGGTCCCCTTTGCCGCACTATTCAATGGAACAGATAGAGCATTGATGGTAAAGTCCCGCCTCAGTTGGTCTTCTTCGAGGGTACCGTCCTCTACCACCGGTTTTCGGGAGTCATAACGATAGGACTCCTTCCTGGCCCCTACAAATTCTATTTCCAGCCCCCGCACTTTGAGTTGAGCGGTACCAAACCGTTTAAATACTTTCAAAGATGTCACTCCGGGCAACATTTGCCGCAATTTTTCCGCTAGACGGATGCCGCTTCCCACCGTGACAACATCAATGTCTTTGGTTTGCCTTCCCATCAAGACATCGCGAACATATCCGCCGACGACATATGCTTGGAGGTCCAACGCATCTGCCGCTTTGCCAACCATTTCAAGCAAAACTTTATGCTGTCCGGGAATATTCCTCAACACGTTACTCTTATCTATCTTGACGGTCATACTATATCTTAATGGGTTGAACGGAGGAAAAAAGATGTTCGATCTCATCGAGAATCTCGAGAACGACAGACGGATTCATCTCTGTCAAAAGACGGAGGCGAATGGGTTTAAAATGAGGGATGGCCTTGAAATAGTTGACATAATGCCGGCGCATCTCCAGCACGCCAACTTTTTCGCCTTTCCATTCGAGCGAGTGTTGCAAATGGCGTTTGACTATTGCGATGCGTTGTGGGATGGACGGTTCCGGCAAGACCTCCCCGGTCTGCAAATAATGTTTTATGGTATTGAATATCCAGGGGCGACCGATAGCCGCTCTACCGATCATAATGCCGTCTACCAGATATTTCTTCTTATATTGGGAGGCCTTAACCGGCCCGTCGATGTCTCCATTGCCAAAAACCGGAATGGTGATATTGGGGTTTTGTTTGATTCGCCTAAGCCACGTCCAATCGGCTTCCCCCTTGTACATCTGCCGCCTTGTACGAGCATGTATCGTAATAGCTTGGATGCCTACCTCTTGAAGTCGTTGGACCACTTCCTCAATCCGGATCGTATCCTGCGTCCATCCCAACCGCGTTTTGACCGTAACGGGCAATGACGTCGCTTCCACCACTGCCTTGGTCAAGGCCACCATACGATCTATATCCTGTAATATGCCTGCTCCGCACATCCGGTTGACCACTTTGCTCACGGGGCAACCGTAATTGATATCCAGTACCTCCGGTTGTGCTTCTTCTATGACCTCTGTAGCCTGCAGCATCGAATCCAAATTGGCTCCGTAAATCTGAATACCGACGGGTCGTTCGTTGGGGAAAATGCTAATCTTCTTCTTGCTCTTTTTGACGTTGCGAATCAGGCCCTCCACCGACACAAACTCCGTATAGACCATATCGGCTCCATATTCCTTGCATATGGCTCTAAAAGACGGATCCGTTACGCCTTCCATCGGTGCCAAGAGCAGAGGAAACTCCCCCAGCGCGGTATTGCCAATTTTTATCATCTATTTCCGTTTGTATTCGTAGCACAAAAGTACACTACTCCATCCTAAAATATCCCCTCCCGGATTATTTCCTTCTTTCAACAATTGTTTTACTCGGATTGTTTAGAGAAACCGCATTTTAGCCCATTCATAAAAAAGTATAGCGAATTAATCTTAATCCCTTATTTCACTCTTTATTATATATATCATATTATTCATATATTTAATTCTATGCAAACAATATTCCTCTTTTAGACCTGGGAGGTCCAATTAAAGCAGAAATGTTGTCACAATATTGTTAAATTTGCGCCTCATTCTTGCCAACGTCTCAGCGTGCAAAGCAATTCGTTTTACAAGAAGGAGCCAATAATTTCAAACATTAAAATAATTCAAGCTATGGAATTTGGTTTTTTTCATATTGCGACCATTCTCGTATTCATAATGGCATACTTGGCCATAGTCTTTGAGCACCCACTCAAGCTGGATAAAACCGTCTCCGCTCTCTTGGCGGCTGCATTGACATGGGCCCTGGTATCGTATGGATTTCAGCTTGGAGAATTGGAAATCATCAATGGACACGGGGACGTATTCAATGCGCTAAAAGACGGAGAAAGCGCTCGGCATGGCTTCGAATTGACCCTACAGCACCATCTCGGCAAAACGGCGGAAATATTATTTTTTCTCGTTGGAGCGATGACCATTGTAGAGATTATTGATTTACATCGTGGATTCGAGGTACTAAAGGGATGGATAAAAACCAATAGCAAACGAAAATTACTATGGATCATCGGGACTTTGGCGTTTGTTTTATCCGCAGTCATTGACAACTTAACCGCCACCATCGTCCTTGTCACCCTCTTGCGCAAAGTCTTACATACCCGTAAGGAAAGACTTTGGTTTGCGGCCTTGGTAGTCATCGCTGCCAATGCGGGTGGAGCCTGGTCTCCTATCGGTGACGTCACGACTACGATGCTATGGATCGGACATAAGACGAGCGCATTGAAGCTTATAGAGCATGTATTAGCGCCTGCCATCATTTGCTTTGTAGTCCCTACCCTTATCATAGGCATGCAAAAAGTAATGAAGGGAAATATCAAGATGGATGTCAAGGAAAACGTCAAAGCAGAGCGGCTATTGAGCAGCAAGCCCATGTTATTTTTAGGACTTGGAGCCATTGCCTTTGTTCCAATCTTCAAAACCGTTACCCACCTCCCCCCCTATCTCGGGATGGTGTTGGGATTGAGTGTGGTATGGATGGTATCAGAGTATATTCACCCGGAAGAACAATTTACAGCGGAGCGCCGGCATCTCTACTCTGCTCATACGGCTTTATCCAGAATTGAAATGAGTAGCATCCTTTTCTTCCTCGGGATTCTGTTGGCGGTAGGTGCCTTGGAGTCCATCGTCATAGGTAATGTTGGAGCCCTTCAAGCAGCTGCCCAGTGGATTGATCATCAGGTACCCAATCAATATATCGTGGTGACCTTGCTCGGCTTCCTCTCTGCCATCATCGACAATGTCCCGCTTGTGGCTGCAGCGATGGGGATGTACGACTTCCCCATCGACCACGCGTTGTGGCATTATATCGCTTATTCTGCAGGGACCGGCGGAAGCATGTTGATTATCGGTTCCGCAGCGGGTGTGGCCGCCATGGGGATGGAGAAAATAGACTTTATCTGGTATTTCAAAAAAATCAGTTGGATAGCATTTTTGGGGTTTATTGCCGGAGCGCTATTCTTCGTTTTGCAGGTCAAACTTGGCTTTGTGTAGCAAATGCGTCAATAATACAATCTTTCAAATCTCTTCACCTTAATGGCAAACTGCCAAATAATGTTAACAAAATCTTAAAATTGTCAATTTTTGTACTTTTTAGGAGAGATTTTAGGGCCAATGAAAATATTTGTCGTATTTTTGTTGTTACAACATCGACCTCAAAATAAAGGGGTTTAAATGAAATTAAACAAAGGATGAGTACAATTGAATTTTATACCAATGTAAATGCCATTTCTTCCATCTTAAGGGCCTTCGCCTTTAAGCTTACTCAAGACTCGGAAAAGTCAAAAGACTTGTACCAAGAGACGGTATTTAAGGCACTAAAGAATAAAGACAGTTTTAGTATCGGTACCAACTTTAAAGCGTGGATTACGACGATTATGCGTAACACATTTATCAATGAGTACCGAAGAGCGCGCAATAATCAAGTCACTTCCGTAGGACATGACGGGCTGTATTTTAAGCTCAATCATAAGACCGTACATAATGAAGGGGAAATCAGCATGAACTACGAGGAGTTGGTTAAAATGGTCAACAACTTAGACCCCAAACTCAAGATTCCTTTCCAGCGGTTTTACGAAGGGTTTAAGTACCATGAAATTGCGGATGAGTTGGACTTACCTATAGGAACGATTAAAAGCCGCATTCACAAAGCGAGAAAGATACTTCAACGACAGTATAAGAATAGGTACGCAGTAGCATAGTCCAACCAAAAGGTATTGCTATGTCAATGGATCAACCATTTCATACGAACTCCGTAAATTTCAGTGAAAACATTTACGAACAAGCAGTGGTTCGACTATTGCAATCGAGTAACTCCCTACGAGGGAAGTTGCAAAAGTATCTTACACCTTTTAACCTTACCATACAGCAATTTAACATCCTGCGCATCTTAAAAGACGTTAGCGAGCCGGTCAGTCTCTGTAAAATTAAAGAGATGATGATTTATAAAATGCCCGATACCTCCCGTCTTGTAAAACGACTTGCCGACAAAGGACTTCTCCATAGACACAGTTGCTGCAATGACAAACGTTTAATAGACATCGCCCTCACCGAAAGAGGTAGAGCGCTTGTCAGTGAGGTAGATCAATTGCTCCCCCATTATACTACAAGCCTCTTTTCTACACTTTCTGATGAGGAATGCCGGCAGTTGTGTCGCCTACTTGATAAAGTATCCAAGTAATCTACTCCTTTGTTAACACAGTTACAGAACTTTGAATATGCCTACCCTATCTTTGCATTATAATTATTCAGATAAATAAATCATCACATAAAATTTTAAACAATGAGTGTAACTCAATTAACAACCGAGGACTTCAAAAAGAATATCTTTGATTTTACCGCGCATAAAGAATGGAAATACGAAGGAGAGCGTCCTGCCATCATTGACTTTTATGCAGATTGGTGCGGCCCCTGTAAGATGGTCGCCCCTATCTTAAAAGAGCTCTCTGAAGAATATGAAGGTAAAGTGGATTTTTACAAAGTGGATACCGAAGTAGAGCAAGAGCTCTCCTACGTCTTTGGAATCCGGAGTATCCCTTCATTGCTCTTTATCCCTACGGGGGACAAACCTCCAATGATGCAGGCAGGAGCACTTCCTAAAGATGTACTTGTAAAAGTCATTAATACGGAGCTGTTGACGGAAGCTAAAGAAGAGGCAACGGAAGAAAAATAATATTTCTCCGGCCGCCCTACAAAAAAGGAGGTTGTCAGATAACTGGATACCTCCTTTTTATTTGTACTATGTGCATCATTTTTTCTTTTTAAATTTTCCGGCCTTCCAAGCTTTAAAAAATCGTATCCACGCCATCGGGTCTATAGGCGATGGCACTTGGCCGGCATAATACAATTTCTTTTGCTGCTCCTTGAAATAGGCTTTTGCCACTTCATCGGCATCGACCGGCAGCAATACGAGCATTCTGTTGATATTCTTTTTGGAGAGGGACTCGATGATATTCTTATCCAACTGCGTCTCCGTATCCAAGGCCAAAAACTCCAGCCTAAAATGCTCTCTACTGGGCCATGGGTACACTACGGTCTCCGGAAGCATCAATGTATCCTTGGGCAAGAGCTGATAAATAGTATAGCGATCCGTGTGTAAAGTATCAGGAATGACATAATCCACCCGTTTAAACCCCACCGCTGAAAAGCCAATGGTATCTCCCTTGGCGGCGACTATGCTAAAAAAACCATCAAAGTCCGTATAGGTACCCCTCGGCGACCCCACCACTTGGATATTGACAAAAGGAAGAGGAATAAGAGTGTCCGTATCCGAAGTCATCACCACTCCAGAGAATTGGACGAGATTGGTATCCCGGGCATTTTGCGAGAACACTCGCTGTCCCCATATCGTTAAAAGAAGCACTAAACTGCCCATAATACCTTTTAACCGGGCTTGTCGATGGAAATATGTCATCTGTATATCTTTTTCACCTTGTCAATTAATTGGAAACCATGAAATATCGAACATCTCTCCTGTATTGATGGCTTGTTCATCATTCCCCATGTTCCAAACGCCCAAAAGAAAACAATCAGTACCTAAATCTGAAAAATTATTAAAATCAAGGGCAAAAAGGATACAACGCATCCGGATTATGGACCGCCTTAAGGTTCTCTTTTGAACATCGAACACCGATTGACCCCGTTGAATGTGTTATTTCACGGGGTAAACGATTGGAGAACCTGTGCTGCTTCTATACTATTATTGGATGTGTATGAATAAACGAGATGAGCGATATCCTGCTGCACTCCCTCACCCACCCTCTCCCTCATATACAATACTGACATCGAGTAAATATAAATGATGAGGGAGAGGAGCTTCTTTTAAATAAAATTCTGTGCAAAATTGTTTTGAACACCGAACACCCCGTTGAATATGTTATTCCACGGGGTAAACGATTGGAGATTTGCGATTTGGCTCCGCGCTATGTGTAGTATAGGCGCACGCATGATTTGTTACTTCTGAAATCGGCGTGTGGGATACTACTTGAAGTTCGTGCAGGACATAAATCTTATGTGAGTGTGTATTACAAAGTGCACTATTACGCCTTGTACGTCTTGGTGCCAAAGGTTTTAAGTAGTGCCCGCCAGAAAAGTGCTTATTTTTATGACTGAAGGGAGTAAGGTCGGGGTGGTTATCATGTAGGAAATATGAACTCACTCGAAATTTTGCCTTGTCAGTTGATTTTTTG
>JALWRC010000083.1 GCA_027080725.1 Saprospiraceae bacterium
GGTGCTTTATTTAAAGACGCAATAGAATGGCGCTTTGAATTTCCTAATTTGCTTGATGATAACGGTGATTTTACCGGTTTTGATGTGGTGATTGGGAATCCGCCTTACGTACAACTTCAAGATAAAAGTAAAACAAGTTCTGAACTATTAGAAATTTATCAAAAACAAAATTTTAAAACTTTTATCAGGTCTGGAGATATTTATAGTCTTTTCTATGAAAAAGGACTAAGTCTAACTCAATCACATAAAGGGCTTTTAATTTTTATTACTTCAAATAGATTCTGTTTCACTAATTATGGCGAAAGCACAAGGAAATTCCTTACAGATAAAAAGTTAAAGACAATCATAAACTTAAATAAAATACCAGTTTTTAAAGAGGCTAATGTTGGTACAATTATAACTATTGTCGCCAATGAGAATAAACAACAAAAACTTATTAGAGCTGGAGAATTCAAAAACTATAATTTCAATAAATCTTTTACTGAACAACTTTTCGAATATACTGAATTTGTTAGTTCCAGTTATTATAATAACTCCCAATGGAGTTTTTATAATGAGTCAATAATGAGATTAAGAAAAAGGATTGTAGATAGGGGTGTTCCATTAAATCGATTAAATGATTTATCAATTAATAGAGGATTAACAACAGGGTTAAATAAAGTATTTATTATACCAATTAATAAAGCAAAAAGTATTTTTAAAGAAAAGAGAAGTTATGAAGTATTAAAGCTAGTTTTTAAAGGTGCAGAAATAAAAAGATGGAGATGTAAAAGCCCAAATAACTACATTTTATACACCTATACAGGAATAGATATTGAAAAATATCCTGAAGTGCTATCTTACTTAGAAAAATATAAGGAAAGTTTAGAAAAGGTATATGAAGCAAGAAAAGGCCAAAAAAAATGGTATGAACTAAGAAAATGCTCATATTATGAATCTTTTTCTAAACCAAAAATTATATGGACAAGACTTTCAAATATTAACTCATTTGCAATTTCAGAAGGAAGTGAGTTTTCTATTGATTCCACTTCGTTTGCAGTTGGTAATCATCTTAAATATTATTGCACAATTTTAAATTCAAGCGTTGTTTATTTCTATTTCAAACTTGGAAGTGTAATTTGGGGTAAAGATGGAATAAAGTGGTTTGGAGATTATTTTGATAAAATTCCTGTATTAAAGCCGACACTTGATACCCAAAACTGCTTTAATACAACATACGATTACCTCAGTACACTTGCCGAAAACAATACAAAAGATATCGAATTGAGTTATTTCGAAATGATAGTTGATGGGGCAATTTACGAACTCTACTTCCCTGAAGAATTCAAATCCGCCAACAAAGAAATCCTAAAACATCTAAACGATTTAAAGCCCATAACAGATGAAATGACTGATGAAGAAAAGCTGGCAATCATTCAAAGTGAATTTGAGCGTTTGTATAACCCCGACCACCCTGTGCGTTTTGCTTTGGAAACCATTGATAGTATTGAAGAAGTAAGAATTATTAAAGAAGCGTTGAGATGAGAATACAAAAAGTAATAATCAACAAATACAAAGTGTCTTGTCCTGACTTCAAATAGAATCCAAAACACCGAAAGTTTGCCCCCATCGTTCCTGCCGGATAAATCTTCTTGTACATCTCCACTCCCAAGTCTTCCTTCGTCAGCAGTGGGGGTCGGAGTTCTTCCCAGCCGTTTTCCTTATATTAGTGCACTTTGTAATACACACACCGGCAAACTTTTCGGCATTTACTCCACATTTTATTCTTATTTTTGCATCCGGAATAACCTCAACCAGAATGAAACGTCGCATCTCCACTCTTCGCCTGCTCCCAGCCCTCCTACTTATCCTTATTTCAAACAAGGGATTCAGTCAATGTCCAGAGATATCCTCTACGACCATGACTCCAGCGGGATGTACGTCCGGTTGCACCCTTTGCGAAGGAGACAATATCACCTTGACAGCGACAGGATTTAACCTTCCCAATGGTGGAAAAATTGATTGGTATATCGACCCGAACCCCGGGTTTGACCCCTATAGTGGCGAAGGAACACTTCTCGGCAGTTCGAATGTGACAACCCCTATGACGCCGTGCAGTCCTCCTCCGAGTTTTATCGGGATGATGATTGATGCATGTGGTCCGGAAGCAGCCAACGAATTTATGGTTTTTGATGCGGGAGGGGGATTTGATGTCAATGATTTATTGGTGGATTTTGACATGCACAACAATGGCGGCTCCGGCAATGATGACCTGGGCAACGGCTTCCCCTGTGGTTTTCAACCGGGCAACCCCAACTTGGTCAGCGGCTGTAGCGACGTCTTTTCCATTGGGCCGGGGGACCATGTCCCGGCAGGCGGGATTTTAGTCCTCTTCACCAGCTCCGGAGGCTCTACCACCTACGATATGAGTGGTATTTGTCCGGATTGCCGCAAGGTGTACGTCCTGCAGAGTAACTGCGCAAGGACAAAAGGCGCTTTCTCCAACCACACGAGTTCGGGTACCCGTACTACCAACTGGAGCGTCGCTTGTGGTGGTGGCGGCTCCATCACTTATGATTGTGCCGACCTCTCCGGTGATGGGGACCAATACGTCAACGGAGGCGTCTCCAACGGAACCTGTGATTTCGAGGGAAGTGCAGGGCCATTCCAAATTCCATCCACCATCACCACTTTCTCCACCACCGTTCCCCATGACTGGTGTGACAATGATTATGAGATTGTCGGAGTAGTCAACCCATGGGCCGGCTCTGATTGCTGTAGTGACCCATATACGGACCGGTTTAGCATACACATATCCTGCCCTGTGGCCAAACCAGCCAATATCGAAGCCTGTGACAAGGGAGACGGCACGGGAGACTTCGATTTGAGTCAAGCGGAATCTACCGTCAATGACGGCTCGGGATATACCGTAGAATGGTACCGGGATGCCGCCCTCCAAAACCCCGTTTTTTCGCCTTACAACAGCCGCACCGGCAAGATTTATGCCGTGGTACGAGACGGCAATTGTGTCTCACCGGCTATTGAAGTGACCTTGACAGTACTCCCGCTCCCCAAAATCAAAGGAGATATCCAAATCGAATTGTGTGAAAAACCTTCCACTTCCGGCTCTGCCCCAATCAACATGGACAGCTTGAGAAATGTATTAGTATTAGGGGATTTTAGTTTAGAACTTCACTTCTGGGAGGATGAAGCACATACCATCGAAATTATAGATGATCCTTACACAGCTTCACCGGGAAGTTTTTATTACACCGCCTTTGATGGCCGCTGCACCGCAAAGGGCAGAATTATCGTAATTGTCCACCCCACCCCTCAGGCATTTGACCTCAACATAGATGTATGCGAAGACCCTCCCGGCTCCGGACAGGCCACCGTTGATCTCAACAGTTATCGCGACAAGATCACCGTCGGCAATGTAGCAGAAGTCCACTTTTACACCGGCCAAGACCTCAACACTCGTGTCACCTCTCCTTATAAGACCGGGACCACCACCCTCTACGCACGGGTAGATGCTTCCCCCTGCAATTCGGATTGGGTAGAGGTCAATATCCATGTCCTCGGGGCCATTGACCCCAAAGATGCTGTAGTGCGTTTGTGTGCCACCTCCCCTGACAGCACGGCGACCTTTACGCTAATGGATGTATATGAGCAAGTCAATCATGGACGGGCATTCCAACTTTTTGCAGACGACATGGGCAACACTCCGGCGAAATTTCCATACACGGGGAGAGACACCATTTTCTATGGACAGCTCGACAATGACTCTTGTACTTCCGGCCTTTTTAAAGTCACCTTAGATGTCGCCGGCCGGCCTGATTTGCCCGCTGTCACAGCTGCTCAGATATGTAGTGACTCTTTGGGGCACGCGACTTTTGAACTTGAGAGTGTCAAGCAAACCATCGCCAATGGAGACACGACATTAGCCATACTCCTCTCCTCAGACTCCCTGCTTCGAGACACTATCAAGGGAACTCAATTGACCCTCACGCGGGATAGTAGCTTTTATGCCGTCGGGTTCAATGGAGGTTGCTATTCGGATACGGTACGTGTAGATTTTCACATTGTCCCCACCCCTTTTATTGACAAAATTGCCGATATCGAAGGATGTGACTCCGTAATCCTACCTGCCATCCCCGGTATGCGCTTATCCGGAAGTGAAGCGTATTATAGTCAATCCGGAGGGGCTGGCATGAAATGGTTGGCCGGACAGATAATCAAAACATCCACCCATCTTTATGCCTATGACAATAAAAGATTTTGCAACTTCGAGCGGGAATTCAACATTACTGTCCACCCCTCTGTCCACGCCGGCGAAGACATCCAAAGGTCTGTCTGCCAAGGCACCGTCTTCTCCCTGACGGATTTGCTCAACGGAGCAGATAGCGGCGGTGTATTTAAGGATGTAAATGGCAACGGAGCGCTGACCGGAGACACCATCCATACCGGCATGCTCCCGGAAGGCTCCTATACTTATCGCTATGTGAGATATAGCGGGACAACGTGCCCGGATGACAGTGCCACCATCACAATCACCGTCGTCCGCGAAGTGTATGCAGGAGATGACATCACAGCAGATACCATTTGCGATGTGGATTCGGTAGCACTCATTTCTCTAATCAACGGAGATCAAGGGGGACGCGTGATAGTTCTCCCTTCCATGCACCCCGCTGCACAAAACGGGTACCTGACCGGCAAGGAACTCGGAGTGGGGCCACACCGGTTGGCCTACATCGTAGGAGATGGAGTCACCTGCCCCCGGGATACGGCCTTCATAGACATCGTCGTCCAACCCACGGTCACCATCAACGCCCCCATAGACATTAATACCTGTGACTTCTATATCCTTCCGCCTATATCTCATATAGGCGGAAACCCCATGTATTTCACCGAAACCAATGGAATGGGGCAAGTTTATTCTCCGGGAGATACCGTATTCCTATCAAAGGATTTGTACATCACGGACCCACAGTCCACTTGTTCAGATGAAGTCTCGCTGCATATCGAGATAGGTACCATTTCATACAATAACATCACAGGGACCCTCTGCCCCGGCACAGAGATTACCATCAACGGAAAGGCCTACAATCAAGCCCACCCAAGCGGTACGGAAACCCTTACGGGGGCCAATGCTCAAGGCTGTGATAGCATCATCCGGATAGACTTGAGTTTTTATGCTCCAAGCGAGTCCTACATTGATACTACCCTTTGTCCGGGAGAAGCCATTGTCGTCAACGGGGTCACCTATGACGCCTCCAACCCTTCGGGCCAGGAGACCCTCACCGCTGCCTCGGCCAATCAATGCGACAGTACGGTACATATAAGATTGAGCTATTTCAAGACCGACACGACCATCACCGGACAGTTTTGCAGTGATGAAATGGTGACCATCGGGGGGATGTCATTTGATGCACATCATGCTTCCGATACGCTATTGTTAACGGGAGCAGCCCGAGGCGGATGCGATAGTACGATACGCGTTCGTCTCCAATTTGTTCAAGCGGTTGAAGCACAGTATTCGGACCAAATTTGTGATGGAGACACCCTTTTTGTCAATGGCCATCCGTATTACAGCGGCCACCTTACCGGCTCCGATACCTTCCCGAAACAAAGCGCTAAAGGTTGCGACAGTATTCTGCATGTCACCTTTGCCCTACTCCAACCCGGAATAGGCGAGGTTTCTTCGACCCTTTGTCCGGAGGAATCCCTCACGGTCAATGGAACGGTATATAACCGGTCAAATCCACAAGGCCGGGAACTGCTCCCCGGCATGGCGGCTAACGGATGTGATTCTATCATCGTTGTACAATTGGACTTTTACGAGTATTTTGTACAGTCGGACAACAGCAAATATGAAATCGTGGAGGGGGATTCGGTGCGCCCCATCATCACGACCGACATGAGCTATGTATCAGCACAATGGAGTCCTTCGACCGGACTGAGCTGTACAGATTGCCTGGAGCCCACGATTCGCCCCACCTCCTCGACCATTTATACCTTAACCTTGACGGATTCCAACGGATGCGTGGTCCAATTGTCCATCGAAGTCCTTGTTACTCCCAAGCCAACAGGTGGGATATTTGTACCCAACACCTTCAGCCCAAATGGAGACGGGCAGAATGAAAAGTTCCGGATTTTCACTTCAAGTGAAGGCGGGACGGTGCGGGTGTTTGGCATATTCGACCGATGGGGTGAGCAGGTTTATCTTGAAACCAATACCCAGGCAGGAGACCCAACTTCTCACACCGGATGGGATGGCAAAAGTCATGGCAAGGAAATGCTTCCGGGCGTGTACCTCTACCGGGTAGTCTTCGAGAAGCCGGATGGCACCATCATCACCCGTACGGGGGATTTGACACTCCTGAGGTAAAAGCCTCACATTGTTCTACCCTCTTATTTGCCCTTCGGTTACTTTAAGGACAAAATTATTTTCGCCATTTTGGAAGGTTACTTCAAGCGGCTCTACGGTCACGTTCATTTCGGTTGGGAACCATGTTTTCTTTACGTGATAATTAGGGAGTAAAAACAGTCCTTCCTGCGACCCGTTCGTCCCAAATCTTTGAAAATCTCCTTTCCAGAATTTCGTCCCAAATTGATGCTCAAAAGAAGTGTTGGTGGCTCTGACATCTGCTGTAGGGATTCCTATTTCGTTAACACATAAAACCTGGGATTGTGAGAATTCTCCCTCAGCTTCATGCTCTTTCAAGTCATATCGAGCAATAAACTCTGCCAGATTGCCACTTGCATCGTAAAAATAAAAAGACTTTGCATTCCAGGACTCAAAGCGCTGAACTTTTCGGCCTGTTTCAATTTCCAAAATCTCCACTCTTTGCTCCATCCAACGCATCGCTTCATCTAACTGATTTGGAGGAATCATGAAACAATAATGATATCGATGACTATTAGGAGAAAAGCGGAATGTCAAGCGGCTCCATCCAATTTGAACTGTAAAAGAATCCCTGTTTTCCTCAATCAACTCGAAGCCCAAATCTGAGCTATAGAACGATTGTTCTTCTTTCAATTTATTCGTGAACAATGTAAGATTCGATATGCGCATTAAACGTTGATTAGTAGGTGTAAGGAAAACCTAAAATATAATAACACCTCTTCACAAAAAGGTTTCATACCTCTCCTTGGTAAGCACAAAGAGGTGGGCGGTGTGCCCCTCTTCCAAGAACTCTTTTTCGAAGGTAAAATGGAGCTTCTTCAGGACACGAATGGAAGCTGTATTTTCAGGCAATACCATAGCAATAATCTTGGGGAGGTTTAGCGCTGTGAATCCGTACGTCAGGCACGCCTGTGAGGCCTCCGTGGCCAATCCCATACCCCAAAAGTCACTTCTTAAGCGGTAGCCCAAATCAACTTCCTCCAAATCCTCAAGATACTTCAGTCCTGCAAATCCGATAAATGTACCAGTTTTCTTATGCTCTATTGCAAACCGGCCAAAGCCATGTTTATTATAATCTCCCATAACGTCATCTCTAATTCTTCGAGCGATTTCTTCCCGCGACAGCACTCCCCCATCAAGGGTATAACGACTCACCTCTTCATCCAAATTCATTTGGTACGATGGCTCTATGTCTCCTTCGGTAAAAGGGCGGAGTATTAGTCTATCCGTCGAAATACTAAAATCAGCATTCATCATTACATTGTGTTTTAATTATTATGGCCGGTTTCGCCTTTTCATCCACCAGACCAACAAAAGCACTACAAAAGAAGCAGCCACCCAAAGAATCCATTGCATTGGGCCAAATATACTATTTTTCTCAAACACCGGACTATCATCCCCGTATAGCACCAAACCCGCCCAGTAATAGGGACGCTGTAAAGGGGTGGGAACACTTGACAAATACTCCACTTTAGCCCGGCGCAAAGCCTGTGACTTGGTCAGTCCTTCTTCCAGTTTTTGGTAGAAGCGGGTCAATATTTGCGCTGTACTCTTTTCATCTACTTCCCAAAGGGTCATTAACGAGGCAGGGCAACCGGCATGTGTAAATGCTTGTGCCATCGAAAAGACACTACTCCCATCTTCCATTGCTCCACTGCCGGTGTTGCAGGCGGATAGAACTGCCAGTTTGGTATGAAATTGTTGTTTAAATATTTCATACGTATAAAGATATCCGTCTTCTACACTGTCCTTGGCGAAAACAAGCTTGGAAAACATCGGAGAATGATCGTCCAACACGCCATGGGTACCTAAATGAAGCACTGCATACGCCCCATTGTTGGTTTTAAAAGCGTGTTCCGTCGCACGCTGCCCAATCAAGCTATGGCAGTCAGGAATTGCCTGCAGCTTCTTCGCCAGATGAACCAAAAACGGTTGTTGAAGGTAATGCAGCCAAGATGAATCGATATGTACGCTGTCCCGTTGGGCGTAATGTTCTTTAAGAGATGGCAAGAATCCCGGCGTCATACCCAGGATGGCTTTCGAATGCGCGTTCTTCTCCTGTAATCGTTGTTGCTCTTGAAGGACCTTTATGGAAAGCCCATAACGAATGTCCTTGCTGTGGAGCAGAAATTGGCCCTGTTCATCCGGTAAGGCTTCAAAATTGAGATAGAAGAGCTTTGCATCCGGAAGCACCACCCAACTCGAATAACCCCTTGTTAAAGAATCCATCAAGCCCAATGTAACCAATAATCGGCCGGCCGAACCCATATCGCCCTTGACATGGCGATCGAGAAGTGAATCAATCGGCCTATAATCCAGAGGACGGACCCACACCGTATCCTCCGTCAAGACAAACAAGTACATCACTGTATCCACCTGAAAGTATTCCAATACAACGCCCTCCTGTGGAAGGGATGAACGCAGTTCCTTTATACTTGGCCGCTCCATCCCAAATCGTGCTTGATAAAGCGCCGGATCATGGGTGCGAAGAGAGTCTTTGTATGCCCGAAATCGTTCCAACATCTGCCCTTCTGCAACAAACCGGTTGACGGAGCCGGTGTCCGCAGTATTGCCGGATGTCTCTAACCAAACATACTTAAAAGAAGGACCATTTGCTTCTTGAACCAATTGATTTTGCAGGAGCAGACGAGTCAACAATGCCTTCACCTGTTCCACCAATACTAATGCCTCTGCAGGGTCATTTTGCGCCTTTGCTCTAATCAAGGGTAAAAATACACGTTTTAAGGAGCTAATGTCCTCCGCCAGTCTGTTATTGGAGCGTACCATTGCGATATGTCCGATAAAATATGCGGTAAAGTCTTGTATGAAATGGTCGAATGTATCCACATCCACCCTTTCTTCTTCCATTTCTACCTGCAGCATGTCCGACCAAATGTCTGCAGTGGTCAACAGGTGGGCATCAGGAATAGCATGCCGAAAACAGATCTCGCCGGAGCCATCATTCTTTTCCTTCAATATGGCTGCAAGCACCTTTTTGGCTTCAGAGTAATCCTTTAACCGGACAGCTGCCTCTAGTAGGCTGTTATAGGCATTGGTGATTTCCGGATGTCCCTTCTCGTAATATGAGTGCACTTGTGAGAGATATTCGCGAGCCCATTTCATAGCTTCTTGATAACGTCCTAACTGCGTGCTAGCCCTAGCGAGAATGTTCAAAATATAAGGGATATCTTTGGGCGATATATCCGCTTCATCTTGCAATAAAAGATAGACTTGTAATGCGTTGTCATACGCTTTTTGAGTGCGGTTGAATCCCATATCGATTTCGCACTGGTAAGAGGCACAGGTCAATCGCTGATGAGAGGTGGACTGCGTATTGGCTTCCAAAAGACGGAATGCCAAGGCATTGATTGAATCCGCTTTCCCGAAGGCTTCCGCCTTCAACAAGACCTCCGTTAGAGCATTGAGGTACCATAGATTGGACAATGACCGGGGCCCCATCATTTGAGTTTTGAGCTTAAGCGCCCATGCGATATAATCACCGGACAAATGATACTCTCCCAAATTCGAATACAAGAGCCCCATATTGCCCAAAATGGCAGCCAATTGGGCAGCGTTTCCCGTTTCTCTGTAAAAGGACAGCATTATTTCCATTGCGTTTTTGTAATACTGTAGAGCGAGATCAAACTTCCCCATCTCTTTATACGTACCTGCGATTTGCATGTAAGTGATGCCGACATTGGGATGAAAGGGACCAAACCGCTGTTTGCTCAAATCAAGGCATACCTTACTGTGCCAAACGGCGGTATCATACTGGTGAAAATAATCAGCCCCATAAGACATTACCTGATGAGCTTGTAATATGGCAAAGGTATCCTTCGAGTCATGCAACAGCGCCAAGGCACGTGTCGCCAACGCCATTCCTTCCCGTACTTCGCCAAGAACGAGCAGCAAAAAGCTTTTGAAAGACAAGGCCTGCAATCCTACCCTTTCATCCGCCCGGCCCCTTTGGAATACATTGATAATATAATCAAAGGCATCAATGGCTTTATCGTACTCTTCTTCATCACTCCAAATTCTCGCCTGCATGAGCAGGTATTCCAGCGAAGCGGGAGCATCTTTTGTCAGATGTTGGTTCACAATGACTTGAATCGAATCCAATAACAGATGTAATTCTTTTGGTGTTTGGTAGCGCTCATAAAGAGAGGCTTTCAAGCTGAGTGCAAAGACAGCGCTGTCCCATTGGCCGGCCATTTCATACCGGTCAATATGTTCTTTCAGCAAAACAAATGCCTCCTTGGATTTCCCTGCCTTGGAGAGTGCATGAACGCGGTGTTCCAACGATTGTGCGTGAAGCACTACCCCAAACAGTACAAGGAGGGCTGCCGGGACCCAACCGTTCTTCATGCATCGTGTATTGTACCATTTCATACCGCAATACGATGTGGAGTAACATTTTTATTCGTGGCCTATCCCTACAAAGATATAAATATTTCGAAAATCCGGCGAAGAGTGTGTATTACAAACTGTACAAAAGTGAGCCTATACATTGTTTTGTCACTATTTTTGCAGACAACACTTCTCACGTATTTACAATATTGCGCCGGGCAAAAATACCGGCAAAACGACTTTGGGTGCTCTTATAAACCCCGCACTTCGCTGTCGCTCGTAAGGGGCTACAAAGATGACATCCCTACGGGATTGTTTCAGTTTCTCAAATCAAAAAAGTGCACTTTGTAATACACACTGAATGTGGGAGATACCCTAATGGTTTAAAGAACAATTATCATACAGAAGCATACCCTCTTTCTTTAGTATAACATGGCTATGGTCCGGTCGTACAAGTACCGCATCCACCCAAGCTGCTCCCTCTATCCTAAGGCAATGATGTATGCCCGGGTCAACGGTAACGGTGTAGCGCACCCAATACCCATTGGTATCCACGGCATCTTGCAATAACAACCGCTGAGCATGATTATCCCCGTCATATACATAATCATTGAACACTTCCGGTCGCTTCGCCGACTTGGGATCGATGCGCACCCAGGCTGACAGCTCGTAATACTGCGAATCCCGGGGTATATCTATACAAAAAATCGTGGTATCAGCCACCCATTTAGCTCCTTGCCCATTGAACGCAAAAGGAGTTTGTTCGTCTTCATAATTATCCATAAAAACATATCCGGGAGGACCTTCGATAAGCGTGGTATCAGAAGGTATTGAGTGGTACTTATCATACAACCTATCGCGATGAGAGCTTAGGGCCGTGACGGGGAGGGTATACAACAGCACATGATCCACCTCCCCCAGCAATTTCGCCTTTGAGATGAGATTTTGCTCTTGGGGACGCGCCTCGTCTTTCTTTACTAATAATAAAACCGGACGTTCATCCATAAATTGCAATCTGCTCCGCTCCACCGGCATTTCCCCCAGTAATTGCAACAAATCCAAAGATTGCTTCAACGAGGTACGAGACATCATAATATCCATAATAGGCAATCCCGTGGAGTGCGAACAACGCATCGTCCATCGCATGGGCCAAATTCCCTCTTCTATACCAAAGACCTCCGAACCCAAGACGACAAGGGGCAATTGGAGAATTGCTTGAAAATCTGATGGACTCACCCCTTTGCTTTCAAGGAATTCATTAAAAACAGGGGCCCGGTCGATGAGCACTTCATTTTTATGAAATATGGTCTTAATGGCAGATTTAAAATTGAGAATGGCCTCGTTATTCCATATCAACAATGCAGGAAGCAAGACCAAATACGCCCAATTGGCTCTCTGTTGCTCCAGCTGACTGCTAAAGAATCGATACAAATACACAGCGGCAAATATCAAATAGGTATAATAAAACACCCAGGCAAATCTACCGATGCTCCGGAACTGGCTAAGCGGTCCCAAACGATCCAAAACACCCAAAAAATCTATGCGATGAAAGAAATGTGACGCGAATAATAACACCACACCCCCGGTAAGCACCATGGCATATAGCAAACGGTGGGCTTTCATCTCTTGGACAATAGACGGGCCGCGCACTAACCTGTAAAGGAAATATCCCCCAAAAATCACTAAGAAGAAGAGGCCGAAGACCCCGACATAGCTCTCTCCTTCCCATTGTTGATTACCAAAACGGAAGGTTTCATCCAATATCCCTTGATGCGGGAAAAAGACGCTTTCGAAGGAGGCAGTATAAGTATCTACCCCATAGGGTTTGACCGGACGGTCCGGTATAGAGTCGGTCATTTTAACCCAAGCAATGACACTCAGAGATATAACACCGGTAAGCATCAAAGTCATCAGTGCCTGCTTGGCCGGCTTGGGGCGTCCGGATAATTTCCAGGTAAAAAACACAAAGACCCCGATCATCATCATGTTAATAGCTAAAAAATACAAATGGGTCATAGCAGCGGCAAATGTCAATATCGCTAGGGCGGCCAAGGACCATCTTCCGGCTCTGCCGGAAAAAATGCAAAGCAGATAATACAATATCCCGGGAATGTAAAAAGCATAGCTCAAGGCGTAATGGCCGGGCAAGCGGGACATTTGAGGAGATAAGAATACAATCAAAAAAGTAACGATTAACGCATACCAATCCGGGAGTCCAAAAAACTTCAATATCCTCAAAACAAACCAGCCGGCAAGCAGAATAGAAAAAATCATCCATATGTTGAGCAGCCCCACAAGGTGATTATCCAAATTGACTATATGATGACTCACCCAACGCAATAGCATGGCCAATCCGGGTTGGTTGTCCGTAAACACAATATGCTCTCCATACGGGTAATTCATACCACTAAAGTGCACACCGCTGTCGTGTCGAACATAATGCGTCAAGGTGAAATAGTTTTTTAACCCATCGCCTTCATCCCCAAAGAGATAATGCTCCGGATTGTCTATCACCGGCCGGAATGAAAAAAAGAGGATGCCCGACATCACCACCACATATAACCAATATAAAATATTTCTTCCGTTCTTCACTTAAGTTCTTTTAGAGATGCCATTCCCCCTTCTACCCATATTTGCACTTCCTTCGTGGCACAAAGATACTAATCCCCAATATATGGGTGGAGAGAGTATGTATTACAAACTGTACTTTTCAAAAGAATGACAATCGTAAAATAAATATAGGACAATCTACGCCCCCCCCTTTGGCCCCATACGCAACAAAAAAAACGCCCTTGGGGTATGAGCCCAAGGGCGAATGAATGGATGTACCTTCCGGTACAAGATTCGAAAATTCCTCTTTGAGTCACTCAGAAAACAACACTTTTCTGAGTGGGTCCATTGCTTATTGGGTTACTGCTTCACAATCTTCACCGAGCTGCTCTGTCCTGTCTCTTCGTTGATCAATTGCAATATGTATATTCCTTTGGCCACCGTCTGTATCTTCATTTTTCCGGGCACCTTAAACGCATCCATAACCCTTACCGCCTGTCCGGTATGGTCGTATAAATGCGCTTGGTACGTCCCGCGCTCCCCGTGGATTACCACATCGCCTGTGGTCGGATTGGGGACGGCTTGGAGCGTATGATTGCCCGCTTTGATCTCCTTCAATCCTGTTATCAGCTGTGCATTACCGCCGGCTCCTTCGGACGGAGCGGCAAATACCGTGGATATAAGATATTTGGTAATACATTCCCCTTCAATATTGGGTAAAT
>JALWRC010000084.1:0-186 GCA_027080725.1 Saprospiraceae bacterium
CGAGTTGGGATTGTTCCTTCATCTGCTTGCTGTATCCATTACCTAGGTAAATTAGTAATTGTCCTGCGACCATATTGTCCGGATGGCTCTTGTGTTCTATTATTAGTGATATGTAATAATGGCCTTGCTTGCCATCCGCACGCTCGAATCTAAGTATGACATCTGCCAAATGCCCCTTGAGATCCG
>JALWRC010000084.1:196-13922 GCA_027080725.1 Saprospiraceae bacterium
GTAATATGTGACTCATTCATGTAACTCAAAGATTCGAGACGAATATTCCGAAGGATTTTTTTCGGCAGCAAATCCTTGCAAAAATCCAAAGCAAACTGCCGGTTGGACATCATCTTCTTAAAAAAGTGATCGTGCGGAATGGGTGTATTCTTAGCCATAATATGTTCAGTTAGTTATTAAGGTGGTTCAGGGCAAAGATACGATATTTTTGGAAAATCCTTTACATTCTCATATGTGTATTACGAAATGCACAAAAATGCGCAAAAAATTGTTTTGTCACTATTTTTGCAAATCAAATCCACAGTGCTCCAGGCACCTTGCCCAGGCAAAAATACCGCCAAAAGGGCTTTTCGTGTTCTTATTTACCCTGCACTTCGCTATCGCTCGTACAGGGCTACAAAGATGGCATCCCTACGGGATTATTTCAGTTTCTCAAATCAAAAATGTGCACTTTGCAATACCCACGTATAAAGGGGTGTAGCATCCGGGTTGGACAAAATCTATTACTTTTGGGCGCAAATCCAAGGCCATGATATACCTTTTACTAAGCATTGTGACCGCTTCGGCACTCAACATTCTTTTCAAAATATTCGGGAAAAGAAAGCTCGATTTGTTTAAGGTCATCATGGTCAATTATGTCGTGTGTTTCTTAACCGGGCAATGGTTTAGCCCCAGCCCCGTCGGCTGGACAGAGATGACCCATGCGACCTGGTTTACCTATGCTGCCATACTCGGAGTGGTCTTTATCGTCGGGTTTAATATCATTGCACAGACGGTCCACTATTTTGGGATTACCGTGGCCACTGTGATGCAGAAGATGTCCCTCCTGTTGAGTGTTCTTTTCGCTATATTGGCATTTGGTGAGCCCGTCGGCATCATCAAGGTAACCGGTCTCATCCTCGCATTGGGATCGATACTCCTAATCACCTACAAGGAAAAAGCCGCTGCCCTCCTCCATGACAAAGCCAATGTCACCCATCATTGGTACCTTCCGGCATTGACCTTCCTGCTGAGTGGCTTCATAGATTCGACCCTGCTGTATGTCAACAAAACGGGAATTGTACTCCCGACGGATGACCATTTCATCACCGGCCTCTTTGGAGTGGCTGCCATCTCCGCCATAGCATATTACCTTTATCTTCGACTTCTTGGTCGCACCTCCGGCATGCAAATGGGCGAACTCTTGAGTGGCACCATCCTCGGAGTGGTCAACTATTTCTCTATCTTTTTTATCATGCGACTCCTGCAAACCGGCTGGGACGGCTCCGTCATCTTCCCTATGAACAATATCGGGGTGTTGGTGCTCTCCGCTGTTACCGGCATCGTCCTTTTTCGCGAGCACATGAACCGCCAAAACCGCCTCGGTCTAATCCTCGCCTTGGCGGCCCTTATCATTTTGGGACTTGCCACGTAAAGAGAAAGCGTCTAAGCAGGGTTGGTTTTATCAGCTATCTGCCCCTTCTTGACATCACCCCATGATCTGCCCCTTTCACCGTCCGGAACAAAGGCCATTCGAAAGGAGTTAAATAGTGTAATTGAGTAAATGGTGCGTATTCTGCCAAAAACGCCGGGATTAAAAAACAGCCACCAAATACATTCAAAATAAGAACAAAGCCAACGATTTCATGCCGGAAAAATCCAATGACCTGTATCGCACTTTAGCCGCCCCTTCTGAAGGTCTGTTCAAAGACCGGGGAAGTCGATTTTTAGCGTATGCCTTTCCGGTCTCCTCTGCGGAAGAGTGCATCGAAAAAGTCAAGGAAATACGGCGTCAGCACCTCAAAGCCCGGCATCATTGCTTCGCTTATGACCTCGGCCACGATGGGGACAATTACCGGATGTCCGACGATGGAGAGCCTTCGGGAACCGCAGGAAAACCCATCATGGGACAGATCAAACACTTCGACCTTCGCAATGTTCTCGTCGTCGTCGTCCGCTATTTTGGTGGGGTAAAACTCGGCACTTCGGGGCTAATCAATGCCTACCGGGAGAGTACTCGCGATGCTCTCCAACGGGCAGAAATAGTGCAAAAGCAACGGAGCGACTACATCGAAATTGCATTCGGCTATGAGACCATGCCTGCAGTTATGCAAGCCGTCAAGGCCTTGGGTATAGAGCTGCACTCGAAGGATTTTGGCGACCGGGGCAGGATAGTAATGGTACTCCCCCACTCCGGGTCCGGCGAAATCCTCCGGCAACTCAAAGCAAAAATCCTCGGGGTCTCCATCGAGCAAATCGAAGAAAAACACGATATTCCCGGCATTGTATTCACTCATCAATACACCTTGTAACCATGCTAAAAATAGGCCTGACAGGCGGCATCGGCGCCGGAAAGAGTTTTATCGCTCGCATATTTGAAGGGTTGGGCATCCCGGTGTATTCCTCCGACCAACGCGCCAAAAGTCTCATGACACATTCCCCTCAGTTGGTAGCGCAGATTAAGGCCCTCATAGGACGGGAAGCCTACCATTCTGACGGTCGTCTCAACCGCCGGTATTTGGCCGGGAAGATATATCAATCGCCCGGTCTGAGAGCGAAAATCAATGCCTTGGTACATCCTGCCGTCCGGGCAGACTTCGCCGCTTGGGCCCAAAGACAGGATGCCCCCTACGTCCTCAACGAAGCTGCCATCTTATTTGAATCCGGAGGCCATCGATCCCTCGATTATATCATCCAGGTTTCCGCTCCGGAATCGCTTCGCCTTGAGCGCGTCCTACGGAGAGACCGGAAATCTCCGGAGGAAATTCAAAAAATTCTCTCCGCACAATGGTCAGACACTCAGCGGGAAGCCCTCGCGGACTTCGTTATCCACAATGATCAAAAATCATTGTTGCTCCCCCAAATACACCAAATCCACAATATACTTTTATCTTTACCCGCAAAAAAAACTATGCACGATTCACAATATTATATCCAACTCGAAGACCGGCACGGCGCACATAATTATCATCCCCTTCCCGTCGTCTTAAAAAAAGGCGAGGGCGTCTTCGTTTGGGATGTCGAAGGCAAGCGATACTTCGATTTTCTCTCCGCCTACTCCGCCGTCAATCAAGGGCATTGTCATCCCGAAATCACTAAAGTACTTCAGGAACAAGCAGCCCAATTGACCCTTACCTCCCGTGCGTTTTACAACGACGCATTAGGGCCATTTGAGGCCTACATCACGGAGCTCTTTGGGTACGACAAGGTGCTCCCGATGAATACCGGAGCGGAAGCGGTCGAGACGGCGATCAAACTCTGCCGCAGATGGGCCTACGATGTCAAAGGAACCCAAAAATACAAAGCAAAAATCATCTTCGCTGAAGAGAACTTCCACGGCCGCACCCTGGCTGCCATTACGGCCTCGACCGACCCTTCCAGTTTTGAGGGATTTGGGCCCTTTGTCCCCGGATATATCAAGGTTCCATACAACGATTTGGCTGCACTCGAAGAGGCGCTGCAAGATCCCGATGTCGCCGGATTTATCGTCGAGCCTATCCAGGGAGAAGCGGGGGTCGTCGTCCCGGACGAGGGATACCTCAAAGGTGCCGCCCGGCTCTGCCACAAGCACCATGCTCTATTCATCGCGGATGAGGTGCAGACCGGTATCGCACGGACCGGCAAAATGCTCGCATGCGATTTCGAAGACGTCCGCCCGGACATCCTGATTCTCGGAAAAGCACTTTCAGGTGGGACCGTCCCCGTCTCCGCCGTCCTGGCAGACGATGAGATCATGCTCACCATCCATCCGGGAGAGCACGGCTCCACATTTGGGGGCAATCCGCTCTCTTGCAAGGTCGCCATCGCAGCATTGGAAGTCGTCCGCAAAGAGTCTTTGGCGGATAAAGCTGCCTCCCTCGGACAACAGTTCCGCAACCGGATGCAAGCCCTCGCCGATCGCTCGTCCTTGGTCGAACTGGTCCGCGGCAAAGGCTTGCTCAATGCTGTCGTCATCAATGATACTCCGGAGAGCACCACTGCCTGGGATTTGTGTGTCGCTCTCAAGGAAAACGGACTCCTCGCCAAACCAACCCACGGCAACATCATTCGCTTTGCTCCACCGCTCGTCATTACTGCGGAACAACTCGACACTTGCTGTGATATCATCGAGCAAACCTTTGAGAACTTCCGGCAGTAACCGCGGACAGAACTCGACTTTTTAATGACTTTTTACGGAGTACTAGTGCTCCGGGCAAGAAATAAACATAGATAGCAATCGAAGCTATTTTTCTCTGAATCGAGGCGCTCAAATAGGAGCTATGCCGCAGTATAGTGACTGTTTGAGCAACAAAGAGTCAGAGGAAAAGAGCGAGATTATGTGTATGGTTATTTTGTGCGCGGAGCACTAAATCTCTATCTGCCGATTTGTTGGCTCTAAATTTATACAGCATGAAAAACTACCTATTCGCATTGTTCCTCCTACTCGGATATGGTGCCCACACCCAACACCTACCCCTGACTCCTTACGACCATCTACCCGCTATTAACCCACTCGAAAAGCCGGCGTACGACCGTCGCTTTCCCTCCTGGGCCAAGATGCTCTACCGCTATCCCGTCAATTACCTCGATATCTGCCGCGCCTATGATTCATATAGCGCGAAGCATCCCGGGGAAAAGTCCGCTATCCGGCGGTATTTTATCCATTGGCGACAGGCAGTAGAAGAATTTGCGCAAGAAGACGGCCGGATACTCCTCCCCGGTGAAGAAGCCCTTTTTCGCACCAATAAGAAGGCCCTTATCGGGACAAAAACACAAAAACAGCTCAATAATCGAACCGACGACGACCCTTCCCAATGGACGTTTTTAGGTCCCAAACAGACCGTGTGGCGGCGTACTGCCAAAAACAGAAAAGGAGGACAGCCCGCCCCTTGGCAAGCCAATGTCTATTCCTTTGATGTCGCTCCGTCTGACCCGGAAATCCTCTATTGTGGGACGGAAACCGGCTTTTTGAATAAAACCACAGACAGGGGGCAACACTGGCAACTCATGGCCCCGCATTACCGGTTTAATGCCATTCAGGCTATTGCCATCGACCCCAGTGATGCCAATCACGTCCTCGTCTCCGGCAACAGTCAAATCCATGTCTCCCGGGATGGTGGAAATAGCTTTGAGCCGGTACTCGACCGTCCCGCTAATGTCAGTCGTTTACAATTTCATACCAGCCAACCCCACTTAGCCATCGGCGCCTCGAGCAAGGGCATACTCGTCAGCAAAGATACCGGACAAACATGGCAATTCCCCTTCGGCACTAAAACCTGGGATGTGGACTTCAAGCCGGACAATCCGGACATCCTCTACGGCATCAGCGGGGATAAAGGGGGCAACTTCCAATTTGTTCTATCCAAAGACGGGGGCAATACCTTCATCCCGGACCCTGCCTTCCCCACCTTAAAAGTCGCCAGTGGCGCACTCCTTGCAGTGCCCCCGGCAGACCCGGACCTCGTGTACGTCTCTTTACTCATCGAAGACAACGGCGCCAAATATCCCGTGATATACAAGGGCATCTGGCAACAAGGCGCCTTGAAATGGTCCAAAACCTACCAAGGTGTCCCTTCGGGATTTGGCCGGTTTTCCAACGGACAGGGCTACTATGACTTCGTATTTGGCGTTTCTCCTGACCGCCCGAATATCGTGTTTTGGGGAACCACCTCCTTTTGGAAATCGACAGATGGAGCACGCTCGTTCAAAAAAGTGGGTGGATACGGCGGCGCCTTCGGCATTCACCCCGATATGCAAGACATCAAGGTACTCCCGGACGGCAAAGTCTGGGTCTCTACGGACGGCGGCATCAATTATTCGACGGACAACTTCACCAATCCGAATCGCTTTCACCCACTCATCAAGGGACTCGTGGGCTCTCATATGTGGGGATTTGACCAGTCCTGGAATGAAGACCTCATCGTCGGAGGACGCTACCACAATGGCAATACCGCCCTTTCGGACACCTACGACGGCCAAGCGATCCGGATGGGGGGCGCCGAAAGTCCTACGGGTTGGATACTCCACACCCACCCGCGTCAGGCGGCTTTCAGTGACATCAACAAGGGATATACTACGAGCATCCCCAAAACCACGGATGAAGTCGTATATGACAGGAAATACCACTTTTCTAAATTTCCCAATATGAAAGGATATGGCGCCCGCCGTGGCAATCTGGTCCACCATCCTTGGTACTCTTCCACCCTCTATGTCGGCACCGGCAAGGGATTTTGGATGAGTAAAGATATGGGTGCGACCTGGGATTTGCTCCATGAATTCGACCACGATGTAATGTTTTTTGACATCAGCCACCAAGACCCGGATGTCCTTTACCTCAACGCAGAGCAAGAGGGACTGTACCGTTCGGAAGACGGGGGATTGACCTGGGAACAAAAGAACAATGGGCTTCCAAGTGGGTGGGACAACTACCTGCATTTCGTCCTCTCCCCTTACGATGCGAACAAGATTTATCTAATCCACCAAAAACACAATGTGACCCCCAATACAAAGGTGCTTCGCTCGTCCGATGGCGGCACCACCTGGCAAGATTGGTCCGCCAATATCCCTGTCGCGAGCTCGTCCAAGATGCTCGCCATCCAACCGACGGACGCTGGCGAGGACCTCCTTTATCTCTTCAATTATGCCGTCAAGAACAACGTCTCCGTGCGCAGTACGGTCTGGTACCGCAAGGAAGGGATGCCCGGGTGGTCGCCCTTTGCCAACGATTACCCGGCCAACATCCGCCCGATATACGCCTCCCCGTTTTTTCGCGATGGCAAGTTGCGCGTAGCGAGCAACGCCGGAATTTGGGAATCCCCTCTGGCGGAGCCGGTTTTCGCGCCGCCCTATATCACGCCTTGGGTGGACCGCAAGGCCTACCGGTGCCTCAAAGACACCATCTACCTCAACGACCACTCGATGCTTAACCACTCCGGCGCCCAGTGGCATTGGGATATCCACCCCGCCCCGTTGTTTCTCTCTTCGCCGGACGTCCGCAATCCCAAGATGCTCGCCGGTGAAAACGGACAGTATTCCGTCACACTGACGGTCTCCAAGGACGGAGAGACCTATACCCGGACCATGCAAGACCTTTTTGAAGTCAAAGACTGTGCACCGTCCTCCGCGACAGAGCGCTTTGCTGTCATCTCCAAAGCCATGCCGATCCCTGCCACCGACCGGATTTCTGTCCGGCTCCCCGAGGATGGGATATATGCATTTGTCTTGTATGAAATGGCCGGCCATCCGGCTCACGAAGGACAAACAGAAGTGCAGGACGGCACCGCTGTGATCAACCTGTCCACCTTACGCCCCGGAGTGTATTTCCTCCTGCTGCGCCACACCTCCTCCCGTGTCCACTACCGCCTGAAAATCGTCAAGAGGTAGGGGGAGATGAAATGAAATCAGAAGGGTGTCTTGATTGTTACACTTCTTAATAAATAAAGACAGGTAACACGCTTCCTTTGCCATGTACAATGACGCGCTAAGGCAAGAAAACACTATCTCCATCCCCTTTTTTAAAGGTTTTAACCATTGAACGGTGTGGAATAGCCCTTGCCTTCCGCCCAAGGCAGAGGACTGAATACCGGAGAGCAGAGATGTACCGGGCAGATGTATCATGAAGAGAAGATAGGTGAAATGAATAACTGAGCACTTTGTACTACACACTTACACCCCAATAAATTCAAACACATTTAAAAAAATGATTACCTTTGTAAAATATTCAAATACACTTGAAAATATTAAGCATATTTTGGATAAAATTGGGAAATATAATTTTTGGGATGGCCAAATGCCTTCCATAGGTTATTGGCGCACTTCTTATATCCATAAAATTACAGCATATCTCGATAACAAATTGGTCAAAGTCTTAACCGGCCAGAGACGAACCGGCAAAAGCTATATACTAAGACAAATCATTCATTATTTAATAACGGATAAAAAGATAAATCCAAATAATATTTTTTATTTGAATAAAGAATTTTTGGTTTTTGATTTCGTCAAAAGCTATATTGATCTTGAAAATTTATTTGAGTATTACAAGCAAGAGTTGAACATATCGGGTAAAGTCTATATTTTTTTAGATGAGGTGCAAAATATTAATCAATGGGAAATATTTGTCAATTCGTATGCACAAGATTTTACCGGTGAATACGAGCTTTTTATCACGGGTTCCAATTCTAAGTTACTGTCGGGAGAAATGGCGAGTTTGTTATCCGGGCGGTATGTGCAATTTGATATTTATCCGTTTAGCCTTAAAGAATTTTCAGATTTCAGAAATTTAAAACCCGGCAAAGCGGCTTTTCTCACCTATTTACAAACCGGAGGTTTGCCCGAAATGCTCCATTTCAACGATGAAGAAATAAAGAGACATTATGTTCAAAGCCTTAAAAATACAATCATACTAAGAGATATTGTTCAGCGGTATAAGATTAAAGACATTGAGTTATTGGACGAAATATTCAAGTTTGTAGCGGTTAACACAGGTAGCCTGACATCGCTCAACAACATTGTAAAATATTTTAAAAGTATCCAAAAGAAAACCAATTACGAGACATTGTCGAGTTATATTAGCTATCTAAAAGACACCTATATCATTCATGAAACCGAACGCTATGATTTAAGAGGTAAAAAAATTTTAGGAGGTGTTAGAAAGTATTATTTAAATGATCTGGCTTTCAAAAACTACTTGTACTGCATATTGGCATCCGATATTGGATATAATATCGAAAATTTTGTATTTATGCAGTTAAAAAGAATGGGATTTAACGTATCAATAGGAGTACAAGGAAATAAAGAAATAGATTTTGTTGCACACAAACAGGACAAAACCTTATATGTACAGGTTGCTTATTTGTTATCCGACCAAAAAACAATAGACAGAGAGTTCGGCAATCTGCTAAACATAAAAGACAATCACGAAAAAATAGTCATCTCTATGGATGAAATACAATTATCCAATCACAAAGGAATAAAACATATGCACCCTTGGGACATAATCACTTATGAATAGAACAAACATAATTCGATAGAATTATAAAACGCTCGCTCCAACCATTGTATTTGATAATAACCAATGAATCAGAAGTCTTTTGTTTTTTTATTCGCGTTGGTGCATCTTACATTTCAGGAACTCGCATAAATTTTTTGCTCATACCCTTGTGTGCAGGTTATGATTAATAAAAATCATGTCAGGTTCATCTGTCCTTAGGCGGCGTTGAACTAAACTTTTCATCTAAGTTTTTTAAAAAATCGACCTCCACCTTCAGCATACTTATCTTTTGCAAGAGACAATCACGCTCCAGATCCGCTTCACTATTGGCCGGGTTCCCCGGCTTATCAAAAACACCTTCCATCTTCGATAAAAACTCCTCTTTCCACTTACTCACCTGCGATGGAGCAATTTGAAATTTCATAGCAATTTCTTTAGCGGTCTGATGCTCTTTAAGCGCCTCCAGTACCACTTGTGTATTAAATTTTGAAGTAAATTTTCTCCTTTTCATGACAACAAATTTAAAGAGAATAAATTTCTTTAACTCGCTGTCCTAAAAAATGGAGTCAATCCAAAGCATTCTACCCCCTTTAGTAACCATTACCACGGGATCATTTTTCCTTTTTAATGCTGCGAAAAAAATAGACCGTTGGTCCAAAAGTTAAGAGTAGAAAAACCGGCATGAAATATCTACCTAACCCCTCTTGCTTCCCCAGTGCAATCTGTATAGTGGCATAAACGATATAAGCAAAAATACAAACAATGGATACATTGAGTATTCGAATCATCTTAGTAGAGGCACGATACAACCGCCCGGCATTCTCTTCGGTAATCTCTATTGGTAAATTGAAATTTTGTGGGTTTTTATTGAGCAGTTGCATTCCAACGTACAGTACCACTCCCAATACCGGCAACAGCCAAATGCTTCCCTTTCCGCTATACCCGTCAGGCCCACTCAATCCATAATGACTCGGTATCTGCCCCGGTAAGTTTCCGTAATACATCACAGGCAATCCGATGAGCAGTAGCATTCCAATAATCCCAATGCCCTCTAAAATATTGTCCATAAGATCCCGTTCGATTCGAATTTTCGGTTGGCTCATTTGGCGTCCTTTTACTTTTACATTTTACATTTTCACCAACAAAAATATAACTATTCTTTGTATTAAGCAAGTAAGATGTTTTACAAAGTGCACATCTGCACATTGATTAAAAAGCGTCTGTATTCATAATTGAATTCATATATTGAATAGCCTTACTTTTTGGCATTGCCCCAAAAAGTAACAAAAAACTCTAGGCGAAATTAAGAGCTACCTGTAGTGGGGCGGCCTTACCTTCTGTTGAAGGGAACACGGCAACTATGCTTCGAAGTAAAACTTTGCCTTAATGATATTTAGACCATAGAAGACATAATAACCCTATCCCGGGTTAGCGCCGGTTCCCGCTTGGAATTTCGCCGGAATAAGCCATAGAATACATCTTTCTTGCATAGAAAATTATTCTAACTTTGGTTGTAGAATAAACATCTGTTCAGGAGCTTTCAAACGACATGTTCAATCCATAGACTGTTACTGTTTAATTATTCTCGTATCGCAATCAGAAACCTCTGAGCGCATTCACCTCCTGAAGTGACGTATTACACCTATATCTTTCTCAACAATCTTAAATAAAAGTGCACTTTGTAATACACACGCATACATGCCGAAATTAAAAAAACATTCCCGTCATGCACTTGTTGAAATGATGATTCCTTCGTATCAAACTCAGATTATGAAAACGACATTCGTCTTTATTGTCATTGCCGCAATGGCCCTCGCCCTCCCCTCTTGTCAAAACGGACATTCGCCCTCCGCCTATACTACACATAGCGCCAAGGCAAAATCTACGAAGTCAAAAACGCCGGAAACTCCCGTCTCCGTACGGGTCTATCGGCTATTCGAAGACCTGGCTCCGGTCTTCGCCCCCGATGACGACAGCCTGTATGTCATCAACTTTTGGTCCACCTACTGCCCGCCATGTATCAAAGAGATGCCGCATTTCATTCATCTTCAAGATGCCTACAGAGATAAAAAGCTGAAAATTATCCTCGTCAGCCTGGACAACCCGCGCGACCTCCAATCGCGCGTCATCCCCTTCGTCCAAAAACACCACATCACCCCCAAAACCGTCCTCCTCGCCGACGACAACTACACCAAATGGACCGAGAAAATCGACACCTCTTGGTATGGCGCCCTTCCCGCCACCCTCCTCCTCCACGGCACCAATCGCATGTTCCGCTTCGGTGCCTACCAAGACTACCCAGACCTGGAGAAAGCCGTCATGGAGGTGATGAAGGAGTGAAGTGGTGGTCGATAGAAAGTACTGAAATCCTTCATTTAAAAGGCTGCATTAAGGGTATACAACAAAGTGGGAGGCCCCATAAACAAAGAAATAACTGTCCACACACCCCATATTATATGTGTCATATTTAGATTACCACAATCAATACCTTTGCAATAATGGCACGCTACCTATAATATAATGACTTGAATTTACAACTCCAGCAATATTAGGCGACATTATCAATACAATTTCTCAAATTTTTTAATTATATGTTATATACAATAATATTTAATATTTATACACTGTGTTTCTAAATTTATCTATATTATATCATAATTTATAAAATACATTTATTATGTTCTATAGAATGAGAAACAAATAGAAAAAGACTTATTTATATTATTAATTTTAAGATTAGTATTAGTTTTTAGGAAATAAATTTTATCTTTGCTATTAAAATACAATTTTTTTACTATGAAAAATGGCTATTGCGTCCTTATTGTTTTACTTTTTTTTAATACTCAAAAATCCAACGCTCAATATCAATGGACAAAACAATCCATGACACATAAAACTTCAGGATTAGATATTGCAGTTGACAACTTAGGTAATTCCTATGTAATAGGTAATTTTAGAAATGAATGCTCTTTTGATGGATTTACTGTAGGACTTGATAAACGCGAGAAAAATTACATCGTCAAATATGACTCTTATGGTAATGTAATTTGGGTACGTACAATAAAGGGACATTCCAACAATAAATTGTGGGGGATAATCAGTGACTTAAACAATAATCTTTACATAACAGGCTCTTATAGACATACCAATAATTTAACCATTCTTGATTTTGGTAATATCCAATTAGAGGGCAATGGTTCAGATAGTGGTTTTTTAGCTAAAATGGACTCAGATGGGAATTGGATATGGGCCAGGTCTTTGCTGGCGGATACACATCCTATTGGACAAGATGTAAGACCTATAGTACCTAGAGTTTTACCCAATGGAGATATCATTATTTGTGGCTACACAGATTCAAAGGTCACTATTGGAAACACTATCTTCAATACTAAAGAACCGGGTAATAAAATGTTTCTTGTAAGTTATGATAAAAATGGCATTTTTTTATGGTTCAAGCATGGAGAAGGGTTCTGGGGGGAGAATGGTGAAGATTATCCTTTTTTAGCTTTTGAATTGGACAACAAAGGTAACTTATACTTACAATGTGATGCAAATAAAGTCATTCGATATCAAGGAGCTCAGTTAGAACCATCAACTGTCTTCGGTTCTTTTGTTGTTGCCTCTTTTACTTCGAAAGGTGAGTTAAGATGGTGGCATAGTATCAGCTCTTCAGGTCCTGAGTTTCTTGGTGGATTAACACTTGATGATGACTCAAATCTTTATATAGCAGCATATAAGAGCGGTGAAGTACATATTGGAAAGGACAATTTTGTGAATGACCCTAATATCAACCAATGGGTATTTAAATTTGATAACTCAGGTAATTATCTTTCTGCTTTTGGTGTAATAAATGGTTTCCAAGGACAAGGAATAGCGGCTAATGGATATGTGAATGATTTAATATATCATCCTGATGGCTATATTGTAGCTGTTGGAAGTTATGACCCTGTTCACTCAACACCAATATTATTTGGTGATTCATTGGGAGGAGGAGGAAGCCGTGCTGCTTTTATTGCAGCATTTAGTAATAAGGGAAACTTTCTTGATGTTGCTGAAATCTCATACGAGAAAGATAATTCTAGCTTTTCTAAATTTATTCCAAATACTTCAATTCTACATCCAGATGGAGGACTACTCATTACAGGGTCTTTTGAAGATGATATAGAAATTGGAAATTCTACCCTTCGAAATGAATCAAATTTGAACAATATGTTCGCTCTCAAAGTGGATATTCCAAAACTTCTCAATTTATCCTCATCTAGTTCAGTTTCCATTGTTCCTCATATAAAATTGACAGTAGCTCCTATTCCAGCTTACCGCTCTATATCTTTGTTTTTTCAAAGAAAGTATCTGGTCAGGTATTAATTTATAATTGTACTGGGAAAATAGTTCTTTCAAGAAATATATCCGATAAACTTCATTGTAAATTTGATATTTCTTCTATTCCATCAGGATCATATTTTATCACTTTACAAGTACCCAATCATCGATTAAATTCAAGATTTTTAGTTCTAAATAAGTAGGGCCTCCTCAAAAAAGATTCCTGAATTCTAGCTGCAAATGCAACTTTTGTTAAATAATCAAATTCATCAATAGGACTATTATATCCCAATCTTTTTCTCGGTCTTTTATTGAGTTGCTCCTCTGCATATTTAGGGTTTCCTCAGAAATGGAAATTGTGGTGTTCACAAAACTTAATGACGTTGGTGACAAATAGTATTACACCTATCCAAGATTTAGAGGTGTCATTTAGCTTAGCCCTGATAGCATTCAATCCAT
>JALWRC010000085.1 GCA_027080725.1 Saprospiraceae bacterium
ACCGGGTGCTGTCGGCTCCGTCGGCATTGGGGACTATCTCTTCGGTGTAGGCATTGGTCAATACGGACAAAAACATCCGGTCCAATCCGATGGACGTCTCGACGACATAGGGGACGTAATTTTCATTGGCCTCCGGATCGAAAAATTGCAGTTTTTTTCCGCTGAGTTCTTGGTGCTGCTTGAGGTCAAAATCCGTCCGGGAGTGTATGCCCTCGAGTTCCTTAAATCCAAAGGGGAACTCGAATTCGATATCGACCGCGGCATTGGCGTAGTGGGCCAGATTGTCGTGATCGTGGTAGCGCAACTTGCTCTCCGGCGTACCGAGGGCCTTATGCCAACGGAGCCTTTGCTCCTTCCAGTAGTCGTACCATTTCATCTCCTCACCCGGTTTGACGAAGAACTGCATCTCCATCTGTTCGAATTCGCGCATCCGGAAGATGAACTGCCGGGCGACAATTTCATTTCGAAAGGCCTTACCGGTCTGCGCGATGCCAAACGGCAACTTCTGCCGGGTGGACTTCAGTACATTCAAGAAATTGACAAAAATCCCTTGAGCCGTCTCCGGTCGTAGGTAGAGTCGTCCGCCTTCCTCCGAGGCGATATTGCTGAGTTGAGTAGAGAACATGAGGTTAAATTGGCGGACTTCTGTCCAATTGCGACTTCCGCTCACCGGATCTACGATGTCCAAATCGATGATGAATTGCCGCAATCCTTCCCAATCCTTATCTGTCATGAGGCGGCCGAGTTTTTGTCGGATATCTTCGATTTGTCCCTTGTAGCGGAGAACTTTTGGAGATTCGGCAAGGAATTTTTCCCGGTCGAAACTTTCCCCAAAGCGCTTGATTCCTTTTTTGACTTCTTTGGCGATTTTCCCTTCGATTTTGGTGATGTGGTCTTCTACAAGTACATCCGCACGGTAGCGTTTTTTTGAGTCCTTGTTGTCGATGAGTGGATCATTGAAAGCGTCCACATGACCGGAGGCTTTCCAGGTCTTAGGGTGCATAAAAATAGCGGCATCGAGCCCTACAATATTTTCGTGCATTTGCACCATGGACTTCCACCAATACTCCCGTATGTTATTTTTCAATAAAACACCATTGGGGCCGTAATCATATGTGGCTGCCAGCCCATCATAAATTTCGGAGGAAGGAAAAATAAATCCATACTCTTTGGTGTGTGCAATGATTTTTTTAAACATCCTTAATGTACGATTTCATACTTAACAAAAGAAAATCGCGCAAAGGTAACGCAAACAGCAGAGTTGATGAAGGAAATGCATGAAAACTACAAATCGGTGGATTTGTAAAAAGAGAAAGCGCCGAGGTTAAATGCGATGACGGATTTGTTTTTCACCTTCTCTTTGAGATAGGTCTCCCCGGTCTTGACAAAGGAGGAAATCACTGTCGAATAAGTCGGTGGAATCTCCAACTCAAAAGGCGAATTATCAAAGAAATTGGAGGCCAATGTTCGTGCGTTTTGGCGCTCTTCGTCGAGTTGGATTGGGGCTATTGCGATGACAGGAGCCTCCGGAGTCCTCCGGTAAATGCCGGCAACACGCCACCTTTTCAACTTGGCTACGCTTCCGATTTTTGATGGCAGTGAGGCCACGGGCTTATCGATAACCTCTTCATTGTGAACACTCCTCTCAAGGGTGTTTGGCGTATGAGAAGCAATCGAACGATTCGGGTGCCGGTGCATATCCTGCGGGACAGATGCATCATTGCTCGAATGATAACTATCCTTGCCCAATGAATGGCCCGTAGGGGTGGAGGTGGTTATATTGGAAGCCAGGGGTTGCTGAGTAGTAAGATCTGAATTGGGCCGTGTCTCCTTTTCTTTCGTAGCGGAATCAACGTGTTTTACCGCTTGTGGATGTGCGGTTTGGCCCTCTGCCGCCAGTCCGGTGGGAGGCGTATCAGTTGTGCCGTTCGTAGTGAAATTGCGTAAAAACCACCCTAGGCCGATCAACAGTAATATAGCAGCGGCAAAGCGCAACACTTGCGCATTCCAAAGGGGCACAACGCTTCGTTTGTGCTTGAGTCTGGACTTGTACGGGTACACGATAGCCGGGTCCGGCTTCAAGACCAATGAGGCAAATACTTTTTTCCGGCGTTGGATCTCCTCTTCGGTCAACTGCCGATGCAGCCAGGCTCTGTCCGCCGGGAGGATGCTGCCATCCATCTCGCTTAGGACGAGGTCGTTTATCTCTTCCGGGTTGCGAACAGGTTGATGCAGCCGGGATTTGAGATTGGACAAGTCTGTGGAAGGGGTGGGGGACAGGTGCGTATCTCGATAGGCGGAGAGCATGGCATTGGCCTTTGGATCATGTGCCGCAAGGGACTCGATTTGTGCTGCCTCCTCCGGAGAAGTATCTCCTTCGAGGTAGGCGATGATTTGCTCTTCGAGGGGTAGGGCATCGAAGCCTTTCTGAAGGAGTGCCTTGCCCGGGTAAATATCCGTTGACGGTGGGAGAAAAGCTTGCTTCATCTCCTCCAACTCTTGTCTGAGGTCCGGATGTCCGGCAATAAATCGCTCGACCATAGCGCGATCTTCCGAAGACAAGTTGCCTTCGAGGTAATCGATAAACCATATTTCGTAATTGGTTCGATGGATCATGCTACCACTCCTAATCGGGTTAACAATGCTTTTAATTTTTTTCTTCCGCGGTAAATATATACCTTCACTTGAGAGGCGTTGAGCCCCGTTATTTTGCCTATTTGTTCGTAATCGTATCCCTCATAATCTCTCAAAAGGATGACGGTACGCTGAATTTCGGGTAGCGTATTGAGCGCCTCCTCGAGAATTTCCCCCAGATCGGAATACTGCCGTTCATGATGCAGATGCTGATCGATATTCTCTGGAAGGGGTTGCTCGCGCTTGTGTTTTCTGATGCCGTCAATCATAATTCGGTATGCCATGGTGAAGAGATATGATTTGGAACTTTCATACACGACCTCTTCGTGTTTTTCCCAAAGGCGCGTAAAAGATTCTTGCACGACATCCTGCGCTTGCGCTTCATCCTTGATATTTTTTAGTATGAAACGGTAGACATTATCGGCGTACATATCTACGCATGCGTTATATTCTACTGTGGTCATCCGAGTTTTTTGACGTTTGACAGTAATACGGACTTCTCCTCCGAAAAGTTACAAGGTTACGAATTTTTTTTGAAATGGCGGGGGGGCGCCTAATTTGTGTGTATTACAAAGTGCACTTTTCTGATTTGAATATCTGAAATAATCCCGTAGGGATGCCACCTTTGTAGCCCTGTACGAGCGATATCGTTATAATATCACCTAACGCCGTTTTGGCGGTATTTTTGCCCGACACAATAGGTTATATGCTTGAGAAGTGTTGCATGCAAAAATAGTGACAAAACAATGCATTGGCTCATTTTAGTGCAGTTTGTAATACACGATTTCTTAGGAACAATCAAGCGATGATTCTTACTCCCTAAGTCGCAAGGGCGCAATTAATCCACTATTTAGTGCCCGCCAGAAAAGTGCTTATTTTTATGACTGAAGGGAGTAAGGTCGGGGTGGTTATCATGTAGGAAATATGAACTCACTCG
>JALWRC010000086.1 GCA_027080725.1 Saprospiraceae bacterium
AACTTTTCAGGTCCACAATTGCTTTTTTCCCATTTATTGGACGTTCATTTGAACGATATATTGGGAAAAGAGCAGACCGGTTACAATACGAATCATGTCCTTAATAGTTGCTCATTTTGTCCCCCCCATATCATGGCAATTTTAAGGCTTAAGTATTATGGTTTTCGTTCATCTTATAATATTTAGTCTATGAAATTAGAAGGTCGCATCGTTTTTTTTGGTGTTATCGCTTTACTTGTCATCACTAATCCAATAAAATCTCTGGGACAGATATTGGATGTTTCTCTTGAGGACAGAATAGCGATGTCCCCTGTTGTCATCGAAGGAAAGGTGTTGAGTAGCCAATCGTATTGGGATAAGGGGCATCATTTGATTTATACGGCACATCGATTGGAGGTGACACAGAGATTAAAAGGTAGTCTGTCGTCGGGAGAGATCGAGTTGATTACCTTGGGGGGAACGGTATATCCTGAAAAGTTGGTAGTACATCCTTCTATGGAAGTTGAAACCGGGGATGTTGGCATGTATTTTCTGAAGCCCATAGAGGTGCAGTTGGATAATGCTTCCCCATCTAATCTAAAGCAGTTTTCCGGATTGTTCTCTTCTTTAAGTGTAGTGAAGTACAATCTAGAAGATAAAACCGCAACGGATGCCTTTCATAGCTATGGCGACATCACTACACGGTTTTATTCCAGGCTAAATGCGGTTGAGATTTTCCCTTCCAACGAATGGCTTTTACACCAGCGCAAGACGAAAAGAATCGCGAACAGAGGGATTCTTGCCATTACTATATCCAGTTTTTCTCCAGCGACCTCGACTGCAGGGACGTTTTCTGTTTTAACCATTAATGGTACGGGATTTGGAAGTTCTAGAGGAGCGGGAAAGGTGGAGTTTAGCAATGCGGACAACGGTGGTGGTTCTATTGATATCCTACCTTTAAGTACCGGATATGTCTCCTGGTCGGACACAAAGATAGAAGTGGAAATCCCCACGGGTGCCGGGACAGGTAATTTTAGAGTGACCAACAATGCTGGTGACACCAAAGAGAGCAGTTCTTCGTTGACCGTACGGTACAATATATCTAATGTCAATTACAACAACAGACACCGGAGGACCAATTTGGTGGATGCGGACAACTCCGGAGGTATCTTATTCACCTTTGCGACAACCTTCAATAATAATGTAGATGCTAAGAATGCCTTTATCCGGGCGTTGGATACCTGGCGTTGTAGTGGGGGAACCGAGGTGTATTTTGACGACGGAGGTTCCACGGGTAATAACACTACCCAAAGAGATGGGGAGAATGTCATACGTTGGGCTTCACTTGGCGGTAACACCTTAGGGCAGAGTTTTAGTTATTGGACGGGTTGTAATGGAGGGACGGATTGGTTTCTCGCAGAAACGGATATACGGTTTGATGATGGTACTAATTGGAATTACGATGCAGCACCCGGATCAACGGGGGCTACACAGATAGATTTTGAGTCAGTAGCTTTGCATGAGACGGGGCATTCGCATCAGCTGGGCCATGTCATTAATAGCAATGATGTCATGCATTACAGCATTAGTGCAGGAACAGAAAGGCGATCGTTAAATACGGATGATTTGGATGGTGGGAATGATGTGTTAAACTGGAGCAGTGGTGTATGCGGAAAACCTGCTATGGCGATTTATAATTGTCAGGCGATGGCATTGGAAGAAGTTTCTTTATTGGTAGAAAAAAGAGATAACAAAGCTAAGTTGTATTGGTCTACCGTACTGAGTGGGAGTGTGCACTCCTTTACCGTGGAAAGGCGTTTGATGGGCAACGATTCATACGAAGAACTGGGTGATGTTGTCCCCAATGATGCTTTGTCAGATCTTGATTTTTCATTTGAGGATATTCATCCGGTCAGGGGCTGTTGGTATCGTATAAGAGCGAACCTGGAAGATCAGGCACCGGTTTATTCCAATAGGGTGCGCTTCGAAGGTGCGGTACCAACCGACTGGTCGATATATCCCAATCCATTTGAAAACAGTATCATTCTTCGGGGAGAGGTGAACCGCCTTCGAAGTATAACAGTCTATAATACAATGGGTGCAGCTGTCCAAGCGCAGTCGTTCCTTCCATCAGAAGCAAACCGGTCAAGTGTACTTGTCTCTATTGAACAACTACCTTCCGGAGTATATTTTCTTGTTTTGAAAGATGAATTTGGATCGATTTTGTTTGAAAAGCGGTTGATTAAGAAGTAAAATCAGTACAAAGCTCAGGAAGTAATGATTTAAACCCACGGTTTTTATAATACGGGGTATTACAATACTTCTTCGAGATATTGGGCCGTGTGTCCTACACCTTTTTTTACGAGTTTTTCCGGGGTGCCCTGAAAGAGTATTTTTCCTCCACCTTTTCCGCCTTCAGGGCCGAGATCTATGATATGGTCGGCGCATTTTATGATGTCCATATTGTGCTCGATAATGATTACGGTATTGCCTTTGTCGACCAATTTTTGCAGTACTTGTAATAGGTGCCGGATGTCTTCAAAGTGGAGTCCTGTGGTGGGTTCGTCCAGGATGTAGAGTGTTTTACCCGTGGAGCGTTTGGAGAGTTCTTCAGCGAGTTTAACCCTTTGCGCCTCCCCTCCTGAGAGGGTCGTAGCTTGTTGTCCCAAGGTGATATATCCCAGCCCAACATTGTGCAAGGTGTCCAACTTCCGGTGAATATTAGGGATATTCTTAAAGAATTCCGTTGCTTCGGAGACGGTCATGTCCAATACATCATTGATGGACTTGCCCTTGTAGAGTACTTCGAGGGTTTCCCTGTTGTACCGTTTACCGAAACAATCCTCGCAATCGACCAAGACATCCGGGAGGAAGTTCATCTCTATAACCCGCTTTCCGGCACCCCTGCAAGTTTCACACCTACCTCCTTTTACATTGAATGAGAAACGCCCCGGAGCATACCCTCTAATTTTGGATTCCGGTACGAGCGCAAAGTGCTTTCGGATATCTCCAAACACTTTGGTATAGGTGGCGGGATTGGATCGGGGTGTTCGACCGATGGGGGATTGGTCGATTTCTATTACTTTATCGATGTGTTCTAGTCCTTCAACTGAACGGTATGGCAAAGCTTTCTTAATACTGCGGTAAAAGTGTTTTCTCAAGATGGGATAGAGGGTTTGATTGATGAGGGAAGACTTGCCGCTTCCGGATACTCCGGTCACACAAATCATTTTGCCCAGTGGAATGTCGAGGTCCACCGATTGGAGATTGTGCCCTGAAGCTCCCTTAAGTTTAATACTTTTTCCGGATCCCTTCCGGCGCTTTTTGGGAATCTCAATGCTTTTGGTATCCGATAGGTATTGGGCGGTAATGGTAGGCAACTTAAGAAAGTCTGATGGTCGCCCTTCCCCTACAATGGTGCCTCCTTTCTCGCCGGCTCCCGGCCCCAAATCGACGAGATAGTCAGAAGCCATCATAATATCCTTGTCGTGCTCGACAACGATGACGGTATTGCCTATGGTCACCAGATTTTTAAGTGATTCGATCAATCGATGGTTGTCCCTTTGGTGCAATCCGATGCTTGGCTCATCAAGTATATAAGTGATTCCGGTCAGCCCCGACCCGATCTGGGTGGCGAGACGGGTGCGTTGGCTTTCTCCCCCGGACAGGGATTTACCGGGACGATTGAGGTGTAAGTACTCCAAGCCTACATGAACGAGAAATCCCAGGCGATTGGTGAATTCCCGCAACAACTCTCCCGCGATGGCTTTTTGTTTTTTACTGAGCTTTCCTTCCAATTTTTTGGTCCACTCGAGTAGTTCATCCAAGGGCATCTCACTCAGCTCCCCGATATGTTTTCCATTGATTTTATAATGCAAGGCTTCCTTTTTGAGCCGGTACCCTCCGCAGGAAGGACATGAGATAATGGTCATAAACTCTTCTGCCCAGGCTCGAATCTTTTCGGAGGAAGAAGTCTTGTAGATACGCTTGAGCATATGGACCAATCCCTCTTTGGGGAGGTTGTAGTAGTGGTCGTTGTAGCCATATGATATTTTCTTGGTATTCTCATCTCCTCCATAAAGAATGACCTCATAAGCCACTTTGGGAATATCTTTTACCGGAGTATCAAAATCAAAATCAAATTTCTTTGCGATATCTTTTAATTGGGTAAAGGTGAAATTGTCTCTTACTTTACCAAATGGGGCAATGCCTATTTCATTAATGGATTTGGTGTCATCCGGAATGACTTTTGACATATCGACATCGTGAATAGTCCCCAGACCTTTGCATTCCAAACAAGATCCGTATGGCGAATTGAATGAAAAAGTAAATGGAGAAGGGGCTTCATAGGATATTCCGGATTCCGGATCCATGAGTTGATTGCTGTAGGGGATGACCTCCTTTTCATCCCAAAGGTATATCCGGATAAAATCCTGGCCCAATTTGAACGCGGTATGCACAGAGCGCTCTAATCGATGGCGTTTTTGTTGGTCGACTTTGATACGATCAATGATGACATCTATGTCGTGGGTCTGATAGCGATTGAGCATAAGTCCCGGTTTAAGCTCTATGATTTCACCATCGATCCTTACCTTAGTGTAGCCCTGTTTGCGCATGGAAGCAAAGAGCTCTCTGTAATGTCCTTTACGGCCTAGAACTAAAGGGGCCATAACGGCTATTTTTTCTCCGGACAAATGTTGCAAGATGTGATCGACAACTTGTTCTTCGGTGTATCGCACCATCTTTTTGCCGGTGACATAGGAATATGCTTCACCGATACGAGCATAGAGGAGCCGCAAGAAGTCATAGAGCTCGGTAATGGTTCCGACGGTGGACCGCGGATTCCATCCCGTTGTCTTTTGCTCTATGGAAATGACAGGGCTCAAGCCATCTACCTTTTCTACTTCAGGGCGTTCCATTTTGCCTATGAAATGGCGGGCATAATGGGCAAAGGTTTCCATGTATCGCCGCTGCCCTTCCGCAAAGATGGTATCAAAAGCCAGAGAGGACTTACCGCTACCGCTAATTCCGGTTATTACCGTTAGTTTGTTTTTGGGGATTTGTACGTCTATGTTTTTGAGGTTGTGCTCTTTGGCGCCATACACTCCGATATGTCCTTTTCTTACGCTCATACCCGATTAAAACCCGTAAGGACAGGTATTGTTTTTACAGTATTTTGGAGATAAAAAATCATTTAATGCAATGCATCCGGTCAAGGCGCATTTACTACTTAGCGGGTATAATTCCCATGAACAACAATAAACGAAACAGTCGGTGTACCGGAGTATGATGTGATACACCCGGGCATTTGCTAAACCCGCATTACCTGTTGGACACCATATAGCCGGCAATTTCATCTCCAAAATAGGTGAGGATATTTTTTAATGGCAATGGCACCCCACCTCCGAGTCCACAGAGTGAGCCCAATTCTAATGTTTCGATGAGGTCATCGAGCAATTCCCGGTCTATCTTATAACCGGGTTCATCTATCGCTTTCAGAAGCAGCTCTGCTCCTCTTTGTGCCCCAATTCTACAGGGAAAGCATTTTCCACAGCTCTCGTGAGCGGTAAATGCAAATAGATGCTGCATGAAAGATATCATTGGGTAATCCCCGGGAATACACATGACTCCGGCATGTCCGAGGAGAAATCCATTTTCTTTGAAAGATTCGAAATCCACGGTTAAATCTTTGATTTTGTGCTCGGGGATAATCCCGCACAATGGGCCACCTACTTGCACTGCTTTGACATGGGTACGAAAACCGCCCGCCATTTCATACACCAGCTCACCGAAGGAGAAGCCCATAGGTACCTCATACAAGCCCGGTGCGTTGAAAAAACCGTCCAGTGAGACCAACTTGGTCCCCTTTGACTTGTCCGTTCCTATTGATGCAAATCGGTCTCCTCCTTCGCGTATGATGTAAGGCACGCAAGCCAGGGTCTCGACATTATTAACGATGGTCGGTTGTCCAAACAACCCGGAAACTGTCGGAAACGGAGGACGGGTGCGTACTTCCGGGCGCTGTCCTTCGATCGAATTGAGCAAGGCTGTTTCCTCTCCGCAGATGTATGCACCCTGAGCCGGGACGAGATAGAGCCGGTATGAAAAGGCTTCGCCAACAGCTGTTGGAATGGACGGAAGATTATTAAAAGCCTCAATGGCGGCACCTATCACACGAAGCGCATGTGGATACTCTGCCCGGACATATACTGCGCCCTCTTTCGCTCCCGTAATATAACCGGTGATGGCCATCCCCAATAGAACGGAATAGGGTTGTTTTTCGAGAAGATAGCGGTCGGAGAATGCGCCCGGGTCCCCTTCATCGGCATTGCAAACGATATACTTCTCAGAAGCATCTATGTCCTTGACGGATTGGAGTTTGATATGCATGGGGAATCCAGCTCCGCCCCGACCCCGGACATTGGAGCGGGTGAGCTCTTCCAAAAGCGCTTCAGGAGTGTGTTGCAACGCCTCCTTGAGTTCTTTATAACAAGTGTCAATATCCAATGGAACATCGGTGAGCACCTTGGGGCCTTCAGAATATACGGGGTAATCGTCATTGCGCTCAGAATATGAGCCGTTGAGAATATCCGCCAAATGCTCTATATCAGCTCCGGAATAATTATGTCCATTGAAATGAAAAGCCCGGTTTTCGTGACAGCGCCCCAAACACACCATATCCCCTATAGGCCCGCCCAACGATTTTGCCAGTTGTGCTTTGACACCGGGTTGTGTCCCGGCGGTCAAACAGGCCGATCCGGTACAGACGTAAGCAGCAGGGGTCTCCTCCTCCGGCCGGAGGAAGTCGTAGGCTGCCGCCGTGCCAAAAACGGTAGCAGTACCCACGAGAAATTCATCCGCCAACTTCCGGATGTCAGACGGACTTATGCCTCCTTTCGTTTTTTTGATTTCACCGAGCCTTTTGAAGAGCAGGTGATTTAATCCGTGTCTTCGAGCGAGTTTGGATAGATTTGTTGACATAGTATCTGATGCTTTTAGGGCAATAAAGATAGGGCGAATTTTGATAACAGACGGGAAGGTGATACCCGCGTGTGTATTACAAACTGCACTTTTTTACAACCTCACCCCCATCCCCCTCTCCTTCATATTCAATCTGTACATCATATAAATATTTATGATGAAGGAGAGGGGGGCTTATGTTCCTCTAACGGTAGGGAATTTCATTAGGGTAATACTCAGCTAGATATAGAGTGTATTCCCCTTCTCCTTTGGCTATGTATTTACTATATTACTTGATATATTTCAAAGGAGAAGGGGTTAGGGGATGAGGTTGTTTAGACGGGATTCGGGATTAAGAGGGTGTACACTCTCTTCCTGTACCGCTATGGCGGTACAGGCTATACTACTTAAAACCTGTGGCACCAAGACGTACAAGGCGTGATAGTGCATTTTGTAATACACCCATACCCGTCGGGGTCTAATCATTTGCTCCCCGGTTCTTGGAAATTATCGCTACTTTTACCGCACAATAATGTAAAATCAGTGGAAAGCAACAAAATAGCATTGGTGACGGGAGCTGCGGTACGGATTGGGCGTGCGATTTCGCGCTCCCTTGCAGAGGCGGGATATGACCTTCTATTGCACTACCATAGCTCTGCTTCCGCTGTAGAAACCCTGGCGGAGGAACTTAATTCTCACGGATCCCATGTTAAAACCATCCGGGCAGACTTTAGTCGCCCCGGTCAAATCCGGGAGATGTGGCAAAGGCTTCCGGAAGAATGGACTCCGCAAGTTTTAGTCAACAACGCTTCCGTATTTTATGATTCCGGGTTGGAGGATTCCGGCATGCAGGATTTGGAGCTCAATATGCAGGTCAACTTCAGAAGTGCCTATCTCCTCACTAAACTCTTTGCGGAACAGGCCGCCGATGATAGCAATATCATTAATATTCTTGATACCCGGATCAACCGGTACGATACTCAATTTATAGATTATGCTCTTTCGAAGAAGCTATTGACGGAGTTTACACGGGTCTCCGCCCGGATTTTGGGTCCGAAGATCAGAGTCAACGGCATCGCTCCCGGATTAATATTGCCACCACCGGGGCATACCATTTCATACCTGCAACAGAAAGCACAAAAAATACCCTTACAAAGAGCAGGGGATGTACAAAACATCACGAAAACACTGTTGTTTCTCCTGGAGAATAACTTTATAACCGGTCAAATTATTTTTGTAGATGGAGGAGAACACCTCCTATAGAATAAGAGCGTATCAACCATAAACTATGAATAAAAGAACAAGTATAAAATATTCTGCTGTAGAAGTAAAAGACTTGAGACTCCGGTGTTATATCGGCTTTAACGAATGGGAAAAAATCAAACTGCAGGATGTAGTTATTACCTTTGGCTTCAAATATAATGCGGCGCGCGCCATAGAAACCGACGACGTCAAGGAGGCGGTTAATTATAAGCGGATGACCAAGGAGATTATTTCACTGGTCGATGGGCGTAGCTTTCACCTGATTGAGACACTGGCAGAGGGCATCTATGAGCATATCAAGCAAAACCCCTATTTGGTTGATGTCAAGGTGACGGTAGAAAAGCCCTACGCCTTGCGTTTTGCTGACAATGTCATGATACGTATCGATGATGCGGACCGCCCCGCTGAAGTAATTATAGGTATCGGCTCGAATATTGACCCTAAAACTCATGTAGAAGCGGCACTCGAAGAGTTGGAATCTTTGGGGACAATCCTTAAGACCACTGATTTTATCTTTACCAAACCGCTGAAGTATGAAGACCAGAACGATTTTCTCAATGGAGCGGTATTATTGGAAACCCACATGCCGCTCGAACGATTAGCCGTGCAATTGCGTTTGATAGAAGAGCGGCTGGGAAGGGTGCGCACCGCCAATAAAAATGCTCCACGAACCATCGATTTGGACATCGTCACCTATAATGCCATCGTCGTGGATTCCGAAGGCTTGGAAGATTTCGATTTTCTGCGTTCCTTTGTACTCGAATTAGCTCCCGGCATCGATTTATAAAATACAAATTATGAACAAGCTCCTCTTACTATGTCTCTTTATCGTGTTTGGCCAGGCAGCCAAAGCACAAGAGGAACAAAAGGCGCCGATAAAGTACAAGTCCTGGGACTTTCAGGTGGCATATGGTATCCAAAACCCATTGGGCGAGTTGGCAAATCGTTTTGGATACAATCTCAATGTAAGCGGAGGCCTCCGCCATCGATGGGCAGATAACCGGTATTTTGCCGGGGTGGAAGGGTACTATATTTTTGGGAGACGTGTCAAAGAGAACCCCGCCGCGTGGCTGTACAACGAGGACGGTTACATCTTTGGCTGGTCGGCGGATGGTGGATTTGAAGTTCCCCTTCTCCTGCGCGAACGCGGGTTTTATGTGGGCATAAATGGGGGGCGGCTATTCGCATTAAACCAACGACGCATTTACTACTTACGGGCAAATATCGGGGTGGGTTTTTTGCAGCATAAGATTCATTATGTGGATGACTCCCGCTCTCTTGCACAGCTCTTTGGGGACTATGGCAAAGGACTCGATCGCTTGACGTATGGATGGGCATCCCATCAGGAACTGGCCTTCGAGCATATTTCACCAAAAAACAGATTTAATTATTTTCTTGCATTGGAGATAACAGAGGGATTGACCCGCAACCGGCGCTCGTTTAACTACGACACCTTGATGAGAGACGATCATCTTCGACTGGATTTGCTGGTTGGTCTCCGGTTTGGATATTTCTTTGCCTATTACTATGGCAGCAGCGACGAACTAATCTTTTACTAATTCATGTGGGGGCTGTACAAACTGGGTATTTTTTTGTATCAGCTTGTGGAGCCGGTTATCTCTCTTTTCTCAAAGAAGATAAAACAAAGAAGAGTCCAGTTGAACATCCAGGACAGCGCCCTAAAACGCTTCTCTCCCGGGGAAAAACCGGTAGTTTTGATGCATTGTGCCTCTCTTGGAGAGTTTGAACAAGGACGTCCGGTCTTCGAAAAAATAAAGCAGCAGTATCCACACATCTCAACGGTATTGAGCTTTTTTTCGCCTTCCGGTTATGAGAAAATGAAGGAGTATGAAATGGCGGATTTGGTGGTTTATCTTCCGATGGATGTCCCTTCAAAAGTATCTACCTTTATCCGGCAAATTCGACCTACATTAGTCCTCTGGATAAAATATGAATTTTGGTGGAATGCCTTGTCTATTCTTCATGATAAAGGGGTTCCGGTCCTGCTTGTTTCTTCACTTTTTCGCAAAGGGCACTACCCGGTGAATATCTGGGGAAAAGCCTTTATGCCGGTATTGCGCAGGTTTGACCGAATATTTGTACAGGACCAATTGAGCCAAAAGTCGCTACAATCCTATGGTCTTACCAATGCGGAGGTCATCGGAGATACCAGAGTGGACAGGGTACTTACGATATTTAGAGACGAGCTAGCGCTACCGGACGAGATATTGGCTTTTGCCGAGGGGTACAAGGTGTTCATTTGTGGTTCTACATGGCCGGAGGACGAGCGAGTTATTCACAATCTAATCCGGTATGAAATGCCCACGAATTGGAAAGTAATCCTGGCGCCTCATGACACAAGCCCCGTTAGAATCAGGCAGCTGAAACGCGCCTTTCCAAAGAGCGCCCTTTGGAGTGAAGGGGACTATTGTGCCCGCCGCATTTTGATTGTCGACAATATCGGTTGGCTTTCACGACTGTATCGTTTGGGGGCAGTCGCATACGTCGGAGGGGGATTTATGACGGGATTGCACAATATATTGGAACCGGCGGCCTTCGGACTTCCCATTGTTTTTGGCATGAAATACAAGAAATTTCGGGAGGCAGTGGACTTAATTGAGGCCCGGGGAGCCTTTTCCATAGACAGTATCTCCTCCTTTCATACCATTATGGAAGCCTTGTTTGATGACGCGTTTAGAATGGAGACTTCTCAGCATGTTTTGGACTACATACAGCAGCAAGTGGGAGCCACAGACAAGGTAATGGCATACATCAAAAAGAAAAAATATTTTGAAGTTGGCAAATGATTTTTAGTCTTATCTTGCAACAAAACACAACAATAAGGCCATATATTGAGAGGAAAGGTGTATTGTGGCGGGAAAATTGTTATTGTAGAGTATGACCATTGACGAACTGATAAAAGACGGATTTCCCACCACTCGAGTACTTTTGATAGGAGATATTATGCTCGATCGGTACTTGATCGGTGAGGTACAAAGGATATCTCCTGAAGCACCGGTTCCGGTACTCAAATACCGGAGAAATGTTCTGCGTCCCGGCGGGATGGCCAATGTCGCACTCAATCTCAAAGCTTTGGGCGCAAATGTTATTCCCATTTCTATTGTCGGCCAAGATGCGCATGGAGATGCGCTACTCAGAATCCTTCAAGAAGAAGGATTTGATACAGAGGGTATCGTATCTGTACCAAATCGTCGAACAACCGTTAAAACACGGGTGATGGCCGGAAGCCAGCAATTGATGCGAGTGGACGAGGAGGACGATGAAGATATCTGTGAATCTACAGAAAGAGTATTGTTAGAGAAGTTCTACAATGAAATATCCGGTCGTAAACCCGACATCATTGTCTTTCAGGATTACGACAAAGGAGTCCTTGCTCCCTCTTTGATACAGAAGGTGATCGACAAGGCCCGTGCAGAAAGTATTTTGACGGTAGTAGATCCAAAAAACAGACATTTCTTTGATTTTGCCGGCATTGATTTATTTAAGCCCAACCTCAAAGAAGTTAGCGAAGCCTTACATCGCAAATGTAATACGGATTTACAGGATTTACAGAATTGCTCACAAGCATTATTTGAAAAGTTGAATTGCAAGCATTGTTTGATTACTCTCTCTGAAAAGGGCGTATTTGTCTCTTCTGGTGACAAGGTGCACCTCGAACCGGTAGAACCACGAGAGGTCGTTGATGTATGTGGTGCAGGAGATGCTGTTTTGAGTGTAGTGAGTTTGGCCTTCTTTCACGGGCTCGAACCACAGGTTGTGGCCAAATTAGCCAATATTGCCGGAGGAATAGTATGTGGAATTGCCGGAGTGAGCCCGATTCCCAAGAGTAATTGGAAAGAAGAATTGACAGCTCGGTTTTGTCCCTAATCAGACAAAATGAAATGAATCCAATAAGAATATTCCTTTTGTGAATCCAATTTCCCAAAAAGGGTTATTTTTACACGACTTTTTAAGTATAAATGACATAATTTTTAATCACTAAAACGTATAAAATGAAAAGAATTTCTACAATGATTATTGCCCTTTTACTTATGGCAATATACACCAACATGGATGCTCAGGTCTATATCTGGGGAGGTCCGGGTGACAAAAACAGTGAGTTTGATGGAGGACTTAATGATTGGACAACCGAAGGATTTACAGCTGATGCTAACTGTGCTAACCCTGTCGCCAATGACAATGCCAAATGGGAATGGGATGCCAATGGAGCGACCAAAGGCGCTTTCTCCAGCAGTAGAGGTAAGCCCAATATCATGTCTCCTTCCATTGCAAACGGTGCTGCCGTATTTGATAGCGACTACAAAGACAATGGCGGAAATGGAAATAACACCGGTAAAGGTCCGGCACCAACGCACCAACTGGGATATCTCACCTCACCTGTATTTAGTTGTAAAGACCATCATTCGGTAGTGGTCCGCTTCAACCACCACCGATTAAACTTCTATAGTGATTTTTACTTGGAAGTGACTAATGATGGTGGGGTTACTTGGAATACGATTGACCTCAATGACGATGGATTTGCAGTAAACCGTATTACGCATACCTTTTCTGCAAATGATGCAGCTACAGTCGAAATGATTGATATCTCAAAATATGCGGCGGATAAAGACAATGTTCAGATCCGGTTTAAAATCTGTGGAAACTATTATTATTGGGTTATTGATGATGTGTATGTCATGGAGCAAGTGGAAGATAATATTGTCTTAGGGGACTGTTTTTACCCTTCTACTCAATATGCAAGGCCAGGAATGAGTTTGAGTAATGATACCGCATTTTTTAGCTGTTATGTAGCCAATGTGGGTACGGCAAATAATGACTCGGTCAATGTGACCGCTATTCTTTTGGATTTTGATAATAGGACCCCAGTATTTTCTACAGAAAAAACAGTAGCAATAGCAAGTGGTGATACCTTGAGAATCGACTTTGATGATTATTTTATCACCAAAGATCTCGCTGTTGATAAAAACTATGCCATCATTTACCGCCTTAATAATGCTGATGCAAATACCACGGACAACTTTTATGGTCAGTTTATGGTCATCAATGATGGTGCAGAGTACCAAAAACTCAATAAAGAACTCAGAGCAAATACGGGTTACAGACCCAATGCGGCTGAGTCCTATGCTTTTGGTCTTCCCTTCCAAACCGGTGACGCAGGACAAGATTACCTCGTAAAATCCGTAGAAGTAGGTATCGTCGGTGCCGGCAATGCCCTGGCAGAGCCCGACAATGTTGTCGAAGCGTATCTGCTGGAGTTCAATGAAAACGATCCGTATTTTAATATAGAGAACTTTTTTGGGGGAGACTTCTCATCCATTGATATCGAAAATGATTTTTATAGTGTAGTAGGATATGGCGTCAAGCCCTTGACCGATGGAGTTGAAAATTGGAGCCTATTTACCATTCCAATGGAAAATGATGTTGATCCGGATCAACCCCTTCGATTAGAGTCCAATAAACTATATGTTCTAGCCATGAATGTGGTCCAAACAACATCTGACAATATTTGGGTGCTTTTTAGCCTAAATAATCTGGAGATGCACAATTTTGAGAATATTTTCCCAAAGGCGCAGCTTTCCTATATTACTTACACAGATACTTGGCGAGGAGCCTTTGGCAATGTAAACACTCCTCCTTTCTGTACGATAGAGTTGGAACATGATCCGATTGCTACCAAGCAACCGGAACTGCCCGAAAGTGCGGTCAATGTGTCCCCAAATCCTGCAACGGATAAATTTGTTGTGGAGTACAACTTCAAACAAGCGACATCCGGAGAATTGGTGTTGACTACCAATGATGGAAAGGTGATTAACCGGCGCCCGTTGAACAATGTACAATCCGGTGTTGAGACTTATCGCGCTTCTGAGATGCCTGCCGGACAGTATTTGATGAATGTAAAAACCAAAATCGGTTCACGAACAGTACCGGTTATTGTGCAGAAGTAATGGCGCACCAATTGGTTCAGAATAAAAAAGCCGGTCACATGTGGCCGGCTTTTTTATTCTGTGGGAACCGTAAAAGATAGCAACATAAATTTGGTTGACAAAATATATTTTTAAATGGGGTGGTTTAGAATTTCATCACCTGTTTAGCCTGATTGATATTTCGGCTACGCAGTCTACAGAAATATGTGCCGGCCGGAAGTTGCCGGGTGCTAATATGCAATTGCTGCTGTCCTTTTGGATAGCGTCCATTGGCGATCTTTTGGACGACACGTCCCTGAACATCCAGCAAATCAATCGATAACGCAGCACCTGTTGAAACGAAATCCACCGTCGCTTCGCCATTCATGGGGTTGGGAAAGATATCTATAAAGGTCTTTCCGGCATTGACATTGGCTTCATGTACTGCGGAAGAAATACAATCAGACATAGGAGCAATCGGCAGGGTATCAAAGTCTCTTAGAAGGATAGAAGCCGCATCATCCGGCTCTACGCATAGCCATTGTTGCAGGACGGAGGCGTACACCTGTCGAAAATCAATTTCCATGGGGAGATTATCCTCTGCCGTCATGCCAAAGCGTATGTCCGGATTGGATCCGATGACCCCGCCTTCCACTGCGTTTCCAAAGACAAACATGGGCGCAGCAGCTCCGTGATCTGTACCCAAACTGGCATTGGAGACTATCCGGCGACCAAATTCGGAAAAGGTCATTCCCATCACCCGGTCATCCATACCATTCAACTCCAAATCTTTCAGGAATGCCCCTATGGCTCCATCCAAGTCAGATAAGAGGGTTGCATGTTGTCCAATAGCGTGATTTCCCTGAACGACTTGTTTGTCGTGCGTGTCATATCCTCCCTGAAAGACCATATATACACGTGTCTTTGACCCACCGGCAATCAATCGTGCGACAATCTTGAGTTGGCTGGCGAGATTATTACCCTCCGGATAATCTGCCTTATTGACGCCCTTATTTGATAGCTCTTCCAATCGTTGGCCATAGGCTTGTGACTGCCTGATAATATGACGCACGTAGGTCAGTTTTCTTCCCGCTTTGGTATCAGGAGCTTCTTCTTCTTTATTTTCGATCAGTTGATAAAATCGATCGGGGTCATTAATAGCGAGTCCCATGTTATATGATGGGCCCTGGTACATCAATGAGCTCAAGTATCCCATTTCGATGGCCAAAGGGTCCGGCATGGTTTCATTGGGATAATCATCGGGGTAATTGGGGTACTCGTAGTTCAGGTATCTTCCCATCCAGCCGGTATCCACCACCTTATCCGAATCAGATGCACTCATCCAAATATCCGTAGATCTGAAATGAGAGTAATTGGGGTTGGGGTATCCCACATTTTGAATTACCTTCAACCGTTTTTCGGCGTACAGGTTGCTCATCACATCCAAAGAAGGATGGAGCCCGAGCGCCGTTCCTTCCAGCTTTAGAAGAGACGATTCCGGCAGGACTACATGAGGGCGTACACTATTAAGCTGGGCCATTTTATCCAATGGAACAACCGTATTCAAACCATCATTTCCCCCGTTGAGATAAATGAGGACCAGCACGTGGTCCGTATCAACGGTGTTGCTCAGTAGGGTTTGCAGGACAGATTTGCCAAATGGATTAATACCCATACTTCCCAGTATGCCCGGAAGTAAAAGTCCGTGTCCCGCATGTTTTACAAAATCTCTTCTCTTCATAATAATTGTTTTAAGGTATGAAATTGTAGGCTATTTGAATTTTAATACTACATCATATGGAACTCTGCCAAATGGAACAGTAGCTGAAAAAAGGATTGCAAACGGGTAAAGACAACTTGTCTCGCTACCTGATCATTAGGATCAGCGATATAATTATTCCAGGCATTGGTCCAATAATAGTCGGACTGCTGGCCGGAAAGCAAGATGTCTTTATAATCCTCCTTTTCCCGGTCTGACATCGGATATCCCAAAAAGAGCAACGAAACTTCATCGATGAGTTTGTTGGGGTCTTCCGGTTGGTCCAATGTCGATACAAAATGCAAAAAATCAATCGGTAAGGGATCCTTCTCATCCGGTCTAAACAAACCATAGGACATTAAGATATCTGTCAAAAATGCACGTGTGGTAATGGTGGAATTGGTAATCCAGGATTTATCATAAATCGGATACTGATAGTAGGCCGGCCATCCCGACACACTCGGGGGATCACCCAATTCCATTCCCACTAGTAAGGGCATATAAAACATCGCTATGTGGTACTGTCTTAAGTCTTCTAAGCTAAGGTCCTGAGGAAAAGACATGTCCATCGTCCGCCAAAATCCAATAATCATATCCAATGGTGTATCTATCATTGCGCTTCGATTCATGACATCGAAGAAGTGTTCCGAAGCAAAAAGCATCTTAAGGACAGGTAAGATTTCGTATTGGTTATCTCTAAATACCTCGGCGAGGGGCCGGATAATGTTTTCCTCCGTAAAATCGTCGATTTCGGGATAGACAAAAAACCGGTAAATCTTTCTACAAATATATCTTGCGGCTTCCTGTGTACCAAAAATCATACTCATTAAATCATCCAGCTCACCATTGCCCGAAAATCGCCCTCTTATCTTAGTATTGTTGTAAAACGAGGAAAATTGCTTGTCTCCCGAATCGTGATTGAAGGCAATAAAAGAGGACACCAATTTTTGATTGACAATATTGAGTGTCCAGCCCGTTAAAACACGAGCCGCTTGCTTAACATCCTCCTCTGTATAGTGGCTATCCGGACCCTTGCCGATGACAAAGAGTTCCTGGAGCTCTCTCCCATAATTTTCATCCGGAGCTTGTCGCTTGTTCTCGGAGCCGTTGAGGTAGATTAACATGGCTGGGTCAACCGTGATATCACGAACCATATCCTTGAAATTACCCAATGCCCGTCGCCGTAAAATATTCTGGTAATTATAGGCCAGGATTGGTACAAAAACGCTTTGTGTTTCGACTACCAAATGATTGTGCCAAAACAAAATCATCTTTTCATGTATGGTCCTGCCCTGATTCATCTGTTGTTTAATCCACCAGGTCTTAAAAGACAAGAGCCGCAGAGACAATATTTTAATAAAATCAGGGTCATTAAAATCTTTATAATCCCATTTGTGATTGATCCAGGTCTCGCCATAAGGGATTTGTGGGTCCTTCAATTCAGGCGTATTGTAATCGTTAATCGGCGGTGCAGGATCGGGTGAGGTGCTCAACAGTTCACTGAGGGTTTGATCCAGGGTTTTGGTTTTAAAATAGTCCAAATCCGCCTTTTTTACCCCAAACATCGTTCTGCGCAACAGGTGTGCCACCTCCATTGAGGTCCATGGGCCCGTATATGGTTTTAGTGTTGAAGTAATCTCCCGGGTTACAGGTTCTTGTCGAAAATCCACTTTTGCTTTTCGAAGGTCAGGAGGAGTATGCTCGATAACTCTTGGAGCTCGCTCTTTGGCTTTTCGGATAAGTTTGATTAAATCTGCCATTTTTATTCTGTTTTTATCTTTTTACAAGCACTTCGTAATCATGTCGTGTCAGCCACAAAATACCCTACGACAATTCGGACTTAATTTGTTGGATTATCTTTTACTATTTAGGAAAGAGTATCTCAATTCCACCACACTTTAAGGCCCACATTGGGCAAAATACCGTCATGATACCGGAGGGTTTCCAAAGCACGAGTGGGGTCTGAAGGGTCGGGCTTATAGGTCCTTTCAGAGATATTTTTGGTATTAAAAAGATTCCAAAATTCGATAAAAAAATCGACTTTAAGCTTTTTAAAGGGAAGAAAGTTCCACACCAATTTTGCATTCATTAGCTGATAAAAGGGGTTGATATGGGCGTTGATACCGCTAAATTCCGGCAATAGCTTTTGGCCCACCATTTCATACCCCGAAACAGAGGTATAAGGAGTACCCGAACTTAATCTATAATTGAGTACATAGGTTTTGGGTAAAATGGAATATCGGTTTCCGGGTCGTGAGTAATTCAGATAGATATTGAGCCGGTGCCGCTGATCGAAGTGAAATCGATATAAGGCACGTTGCAAAAATCGTTTGCGCCACGCTTTAGACAGGCTGTAAGACAAGCGGAAGACACTTGCCCCACGAGCATATTGGCCGAACACCTCTAATCCAACGGCTTCTCCTTTGCCGCTGTTGTCAAAAGAAAAATGCTCATTGAGGACGACCAAGTGCTGATAGTGTTTGTAGTATACCTCCGTCCAAAAATTGGTGTTTCTGTCCTTGTGATATTGGACTCCGAGATTGAATTGCCAGACTTGTCCCGGTAAGAATCCCCGCAAAGAATCCCCGTAACTCAAATCCGGATCTTGTCGGAATAATCCCGCAAATCCGGTAAAGCGAACTTTGGGATTGTAGACGTAAGATGCCGCCCATCTGGGAGAAAAAGTGATGATATACTTATTGTTTGAAATATCTGTACGAAGCCCTAAAGAACTGCTAAAATGCTTATTAAACTGATGTTCGAAATGGCTATACCCTGCTAAATATAGTTTGCCCGCATTTATTTTTCGTTCCATATATAGCTTGCTGCTGTCTCGAATATCGATGTCAGTAGCTTGGTACATTCCCTTTGTTTCACCCCGGAGATCGTCGATATTTATCTCAAAACCCGTTTCATATTTATTGTGATCATCGATATAAATGCTCATGTCGTTTCTCAAGGAAAGGTGTCCGTTATCGAGCTTTATCAAGGTAGGATAGACAGAATCTACATAATTGTAATTAATCTTTTGGCCGGATGTGTGGACGGATAGCTTGTTGTATATGCTTCCAAGATAAGTCGACTGCCATTGGAGGGATTGGCCATTGATTTTATTGTTACTGACAATAGGAATAGGAAACGAATCTGTCCCCAATCGAATATGGGTTAAGTCAAAGCGGTCTACCACACTGATGTTGGAGTAACTAATGCGGTGATTTTTGCCGATTCGGAAGAAAAACTTGAAGGTAAAATCGTTGGTTTGGGGGGGGGTGGTCTTTATCTCAGTGAAAGGAAATCTGTTGGTCTTCCGGTAGGCGATAAGGTAACTCGAGCGTTTCTTTTTGAATGGCCCTTCCAGAGTAAAAGACGAGTGAAAAGCACTAAGGCCTAAAGAGGCTTTGAAGTGATCCGTGCTTCCATTTCTCGTGGTCAAATTGATTATTCCACTCATGGCCTGTCCATATTTGGTCTTAAACTGACCGGCCATCACCTCGACTTTCTCTATCACATCCGGATTGAAGACGGAGGCCCCTCCGATATAATAGGGCCATAAAAAACGGACATTGTCGAGTAACAGTAGATTCTCTTCGGGCTCTCCGCCACGGATGTAAAGTTGATCGGTGGATAAAAGATCCCCTGTTCCTGCCACGGCAGGCAACTGGGAGACATCTTTCAGCGGGTCGTCTGATATATTGAGATGACCCTGCAGGTCATTTTGATTTAAAGTAATATGACTGATCGTCATCTGGTCCGCCAAACGGTCGTATTGTGAAATGGCTGCATTCAGAGGTATAATATGGGACTTCAGCCGAAACACTAACCGGTCACCCCGTTTCCTGGGCAAGTGGATTCTTTGGGTCACCGGGTAATATCCTATCAGCTGAACATGTACGGTAAATTGCCTTCTATCTATGCCTGAAATACTAAAATAACCCGAACTGTCTGCTTGGGTTCCAAAAGGAGAGCCCGGTATATAGACCGAAGCAAATTCGAGAGGAGTGTTCTTATCTGCGTCTCTTACATATCCACTCAACGTCCATCTGTCTTCTTTCCGGAGGGCCGGTGTCAATACGATATGCTTTCCGATCCGGGTCCATTGGATGTGGCATGGCATAAACAATCTATCCAAAAGCTCTTCCAATGGCGCGATGGTGTTGGGCAGCATGATTTGACAGCCTTGTTCCCCGGCTCTTCCGTAAGCGAACTTATAGCCGGTGCGTTCATGCAATATATCGACCATTTCATTAAAGGAGACCATCCCGGTCAGGCGCAGGTCTACTTCCCGCGAAAGAGGTATCTGCCCGAAGGCCATGTGCCATTCGCATATTAAAACGGAACATAAAAATAAGAATTTTACCCTCACTTGTAGCGCTTGTATGTCCTCAAAGATAAGGCAACTTTTCAGGTAAGATACCCAAATAACAAAAAAGAATTGCTCCAATCAATATCTCAAGCTCAAACGTTTTCTTAACATTTTCTGACGATCCAAACATAGGATCCATCCTTGGACTTTATAGAAGAAAGCCCTACCGCTTTCTCAAGTATCTTTATTACCTGCTCTATGGATTCCCCGTCAAATCTGCCGGTAAACTTACATCTGCTCGGGGCCCCTTTGACCTGAATGTCCACCTCATAAATTTGCCCAATCTTAGCTGCGACTTTTAGAATGGAAGTTCTCTCAAAAATGATGGGGGTTGAAGGGAGTTGGGTAAAATCAGATTTAAACCACGCTTTGGTCAATTTCTGCTCTTTCGTAGAGACAATGACGGCCTCTCCTGCTTGTAGCTTTTTCTTCTCCTTCTCCGTACGTACCTCTACCACGCCTCGCACTACAGAGACTTTAGCTCGTTTATACAGGTCCTTATCAGAGACGTAAAAAGCTGTACCCAGCACCTTGACTTCAAAGCCATCGACCCCGACGACAAATGCGAGTTGGGCATTCTTTTGGACATCAAAAAAGGCACCCCCGGCTAAACGGATATCCCTGTTGGTCTTGTTAAATCCGGGTTTTAATCGAAGGGTGGTGTTGGGTTCTAATCGAACCTTAGAGCCATCGGGTAATTGGATATCCTTTATTTTGTCTTCAGAAAAATAGGCTAAGGGCTGTTTTCCTCCGGTAGAAAGGTCAGATTTTGGACCATACCATCGCATTCCGATGGCAAGCAATACAAGAATAACCGCTGCGGCGGCAGCGGCCTGTAGCCAGCGGAAATGGGTCCGTGGACGCCGTCTGATATTTTGCTCCAAAAACTTCTTTGCTTCCCACTTTTCTTTAGAAAAATCTACCGGCATCTTTCCCGTCAACTCCCAAGTGGCCTTAAGTTCGTGGTACAATGCTTCGTTGTCCCCGGATTCGCTTCTCCAAGTTTCTAATATACGCTTCTTTTCAGGAGAGAGCTCCCCCTTCAAATCGTCTATTATGTATTGGATATATTTCAATTGTTTTTTCTTTATGTCGTAGTAATCGTTGGATACCCTACGCCAAAGCGCGTTTATTTTATGTATTGTTTTAATGCCATGCGCATATGTTTTAATGCGATGGTCATATGCTTTTCTACCGTTTTAATGGAGACTTCCAATTGATTTGCAATTTCTCTGTTTTTTAATTCACTATATCTCTTGAGTATAAAAATCGTCTTAGTGGGCTCGCGCAGTTCATTGACCGCCTTTGAGATGTCCTCTTGAAGGATATGGAGGTTCATCTCCTCCTCTGTGGGATTATGTGTCGTTTGGGTCTGTTCTTTGAGATGTGCCAGCTTGGTGTTTTTGGATTTTATCCGACGTACTTCATCCAAAGCCCGCAAAACACACGCCCGGTACAAATAACCTTCGATGGTGCTGTGAATCTTCAGCGTCTTTCTGTTTTTCCAAATGCTCAAATACACATCCTGAACGACGTCTTTTGTAGCTGTCCTGTCGAGTAAAACCGGATATACTACGCGACACATGTTCTCGAACTGGGATTCGAAAAGCGCATTAAAGGTCTTTATATCTATTTGAGTATTTATCTTCTATTGGTTTTATTCGGACTATTTGGACCTGACACTATAATCGCTATTCTGGCGGCCATTGCGGTTATTCACACGTTTCTCTAACGACAAAGATGAGAAAAAATTGAGCAATCAAAAAAGGAAAATTAACAAGGGTGTTTATCAAAACACATATCTTCGCCTCCAAATCAAATACATGTACAATAAGACGGAAGAAAAAGACTATTTTGATTTTTCTAAATCACAACTTGACCGCCGGGCGGAAGACTGTGATAAGGATTGCTATCTAAAATTGGTGGATGCTTTAAAATTTCACGAATACAAATACTACCGTGAAAACGATCCTCTGCTCAGTGATTTTGAGTACGATCGCTTGTATCATCTTCTTTTGGATGTCGAGACTTTGCACCCGCAGTGGATCCGGATCGACTCTCCTTCGCAAAGGGTGGGAAGTGACTTGTCCAATACCAAAAAGGAGGTCAAACATCTCGTACCGATGCTCTCTCTCTCCAATTCGTACAATGCGGAGGATTTGCGTGCTTTCGATGCACAGGTGAGAAAGTTTTGTAGGCTTTCTGATACAGAAAAGATCGAGTATTGTGTCGAACCCAAATTCGATGGAGGGAGTATCTCTGTGGTCTATGAAAAGGATACATTTGTACGGGGGGCCACCCGGGGCAATGGTTTGGTCGGAGAAGATATTACAGCCAACATCCGCGTAATTCCCTCGATACCCAAACAGGTACCATTTCATACCCATAACATCTTTCGTGCAGAGTTAAGGGGAGAAGCATTGATGAAGAAAGAAGTCTTTCGCCAGCTCAACAAAGAAAGGGCGGCACAAGGTCTTCCGCTCTTTGCCAATCCGCGCAATGCCGCGACCGGAGCGCTGAGTATGAAAGACCCTGAGGAGGTAGCCAAACGCCGACTCGATGTGATGATTTTTCAGCTGGGTTACGCTGTCGATACCCGGGGAGAAGATCGATTGCCCTCCTTCAAAACCCATTATGAGTGCTTAAAATACGCATCTGAAAATGGATTTTCGGTAGCGATGGATATCGTAAAAACATTTGAAGATATCGGGGGAGTCATCCAATATTGTAAGTTTATTGAAGAAGAATTGCGGGAGAATTATCGCTACGAATTGGACGGAGCGGTCGTTAAGGTCAATAGTATCCAACTTCAATCCATCGCTGGGAGTACTATGCACCATCCGAGATGGGCTATTGCGTATAAATTTAAAGCCAAACAGGCTACCACCCGCTTGGAAGGGGTGGAGTTTCAGGTCGGCCGGACCGGCGTTATTACTCCGGTGGGCAAGGTCTCTCCGGTGCCGTTGGCCGGGGTGATTATATCCTCTGTTAGCCTGCACAATGAGGATTTTATCCGGGACAAAGACCTCCTGCTGAAGGATATGGTATTAATAGAGCGCGCAGGAGATGTGATCCCTTATATTGTCAAGTCTTTGCCGGAGCTTCGAGATGGCCGGGAAACGCCAATTCTTTTTCCGGAAGATTGTCCATCGTGCCATACCCCATTGATCAAAGAGGATGCCGCATGGCGATGTCCCAATGAAAAACACTGTCCGGAACAAATCATACAGCGTCTTATCCATCATGTGAGCAAGGAGGCAATGAGTATAGAAGGGTTGGGGCCTTCGTCCATTCGAAAGTTTTATGCATTGGGGTGGCTTTCCAGCTATGCCGACCTTTACCGGCTTGATTATGGTGCCATTGCCGCATTAGAAGGATTTGGTGCCAAATCTGCCGAAAATATACGCCTCTCCGTCCAAAAGGCAAAGAGTAACCCAATCTATCGCCTTCTGTATAGCTTGGGAATTATGCACTTCGGCAAGAAGGCCTCCAAACTTATCGCAGAGCGCATCGAGTATGTTTTTGATTTGCAGGATTGGTCTGTCGAAGACTTCGAAAATATCCCGGATGTAGGACCGATTATTGGACAACATGTTAAAGCTTGGTTTGATGACGATGACAACATCAGTGTTCTCAGAGAAATGGAAACATTGGGGGTAAACATGTACCAAACAGAGGCGGACAGGCCTATTCAAGTGAGTGAAGACGCTCCGTTATTTGGAAAAACCATCCTGTTTACCGGCAAACTTCAGCATATGACGCGTAAAGAAGCCCAACGCATGGCTGTCGAAGCAGGAGCCAAACCCATATCGGCCGTAAGTTCTAAACTCGATATTCTCGTCGTTGGTGAAAAAGCCGGATCTAAACTCCGCAAGGCTGAAGCCCTCGGGACGGTCCAAATCTGGACGGAAGAGGCTTTTTTAGAGAAAACAAAGGGTATCGATGAAAATTGATCGATATCAAAAGGCCTTTTCGGGGTAGGCTCAACCGTTATCTTTCCGGCGCTCCTTGCTCAATCCAACAGCGCAACCGGTCAATGTCCGTCTGAGACAAAGGTCCACCCGGAGGCATCGACTTTTGATCGACGGCCCGGGCCTTTATCCCGTTGACTACAGCGCGAACACCGGTATAATCCGTCAATGGCTTTCGCTTAGTGTTGACGCCGTCGTGGCACCCGGTTACATTACAATTGGAATTGATTATGGCCTTAATATCTGCCTCATAAGTGAGTTGGTCCGGACAAGAATCCGGATTGGTTTCTGTTTTTTGGCATGAAAAAGCTGTAATAAACAGTAAGAATATCGGTAGCAAAAGATGTATTTTCATGGATTACACATATTTAATATAAACAACTATTAGTTAACACAAGGAGTGACGTTTTGTTTGACGCCCCCACCATTAATAAGTTTATTTGAAAAAAAATATATCCGGATGGGAAGAAATTAAAAATGTTGTATATTTGCACTCCATTTAGAGAAGGGGATGCAATTTGTCCTCGTTTCAGTTGTTTCGGCGTATCACGGTTACAGTGTGAGAGTCGGAGCGAGAAGTAGCATCTAAAGAAGATGTTGCTAAAAAAGAATATATTCCGAAAAGAGTTGTTTTCGTCAAAACCAAGGCGGAAAGAATTTTTAGGTCAGTGTTAACTCACCGTTAATGATGAGTTAAAAATTCTTGACAACGCAGGGTTTGGCGATAAAAAAACTTTTCGGATTACAAGTCGGGCGATTAGCTCAGTTGGTTCAGAGCACCTGGTTTACACCCAGGGGGTCGGGAGTTCGAGTCTCTCATCGCCCACTAAAGCCGGAAGAATCCGGCTTTTTTGTTGGTGTTATACATATTTTGGTTAAATCTTTTTGGGATGCATAATCTTCATATAAATAGGTTTTTCTTCCTTTTTATATTGGTATTTGGAAGCCTATTGGTTCCTTTTACCTCCAATGCACAGCACACCAATACGATACCATATGACAAAGGAGATAGTGTCACTGTTTCGATTCTTGCTTTGGAAGGAATACCGGGACTCACCACGGCCTTTGGACATAGTCAGTTTAGAGTCGTCAACCACACCAAGAATACGGATAATCTTATCGATTTTGCAGGAAGAGTCAATTGGGATGTGCTGACGTATCTTTCCGAATTTTTCTTTGGTGATCTGTACTATGATATTTTCACCTTTTCTACTTCCAGATATGTCTTTCGAAAAGACAGGACGGTCGATGAGTTGTTTTTAAAACTCAGCCATGAGCAAAAGGAAAAGTTGATGAACACTCTTTCCGGAGGCTACTTCTTGCAAGACAATGCACGTTATCATTATGATTATTTGCATAGGAATTGTACAATATTGATGCGGGATGTTTTGGAAGATGTGTATCCCAATATGACTTATCCCGATTTAGGCGCGGATAAAACATTTCGCCAGATATATGAAGAAGGACTCGTATACAATCCCTGGATAAAATTCTTTTCAGACATTATACTTGGCCCTTACAATGACCGGATTGCTACTCCACGGGAGCAGATGTTTAATCCTGTGGTTTTTTACAAGTACTTAACAGGTGCTAAATCCAATGGAGAACTCATCGGATACAAACAAAGAGTTCTTATGCAAGGCTCTGCCAGGCCTCCTTTGACGTTTTTTCAGAAGCCCGGTTTATACGTGTGGTTACTATTGTTTTTGGAAGTCGTCCTGACGCTATTGTGGTACTTTGGCAAAGTCAACAGGGTAATCATCGTTATTTACGACCGTTTGTGGTTCTTCCTGGCGGCTATGTTTGCCGTCTTAATCATCGCCTTGTGGACGGTGTCCAATTACGACTATGCTGCACGCGACAATTGGAATTTGCTCTGGCTGAGCCCCCTCTATGTATTCCTTCTTTTTATGCCGCTTAGGAAGTCCTTTCGACCAACCAAGATATTGCTCTCTCTCATTCTCATTTCGACACTCGCTGCCATTTTGGGGTGGAACTTTATTCCGCAAACCTACAACATCCACTTCTTGCCTATTATGCTATTGCTAATGGTCAAAGTGGGCAAATACTTGCTTTCACCTAAACCGGCAGCATAACCATTTTATTTTTCCGTGTGACATCCTTTGAGGTACACAGTAATTTTTTCTATATTGTGTGTCGTTAATATACGGTATGGTATATTGTTTATTTGGTATGAAATGGTGGGTCTACTCCCAGAAAGGCCATTTATTGCCAACGCATCGATGTTAGAAGTTTAGCTCATTATTAATGATAAGTTAACTGCGGGCAAAAAACTTCTTCCGTCTCGATTTTGACAATATTACACTTTTCAGATTGGACTCATGGTAAACCACCTGCTTTATGAAACTTCATTTTGTTCTCTTACTCCTTTTCTCTTTTTTTCTACTCGAATGTACCCACAAGAATGACCTTCCCGAGCATCAAAAAAGCAATATTGATTTGTTTGGTCAATATATCATAGGGTATTCGCAGAGTCCCGTGTCCAGATGCAACGATTTATACATCCATTTGGCCTTCAAAATACCGGATAGTATCACCATCTCCCCCAATCTGATTACATCAACACCGGATATAGGTGGCCAGGTCCAAATTAGTAAGGACAGAAAGACCATACAAATCGTACATCCTTCCATAAAACACAATGTCCGGTATGAAATCGCTTTTCATATCCACCAACTTACCCAAATGCCCAAGGGACTGGAGACCTTCCGGTTCAAACTCGAAGCCAAGCGCCAGTCCTGGCGCATCGTTATGCAACCCCCCGTTTGTGAATCCATGGACATCATCCGTCTAAAGGGGAAAATACTCTATGATGTTTGTGAGCCCGATCAGAGCATCTTCAAAGATGCCCTAAAAGCGAGCCAAGACGGCAAAATATTGCCAGTCCGGTGGGAAGCGTTTGAGAAGAATCGCCGTGAAGTTCAATTTGAAATATCCAATATCAAGAGATCCAATACCGAAGGGAAAGTCGATATCACCCTCTCCATGCAACCCATCAATGTTGAGGATGAAGCCGAGCTCCATGTCATCGTTCCGTCCAAATCGGACTTCTCCCTTTATGCCACAAAAATCGAAAGCAATCGACACCTCGTACTGTACTTTACAGACCCGATTAAGTCCGGGCAAATACTGGATGGATTAGTACGTGTAGAGGGACGCAGAATTGGCTCTTTGAGGGTTTCGCACAACACCATTGATGTGTATTTTTCAGATACAAAATACGGTGAATATCCGGTCAACATATCCCCGGGAATCCTCAATATCGCCGGATTCCCATTAAAAGATACTTACAAGCGCAACCTCTTCTTTGCGCCCCCCAAACCGCATGTCTCCATTGCTGAAAAAGGCAATATTCTCCCACCCTCCGGACATTGGGAACTTCCGGTTTCGATAGTATCCGCCTCCGGATTTAGATTGCGCATTCTCCGGGTACACCCCCAAAATACCCATCGCTTCTTTCAAGAAAATGGCGGCCTGCTCAATGCTCAAACGGGATTGGAAAACCTGGGAAGAATCCAGTTGGATACCACCTTTGAGGTGGATACCAAAGAGGTCTATAAGACTTCCATCCACTCCATTGTACTCGATCGTCAAGTAAATAAAGAAACCGGTGCGCTCTACAAGGTGTTTCTCTCTATCCCTCCACAACACAACCAATACCCTTGCAAAGAGCGTCAAAAATACACAGCAAAGGATGAAGTAGACCAAATCAATTTTGACAAGCCCTATCTCTCCGCCGGGTATGATTATGACTATTATTATGATAATGCAAATGTCGGCCATTCTTCATTTAGGGACCGGGAAGAAAATCCGAGGTATTTGCCGGACCCTTGTTCCGGAGACTATGCCGGAATCATCCACGACCAGCGGCTGCTTGTCTGTACGGATGTCGGATTGGTGGTCAAATCCGAACCCGGAGCAAGTCGATATTTTGCCTATGTCTCGAGGATTTCCACCGCTGCACCTATCCAAGGAGCCAAGGTACAATTGTACGACTTCCAGGGAGCCCCTGTCGGTTCGGCTACTACGGATGAGACGGGAAGGACACTCATTCACACCCGGAAGACGCCTTACCTCGCCAAAGCTCGGGCCAATGGCCAGTACACCTATCTGACCCTTGCCGATGCCAAGGCCTTAGAGACGAGTTTATTCAATGTCGAAGGGCACAAGTGGAAAGGCAGTGATAAGGTGTTCTTCTATGGGGAGAGAGACGTATGGAGGCCGGGCGACTCGGTCTATCTCCAGTGCATGGTTTACAATCGCACCAAAGCTTTACCAAAGCATTTGCCTATCCGCTTGACCCTTTTGGACCCGACGGACAAGAAGATGAAAGAATGGACGGTGGTAAAACATCAGAATGGACTCTATGACTGCCGTTTTGCTACCCGCCCCAATGATTTGACCGGATATTGGACGCTCCAAATGCAGCTTGGAGGAGAGACCTTTACAAAGCACCTCCGAATAGAAACCGTTCGCCCGAATCGACTCAAAATAGCGATGGCATTTGACGGAGAAGACCTGCTTACCAATGAGGCTTCCGAAGCAGCTCCCATAACGGTCAAATGGATGCATGGTTTGCCCGCCAAAGGGCTAAAAACGGAGGTCCATATGCTCCAGAAAGTATTACAAAATCCATTTGGCTCCCGGTACAAAAACTACCTCTTCGACGATATCACTCAGCCCTATTCCGAAGACTTGGGACAAGTAAAATCCGGTAAAACCAACGAAAATGGCATCCTCCCCTTTCGCATCCCTATCCAAAAGGAGGACAAGTATCCGGGGATGATGTTATTCAACTTTGAAGTCCGCGCCTTCGAAAAAGGGGGCGCTTTTAGCACGGATTTGAAGACCATCAAGTATTCTCCCTATTCCTCCTATGTAGGGATAAAACTCCCCTCCCAACCCATAGGAGGACTTACTTATCTGAAGGATAAAGCTCCCATTCATATCCGCTGCCTCGACCCAAAAGGTGGACGGATAAGTCGAAAGGTTAAAGTCACCTATCAGAACGTCAGGAATAAATGGTGGTATCAGTTTGGTTCCTATGGTGATTACACCGCCTTAAAAAACAAAATATCCGGAGGAGGAGAAACCTATACCCTTCATATCGACAAAGGAGGGACTACCATTACTCCTAAAGGGACGGGTATCAAATTATTGACCATAGAGGATGTCAATAGCGGTCACAGAGTCCGGCGTTTTGTTTATTTACTGGGTTCCGGCTCCAATCCCGGAGGAGAATTATCACAGCTGGAGGTGCTGCCGTTTTACATCGAGAAAGAGGATTACAAGATTGGGGAATTCATGGATTTTACCCTGCCTGCGCTTCGAAACGGACGTTTTCTCATCACCGTCGAGAGTGGGGGAAAAATCGTGTATTCGGAAGTCCGCAGAGCGGAGAATCAGCCCATCACAAGAACCATCCGTATCGACAAATCCATGATACCTACTGCATATGTTCACGTGCATTTTATACAGGCGTGGAATACCTACGACAATGACCGACCTCTTCGGTTGTACGGGGTAAAAGCCTTACAAGTCTATGATCCGCAGACCGTATTGGATCCGGAGATCAATATGGAAGATGAAATACGTGCAGACGAACCATTTGTCGTACAGGTGAGCGAAAGGAATGATAAGCCCATGACTTATACTTTGGCAGTGGTGGATGAGGGACTACTGGATATTACACAATTTCATACCCCCAACCCCTGGAGACACTTCTTCTCTAAGGAAGCCTTATCGGTCAAAACCTGGGATATCTATCGCGATATCTTTCACCGCTTTCTCGGAGAATATACCTCCCTGCTCGCCGTGGGGGGAGACGGTGCCAATACGATTAAGCCGACGGCCAAAGCGAGGAGGTTTAAGCCCGTTGTTAAATTTTTGGGACCTTTTACCCTCCAAGCGGGAGTATCCGCCCGGCACAGACTGACCATCAAAGATTATGTGGGGTCTGTCCGGGTGATGGTCGTCGCTACCGACGGTAAAGCCTTCGGGCACAACCAAAAAGCCGTGCCGGTCAAAAAACCACTCATGCTCTATACCACCCTCCCGAGGGTGCTCGGTCCCGGCGAATCCCTCAAGGTTCCGGTCACCGTGTTTGCCATGGACCCCAAGGTCAAACAGGTCACCGTCCAAATGACGACCAATCATCTAATCGAAACCAAGGGTGAGGCGGTTAAACGAATTACTTTTGATAAGCAAGGGGAGAAGGATATCAGCTTTGAAGTGACCATCCCCAATGCCATCGGCGTGGGGAAAGTCGAGGTAAAGGCGACTTCCGGAGCTTTTACGGCAACTTCATCCATCGACATCGATGTTCGTCCGGCCTCCGCCAGGATATCAAAAACGGTGGAAACACTGATTCCTCCCAAGAGCGAGAAAAACATTTCATTTCACGTTTTCGGCATGCCCGGAACCCAATCCGCAAAGTTGGTCATCAGCAAAGGGCTCAACCTCTCTTTCGAGCCGTGGGTCCGGCACCTGGCACGCTACCCGCATGGATGCATCGAACAAACCGTGTCTTCCATCTTTCCCCAAATAATGCTTCAAAATGTGGGAGCCATCGACGAAGGGGATAAAATGGTCTTCCGGCAGCATTATGATGCTGCGATACAAAAATTGCGCTATATGCAAACCTCTTCCGGTGGCTTTTCCTACTGGCCCGGTGGCAATGTCGTCAACAGCTGGGGGACGACCTATGCACTGGATTTTTTACTGGAAGCCAAACAACAGGGATACGACGTGCCCGGGGATATGCTCTCTCGTGTCGTCGCTTATCAGTACAACAGGGCGGACGAATGGACGATTCCCTCCACCACCAACAACAGGACGTATGACAAAAGCGCCTCTTACGACCAGGCGTATCGATTGTTGACACTTGCCAGGGCACAAAAACCCAACTATGCCGCACTCAACCGCTTGCGCCTCGTTCCCCAACTTCCCTCTGCTACCAAATGGCTATTGGGGTATGCCCTCTTGCTGGTCGGAGAGCAATCTTCTGCGGATAAAATCCTCAAAGAAGCTACCACCACTGTTGATGATTATCAAGAGCTCTCCGGAACCTTTGGGTCGGCGCTTAGGGATCAGGCCATGATGTTGCGTGTTTTGGTCGCTCAGGGTAAAAAACTCCTCGCCAAACGCGTAGCAGATGAAATGACTAAAAAACTAAATGAAAAAGGCCTTTACGGGGCTTCTACCCAGGAAATCGCCCAATGCTTGATCGGTTTTTCGAGATTTATGGGGGCACTTGACCACCCCGGAAAACCGGTCTCCTTTGATGTCGAATTGTCAGATGACCAGATACTCAAAAATCAAACGATTGACCAAAAATCCATCACCATCCCACTAAAAAAGAAGGCTATAGAAAGGCAATCTGCTACCATCCGGAATAACGGGGATGCCGGGCTTTTTACGTCTGTCGTACTTTCGGGTATTCCCGTCCGGGACGAAAGTCCGGCGGAAGCCCAGGACTTAAGCATGCGCGTCACCTACACGTTGGAAGATGGTACTCCCGTGGATCCCTCAAAGCTTTCCAAAGGAACGGATTTCATCGCCCAATATACCATCAAGCACAACGGTCAACGGATGGATTACGAAAACCTGGCACTCACTATTATTTTTCCTTCTGGTTGGGAACTTTTCAACCACCGCCTCAATACCACCTTTGCTTTTGATGCAGGCAGTTCATACGATTATCAGGACTTGAGAGATGACCGCGCATATACTTATTTCAATCTTAAAAGGGGCAAATCCAAAGTTTTCAGATTCAAGCTCAATGCTTCTTATGCGGGAAAATATTGGGCACCCGGGGCTTTTTGTGAAGCAATGTACGCCCCATCTATCCGGGCAAAATCGAAGGGTTTCTGGACAATAATTGAGTAGGTTGGAGGTATGAAATGGTTGAACTTTACCCTGTTGAAAGCCGGTATCGGAGGGTTTGCTCTCATGTGGGTATGTTTGTGGTTATGGGGCCGGAACCTCGAGTTTAACCGGGACTTTGCCCCAGTCGTATATGCCGGAGACGGTCAAATACTCTCGGCTTCTGTAGCCGGGGATGCCCAGTGGCGGATATATTGTTCTACCGGGATGCCCCCCAAGCTCGCCACGTCCATTCGCCTATTTGAAGACCAGTATTTTTATTGTCATCCCGGGATTAATCCGGTCTCCATCCTCAAAGCGATGTGGGACAATATTCGATCGAAAAGAATCGTGCGGGGAGGGAGTACCCTCACCATGCAGGTGGCGCGTTTGTATTATCATCGCCCGGAGCGGACCTACCTCCAAAAAATCAAAGAAATGGCACTCAGCCTCGCGCTCGAATGCAGCCACTCCAAAGAGCAAATCCTCCAACTCTATGGTCAATACGCCCCTTTCGGGGGGAATATCATCGGTTATCATGCTGCATCCCGGTTGTATTTCGGAAAATCTCCCCAACATCTGAGCTGGGGAGAATGTGCCACGTTGGCCGTCCTTCCCAATGCCCCTTCAGACATCTATCCGGGCAAAGGCCAACAGCGGCTCGTACTCAAAAGAAACCGCCTTCTCAAAAAACTGTTGAAGAAGGGATTTATCGATTCTACCACCTATCGACTTTCCCGGAGGGAGCAAGTTCCTGTCCGTAAGTATTCCTTCGGCCGGTTGGCACCCCATCTCCTCAGCCGCCTTAATCACACCCGTCCAAAAACCAATCAGTATCGTACGACAATTGATTTCGCACTCCAGCAAGAGATGGCGAGTATAGCACAGCGATATGCCAATCGATACAGCGGTCAAGGCATCGACAATTTGGCCATCCTGGTATTGGCCAACGACGGTAGGGTTAGGGCGTATGTTGCCAACACTTCCTGCAGTTCGGAACTATGTGGGTCACAAGTGGATCTCATACAGGCGCCCAGGAGTCCCGGAAGCATCCTCAAACCCTTCTTATACGGACGTTGCCTGAACGAAGGACGCATCACCCCCACCAGTCTCCTCCGTGATATTCCGGTTTTTCATAATGGATTCAGTCCAAAGAACTTTGACCAGCGCTTTCGGGGCATTGTCCCTGCGGCTGATGCCCTTACCCAATCGCTCAATGTACCCGCCGTCAATTTGTTGAAGACCTATGGGGTTGATGCCTTTCACAAGGATTTGCATGATCTTGGGTTTGGACATATTTCGAGGCCCGCATCGCACTATGGACTCGCCCTCATACTCGGAGGCTGTGAGACCACCATGTATGAAATCGGACGGGCGTACACCAATCTCTCCAGAGTGGCCCAAGGTAAAGCCCCTATCCACCTCCGATTACTTCAAAACACAATCCGGGATACCCTTCTCGAACCTTATCCCATCAGCCGGCCGGCCGCCTGGCAGGCACTCCAAATACTCAAGGGGGTCAACCGTCCTGAACGACAAGATGGCTGGCAGTATTTCACAAATCAAAGAGTGGTAAGCTGGAAAACAGGCACGAGCTACGGCTATCGCGATGCGTGGTCGGTGGGCGTTACCCGGGATTATACCGTGGTAGTATGGGTGGGCAATGCCGACGGTGAAGGACGCAAAGGACTCACCGGGATTAAGAAGGCGGCACCCGTACTCTTCTCTGCCTTGGAAAGTCTTCCAATGGCAAAGGAAATAGAAGAGCCGTATAATAGCTTCAAGCCCAAAGTCATCTGTTCTGAAAGCGGGTACACCCCATCCCCAGCCTGTCCGGACTTGCAGACCATTTACGTCCCCCAAAACAGTCATCATTTGCCCCTGTGTACCTATCATAGGACATTCAAGATGGATTCCTCCGGACACTATCGGGTCAAAACCCCTTGTACAAAAGATATTCCCACGACCAACAAGTCATTGTTTGTCTTAGATCCTGTTGTCAATACCTACTACCGGCGGTTTTACGGTTCTGACTACAGTGCTCCCCCCATACATCCCGATTGCCAACAGACGCAAACCCGGATCGACATCTTGTATCCTCCTGATCAAGCTACCGTACTGCTGCCAACGGATATTGACAACCGGGAAAAAGGTATGATTTGTGAGGCGACGGCCCCTCACTCGATGGACTCTCTGTACTGGTTTTTGGACGGAGAGCTCCAAAGTATCCTTGGTCGCCCCTTCAAAATGGAAGTGCTTGCTCCTCCCGGTCATCATTTCATTACCATTGTCGCACCGGATGGAAATTCGAGAACCCATCACTTCGAAATCATCGAATAAGGTAAGAAGTGGAGATTTGGATTAGAAAGTATTTGGTAGATTGAGAAAAACATGCTACCTTGCGCTTGAATTTTATGACACCCTAAAAAATGAACACATGTTATCACGCACCTTTGCCGGTGCCGTACAAGGCATCGAAGCTCAAAAAATCATCATCGAAGTACATGCCGGGGGATCCGTTCCACTTAGTGCCATCGGGTACTATCTCGTTGGGTTGCCGGACAATGCGGTCAGGGAGGGTTATCACCGGATTATTTCGGCAATAAAAAGCATTGGATTACGCATTCCCAGGATTAAAATCGTCATCAACCTCGCCCCTGCAGATGTCCGCAAAGAGGGTTCGCTGTACGATCTACCTATCGCAATCGGGATGTTGCACGCTACGGAGCAAATCGAAGCACCCGAAGTGGAGCAATATATGATGATGGGAGAACTTGCCCTGGATGGCACGATAAGACCGATAAAAGGAGCACTTTCCATCGCTATCAAGGCCAAAAAGGAAGGTTTTAAAGGGATTATTCTCCCCCAACAAAACGCACTTGAGGCAGCCATAGTCGAAGGCCTCGAAGTCCTTGCAGCCGAAAACCTTAAAGAGGTGGTGGACTTTTTTCAAGAGGATACTCCACTCCGCCGGGTATATCTCGATCCCCAAGAACTCTTTGCTGAGAAAAACGGACTGTATCATGTTGATTTTTCGGATGTCAAGGGACAGGGCAATATCAAAAGAGCACTTGAGATAGCTGCAGCGGGAGGGCACAATGTCATCCTTATCGGCCCCCCGGGTTCAGGAAAAACCATGCTGGCTAGACGATTGCCTACCATCTTGCCCCCGCTCACGTTGGACGAGGCCCTGGAGACCACTAAAATTCACTCTGTCGCGGGCAAACTCTTGTCCGGTTCCGCATTACTCACCCAAAGACCCTTTCGCTCCCCTCACCACACGATAAGCGATGTGGCACTGGTAGGAGGCGGCTCCAATCCCCACCCGGGGGAAATTTCCCTCGCACATAATGGAGTGCTCTTCCTCGACGAGTTGCCCGAGTTTAAACGGGCGGTTCTCGAAGTATTGCGCCAACCAATGGAGGAACGTAAAGTGACCATCTCCAGAGCTAAGATATCATTGGATTACCCGGCCGGATTTATGCTGGTCGCATCGATGAATCCCTGTCCTTGTGGATACTACAACCATCCGGATAAAGAATGTGCCTGTGGACCCGGTGTCGTCAAGCGCTATCTCAATAAAATCTCCGGACCACTGATGGACAGAATCGATTTGCATGTAGAGGTAACTCCTGTCTCCTACGACGAACTTTCTACCCGCACCTTCACTTCTGAAAAGTCTAAAACCATAGCGCAGAGAGTCGTCTCCGCACGGGCTCGTCAAGAACAGCGGTTTCACAATGACCCCACTGTCTTCAACAACGCACAAATGCCCAGCCGGATGGTACGGGAATTGTGCCAGCTCAATGAAGAAAGCTTGACCCTCCTAAAAACCGCTATGGAAAAACTCCAACTCTCCGCAAGGGCTTATGATCGAATTATCAAGGTGGCCAGAACCATTGCTGATCTCGGTGGAAGTGAAGATATTCAGGTGGACCACATCGCAGAAGCCATTCATTTCAGGACTTTGGACCGGGAAAACTGGGTGCAAAATTAAGCAGTACCTGCAGTTTCATCTGCCTGCTTGTTATTGTCTTTTAAAGGTCAGATGGAACCTTTGATGAATAAAACAATCATTTTTTTGTGTGTTTAATAATTGTTTTAATCACTTCGGTTTCATACCAAAGACTATCCGGAGGCTGCATTACAAAATGCACATTTTAGAGTATACTCAAAATCCAATCACAGTAAGAGAAAAGAATCAAGTCTAGCACTTTATGTGTCTAAAGCCGATTTTTCTCCTTGTGCTCCTCGTAAGAAATAAATACCCTAGCAACAGAAGCTATTTAGTGCTGAATCGAGGCGCTCGAATAGGAGTTATGCCGTAGCATAATGACTGTTTGAGCAACGAAAAGTCAGGAGAAAAGAGCAAGGTTATATGTGTAGTTATTCTGTTCTACTAGCACTAGACATAGAGTTTGATGAAGATAGTTCAGGAAAAGGCCAATGCAGCTCAAAATATTCCACACCATTAAATATTCCGATAAACATTCTAAAAAACAGGGGATCAAAGTCAAAAGACTTAGGGTGGCAAGGGAGAACGAATAATTAATAAAGGTCCACATACAAAATAAAATATGAATTTTCCTTGATTATTATCTGGATTATAGGAGCAGTAAATTAGATTTAATTATCTTTATGAATCTAATCAGACAAGATATCAAAACAATCGAATTATGAAAGCAATAGTTGCAATTAATCAATCTGAAAGGAGGAGTTTTTATTACTTTCTTCTTTTGTTTGCATGTTTAAGTATTTCCTGGCCTATCCAAAGTCAAGTTCGTACACCTTATTTTAGAGCAAACGACTATTATGGCGCTTGGCCAAAAGTTCATTTAGACCAAATGACATTAAATTGTAGTGAATGGAATGAAGTATTTGAAGATGTATTTGATGGAAACACTTTAGATTTAAATGTTTGGAAATACGCCGACCCTTTGCCTATTAAGGATATTGAAAGTATAAATAGTGAGCAAAATGTGTCGGTAAATAATGGAGATCTTATAATCAAGGCTAAGTACGAGGAAATAACAGAGCATGATCCCAAATTTGGAAATATTACTCGAAATGCTTCTGCAGGATGTATTGAATCTAAACAAGAATTTCATACAGGTAAGTATGAGGCGAGAATTAAATTTGGAGAGAGTAACTATATTTACAATACCTTCTGGCTAGGTGGAAGAGGTGGGGAAATTGATGTGGTGGATAATGGGTTAAGAAAGTATTTTGATAATGGAAATTACAAATGGGGTGAATAACAAGTAATGAAACATTGCTATGATAATACAAATATCGATTTTTCACAAGAGTATCACAATTTTTCTGCGGTTTGGACACCATTTAAAATAATGTATTATTTGGATGACGAGCTTATTCATACAGCATATCAGTACTATGTATCAAAAGACGTAGGGTTGGATGTTGATTGTGGCGAAATTATACCCAGTGGGGATTATAAAGTAAATCCTGCTTTCCCTCTAAGAAAAAATCGATTTCGCCCTATTCTTTGGGTTTTTTCACGTCCCAAATGCAGAGATCAGGATTGGTTAGGATGTGATAATTTGTTTTTTGAGCCTTATGATACTCCATGTGATGAGATTGATTACCCCTTTGAATACAGTGGTGTTCAACATTTAGAAGATTATCCGAATGAAACCCATTATTCAAGCGTTAAAGTAACAGAAAGGACATACTATTTTTGTGATGCGGATGACTTTCTCGTTGATCATAGTTTGACGATTAGTGGTAATCATAATTATGGTGATATTACTGTTAAAAATGGAGCAACTCTAACTATTTCAGGCGCATATTTAAAGTTTGGATCAGGAGCCCGGATAACAATAGAACCAGGAAGCAATATACAGATATTTAATTCAACTCTTACAGCAATTTGTAATAAATGGAGAGGAATACGATCAAGTGCTTGGGGTATGAGCCAATCAGATGTGGTTATTCTTAACTCAACAATAGAAAAAGCAGAAAAAGGTTTAAGAATTGATGGTTCATCCAGTTGTACCATTGAGAATTCCATTATTCGAGAATGCGATATCGGGTTGTATTTTTATAATGCTAATTATCCAAAGGAAATCAAGGGAAATACCACTTTTGAAGAAAATGGCATTGGGATTTGGGCGTATTTGAGTAAAGGAATTAAAGTAAAAGATTGTGATTTTAATATAGTATCTAAAGAGCACATCAGTGTAATTGAAACTGAAATAGATATTTCTGGAGGAAATACATTTAATAGAGCTCCTGGATATAGTGTTGCTGCTAGAGCGACGTATCCCGGTTCTTCTGCTGCAGTTTACATAGGTCATTATGACAATTCTAAAAACGTATTTAATCGTAATCATGATGGAATTTTTGCAGCAGGTGTGGATAACCCAATTGGGGTTGAGGTAGTAAATAACAAATTTATTGATCATGATGATACTGGAACAAAGTTTTATGGCGACAATAAAGCCTTGTTTCAAAACAATACAGTAACAACTGGTATGTGGGGAGTTGTGTTTGATGCTACAGGAGAATACAATCACAACAAGGACCTCTGTAATGTTTTTACTGATGTAGAGATTGCAGAAAGTGCCTTTAACTTAAATAATAATCGTACTACCTTCTTGTCCAATAACTCTTTTGGATGGGAGAATGTGGCAGATTTTATTGTAGAAGGCGCTGTAAATCCATTAATCGGTAGCCCACTTGATGCAGCTGGGAATTGTTTTACAGATCCGGCAGATGCAATTGATATCTTAACTACATCTAACTCTACCCATTTTGATTACTTTTATAAAGAACAACAAAATCAAGGTTGTGACTTTTCACAACCAATACATCAGGGGAATTACTCCACTAACCGAGCCCAAAAAGGAAATATTATATGTAATAGAAGGGGAGTATTTAATAAGATTAGCCCAGGAAGTGATGGGCAATACTCATTTCCGGGTGATTTTGTGTTTGAAGGCTGTTTGGATAACCAGTGCTTGCTCGATAGTGTGACCGCCTGGATAAATAGAGTTGTCTTGATTGGTGGTGATGATCCAAGGACTGCATTAATTGAAGGTGATACAACGCCTAATTTTGAGGTTCTTGAAAATGAGGAGACTCTTGATCAATGGATTAATTATTTACTCTTCCTAGCCTATCAAAGAGAAGATTATGCTTTGGCAGATGCAGTATTGTCTCCTTTGGTTACTTGGCACTGGCAAAAGCGTAAATTTGGTCTTAAAATGCATTTGAAAGATTACGAAGCGGCTTCAACTCTTTTAGAAAATATGCCGGAAAATAATCAGAATCAAATTTATTTTAAAGATGTAGAAAGATTAAACATAAAGCGTTTGCAGGGGTATACGATGACCGAAGATGAGATTCTCGAATTACGTGAAATTGCTTTATCTGACTTTTCATCTAAAGGATTTGCCCACAGTATTTATTATTTGGTGACGGGACAGCATTTGTCTGTTAATCCCATCTCAATGCCATATAGTTACAACAATTATTATCAGTCAAAGAATATATTCCATAATAGTGGACTTCTTAAAGTGTACCCAAACCCAGCAATGGACGTTCTTTCGGTTGAGACTATTAATCAAAGATTGTTGCAACGTATTACTCTTTATGATTTAACAGGTAAACTAATCCTAAATATTGCTACAGAAACCAATTTATGGAGTATTGATATTTCTAATTTATCTCGGGGTATATATTCACTAACAGTACAGTTTTTGGATGGAAGTGAAGAGCATAGATTAGTAAGGGTACGATAAATCATTAGAATTCATGAAAATGAAGTTTAATAGTGATTTGGCTTATGAACTTGTCAGTGTATTTAAAGTAATTAATTTTATGATTATATATAGATTTTTCACCTTCCTCACCCTTCTCCTTTATACTTTAACAGGGGAGGGGCAGTCTTATTTTAATCAATTGGTGGATTGTGAAGATGGCCCCCCTACGATAACTAATTTAATTGTTACCGATTCATTTTATATCATTCCCATGATTAACTATTATAAGGATAGCATACCTGTCTCCTCATTTATGCTTATTGATAAAGAAGACTTATCGGATGTGAAAATTAAAAGAATTCCATATCATGCATTTGTCCGTAATACCCCGGGGAGAATAAAGGGGCATTACTATGCCTTTTGTAACGAAGATAGAGAAAGGAGTGTCACCTCACTTATTAAGATAGACTCTACTTATGCTTATGAAGTGCTACAAAAATATTTATCCAATTCTCCGGGTAAAGGTGGGGGGACTACCATGACGATATCGGGGGATTATATTTATGGAGCACGCCTTAATACATATAAGATGGGAACGGTCACAAGAGTGGATAATACTGTCTTAAAGTTGGACACCACCGGAAAACAAATCTGGCAAAAGACCTATGACACTAGCCATGTAAGCTCGTTTATATGGAATATCAAAACCCTCCGCGATAGTGCTCTGCTATTGATTAAAAATAATCTAGACAGTCTGCAGCAACCTCATTATGCAGAATTAGTGAAGATATCTCCGGAAGATGGCCATGTCATATGGAAGATGAGGAGTCAGGAAGATTTAGATTTCAGTATTCGCAAGGTCAATGCAGTCCAGTTGTCGGATGGGCGAATCTTAATGGATTATATCGGCAATCAAAATAGTGGTAATCCGAATTATGAGAGAACTGCTCACTATTGGGAGTGGAGGAATTCTGAAAATGGACATTTACTCAAGGATAGCTTGTTGTACATTCCTCGGTATGAGATAATGATTGCAATCAATTTTATTAAGGGTAAGGGAGACTATTTCTTTGTTTTGGGTAGATGGAACACGAAGAGCAACAAATATTATGGAGTTTTGGAGAAACACACCAATGACGGGAGATTGATTTGGGAGCACTGGTATAGACTTGAGGGAGATACCACTTCAGCATATTGGTTGACAGATATGGTTGAAGAAGACAATGGAGACATCATCATGACCGGTGAACTAAGGAGCTATCCCAAGCACGTATGGTTGCTTAGGGTCAATTCTTTCGGTTGTCTTGGTGAAGGAATAGATTGTAATAAAATTCTGATACATACCGAACTGGTTCCTCGTAATGTACCATTATCTTCGATTCGCCTGTTTCCCAATCCCTCAGCTGGTCTCTATCATATAGATTGGGATAAGGAATGGAGGCATAAGATAGAACGAATTGATTTACTGGGTAGTAATGGTTCTATTTTTATGCAGGATATTGCACACGACGAAAGCAATTTAGACATACGACATATACCATCAGGCTTATATTTCGTGCAATTTCGATTAAAAACGGGAAAAGTAATATATACTAAGGTAGTAAAGGAGTAGTGGGCAGTTTGGGGATATAAACTGGTGGATTTTCGGGTGGTGACAAGGCTAAACCTCGAGTGAGTTCATATTTCCTACATGATAACCACCCCGGCATTAACCTCTTCAGTTATCAAAATAACGACTTTTCTGGCTGGCACTAAATAAGGTGTCATTTCATTAGGTTGCTTTTCATCGTGTTTTGTGGACAGAAGGAGCCTTTATAGATTAATACTAGCAATACCCCACAATATTGAGAAAAGCTTTGTATGTTGTGTGTATTACAAAGTGTAGGTTTATTGAATCTCTGTGATGTTCACTACGTAACAAATCCTTCGTTGAATTTGCATTCCACGATCTTCCTGGGTCAACTCATGGATTGGAGAGCTGACTACGCAGATCTCACACCTTTGGTGCTGCAATCCGGGATGTATCGTTTTCTTAGCCATTGAGACTATGCTAATCATTAACGCACCTTTGGTTCTAATAAGAAAAGTACCAAAGGTGCACCATCAATTATCTTTGGCAAAAGGCCAAAGGTACCGAGGAGTCAACCCAAAATAGCATTAAATGCGAAATCTATTGGTTGTTGTATAGGTCTTATTACGGTATTCGAAAAGATGCTATCTCCCAAAAAGAGTAGCTTTCATCTATTTTATGCCTTAGAATGGCTTTATTCGGTGAACTTATACACACCCCATAAGCTCCTCAGAGGGTATGAAATACTTGGTCCCAGAGGAGCCGCAACCCCACAAACCCTACCAGGATTCCGGTTACCCGTCGAATCATCTGTGGAGTAAAGTGTTTGAAACTCATGTGTCTTCCTACCGCACTTCCTGCTGCAACCGCTAATATCAAGCCCAATATTTCTCCCATCGGTAGCGCAAACTGTGGATGCATCCATTGACCGGCAAGCCCTGACACAGAGTTGAACAGAATAAATAGACTGCTTAATGCGGCAATTTTCCTCGGGGTATCCCAACGCATCAAATGAAGTATAGGGGATAGAAAAACGCCTCCCCCGATACCGACTAACCCCGATAAAAATCCGATGGTTCCCCCCAGTAGCACATTGAGAAGAGGTTTTTTAATCCCATGAGAAGGGGATTGGATATGCTTGTTTGACTGAAAGAATAGAAAAATGGCGGCAATGATTAAACTTATTCCCAGTAGGATAAAAAACACTTGCTTTTTAATCGGCCAAAGTCCTCCGATAAAGGATAAGGGAATCCCGGCGATGACAAAGGGCAAAAACTGTCTCCAATCGATTAATCCCTTCTTTTTGAAAGCCATTACATTGCCGGATACCACCGATATATTGCATATAAGGGCTATCGACCGGATATGAGTGTAAGGGAGGCCAAAAAGTGAAAGTATAGCCAAATAACTGGACCCGCCTCCAAAGCCTACCGAAGAATAGACCAGGGCAACAAAGAAAAACAATATCCCAATCCCAATATAACCACTGAAGAGATGTAGCAATAACTCCATGCTTTCAAGACCTTATACGGTCCTCCTTCTTTTGATTAACCGGCGGGCCTTACTTTTGCAATACCTCTTTTTTAATGGTAATAGAAGTAGGCCCTTCGAGGATTTTAAATTCGGTACGTCGATTAAAACGATGCTCATCGTCCGTGCATTTCACCCCATTGACGCACTCGTTGAGAATGAATTCCTCTCCATATCCTACTGCTTTGATGCGCTTGGCGTCAATACCATGGCGCACCATCCATCTTTTGGCCGATTGAGCTCTTTTTTGCGATAGGACTTTATTGTAAGAGTCCGTACCTTGGGCGTCGGTATGGGAGGAAAGTTCGATGACCATGTCTGGGTACTGATTCATCAAATCCACCAGCACCTGAAGGTCCTTCTCCGCATCCGGCAAAATCTTCCAATCATCAAAATCATAGTATATCTTATTGAGACGGATGGGCTCATTGATGGAGATGACTCGCACTTCAGGTGGTTTGGTTTTCAGTACGAAGGACTTCTTATAGGTATGCTCTTCCGTCATTCCGACGGTGTTCAACTCTGATTCATCCGGGAAATAACCTTCCTTCTTTGCTACAATTTTATACGCCTTATCCCCTTCGACACTGAATTTGGCAAAATTCTTACTTCCGGTTCCTTTCGTAATGGGCTTGGCATTGGGATGCGCCATATCATATACTTCAATGACGGCATTTTTAAGTGGAGCGCCGTTTGTATCTTTCACCAAAGCGATGAGTTGAATTAAAATGTCTTTTTTGTTAACCATCCAGATATCGTCACAACAGGTTTTGCTCTTGAGGGAGCGGTGGTGAGTGCCTACCCTGTTGGATACGAGTACCCCTTTCGTGCCATTTTTATTGACCGAATAATACAAATCATCCACACTCGAATTGAATGGTTTGCCCATATTCTCCGGTTCTGACCATTTTACCCCGTCCCATTGGGACATGTAAATATCGAGGCCCCCTAAACTCGGATGACCATTCGAACTAAAATACAGCTTTCCATCCCGGTAATAAGGGGTCAATTCATCTGACGGGGTGTTAATGACATTGCCCAAATTGGTGGGTTCGCCATACTCCGTTTCTCCTTTGTACGCGGCATAATACAAATCATAGCCACCTTTGCCTCCGGGCATATCAGAAGAGAAAAAGAGTACCTCATCACCGTACAATTCCCCCACACTCATATGGCGGACATTGTAATCCCCGTTAATGCCGGTGAGTTCTTGGGCCGGACCCCATCCTGAAGCGGTCCGGAGACTCACATAAGCTTTACTTTCTTCGATATGGTCTCCGGACAAGACCGTCCGGGTGAAGAACATTCTGTTGCCATCCGGAGAAATGTGGACATTGGCCGTATGAAATCCCTTTCTGTTGATGTGGTCTCCCAAGGCTTTGGCCGGCTTCCAAACATACTTTTTATCAGGAGTTGTCACATAAATCTTAACGACATTCTCCTCTTTGGCTTTATCATCCTTAAGGGTCTTTATCTCTTTGAGGTTGAGCGTGGCGAAGTATAAAGAGCTGTCGCGATCCACAAATGGGGAGTACTCCTGCCCTTTGGAGTTGACATTCTTTCCGGCATTTTTGACATTATATCGCAAGTCTTCCTCCATCCCTTGTGCAAGGGCGATACCCTGCACTTCCAATTCCGCCATCTTGATTAATGCTTCATTGTCACTCTTGCTGATAAACTGCTTGAACATATCGAGGGCAGCATCGTATTTGCCCTGAAGCTTGAGGGTTTTGGCATAGTTGAAAGCATAATCCAAATATTTGAGCGCCTTATCCCTCCTCAAAACGCGTTTGTACCAAGCGGCCGCTTTTTTGTAATCTCTCAACTTTTCGTTGATTTGGGCCATTTTTATGGCGATATCGGGGTCATTGCTCTCTTCGTAGGCCTTGCCATACCAATCCAAGGCATTGAAGTACTCCCCCTTCGCCTCTTGATCCTCTGCAGTTTGAATCATCACATCATAAGGTTGATCGGAGACGGGCTGCGCCCAAGCACCACCCGCAAAAAGTGTAAGCAAAATAGTGATATACAAATACTTCATTTGATTTATTTTTTCGGTTGAAAAAACCGGTTTAACGTTTTAACACCCGGTTAAAATCCGGGTTTGAGTGTTTTTCTGATAGTAGTTTTTACAATCTTGGACATAACATGACCGGTTTGGGTTTGGGCTTCTTATGTATGATGCCGATGTAACTCAGGGCAAAATCAATGGCTCCGGCCCGGTTGTCAATTTCTGCGAGACTGCTGAGGGTCAAGTCAAATCCCACTCCGGCCCGGAAGGCGCCGTATTTCATACCTGCTAAAAACTCCAATGCATTGCCCAAACGGTATCCCAATCCCGCTTCGACATCTATGTCTTTTTCTTTATTGAAGGCGACCCCTACAATTCCTTGAATATCCAACTCCTTACTCGTGAGACGCTGATCGTATTTGAAGTTTGGCTTAATGTACAGAAGGTCGGAGAAATGATGCTGGACCTCCCCATGCACGGTTATTCTCGGAGAAAACAGCGTATTTTGCCCATTGAGAAAAGAGCGTTTGTCTTTGAGCAAGTGAAACATGGCAATGCCGGCATTCATCTTCGTGTTTTTGCCAAACATGGCGGTGTACATTAGTCCGGCACCAAAATCCACATTGCTGACCTTGGCATTGGCCAGGCGCTGTCTATCGGCTGAAGTAGTACCACCACCGAGCAATTCATCTTCAAAAACGCCGTCTGTAATCGCGAGATCCTTTAGGTTCAAACCCACATTGCCCGCTTGTAAGCCCAAGGTCAGGTACTGGGTGGGCTTTTTGCCCTTTCGACGCTTCTTGAGATTGGGGGCCTTGCCGTCCAGTGCAAAGTGATAAGCCAAACTTCCCGTGGTAGATGTCTTGGTCAACTTTAAAGAACCCGAGCGATCTTGGTAAAAATTGAGCCCTACGCCTATCCAATCCCAGGCGCGAAATCCCTTGATGATGGGAGCATCGACATAGGCCATAGGCGTCACGTAAGTATTGTTAAATGTAGGGGCTTGATCCCGGATAATGGCTCCGGCGCGATAAGTTCCGTAAAATGCTCCCGTCTTGGCGGGATTTACGATGAGCGGTGTCATATTGTATAGTGTAAAGTGCTCATCTTGAGCCTTCATCCCTATAGAATATAAGAAGATACCGATAAGTAAGAGTGTTTTTTTCATACGATTAACCTTTTTAACACCGAAAGGTAATAGTTTTATCTGTAGTAAACAGAATGATTTTTTACTTTTTTTCTCCCGGATGCTACATTTTAACATTTATATTTAATATGAAATGGTCGAATCCGGATGGATAATGCCCCGACAATAGCATCTCCCGGCATCTCACCGGATAAGTGTAATATCCTGCCGGATGCGAAGCTCTTCGCCGGAGGCGAGCCGGGCGGAAAGCATCACGAGATAGACCCCTGCAGGGACATCGGTGGATTTGTACTTGCCATCCCAGGTCCCTGTGGGATTATCGGAGGCGTACACCACATTCCCCCATCTGTTGTAGATACGCCAATCTGCGGATTGGAGGGCGATGTTGCAGGGATTGATGAGGCGCAGCGCATCGTTGAGGTTGTCCCCATTGGGGGTAAAGGCCATCGGAAGGCGAAGGAGGCATTTGTCGCATGCCGGGTCAAAATGCAGGTTGTATCGCAGGATGCTGTCACAATCATTGGACGAGGTATAGTGAAATACCAATGCCGTATCGGCTGTCACCGATTGTCCGTCTTTTTCAAATACCTCTCCCTTGCACAACGTCGTATCCACCACAATGTCGTACGTCTCCCATTCGTCCACCTGATAGATCAGGACACTGTCACATACTGTACCCGGCCGGAGAACGGTGTATGTCCCGGCAGAAGTGACAGTCTTGTCCTGTAGTATCAGAGTATCTCCCGGACATAATTTTTCATTGTACTCAGTCGTGTCCGGAGTGACAACCATAAAGCGGAAGGCAGCCGATGTGTCTGAGAAGCAACCGTCCGAAGCGATGAGGCGCACGGTATGGGACCCCGTATCCACCGGCGAATAACGAAATCCCCCATCATCCGGATACATCAGCCCGTCCAGCATCCACGATATATCGTGCCGGTCGAGACCGGCCGCGGGGAAGAGCATTACGGTATCCCCTACACAGTATATCGCGCTCGCCCCGTCTCTAATGCTTGCTTCAAACCCCTTGTCAAAACACAAATAACTTTGCGAAAGGGGTACCAATGGGCATGTTTCGCGATAATCCCGCATCCAGGGTCCCTTAAATATATATAGCGGGCGATGGTCGTAGGAGGTATATTCCGAGGGCGGAACAGGATCGATGCGGTACTCGTCGGTAGCATCGTAGTAAGGCGCACAGCCGTTGTCTTTGAGGCTTCGCTTGGAGACAAAAATGCCTCCTAAATAATAGATAAGGTCATTGTAGGGTACATAGCCGATTGTAGCATAGATATTATTATTCTCCATGTGTGGATAATTATAAAAATAGTATCTATCTTTTTTTAATTCTCCGGTCGCATTGTTATCTTCGAGTTTTTCAATCTTTTTTATTACGAATCCCGTGTCCAACGTAGCTTTAAAAAGAAGAGAATTACTATAATTATTTATTCTTTCTCTAGTTAAAAGGGTAATCGTATGGTCTTTTATGCTTAGAGATGCTCGATTTAAATGACCACTTCCCTCCCGTTTTATCCGTGCGAAATAACTGGCTTTATCGATTTCACCATTTTCGGCTTTAATGCGTAGAAAATAAAGATCATCGATAGACTGTTCAGCATTATGTTTAGCTATGGTATAGATATACCCGTTATCGAGAACTGCCGGTTGGTCAAAATTTATACGAGCACTTAAATCCAATTTATAGGTTCGGTAGTCTTTGTAATAGATAATATTGCCGTCGTAATCCGTTTTGATGAGGTAAAACCAGGTGGTTTGATAATCATCGACAAAATAGATATATCGGTCATCTGTGAGGATGGCAGAGCGATAGGTTTTCCGGAATCTATTGATTGTTCTGTCATCTGAAAGCCGGGACCAAACCGTGTTGAAATCCTTGTCCGTCAGCATAATAAATTTATTGTATCTGTCTATTAAAGGGCCAAATGGGGTGCCGCCACAGCCCCCGGTTAATATCCAACGGCCATCGGGTAACTGTTTGATGCCCGTAACGATACAGGTAGAGTCCGGAGTGCTCAGGTAGAGTTCTTTTTGCTCAAGGACTTCCCCTTCGGGCGAAAGACTGACGATCCCGGGATGGTGAAAGCCTCTGGTCATAATGACCCGGTCTTGAAGAACGACAGTTTGAATGCTTAAATATTCAAAGCCATTACCATAATAAAAAGGAATGCTATCCAACGCTCTCATCCACAAGGGCTGCCCGGCACAATCAATACGGGCGATATATAGTTTTAAATTATAACCTGTAGATTCTTTACGGGGATAACGCAGTATGCCTGTCCAGTAATAGCCCCCTTCTCGGTCCGGGACGGTTTCTTTGGCTAATATTTGAATGGAGTCGGTAGGGAGTTTATAAAAGCTTTCGAAGCTAAAATTTTGTTGGGCATGTAGATAAGAAATGCAAAAAAATGCCGCTAATATTTGACATTTACGGATGAAGTTCGTAGCTTTGTACATAGATTTATTATATTATTTACTAACAAAAATATGTAGTTATGTTTGTTCAAGCCAAATTTTCAAGCCAAATTTTCAAGCCAAATTTTCAAGCCAAATTTTCAAGCCAAATTTAAGTTACTGATATTCAGTGTCTTATATTTTTTATTTATTATTCCTTTCTTTGCGCAGGTCAATTGTTCCAACCAAACTATCGACATCAACTTCAATCCATGTACCGCTTGTTTTGATTTAGTCCCTGCGGATAATACTATTAGCTACTGGGATTGGACCTTGTATTCTCCATTGGCCGGTGTATGTGAGACCTCGGACGATGAGGAATTTTGCACAAGGATTTGTTTTGGCGGGTCTTATCAGATATGTGTGACCGGACACTATGCAGACGGGACCGAATGTACGACCTGCAAGACCTTTTTAGGGTGCAATACCGCAGGCCAGTGTGACCCCAACAAAGCTCCCCAGGAAAAGCCCGGGATTACTTTTATCTACCTCGAACAATGCGGAAGAAATGGCAAATATTCCGTTAGGGTTAAGCCTACCTGCCTACCTTACCAATACTCTATAGTTTATCTGGGTAAGAAGAATGGATGCAATGGCCCGCAAGGCATGGATACTATTGAACTAAATTATCCGGATAATGATTGTGCGGAGTTAAATATGGAATGGGCATGTGTAGAAGCCTATTTGCCCGCTTCCTGTTGTAACGCGGAGTTTCGTGGATACTATGGGATAGCCGCTCCTTCTTATCAAGCTATTTGTCCTAATTGTACTGCCTGCTCCCCTGCATGTACAGGACCTTTTGTAGATGTTACGAATCCAGATTGTTCCGACCCAGGAGGAAACATGATTGACGGAGGTAGTTATAATGACCGGCAATGGATAATTGATGATAAACTCGATAAAAACCTGCAAGACAAGTCAGGCGGTACGAAGATAATACAATATGCAGAGGTGTACAATCTATCGGGTAAGCGGCTGATGGCCTTATCTCCCGGTACCGATTTTGTCACTCTCCAACAAAAGCTTTCAGAAAGAAGTAGCTTTATGAATCAGTTGTTAATTTTCCGCCTCGTATATACGGATGGAAGTACCGTAGTCACCAAAGCTTTAATGTATAATAAGTAGCGCAATGGAACTTGTATTTTACGAAGAGAGGAGAGCCGGAAGGCTCTCCTTTTTTTTAATAGGCGCCTCAAGCTAAAAACACCACATTTCAGCTCACCTCACGGTTTCCCTTGCACCACCAATTTTTGGATTTCGACGACACCCGAATCATTGAGCATCTCTACAAGATAGACCCCTTCCTTCCATGTATGCACATCTATTACCCCGGGCTGAAGGGTGTGGTAAACGGTCCTGCCCGTCATATCCCTTACCACCCACCGGGTGCTGGGAAATACATCCTTCGCTTCCAATTGTACCGTTTGGTCTGCAGGATTGGGAAAGAGGCTGAAATGGGCATCCTGGAGGGATGGAGTCGCTGAGGATAGTGCAACATTGGAAATACTGTACAATTTCATATCATCAATATAAATCCCGTCGTAACGCCTCGGGAAAAACTGGGAAGAATTAAATTCGAATCCCAACCGGATCGCATCGCCCGGACGGACAAACGGAGACAAGTCAATCTGCTCCGACACCCAATCCGTCTTATAATCATAATAGGCTTCTCTATTGCCTTGAAAATCTGCGGAGACAGCAGTATATTTGGGACACAAATCCTCTATGCGCTCGCCATTAACGGTGATGAAGGGAACGACAATATCATATCCTCCGCGGGGCAAAAACCATTTGGCATTATAGGTCCATACCAGTCCTTTGGACCCCTCGGGTACCGTGATGAGACCGGATTTGGTCTGTATCGTACCCCATACGGATGAGTCGTATTTTTCGTGGGGAGAATCCGTTAGGGCTCCGGGGGAGGAAGTATAATAACGGGTCGAAATACCCCAAACACTTTCCGCACTCTTCTCCCACCGGTGCAAGTCCGCGAAGTCCTCTTCAAAAATAGGGTCTGATCCGAGATAGCGCGTACCCACCGTAAAGGATTGGGTGTAGTATCCATTGTAAACATCGACCTTAAAGAGCACCGAATCCCCATCCGGAACCCCGGGTTTTAATCGATATTTCAGGGTTTCCTCTCCCGTTTGTTGTGGGGACAGGGTGTAGAATTTTTGCTTATCATTAAAGGAGGCAATATTGCCGGATAGTGGTGTTATATCCAGTTTAAAATTGCCTTTTTTAAACCCAATATTGGTTACATTATAAGTCAGTTGGCCTTCGAAGTCCCGTACAAATCGATCTTCCCTGGCGGTAAAATGCACTAGAGGCAGACAGGATAGTCCGGCACCGATATTGGTCCACAACATCTGTTTGCAGTCCGGAATTAGCACCTCTCGCGGTGCCCAAAAACCAAATCGACCGACCTCCGGTGTAAATGAGAATATCTTATTCTTGGAAGTATCCCCATACATCCAATCGTCAGAATCTCCATTGACCCGGTAGATGATTTTACTGTTTCCGTGGGTGTAGTTGTTTTCCTTGGTCAGGCTGTTGCCCAAGTTGTAAAAGGCGACAGAATCTTCTGTTAAATCATAGGTATATCCCCATGGGTAAATCAATAAGGCGCTAAAGGTATGCGCATTGAGTGCTGTTTTAAATTCGTGTTGTTTACAAAAATAGGCCACAGCCTGTGTCTCCGGCTCCGAAAAAGGTTCCGGCCCCCTGTAAATTTGACTCATATATATGTCAGATGATCCCTCATTATCCAATCCCCACTTAAACCCGTAATTGCGGTTGAGGTCCACCCCGTAAGGAATGGAGTTTATGATTCTTCGGTTCTTTCTCCAATAAACATTCCCACGTGCGTAACCCGCTTCGTTAAAGAGATATCCATCCGGATTGACACAGGGGATAAAATACAATTCTACATGATCCAACAAGGTCTTAATCATCGGATCGTTTTCATAATTCTCCAAAACGTACCACATAAAATAGAGAAGTTGGAGCATGCTCCCCGGTTCGCGTGCGTGATGGAGTGCAGTGTAGAGCACCTGGCTTTTGAGGTTTTTGGTCGGAGAGCTGATTTTAGTCCAATAAATTCTCCTTTTCTCTTGTGTCAGAAAATCTCCGATTGGCTTTATTTTGGTTATGAAATGGGGAAATAAATCGTGCATATAGGAGATATCATCCAACATTTCTTCATAAGTCTTGTAGCCTCCCAACGAACCCAATTGGAAGTGCTCCGGCGTCTTCCAATGGGCATATTTATCGGGTCTACAGCTTCCGCCGGCACGTTGCTCCACTTTGTCGTCGCGGTGGGCCACATACCATTTGGCCATATCTTCGATCATTACGCGCACTTGAAATCCGGCATCCGTTACCGCATCCATCTGGCTTTGCATAAGGACCCCTTCGAAAAACACACCGGGAGCGTACAGCCCTTCGTGTACATCAATGCCCAGACGACTCAGTAAGCCGATGTCGTGCTCTTCATCCAAAAAAACAAGTACTTGCCTTGCCTGTTCCCGGTCTTGAGCGATAATATGGGGTGACAACAGCGTAGCCAAAAGAAGAAATAGTAGTATTTGTTTAATCATAAGTTTAATTTTTTGTCAATCTGGTCATTTTACACTCCTAAAGCAATTTGTATCAAACTAAGCGATGAAAAGGCTTTTCATAGCCACACCTGTCCGGTGTAGCGGGAAGACGGATAATGAACGGGATAGAAAAGCAAGTTGGTATCCATTCATTCGTCATTAACACAAATAAATGGAGCTGCAATATTACTCATAATTTTGGTAACGGTCTGAGGTGTGGTGCGTATTACAAAGTGCACAAAAATGAACGAATGCATTGTTTTGTTACTATTTACGCAGCCTTGAATCGAAGTAAAATTTCTTATTGCTACGGATTCTTACAGAACTATATTCTTTATGCCTACAATTTAGTATTATGTTATTGGCTGAATGTATTATACTACTTGGTACTTTTAACGCTAATGTATCACCCGTATCTATCCATCTTTGGCCTAAATCCGAAAGAACGGTTGGAGCCGGAAATTGATGCCAATTTGAAGGCAAGTCTTCCAGAGTTAGGATAGTAATAGAATCATCAGGAATTTCAATAGTCAAGAGGTCTAACTCCGGTGCCATCATCGGGGGAATATGAACTATGTTTTCGAGCAGGGCTATTTCTTTACTTTCTCCTGTATATAATACCGGCGTTCCCTTTTTATTCCATCTTCCGGGATAAACAGATGCACCATATCCACTAATATCAGATGCCCTTTTGCTTTTGGTTATTCTATAGACAATCATACAGCTTAACTATACACTCCATACTCAATCCTTCCCAACAAGTCTTTCACCTTAGATATACCACCCGGTAATTCTAATAATTCTTTTGGTTGGAGACCCCCAAGAGCTGTATTCGGCAAATCAAGCCATTTGAAGAAGTTTTCGTTACTTTCAAAAACTTCTGCTCCAAAGAGAAATAACTCGGCCAATTCAAATAGTTGTATTGAATTATTTCTCTCTAATTTCTTATTCGTCCGAATCCATCTATAAATAGTGGGACTGGAGACATTTAAAAACCGGGCCATGGAGTCACGAGAAATATCAAAATGATTTCTAAAGTTAAGAATAACATGAGGATTTAACCCTTTGTTTGCAATGGTTATGAAATCAAAGGGACTCTCAATGTCTGAATTTACATACTTTTCCCCAAAAATATGTATAAGCTTTTCATAGCGTTCTGTCATTGTTCTCTTTGCTTCTTTTCCTGTTGTCATTCTATATCTCTGTTATTATATGATAATATATTTTATTAAACGAAAATAATCTTGATTTGTTTCACTCGCATATTTTCGTTCCTCTCTCTGCATCCCCCTTTTCAATCCAAAGGGTTCTTGTATCTTTGCCCCTCCATAAATAGAATAAAGATTATGAGTCAAAGAAAAAGGGTGTTATCCGCCATTCAACCCACCGGAGATATTCACCTCGGCAATTACCTTGGAGCGGTGCAAAACTGGGTAAAACTACAGGAACAATATGATTGTACATTTGGAGTGGTAGATTATCACGCTATGACTGCGCCGTACAAACCGGATCAATTGCGGCAAAACACCTGGAAAATGGTTTTCCAGCTGCTCGCATGTGGGGTCAAACCGGATAACCTCTTTATCCAGTCCCTCGTACCCGAGCATACGGAGCTCAATTGGATACTGTCCTGTGTGACTTCTTATGGAGAAACGACCCGTATGACCCAATTTAAGGACAAAATGGGTCAGCTCAAGGACAGCAATAAGGACGTGCTCATTTCTTTAGGACTATTCGCCTATCCGGTGCTTCAGGCGGCGGATATCCTGATTTACAAAGCGGACCTCGTGCCGGTGGGCAAAGACCAGGAACAGCACCTCGAGCTTACGAGAAATATCGCCACGCGATTCAACCACCAATTTGGCAAGGAGTATTTCCCCATACCCGAACCCTTGTTTACCGAGGTTCCGAAAGTGCGATCTTTGGCAGATCCGGACAAAAAAATGAGTAAGAGCCTGGGAGAAAAGCATTATGTCAATCTTTTTGGTGACCTTGCCAGAATTCAGAAACAGGTGCGCTCCGCCGTTACGGATACCGGTGAAAAAACGGATGTTATGAGCCCCGGCGTCGAAAATCTATTCACCTTGCTCAAAGCCTCCGGAAGGGCAGATGATTACGATGTATTACTACAAGACTACCAGGCGGGAAAACTAAAATACAGTGAACTTAAAGAGGCGGTCTCCGTGGGACTCATCGATCTTATATCGCCCATCAAAGAGCGTTATGAAACGATTATGTCCAATAAAAAGCAATACAAGGAGCAAATCAAAGCCTCCAGTGCTGCCATCAGAAAGGAGGCTCAAAAAACGCTTCGGGAAGTTAAGGAAATCACCGGGTTACTCAACCCCAAGGCATTCTGATTATGAAAATATTTTGCATTGGCCGCAACTACGTCAATCACGCCAAAGAGCTCAACAATCCGGTGCCGGAGTCTCCCGTGATTTTTATGAAACCCTCCACCGCGTTGCTGATTAACAATCGCCCCCTGTACTATCCGGAGTTTACTTCGGATTTGCATTACGAGGCGGAAATAGTCATCAAAATATGCAAAAACGGCCGTCATGTCCAACCCGGGTTCGCCCACACTTATTATGACCAATGGACCCTCGGCCTCGATTTTACTGCGAGAGACGTACAAATCCAACTCAAATCCAAAGGTCTCCCATGGGAAAAAGCCAAGGCTTGGGATCACTCCGCTGCCATCGGTACCTTCCAACCCATCGCTCATGTCGCCAACATCCAAGCATTGAATTTTTCATTGCGAAAAAACGGGCAAATCGTCCAAGCCGGTAATACCGCCGATATGATTTTTAGCATTGACCAACTCATTGTCCAAATATCCAAGTATTTTAAACTTCAGACAGGTGATCTGGTTTTTACCGGTACGCCTGCAGGGGTCGGACCGGTGCAAATAGGAGATGTATTAGAAGGATTTGTCCAAGAGCAAAAAGTGCTCTCCTGTGAGATAAAGTAAACGGAGGGAAGACCCTTTTAATGTCTGCTGTATTGCACAAAGTGGGAATAGTCAGGTTAGAATGGTGTTGTTTTAGGGAGATGGTTTGATATTGTGGGGTAGTACCAATCCACTCTCTATTATGCGATACATTTTACTCTATATTTTAATAATGCTTTCTACCGTTTTGGTCTCCGCTCAACAGGTGATTGAAGCCAAGAATTGGTGTCTTTCGCGCTGTGACCTCGTCGGAGACGAGAAGGAGAATGCAGAGCTCATTTATTTGAAGTTGGCCAATGATTCGATCAAAAACTACAATAACTCTAAGGAGATTTTGCGATTTCCCTTGCGCATCGGGATTGTACAGCGAGACTCGTTGGACATCTCGCTGAAAGAGATCCGTGTCAGACAAGCGATTTACCGGCTGAATCAGGCGTTTAAGCCTGTCGGTTTGCTCTTCTATATCGATCGGGTGGATGTCATTCTTTCAGACCTTTATCTGGAGGATTTGTCAGAGGATTTGTATCAACCCTACAACGATTTTTCCGACAAATACCGGCTGGACAGTACCATTTCGCTGTACATATTTGACCACAAAAAGGACTTTTGCCGAGTGACTCCTCTTTCCATTTCTTGTGGTAGAACCGGTGGGTTTTCCTACGTATTGTCCCGCCGGACCAACAATGTCGTTATGAGTAAGTTTGACCTCAGTGATCAAAAGATTATGGCCCACGAATTCGGGCATTTCTTCGGTTTGTATCACACTTTCGAAGAGCGGCAATTTGGCAAGGACGATTTTGACCCGGATAAATGTGCATTGGTAGGGGATAGGATTTGTGATACTCCTCCGGATCCGGGAGCTGTTTTTGAGATTTATGTCAACTATTCCGACTGTGAGATGTTGGGGTTTAAGAATGATTCCGGACAAGTGTACAAGCCCTTAATCGAAAACTATATGTCCTATTACAAACCTTGTTACATGAAGGAGTACAGCTTTACTCCCGGACAAATAGAGGTGATGCGTACGGCAGCACATTCGGACTTGAGAAAGAGGTTTAGCCGGTGATTGGGGATATATTATGAAATTGTTGGCCGATATTCATATAGCAGAAAAGGAAATCAAAAATTAAACACTATTCATTATGCAGACTAAGACAATATTCATTACAGGAGCTTCTTCCGGAATCGGCAAAGCCATTGCGATGTATTTCTCGGAAAGAGGATGGAATGTAGCAGCGACCATGCGTCATCCGGGGAAAGAGACGGAATTGACGAAACAACCCAATATAAAACTGTACCGCCTGGATGTTACAGATGAAGCATCTATCGAAGCAGCCATTTCCGGTGCCATAAAGGATTTTGGGGGAATCGACGTCATCGTTAATAATGCGGGATATGGAGCAGTAGGCGTATTCGAAAAATCCACCGGAGAACAACTCCGAAAGCAGTTTGATGTCAATGTCTTTGGGGTATTCAACGTCATACGGAAAATATTGCCTCATTTTCGAAGCAAACACGATGGGACGATTATCAATATTACCTCGGTGGGAGCCCTGATCACCTTTCCATTGTATAGCGCTTACCATGCGACTAAATGGGCGCTGGATGGCTTCGGGGAATCCTTGCACTATGAGCTCAAACCACTGGGTATCCGGGTAAAAAGTGTAGAGCCCGGCGCGATTAAAACCGACTTTTACTCCCGGTCTCAGGACTTATTTGTCGATACGTCGATCGAGGATTATGACTCGTATGAAAAGGTCTGCATGGAGAATATGCAAAAGGAAGGGGAGAAAGCCCCCGGACCGGAAAAAGTCGCTAAAGTCGTATGGAAAGCAGCCAACAGTAAGTCCTTCAAGGTGCGCTATCCGGTCGGGATGGACGCCAAAGCGCTTTTATTTATCCGGCGCATTATCCCCAACCGGTGGTTTTTTGCTATCGTCCGCAAGGTGGTGGAGCGCGGGTTTTCCCGCTAAGGAGCGCTTTATTGGAGAAAAACCCTCTTTTTGAATAAAGTCAGTTATGAAATGGTTTTGAATATCGAACATCGTTTCTCCCTGATAAATATTTATTCTATGTGGTCAAGGGGTGTTCGGTGCTTTTAGGTGTTTCCCTTCCAATTGTTAATCCCTGAAATGTCGCTAATAACCTGAAAAGCAGCTCCAGCATCTGAACATATTGCATTAGAACAACAAATGATAGGATGTGGGTAGTGCTATATCCACTTCTGGAGATGCTCAAAGTCAACCTTTTCCCTTCACGATAATCTTGACTTGTTTGATACGTCGGTGGTCCACCTCTTCGACGATGATCTTATAAGCCTCCCCAATCATAAGGGTAAATCCCCTTTCCGGTAGGCCGCCAGTATGTTCGAGAATAAGGCCGGCCAGGCTATCTGCCTCTCCCCGCACTGCATCAAATTCATCTACATCGATCTCCAATACTCTGGCCACATCATTGAGCATGGTTTTGCCTTCAAATTGATAGGTATTGGCATTGAGTCTTCGGAATTCTACCTCTTGGTCTTCATCAAATTCGTCATGAATCTCGCCAATAACCTCTTCCATCACATCTTCTAAAGTCACCAATCCGGCGCCACCTCCATATTCGTCCACAACGATGGCGATGTGTTTGTGTTTTGATTGAAAGTCTTTGAGCAATTCATTGCCTTTTTTGGTTTCCGGAACATACATTATATCGGTATTAATCAAGGATCTCCAGTCCTTCTCTTTCGAGTTTCGGAGATATCCAAGCATATCTTTGACGTATAAGATTCCTTTGACATGGTCAAAGTCTTCTTCGATAACAGGGATACGGGAGAAACCGGATGTTTTAACGGTGTCCAGTACGTTATCGTAATCATCGTCGATATCCACGGTTAATACATCTACTCGAGGTGTCATGATTTGTTTGGCGGTGACTTCATCCAGTTTGAGGATGCGTTTGAGGAGCTCGACTTTCGGATTGTCCGGATCATCGGTATGAACAGTGAGGGAGATGGCCTTATCGAGATCATCCTTAGTCGTCATACTTCCCGATACGCCAGATGAATCCAGTCCTTTTTCGATTTTATTGGAGAGCCCTACAAACAAAGAGGCCAGAGGATATAGTGCCTTAGATAAAAAGTACAACGGACGAGCCATGCGTTTGGCAAATTGTATGCTGTTGACCTTGGCATAAATCTTGGGAGCTACTTCTCCAAAGAGAAGCAGTAAGGTGGTGACACCGACTACAGTGATTAAAAAGTTGATAGTGCGAGCGACATAGTGTACGGATAAATGGAAAGGTAAAGTTCCTTGAAGCCAGAGAGCGAATTTTTGAAACATTTGTTCTGTGAAGAAATTCCAAACGAGGTAATCCGACAGAACGACGATTGCGATATTTATGAAATTGTTGGCTATGAGAATGGTCGCCAATAATCGTCCCTGGTCTCGCAACAAGTTTTGTACCAGCTTAAAAGATTTGGGGTACTGCTCTCTAAGAATTTCTAAGTCTGATTTATTAAGGGAAAACAAGGCAACTTCAGAACCGGATATCATAGCGGATAGGTATAACAATAGCACCACCCCAACCAAAGCGAGGCTGAGGTGAAAGGTAGAAACTACGATAAAGATGGACGTTAAAATGAGAGTTTTCCGATGGCTACTATCAGGAGGGTCGGTATCCAAAATTTATATTATTTTCTTTACAAACTAAAAGGGTAAGTCGTCTTCAATAGACGGTGCATTATCTGCGGTATCGCCAGAAGAAGAAGGGGGAGAAGGTGGATCAACTGAGGTTGTCGGATTGCTTTGAAAAGGAGTATTTTCGGCATTCGAAGATTGCTCTCTGGAGGAAAGCCGTCTGAGTTGGTTGACAACTACTTCGGTGGAATATCTGTCAATACCCTCTTTGTCGGTCCATTTTCTGTGAATCAACTTTCCTTCGACATATACCATTGTACCCTTTGTGTAGCGCTCGATTTTCTCTGCAAGAAACCTCCACAGAACGAGATCATGCCATTCGGTATTGGTAACAAATTCGTTGGTGTTTCTATCTCTATATGTTTCATTCGTAGCGATGGAGACACGGGCTACTTTTGTACCGTTTTCCAGGGTTCTCACTTCGGGATCACGGCCCAAATTTCCGACTAAAATCACTTTGTTTACCATAAATGTACGATTTGAACTGCAAAGTTACACAAAAACCCGTGCATAGACAAATGGTCCATTACACCTACGCACCTTACTATACTTTGGGTCTGTATTACAATTCTCTATTTTGACATTAAAAGCAATAAATATATTTTTATTAACTTTGTGGATTGAATAGTGTCTAAATGAGAAGCTATTATGTCGGCAGTTCACCTGAAGATAACATCGATTCTGGATAAAATCGGGAAGTTGGAACAGAAGGTATATGGATTGCAGAAAGAAAATGAAGACCTGCACCGGGAATTGGCCGCATATAAGCAGAAGAAAGGACACTTGGGACAGAGTGATGCGTTGAGAATGAAAATAGAGGAGATTAAAGAGGAAGTAAGTGAAGTCATTGACTTCATCGAAAGTGCGTGGTAATATGGAAGATCAATCATTAATCAGTTATACTGCCAATATTGGAGGACGACAATACCCGCTCAAGATCAAATCATCTGAAAAAAAGATTATCGATCAGACCATAGCGGATATTAATGACAGGGTAGCGAAGATGAAAGCCAGCTATGCCTCCAAAGACGTTCAGGACTGGGTGGCGATGGCTTTCTTGAGCTTAGCTTATGATCTCAATAAATCCAAAGCACAAAGCCCAGTTGAGAATACTTCCCTTATATCTGATTTGGAAAAAATAGAATCCAAATTGGATACCTTACTCGACTAACCCAAGTAGATTCAATCTTTAGACACTATCACCGGCGGAAAAGTTTCGTTGGGACCATGTTAATATATATGCTTAGCATATCCCCTATGGGTAAAAGCGTAACACGCATACCCGGGTGTCTGCACAAGGTGTTGAAATCAACCATTTCATACCTGAAAACAAAATGGTATGGTAAGCAAATTATTTACTTAAAAAATTTGTGTCAAATGATTATAACAACAGGATTGCTCGTCGGAATCCTTCTCGGGGCCGTCGTAGGCATATTGGTGGGATTCTTGATGTTAAAAGGCCTTAATAAGGCCAGAGTAGAAGAGGTCAACAAGAAGGCGGACCTGGCGATAGAGGAAGCGCGGGTAACGGCCAAGCGGCTGATTAATGATGCGGAAACCAAAGCGGAAAAAATTATTTCAAAGGCGGAAAATGTCAATGAGAGCATCAAGCAAAAGAAGATCAGAGAGGTCAAAGAAAAATTTGCCAAACTAAAAGAACAGCTCAACAAGGAGAAGGCCAATTTTAAAATCGAAATGCGGGAGAGGGAACTTCAATTGAAAGCACAGGAGGAGGCGCATAAAGTAAAACTGGAGAAACTCGAAGCCCTCGAAGAGGAAATCGACAACCGGGACAACGAAATAAAGGCTATACGGCAAAACCTCGAGAAGCAACTCAGCATTGTCGCTTCAAAAAAAGAAGAACTGGATGCATTGACGGAGAAGCAAATCCGTAACATCGAAAATATCGCTAAGCTGACTGAAGCGGAAGCCAAAGAGCAATTGCTCGAGGCGGTACGTGCTAAGTCGGAGACGGATGCCATGTCTATCCAAAAGCAGCTCATCTCCGAAGCCAAAGCGAGAGCGCTCAAAGAATCCAAGAAAATCATCATTCAGACCATCCAAAGGATGAGTGCCGAATATACCATCGAGAATTCTGTCACGGTGTACAATTTGGACACCGACGATATCAAAGGGCAAATCATCGGAAGAGAAGGGCGCAACATACGTGCATTGGAAGCAGCGACCGGTGCGGAAATCATCGTGGACGACACGCCGGAGGCCATCGTCATTTCCAGTTTTGACCCTATCCGAAGGGAGGTCTGCCGTCTTGCCCTCAAACGGCTGGTCTCCGATGGACGCATTCACCCGGCACGCATTGAAGAAGTCGTGGCCAAAGTGAAGAAGCAGCTCGATCAACAAATTATGGAGATCGGAGAAAGATCTATTATCGAACTGGATATTCACGGATTGGATTCGTATTTGGTCAAGATGGTCGGAAGGATGCGTTTCCGCTCCTCTTATGGTCAAAACCTGTTAAAACACTCGTTGGAGACGGCGAGATTGTGCGCGACCATGGCAGCAGAACTGGGTTTGAGCCGCAAGCAAATCAAAATGGCCAAACGTGCCGGACTCTTGCATGATATCGGCAAGGTGAGCGAGGAGGATTCCGAATTGTCCCACGCTTTGCTCGGTATGCAAATCGCAGAAAAACGTGGAGAGGCAGCCATTATCCTCAACGCGATTGGTGCCCACCACGACGAGATTGAGATGAATAATATCATCTCTCCTATCGTACAGGCTTGTGATGCCATTTCCGGTGCCAGACCGGGAGCGAGAAGGGAGATACTCGAGAGTTACCTCAAGCGTATCCGCGATCTCGAAGAGCTCGCCATGGCCTACGAAGGAGTACAAAAAGCCTATGCCTTACAAGCGGGAAGAGAGTTGCGCGTTATTGTAGAAAGCGAAAAGGTATCGGATCAAGCGGTGGATGACCTCTCCTTTAGCATTTCCCAAAAAATACAGGATGAAATGCAGTATCCCGGCCAAGTAAAGGTGACGGTGATACGAGAGAAGAGAGCCACGGCATTTGCCCGCTAACCGGAGGAAAGAAGACGTCACATGAGTCCCCGACAACAGTTGTTTCTAAAGCATTTGGCTTTGACACATCCCAATCCGAGTCTATTAGAGATTCGGGATGCGAAGGGCGTTTACCTCTATGATGTCGGGGGAAAGCGGTACACGGACCTCAATTCGGGGATCGGTCCTGCGGCATTGGGGCATGGACATCCGGACATCATTCGCGCTGTGCAACACCAGATAGAACAGTATGCCCATACGATGGTGTACGGGGAGTATGTCCAAGCACCTCAGGTCGAATTGGCATCGTTGCTCACATCTCATCTCCCCGATACATTGGACACCGTATATTTTGTCAACTCGGGAAGTGAAGCGGTAGAAGGGGCCATCAAACTCGCCAGAAAGCACACGGGCAGAGCCGAGATTATTAGTGCTTCCAATGCATACCATGGCAGCACTATCGCTGCAGAGAGCTTGCGAAGTGATATCGAATTTACCATGCACTATCAACCGATGGTACCGGGATTCCGGCATATCCGCTTCAACCGGGAGGAAGACCTTGTGAAAATCACGGAGTATACTGCCGCTGTTCTTCTGGAGACGATACAGGCGGAGGCGGGTCTCATCCTTCCTCATACAGAGTATCTAAAAAAACTCAAAGCGCGATGTCATAAAACCGGTACTTTGCTCATTCTGGATGAAATCCAAGTCGGGTTGGGGCGTACGGGCAAATTCTCTGCTTTCGAACATTATGGGATAGTCCCGGACATTGTTCTATTGGCCAAAGCCTTGGGGGGAGGACTCCCCTTGGGGGCATTTGTAGCCGGAAGGACATTGATGCAGTCCCTTTGGTCGGCCCCAAGTCACGGGCATTTGACTACCTTCGGGGGAAATCCCGTATCCTGTGCTGCCGGACTGGCTGCGATAAAAGTATTGACAAGGCCGGGTTTTCTCGAAGACGTATCGTCCAAGGGACAGCTTATGAAATCCCTTTTGGAAGGGGGTAAAGGTATTCAAGCGCTTCGCAGTAAAGGGATGATGATCGCCGTGGATATGGGAGATAAAACGACCAATACAGCGGTTATCCATCGTCTTTTTGAAAAGGGGTATATCGTCGATTACCTCCTTTTTAATGATACGAGCTTCCGGATCGCCCCTCCCCTTACCATTACGGAAGAGCAACTCCAAAATGCCCTCTCTGTAGTCCGGGAGACTATCGAAGAGGTAGTGGGTAAGTAATAAGTAACAAAAATTTAGCAATTTTACACCTCCAAAGAATCTTAAGTCGCAGTTAAATTAATAGCGCCATGCTTAGCAGAAATATAAAAAGTATTTCAAAATTACTGGGTTATGTGTTAATGTACGGGGTTTTCCTCACGTTGTTGCCCACTTTTTGGAGATGCGGGAATCCCAATGCCACCGAACACATTGTCCTCAGAGATGACTCTACACGAATAGTCAGGGAATACGATGTACTAAAAGGGACGAAGGTCAAACACGGTAAATTGACGGTCAAGGACTTCGATGGTAAGATGTATGAAGAATCCAATTTTGACCATGGCAAGTTATCCGGAGTACAAAAGCTCTATACGAAAGGCAAATTGTATAGTATCGCCCATTTTAAAGATAGTATCATCCATGGACTTTATACGAGTTATCATATAGAAACAGGTGAACCGTATGTTATCGGCAATTACAATATGGGGGTCATGGAAGGCAAATGGAAGACGTATACCAACCAAGGCAAGCTGAAAGAGATCGTTACCTTTAAAAACAATGAAGAAAACGGTCCATTTGTCGAGTTTTGGCCCAATGGAAAAATAAAAGCGGAAGGCGAATACCTCAATGGGGACAACGAAAATGGACTCCTCTACCTCTATTCGCCCAATGGAGTGCTCTACAAGAAAATGGAATGTAAAGAAGGCAACTGTCACACCATTTGGGAGAAGGGGAAGGAGGAAAAGAAAGGCCAATAGACATAACTGTCACCAAGCGTTTTAGCATCTCACAATAGCCAACAATTTCATACCAAAAATGGAAATTATTCCGATAAAAACCCGTCGGGTACTACCACCGAAGGACGATATTAAAGACCTGTTTGATTGGCCCTTTCCGGTGTTAAGGGAGGGAGACATCGTATTGGTCGCCTCCAAGATTGCGGCTATTCATCAGGGGCGGTGTGTGCGTGCAGAAGAGGTGGAGGACGAGATGGCGCTCATTCGAAAGGAAGCGGACAAGGTGCTTTGCTCGATTGAATACAAGGGGCATGAGATTCCACTGACTATTAAGATGCAGACTGTCACGCCTTCTTCGGGCATAGACAAGAGCAATGCCGATGGATATTACGTCTTATGGCCGGAGTCCCCACATCGCCTCGCCAAGGAAATAGCACAATGGCTAAAGGCCAGTAGTTCTATTCACTCCTTGGGCGTCATCATTACCGACAGCAGTCCCTTGCCCATGCGCAAAGGAACGGTGGGCATCTCTATCGGGTTTTACGGCATAGAGCCTTATAAAAACTATTTGGGGAAACGGGATATTTTCGGGAGGCCGCTGGAGATGACACGCTCCAATGTGGTGGATGCACTGGCTGCGATAGGGGTTTTGAGTATGGGGGAGGGGGATGAGCAGACTCCTATCGTAATCATTCGCGGGATGGAGGATGTGAACTTTACGGCGCGTGAAACGTATAAAGATTTGTTTATTGCCGAAGAGGAAGACATCTATCATCCTCTATGGCCAAAAGATAATGAATAGTCTATCGGAACATCACATATGAATAATCAAAGGTTGCAGATATTGTATGGCTTGTTCATCGCTTTGTTGGTGGGCATGAATTTGCTTGGAGGGAAGATTGTTGAGTTGTTTGGGGTATCGGTATCTGTGGCTATCTTTATGGCTCCATTGACTTTCTTGATTACTGACATTGTAGAAGAGGTATATGGGCGACAGGCGATAAAGTATTTCATCAAAGGCGGAATCATCTCGTTGATTTTCATCTTTGCGTTTACCGGGCTGTTCGTATATATGGAGCCCCATCCACGGTTTACTTTTGATGAGAGTTACCGGAAGGTATTCGGGAGTTCGATGCGCATTTTAGTGGCCAGTATTGTCGCTTTTTGGCTTTCACAGATGCACGATGCGGTGGCATTTGACTTTTGGAAAAAGAAGACCGGAGGCAAAATGTTATGGTTGCGCAATAACCTTTCGACTATCGTATCACAAATGATAGATACCGCCGTATTCATGTTCATTGCCTTCTATCAAGTTACCCCACAGTTTACGGCATCATTTTTGGTGGAGTTAGGCGTACCTTATTATCTTTTCAAAGTATTCTTTGCTATCCTGGATACGCCATTGGTATATCTTGGAGTGTATTGGTTGAGAGGCGGAGGAGACAATGGAAGAGAGCAAACAGACAAAAATTCATTTTTCAATGCCGGAGTATTGAGTGAATGAATTCTGATATAATTTAAACGATAGAACATGACTGGTTATAGAGCTCTTATGCTGCCGGGTTCAATTGGACAGATGGTAGTGGCGTTGTTGATTTTTGTGGTACCATTTCATACCTCCTTAAAGGGGAATATCCTGCATAAAACCCCACAATGGGTACAAAAGGCCAATGCTTACGAGGTCAATTTGCGTAACTTTTCAGAGGAGGGTACCGTCGATGCTTTTGCGGGGCATCTTCAGCGACTGAAGGATATGGGAGTGGATGTGTTGATCTTTCTTCCGGTGTATCCGATTGGACAGAAAAACCGCGAAGGTAGCTTGGGAAATCCCTATTCGATCCGTGACTTTACGGGGTTTAACCGGGAGTTTGGGCATATCGACGACTTCAAAAAGATGGTCCGGCGAGCGCATCAACTCGGTATGCATGTGGTCCTGGACTGGGAGCCGCGTCACACAGCCCCGGATCATGTATGGCTGGAAAAGCACGTAGATTGGTTTGAGACAAAATCCGGCAAAGAAGCGGTATTGGATTACGACAATGAAGACATGTGTTCGGAGATGAAGGATGCCATGCATTACTGGGTGGACGATATCGGAATCGATGGGTATCGATGCTTTCACGCGGGAGAGGTCCCCGGGTGGTTTTGGGAAGATATCTGGACGGAACTGGAAGTTAAACGCCCGCTTTTGGGTATAGCAGCCGAAGAGCAGAAGACGTTTTTCGATCAGGGGTTTGACATGGTGACGGCGGACAAACTGTACACTATAATCGAAAAAATGGGTAAGACCGGAGAAGGGGGCAAGGACCTCGAACAGTATATGGATTGGCGCAAAGACTCGACAAAACCCGGGGATTTGTTTCTAAATTACATCACCAATTTTCAATTGAACACGACAAGGGGGCCATTGCGTGACCGCATTGGCAATCGCACCAAGATTTTGACGATATTGAGTATTTTGCTCGATGGCATGCCGATGATTATGGGAGGGCAGGAAGCGGCCCTCAGCCAATCCTTGCCCTGTTGTGATAAGGCCCTCATCCCTTGGTACAGCTATATCCGCGCTCCCTTATTCAAACAGTTGTTTGACCTGAGGCATCAGCGTCCCTCTCTGGCTGCCGGACCGGAAGGAGGCAGGTATCGAGCCCTTCGCACCAATAGCGGAGGAATCGTAGTGTCATTCCTGAGAGAAAAGGGGAAGGATCGGGTATTTTATGAAATGAATCTCGAAGACCGCCATTATATATTCCAGTTTTTGGATAAGGTACCGGAGGGTATCCCCATGTATGATTTCTTTACCCATGAAGCCGGCGACCTCAAGGATCTCAACAAACAATATACAACGGCGGGAAGGATGGAATTTAAATTGTGGGTTTCCGATGTGGACAAGTAAAATACAGGAACATATCACGGTCATCTTATTTCTTGCATTGATATCTCTTACATCCAATGTATTTGGACAAGATATATCCTCTGTTCAAGCTTCGAAGTACTTGCATGACGGTGGGCTGGTCATCATTTTGCCTTCTTACAGTAAAAAAATCGCCCTTATCGATTCGCTATTGGCAAGCGACGAAGTGAGCCGGAAGAGCAAATCCAATCTCCGCAAGCGCCGAGAAGAGACCTTGGAAAAAAAGCGCAACGAACTCCTGTTTTTTGCCGGTGCGTTGAAGAAATACTATCCTCTCGGACCTTTGGCTTTTGCTTACGATACGGTACTTCCCCTGAACGGTCAACAAAAGGTGTATAATGGGATGTTTATTGACACTTCGGGGCATGTGGATGTCCAAATTGAGATGCATGCGCCCCTGCTGATAGCCCGGCCGGTACGGACACAAGAGCAAGGATTGGAGGCCTATACCTTTGCGGACGAAAAAGGGCATGCCGTAGCACGCCCTTTCCCTAAATATATTTTACGGCACCATCTCTACGATCGAATGCTGGGCTTTTTTAAGCGTAAGAACCCGGAGGAGATGGCTGCACGTCGCTTTGTGCGTCAGCTCATTAACGCGCAGCGTTAAACCTGCGAGCGACCTCTCCCCAATTGACGACATTGAAGAAGTTTTCTACATAGGCAGGTCGACGGTTTTGATAACGCAGGTAGTAAGCGTGTTCCCACACATCCAATCCGAGGATAGGTGTGCCGTTCGAGCATTCTGCGAAGGACATCAGCGGGTTGTCTTGATTTGGTGTAGAACAGACTTCCAAGCTGCCCTCTCCATTGACAATTAACCACGCCCATCCGGAGCCAAAACGGGTTTTGGCAGCGGTAGAGAAGCGGTCTTTAAACGATTCAAAAGAGCCAAAAGCACTGTTCATCGCCTCGGCCAAGTTCCCTGTGGGAGTGCCTCCTCCGTTGGGTGACATAATCGTCCAGAACAAGCTGTGATTGTAATATCCACCCCCGTTATTTCGCACGGCAGTATTGCTGCCGTCGCATGCGGCCAACAGGTCTTCTATAGACATATCGTCCATAGGAGTACCGGCGATAGCCTTGTTGACATTGTTGGTGTAGCCGGCATGGTGTTTGGTGTGGTGGATAAGCATGGTACAGGTGTCGATATAAGGTTCGAGATCACCATACCCATAAGGTAAATCGGGAAGTGTAAAAGCCATAATTTATTTGGTTTTGATGGTTAACAAAATTGATTTTACTAATCATATTAACATCCTTTTCAGGCAACTGTTTTGAAATTGTGATGTTATTATCAGCGGACACCGGAAGTCACCAAACAATGCCGGTGGATTACGAAGCAAAACCAATAAAAAAAATAATTCCATGAAATTTAGGACAGAAAGAGACTCTATAGGACCGGTGCTCGTCCCGGAGGACAAGTATTGGGGCGCTCAAACACAACGCTCATTTGAGAATTTTAAGATAGGTGGTCAGCGGATGCCGGAAGAGATTATCCGGGCGTTTGCCTATTTGAAAAAGGCAGCAGCCATGACCAACCATGAGCTCGGCGTGCTCCCGAAGGAAAAGAGAGATCTCATCGGTCGTGTTGCAGATGAGATATTGGAGGGGAAGCTTTCGGACCAGTTTCCACTGGTCGTCTGGCAGACAGGATCCGGGACCCAGTCCAATATGAATGTCAATGAGGTCATAGCCAACCGGGGACATGTACTCGAAGGAGGAAAATTGACCGATGAGAAGAAAGTGCTCCACCCCAACGATGACGTCAACAAATCCCAATCATCCAACGATACTTTCCCGACGGCCATGCACATAGCCGCTTATACAGCACTCGTGGAGGTGACCCTTCCCGGATTAAAGAAGATGCGGACTGCACTGGCCGAAAGAGCGGAAGCATTAAAATCCTATGTCAAGATCGGAAGGACGCATTTTATGGATGCCACTCCTCTGACCTTGGGTCAAGAGTTCTCCGGATATGTCGCTCAATTGGATATGGCCATCAGCGGAATTGAAAAATCCCTTGAGTTTCTGGAAGAATTGGCATTGGGAGGAACGGCAGTAGGAACAGGGCTCAATACACCGGAAGGATACGATGTATTGGTCGCCAAGCACATCGCCCAACTCACGGGCTATCCTTTCCGGACAGCAGCCAATAAATTTGCCGGATTAGCAGCGCACGACGCCGTGGTATACGCGCATGGAGCGCTTAAAACCGCAGCTGTAGCGCTGATGAAAATAGGTAATGACATCCGCATGTTGTCTTCAGGACCCCGTGCCGGTATAGGAGAGATTATTATCCCGGCCAATGAACCCGGCTCTTCGATTATGCCCGGCAAGGTCAATCCGACTCAGGCAGAGGCGCTGACCATGGTGGCGGCTCAAGTGATTGGCAACGATGTGGCCGTCGCCAACGGTGGGATGACAGGGCATTTCGAGCTCAATGTGTTTAAGCCGATGATGATATTCAATTTTCTGATGTCTGCCCGTTTGATCGGCGACGCAGCGGTGAGCTTTACCGATAAGCTGGTCATCGGAATTGAGCCTAACGAAAAGCGTATCAATGAGCATTTAAACAACTCCTTGATGTTGGTCACGGCCCTCAATCCGGTATTGGGATATGACAAAGCAGCAGAAATAGCAAAGAAAGCCTACAAAGAGGATACCACGCTCAAAGCAGCAGCTCTGGCGTTGGGATATCTGACGGAAGAGGAGTTTGATAAATACGTCGACCCTGCGAAGATGGTTTAGGCCGGGGTTATTGTGTTTGCGGTACTCTACTTCCCGATACAAAAATTGGAAAACACATAATCGAGCAGGTCGTCGGGGTCGACCTTGCCGATGATGGTGCCGAGATGGTAAGAGGCCTGCCGGATATCCATGGCAATAAGGTCGGAGGGCAAATCTTGTCTCATACTCTCGCGCACCCGGATTAAACTCTCATGGGCTTTAGTCAACGCATCAAAATGTCGGGCATTGGTGACGATGGATTGGTCTTGTAGAGAGGTGTCGCCGATGACTTCGGCATGCATAAGTGCGCAAAGCTCTTCTATATTCTTTCCATATTTTGCACTGATTTGAATTTGGGCGCAGCCTATATCAGACATAGGCTGAGCATCCATGGACAAGTCGGATTTATTGGCGACGAGGATGCGGTGCGGGATATCCAAATTCAGAGCATTCATTTCCTCTAAAGCCTCTTTTGCCGTCGTCTCAAAAGCATCATAGAGGTAGAGTAACAGGCTACTATTGCGTATGGCTTCCAGAGCGCGGTCAACCCCAAGGGATTCTATGGCGTCTGAGGTGGAGCGGAGGCCTGCGGTATCGATGATGCGATACCGCACCCCGTGGATGGTGAGGGCGGCTTCGATGGTGTCTCTGGTGGTACCCGGAATATCCGACACGATAGCGCGATCTTCATTGAGGAGTTGATTGAGGAGGGTGGATTTTCCGGCGTTGGGACGCCCTGCGATAACGGTGGGCACTCCTTTTTTGATGGCGTTGCCGAGCCGGAAGGAGTCTTTGAGCTTTGAGATAAAATGGAGCAAGTGCCCGACCGTATCCTCCAATTCTTTCCGGTCGGCGAAGGTGACATCTTCCTCACCAAAATCGAGTTCGAGTTCGATAAGAGCAGCGAAGGCAATGATCTTTTCTCTCAGCCCGGAGATATCCTTTGAGAATCCTCCTCTCAGCTGATGAACCGCCTGTTGGTGGGCTGCATCGGAGTCCGCTTTGATGAGGTCGATGACGGCTTCTGCCTGAGAGAGATCCATTTTGCCATGCAAGAAAGCGCGCATGGTAAACTCTCCCGGTGCCGCCATTTTGGCTCCATGGGAGATGGCCAATTCGAGGATCTTTTGGACGATAAAATCAGAGCCGTGACAGGAGATCTCTACCATGTCTTCCCCGGTAAAACTCGAGGGAGCCACGTATTTGGTGAGTACCACCTCATCTACCATTTGCCCTTCGCCGGTGCGCAGGATGGCGTATTTGGACGAGTGGGGAGGCATTTTATGCAAGTCGATACCGGGGGCCATCTTGGATACGATACCCAATGCCTGCTCTCCCGATAGCCGGACGATAGCCAGCGCTCCTTCTCCGGGAGGGGTAGCAGGTGCTACGATGGTGTCACTCGATAAAGTCATGCTACGTCATTAACGGGCGATAAATTCCGGAGAGTAAGCGCGGATGACTCCATCGGTAGCATCATCCAGCATCTCAAATACGCGCTCGAATCCCCCTTCGAAATAAGGGTCCGGGATATCCATATCTTTGTAGTTGGTGCTGTATTCACCGATGCGATGCACCTTATCGATCCATGCCCGGTCGCCTCTGGCCAGGGCGATGGTGTTGTTGTAGTTGGAGGTGTCCATTACGAGTATGAGATCGAAGTTTTTGAGGTCTTCGACTTGGAGCTTGCGGGAGTAGATGCCATACAGGGACACGTTGTTTTGTTTACTCACTTCATTGATTCGAGCATCGGGGCGCTCTCCTTCATGCCATCCGCTCGTACCGGCAGAATCCACTTCCCAAGGGAGTCCCAGACGTTTGATTTTGTCCCTGAGGAGCCCTTCTGCGAGAGGCGAGCGGCAGATATTCCCGAGACAAACCATGAGTATCTTCATCTCTGTGGGGTACGTGTTGTTCTTCGACATAATTATAAAACATTTTCGTATAGTTTACCAACACCGGAATAGGGGGATTTGTTGTGGATTGTGTTAGTTATCAACGGCAATTAACGTATTGTTAAATCTCGTTTGTACACTTACTGTTCATTCTTTTCATACTGTACGATAGCATACATTTTCCCTTTTTTATCATACGAAATATTATATAATCTCAACCAAACTATTAATATTGTGGCAAAATACAGTAGTTATGAGAAATGACTTTTTGGTTCTTTCTGCTCTTTGGCTGATTGCGGTGCCATTGATAGCGGTATATGTGTGGCCTTCCTTTATTTGGGCATATGTGTTTGTGATTCCGTTTGTGTTGTGGGGGCTATACGACATGTTTCAGAAGAAGCATGCCATCGCGCGCAATTTTCCCATCGTCGGAAGGACACGATATGTGATGGAGTGGCTGCGGCCAAAGATTTATCAGTATTTTGTCGAGTCGGACAGGGATGGACGGCCTTTCAACCGGTTGTTTCGTTCTATCGTCTATCAAAGGGCCAAGGGGGTCAATGATACGGTTCCCTTCGGGACCCAATTTGACGTATATGCCGAGGGGTACGAATGGATGAACCATTCGATTAATCCCAAGGATCCGCATCATATTAACCACGATCAACGGGTGCTCATTGGGGGGAAGGACTGCAAGCAACCCTATTCCGCCTCCGTGTACAACATTTCTGCTATGAGCTTTGGGTCGTTGAGCAAGAATGCCATCGAGGCACTCAATGGGGGAGCGAAGTTGGGCGGGTTCTATCACAATACCGGAGAGGGAGGCGTGAGCCCGTACCATCTCGAGCCCGGCGGGGACCTCGTATGGCAAATCGGCACGGGCTATTTCGGTTGTAGGACGAAAGACGGAGGATTTGATGCCCACCATTTCAAGGAGACCGCCTCTCTTCCCAATATCAAAATGATCGAGATAAAGCTTTCACAAGGGGCTAAACCCGGACATGGGGGCATTCTCCCTGCGGTGAAAGTGACGGAGGAGATCGCTAAGATACGCAAAATAACGGCGTATGAAGATGTCATTTCTCCACCTTATCACAAGGCCTTTTCCACTCCGGTGGGGCTATTGCAATTTGTGCGACAGCTCCGTGATTTGTCCGGTGGGAAGCCAGTGGGCTTCAAGCTGTGTGTCGGCAATCCTTCGGAGTTTCTCGGCATCTGCAAAGCCATGCTAAAGACGGGCATTTTGCCGGATTTTATCACGGTAGATGGTGGAGAAGGAGGTACGGGAGCGGCGCCATTGGAGTTCTCCAACTCTGTGGGGATGCCATTGAGAGAAGGATTGACTTTCGTGGATGATGCTTTGCGTGGATTCGGATTGAGGGATGCTATACGCATCATTGCTTCCGGGAAAATCGTGACGGGATTTCATATCGCACGGGCATTGTCATTGGGGGCAGACTTGTGCAATTCGGCCAGAGGTATGATGATGGCCTTGGGGTGCATACAGGCACTGGAGTGCAATAAGAACACCTGTCCCGTAGGAGTGGCGACACAAGACAAGGAACTGATGGCCGGTCTGGATGTAGAGGACAAACGTCAGCGTGTCGCTCGTTTTCACGAGGAGACGGTGCACAGTTTTGTCGAACTCATGGGGGCGGCCGGTTACGGGGATTGCTCCAGATTTGACCGTACCAGCGTCTTTAGGCGCATCGTCATGGACAAGGTCAAGCGGTATGATGAGATTTATCCGCCATTGCAGCACAACGAACTCATGACTGAGGCGACGATTCCGGAAGGGTGGAAAAAGTGGATGCAGACGGCATCTCCGGAGACTTTTTAGTGCGGATTGGGAGTGCTTCCCGGTTTTGTTTGGGGCATACTATTTGTCCGGTATTATCACCCATTTGAATAGAGAAACACAAAATAAGATGGAAAATATGGGGAATATTAGACATTGGTGCCTCTAATTCATTAAAATGTAGTACATTAGGATTTGTAATACGCAAACAATGAACCCTTTGAAGATTTTCATACAATATTTTTTCCAGACTTTGTCCGGTTTTGTCAAAGCCCTTATTCCCAGATTGGAGTATCTGCAACCATCGTTGGTAGGGTTATTTCTGGTGTTTTTTGTCTTATGGAGGACCAGTCAGGGTTTGGATTTGGTAGCGGATATGAGCCAGCATTATCTAAGCCTTCCCGTTTTGGCGTATTGGTGGGCTTTGACGGGTTATGCTCTCGTCTTGTGGTTTATACCCAACCAAATTGTAAAACGACCGACTTCATGGCAAATTTGGAGTTGGGCCTCCTATTCGAAAGAAGAGCGGACATTGCGCACTAATTCATTTGGCCCTTCCGGCATGTTATACCATAATGAGTTGCTACGTATGCCGCGATTGATTGCTGCCTTAACCCTGCTGACCGGAGGGATGATTTTTATTAAGTACTTTAGATTGGTACAAGCTCCCATGCCAGGAGAGGTGTATTCTCCTGAAGTGTTGTTTGCCATGCTGGTATTGGGTTTTATTCTGGGTCGCAATCATTTTACAGACTGGGTGGAAGCCATTTACCTCAACAATGGGGAGCGATTGATATTCGTCACAGCCATCGTGTTTGTAGTCAGTGTACTGCTCCCTTGGGGGATAGAACATTTTTGGGGACAAAACGAATGGTACCTTTGGGCCTTGTTGTTATCCAATACTGCAATTGCATTGACCTTGTGGATGGTGTTGATTGTGCGGACATTGCCGAAGCCGGAGAGCCTGCGGTTTTCATGGCTCCGGTGGAGCAGTAGCCTTACGGTAAAGAGGGTATTTTGGATATATTTTGTGGTGCTTATCCTGGTTTATTCCCTCTGTTTTGTTGACCCAGTTCAATTGCAATATACCGTCCCCTTTCCGGCGGCATTGGTTCTTTTGATATTCTCCTTTTTGATTATCGTTTGGTCGATGATTTATCATTTTGTTTTGCGGAGTTCGTTTGCCGGATTGTTATTGATGGTTATCGTCGTCCTGGCTGTTAAGGCTTTAACCCCGGAGCGCAACCCCTACCGGGTAGCGCTGTTGCATCAAATCAAACAAAAGGAGCGTCCGGACTTTGACGCATATGCCCACCAATGGTTGGAACGGAGAGCATCAGAGGAAAGCGGACCGGTACCGTGCTTTTTCGTCCTTGCAGAGGGCGGAGGTATCCGGTCGGCTTACTGGACGGCACATCTGTTGGCCAAGCTTCGGGATACAGTAGGTAGTACGGCCGGTAAACGAATTTTTGCCTTGACAGGAGCATCGGGCGGGGCCGTTGGGGAAGCGGTTTACACAGCCCTCCAGTGGTCCGGGTCTTCTACAAGTCAAGTGGATAAGGTCGACGCCATATTTAGCTATAATGATTTTCTCACCCCTGCGCTGGGGGTTCTTTTCTCCAGAGATTGGGGGTACAGCATTATGTCACATTTTTGGAATATTAAGACGGAGGAAGACCGGGGAAGAGAGATTGAAGAGACCTTTGAGGCTGCGGTACTGCAGAGCGGGGATGGCGTGCCCCTTTCCATGCCGTTGACTGCTGCGGTAGCATTGGACAAACCCTTGTTTATCCCCCATGCTACACATGTACAATCCGGCCGGAGGGCCGTAATTAGTCCTGTAGAGCTGCCGGACACTTATGATGACCGGATCATCGATGTGATGGACGAGATAACGGATACCTCCGATATGCGATTAATTACCGCGGGCGTCCTATCGGCGCGATTTCCCTATATTAGTTCCGGAAGTGAGATAAAGACCGGATATCAGTTTGTCGACGGGGGGTATATCGACAACTTTGGGGCGGGCAATGCATTGGCGATGCTAAGGAGGATGTATGAAATAGCCGGCCGTTTGGGCATTAATATTCGCCCGTTTGTCATAATACTTTCCAACAACGGTTTCCCTGCGGAGGATGTATCAGAAGTGCGGGATCTCAATGTACCGCCAAAAACCCTGGCTGAGTTGCAAGCCAACCGGACCAAGAATGAAATGTGGAAGATAAACCGATACATGAAAAGCATAGGTTACTCTAACAATATATTAAGATTTGATTTGCACCGGTTTAAAGACAACGACCCCTCTGTGGTCTATCATTTTCCTTTGGGCTGGTATTTATCGGATCAGGCCATAGAAGGAATCAAACGCAATCTCCACCACGATTTTAACCGGAATAATGCGATTTTATTCGATCGGTTGGTCCGTTTGATGCAGTAGGGGTGCCGTTGCCGAAATATTGCTTTAATCATTAAATACAACGATTTCATGCCGGATATCAGCTCTTTTTCACACCTCATCCAACACCGCCCGAAGGATCGGCTACCCGTCGGATTCCAATCCAAACTCAACGACAATAAGCTGTTGATTGACGTCCACACCCATTTATTCAATGTCGATGATGTCCCGAGGGATTACCTCGGCATCCGGATGGATATTCCCGCAGAGTTTTTGCGGACGATTCAAGCGATACTGGACGCTACGCATGTGGACGACCATCTCCTGCCGGCCAAATTCCGGCGTTTGATCGACAATATCCTATCGACCCCTACCCAATTGCTCGCTAAGCTCGAAGGGGCGTATGCCGGTTACCAAAGGATTTTGGTCGTGTTGATGATGGATATGCGGAGCTTAGGACGTCTCAACCGGCACACGTATCGACAACAGATTGAAGCATTGGAAGCGTTGATGGAATTGCACCCGGATACGATATTACCCTTTTTGGCAATCGATCCCAATCAACCGGATTTTATCGACTATTTCAAGGAGGTATTTACGCGGGATAATCGCATTTTTCATGGCTTGAAATTGTACCCTTCACTGGGATATCTTCCCTCCCATCCCAATCTGATGGATATTTACGGTATATGCGAGGAAAAGAAGATACCGATTACTACACATTGTAGTAGTGCACTGGTCAACTTGCGAAAACGACAGCTGATGGTCGAGGGACTGGACAGAGTAGGCAAGGCTTTTAGAAAGACTGTAAAATTGCCTTCCCGCTACACCTATAAGCACTATTTCAATGATCCCGCGAGATGGATACCGGTGCTTAAAAAACACCCCGGACTCAAAGTCAATCTCGCCCATTATGGGGGCGCCAAAGCGTGGGCGGAATATCAAAAAGGAGCCAATGGTAAGAAGGATGGCAAATGGGTGCATACCATCAACGCCTTGTTACACGGCTTTGAAGGGGTGTACACGGATTTTAGTTATACCATGTACGACAGGAGTGCTACCCAACGGTTGGTAGAAGATATCCGGAATGGAATTGTCCCGGAGGATAAAATCCTGTATGGTTCGGACTTTTTCCTTATAGAGAATGAAGGAAGCCAGGAGGAGTTATTCCGCCAGTTTCGGGATCAAGTCGGTACCGCACTTTTTACAAAGATGTCCCAGGAGAATAACATGGCGTTTTTGTTTTAGTAATCCGTCATACGTGTGGACAACGCTCCGTGTTTAATAATGACATAGGAGGCACGAATGGAATACCAGTCTTCAACGGCTAATGCTTTCTATGTCAGTATTGCACAAAGAAAATAGAGGATCACAGCGCATCTCCCCGGAGTTCGCGGTATCGCTTACGGGCAGTGATAGCAAAGGTACTGTCCGGATGATCCACAAAGATCTTTTCATACCACTCGATCGCCTTTTCCGGGTTGTCCAGGATACGATCGTACATCCGGGCGAGTTGAAACATGGCATTGTCCGTCCGGATCGCATCGGGAAATTGTTTTACAAGTTGTAAATAATACTGTTCCGCCTTGTCATATTGACGAAGATCTTCATAGATTTTTGCCTTTACAAAGAGGGCATCATCGGCGAGTTCGTGTTTGGGGTTCTCCTCCATAATACTGTCCAACATGGCGATAGCTTCGTCATGCTTTTTCTGAAAGAGCATAAGCTCGGCACGGCTAAACCGTTTCATGGTAGTGTAAGACGAATCCAAACCGGTATTTTCCATGATAAAAACAGAGCGGTCAATGGCATCGTTGGAGATCATTCTCGAGGTCGCGCGCTTTAAGATATCAAACTGTTCCTGCGCCCAGTCGAAATCCCCGAAGAAATACGCCAGCAATGCATTTTTATAGCGTGCATCCTCTCCCAGTGGAGCTTCTTTGAAGGCTTTATCCACCTGTGAATACAGCAGAGTAGCATCCCATCGGTTGCCCTCTATCAAATAGAGGTCTGCCAGCTTCAGCTTGGCCTTAGCCAACAGACGCCGGTCCAGACCTTGGTATTGGATAAATTTTTCCAATAACTCGACAGGACGCTTATATTTGTGCATATAAAAGGTCTGCAAATCCACCAAGTCCAGCACAAATTGCGCCGTTCGACCGTTAATTCCTTGCTCTTCGATAAATCTTTCGTACTCCGACTCCAGTGTGTCGAGGTCCTCGATACGATACATCGGATCGTCTGTTATGGCCTTTCTGCGCGTATCCAGTGAAGCGATCTTTGCATCAATATAATACGGGTTGCCCTTACCTTTCTCCTCCGTGATATAAGCATACGAATGGAGGGCCGCATCGTACTGCTTCTCCGTCTCAGCGATTTTGCCCAGTAAATATACATCTTGGCCATTGCCATTGGTCCGCCGGTCCAAGGCTGTCGCCTGCTCTAATGCCTTGTCGTACAAACCGCGCCTGACATACAACCATTCGAGTATGCGTGGGTAGAGTATCGATTCCGGATGATCCTGCAACCGGGTGTACAACTCCATCTCCAAATCGTCGAGGTCCTCTTCGTCGAGATACCGCGAAAAGTTTTGCTTTACTTGTGCGAGACTCTTGGGCTGAAAATCGAGGTAATCCAAATACGCCCGGATCATCCCGGGTTTATCTCCTGTCGATCGATATAAATTGGCGATATTGTAAGCAAAATAATTGGGCTTATTGAGGAGTTTTTCCCCTTTGCGATACACGTCTATAGCCAGATCCGTTTTGCGTTGCGATATGAATGCATTGGCCAGCCGCGAGATAGCACTATAACTGGATGACATCTCATCGATGGCTTTGCGAAACCATTTCTTCGCCTCTTTTTCATCTCCTCGCTTCTCCAGTAATCCCCCGAGCGTGACGTACAGTGACTTGCGATCCGGATGTCGTTTGAGCTCCTTGCGAATCGCTTTCTCGGCCTTTTCATACTGCTCTGCCAACATCAGTGACTGGATATAGCGGTTGAAATACACGGTACTCTTGGACGACTGCCGATACATCTTGAGGTACAACTCAGCGGCCTTTTCATACTCCCCATTCATATAATAGCTATTGGCCAGTTTGTGGGTTTGGCCAAACCCATTCAGGCGGAGAAATATCAAAAAGATTACGATAATCCAACTTCGATATGAAATGCTTATTTTCATGTAGATATTTTCTGTTTCGTTAAAATGTTGAGCTCACTTGCTCCAAACGGCTTATTGGTCAGATATGAAATGGTGATTAACAAAAAACGAGGCCAAGTGAATAGTTATTTTCTACGAAACACTCTAAACTTCCAATCCTTCAAAAGATCCATCGCAAGCGCTTTATCTCCCCAATACCTTATGCATTTCTTCTACCGATTGTTTTTCGGTTTTATCCTGGCCGGCAATTGCATTTCGGTTTTTCCATATGTCGATACCGGCAAAGATAGCCGCTCGCATGGAGGTCGGATTGGCTATATTCTTGCCGGCGATATCCATTGCTGCACCATGGTCCGGAGAAGTACGTACTACCGGCAACCCGGCGGTGTAATTGACTCCATCGTGAAAAGCCAATATTTTGAAGGGAATCAATCCTTGATCGTGATACATCGCCAGAACCGCATCAAATTTACGGAATGCCATAGATCCGAAAAAACCATCGGAAGCAAAAGGTCCGTAAACCAATGCACCTTTCTTTTTCATTTCAATAATGACCGGTCGAAGAATCTCTTGCTCTTCGTATCCGATGACGCCTTCATCTCCTGCGTGGGGATTGAGCCCCAGGATGGCTATAATTGGCTTCTCCTTTCCAAAATCCTTCTTCAATGCATGTATTGTCTGCCGGATTCGTTTTCTCACGAGGTCCGATGTAATCTGGGAAGAGACTTCAGAAAGCGGAATGTGTGCAGTCAACATACAGACCTTCAAATCATCATGGGCCATCATCATCATGACGTCCTCCACTTCAAAAGCCTTCTGTAAATATTCGGTATGTCCCGGATACCCAAAACCCGCTAACTCCATACTCTTTTTATGGATGGGCCCGGTTACCAGGATATCGACATTTCCGGCTTTCAGGTCTTCTACCGCTCGATCCAAAGCATACATCGCATACTGGCCCCCTTCTTTTGAGACTGTGCCCAGCTGAATGGTCGCGGTCTCCTCCCAGCAATTCACTACATTGATATGACCATTGCGGGCTTTGGAGCCATCGGGGACCGTCTGAAATTTTAAATCCTGTGCTTCTATGACATTCTTGTGGTAGGCCACGGTCTTGGCCGAAGCGTAAATAACCGGTATAAAATGTTGTAACACGCGCTTGTCTGTCAAGACCTTAAGCGTCACCTCGGGACCAATCCCATTGATGTCTCCGAGAGTTATGGCAATTTTTGGTTTTTTGTTATTCATATTTTTCGATAATATTTTTATAAGGATTGAAATGGGGTAGAATCTGTCTCAGGATACAATAACTCCTTCTTCACTGACCTTTAAACCGTCTTAGTAGTGCGAATAGTGCCAATACCGTCGAAAAAGATTAAAGTCATCCCGTTTTATGGTCCAAATAACCCTTCATGATGCATTACAAATGTGAAGTAATATCCATTCCCTTCTGTCTCCGAAGAGCTTCACCCCGCGAAGATAACAATAGATTCAACCTTTTAATCGCTTAGTTGTTTTCTGTTGTAGTATTCAAGCCGCCAAGTTAATTAAAATCGCGGATTAATAGAACTACATGAAGGCAAAGAAATCTTTTGGCCAGCATTTTCTCATCGATCGATCCCTATCCGAAGATATCGCAAGACAGGTTACGAGAGATGCTGAGTATGACATACTTCTGGAAGTCGGACCGGGCAAAGGAGCCTTGACCGAGCATCTTATGAGAGAAACAAGAAAACCCTTCTTTGCGGTCGAAGCAGATAAGGATATGATTCGTTATTTGAGCCATAAATATCCGGACTGGAAGGGGTTGCTCCCTATGGATTTTTTAAAATTGGACTTTAGCGATTTTTTCGTGAATAAATCCATCGGCATCGTTGGTAACTTCCCCTATAACATCTCCTCCCAAATCGTCTTCCGGATGTTGGATAACAGGGAGCAAATACCGGTTATGATTGGTATGTTTCAGAGGGAAATGGCCAAACGCATCATCTCTCCACCCGGATCAAAGGACTATGGTGTGATCAGTGTTCTCACCCAATTGTACTATGAAGGAACACTTATGTTTGAAGTTCCACCCCACTCATTTTCCCCTCCTCCCAAGGTACACTCACAGGTCATCCGCTTGCAGCGCAATGAAAGGAAGGAGCTTCCATGTGACTACAATCGACTCAAGAATATCGTCAAAACCACCTTTAGTCAAAGGAGAAAAATGTTGCGCAATACCCTTCGTTCTATCATCCCAGACCTCGACAAAATCCCTAAGGAATACCTCACGATGCGTCCGGAGCAACTTTCGGTCGAAGACTTTATTCGCCTCGCCTGCATCATCCAATCCTAAGCGTACCCAAAATTATTTGGGGATAGTGCTATCCCCTTCTCCCTCTTCCCTTTCCTTGGCATATTCAAACCCTTGGGCCCACCATTGTCGCATCTGGCGGGGGATAAACAGCAGGGGATTGCTGGTCAAGGCTACAGGAGTATGGTAGTAGGTAATATTAATCGGATGCTGAATCGATTCCAATAGGGCGATATATTTCTCACTCTGAATATGCTGTTCTATCATGAAATCTCCCACGCGCAAAAAGAGATCAAAGGCATTGTCAATCGGTGCTTTATCCTTCATGGGATGCTTGGGATTGAGCACGATAACATCGATTTCCGTAGCGCCAGCATCTATCGCCACTTCTATCGGAATATAGCTCCCGAATCCTCCATCCCCATACTCGCATTTATTGATCTTAGAAAGTGTCATAAAAGGCACAAAATTGGCCGATCGCCACATCCAATCCGCAAATTCCTCTGGAGTAGAGTCCCGAAGAAACTTGTTCTCCAATACATTGAAAGTAAAATTTGACACCGTGACCACCACCCTTTTGTCGCGCTGCTTTATCAGACGATACATCTCTTCATTGATATGCTTTCTCAGTAGTTTTCTCAAGTGATAGGACTCTCCAAATGTCTTCCTGCCTTTGGCAAACTGTTTGAGAATGCCCATGTGATTGATTCTCGTATCGTACTCCCCATTCTTGCAGATAACCTTAAAGGGGTGCACACTAAAAATATCACTTTGGGTGGTATTGTGAAATATTTCTTTAATGGTATCCAGCTTGCCGGCTGCGAGGAATGGAATCAACAATGCCCCGGCAGAAGTGCCGGCAAAAAAATCGTAAGTGTGCCCGGCATGAAGTATCAAATACTCCGCCACTCCGCCGGCAAACGCAGCCTTCGAACCTCCTCCTGAAATTACCAATGCACGCATAAATATGGTCTTTACGTTCTCCTGTGTCCACGAATTAACTCGTGAGGTGTTTAAACAGCTCGATTGATTGTACAAGTATGAAGCACTCCATCGTAATATCTAACGTGTATTTCCCCGTATTGGTGCGTTTATTGGGTATGAAATGGTTGAATTTTGTATGAAATAGTTGAATCTGTCGCGCTAAATGCAATGTTTGTCCGGAATAGTTTCGATAATCATCCCGGCTTCCTCCTTTGATGCCGGAAATGGTGTAATTTTGACCGGAAAAAACAAATAAGTAAACCATGGACTTATCATCATTGAGGACAGAGTACAAGAAAGCCGTTTTGGATCCGGAAGAGGCGTATAAAGATCCATTCAAACAATTTGAAAAATGGTTTGATGAAGCCTCCAGAAGCCAGATTCCCGAGCCCAATGCCATGTGCCTATCAACTGTTTCCTTGGAACACAAACCGAGTTCGAGGATGGTCCTTCTCAAATACTACGACGAGAAGGGGTTTGTATTTTTTACCAATTATCGTAGCCGGAAAGCCTTGGAGATTCAAAACAATCCCTCAGTGGCCTTGCTGTTCTTTTGGCAACCTCTCGAAAGGCAAATCCGTATCGAAGGGCGGGCAGAAAAAATTTCTACTGCAGCCTCCTTCAAATATTTTGCTTCTCGACCGAGAGGTAGCCAAATCGGCGCTTGGGTGTCTCCACAGAGTAGCACCCTATCGAGTAAAAAAATACTTCTGGCAAAATTTGAAGAAATGAAACGCAGGTTTGCCAATGGTAAGATTCCACTCCCGGATCATTGGGGAGGATATCGTATAGTACCGGATACTTTCGAATTCTGGCAGGGGAGAGAAAACCGGCTACACGACCGCCTCCTGTATAAACGTACACTAAACAAATGGCAACAAGAATTACTCGCCCCTTAAACCACGCAGCTATTAAAACAAAGCAACTATTATCCCGGTTTTTCTCAGGCGAAACCCTCAATCTAAAAGTCGCCGTTTTTCTCATCTTACTTGAAGTGACATTGGGAATATTGGGATATGTATTTTTCGAGCGTTACACCTGGGTGGAAGCGTTCTATATGACCATTATAACGATTTCTACGGTAGGATATGGAGAGATACATCCCCTCTCCTCCCAAGGGCAATTCTTCACAAGTGTATTGATTCTAGTAAACTTGGTAATATTTGCCTATACCGCTTCTGCTTTTACCTATTACATCGTTCAGGGAGCCTTTTTCATCAAACTCAAACGAAGAGATATGGATAAAAAAATCAAAGTACTTCGCAATCACGTCATTCTTGCCGGTTTTGGCCGGTTTGGCGATGAAGTTGCAGAACAATTGCGGCTAATGGAGGTTCCTTTTGTCATCATCGAGAAGGATGAGCACATCATCCGGGCTATGGATATATCCAAAAATTTACTCTACATCCATGGTGATGCAACGGAGGACGAAGTGTTGATAGAAGCCGGAATCAAACACGCCAGTGCTATTATTACTGCCGTTCACGATGACACCTCCAATATGTACACGGTACTAAGTGCCCGTCAACTCCAACCACAGATCAATATCATTAGTCGAGCTCAAACGGCTAAGGCCGCTAGAAAGCTCAAACTTGCCGGTGCTTCTCATGTCGTACTTCCCAAGCAAATTGGAGGATTTTATATGGCGGCCCTCGTCACCAAACCGGATGCAGTGGAGTTCTTTTCATACCTCACCAATAAATCTAATGCTGATATTTCATTTGAAGAGTATCATTATGACGAACTCCCGGATTCTTTTAAGAATAAAACCTTGCAATCCATCCGGTTTAGAAAGCGCACCGGGGTCAATGTCATAGCTTATCGAAATCCGGAAGGGCGATTTGTTGTCAACCCACCTCCGGACTTGATTATTGCTCCCAATACATCCATCATTGTCATTGGTTCAAGGGATCAGATCGACAAAATGCTTCAGTTTTGCCCAAAAATAAAAAAGAATCAGTGAAACATGCGAATGGATAAGTAGAATAAAACTACCTTGCAGCCTTATTATGTAATCCGGTGCTTTTACCGGGATTTTTAATTTTTTAATATTTTAATTATGAATATTTTTGTAGCAAAACTGGGTCGCAATACGACTTCAGATGACTTGAACGCATTGTTCAGCCAGTATGGTGAGGTAACATCCACTAAAGTAATTATGGACCATGAAACGGGATACTCCAAGAGATACGGTTTCGTAGAAATGGCCAATGACGACGAAGCCTATAAGGCCATCGAAGACTTGAACGATTCTGAGTTTGACGGAAGTAATATCGTTGTAAAGAAATCTACACCGAGAGGATAATCCTCCGGTTAAAATTGTACCGAAAGCACCCCATGGGGTGCTTTTTTTTGCTCTTTATAGTAATTTCATTAAGAAATATGGATGCGTCCCTCTATCGCCTCACTCAAGAAAAATGGACTCCCACGTAAAAATGCTCTTTGAAAACTTCATGATGAAGACATCAAATCTATCAAAACTTTCTTCTCACGAATAAGCACATTTACCATTTTGTCCTCGATGAATTGAGCCAGGAATTGGCCATCTTGATGTACTGTCCCCTTGTAAATCCACAAGCACATCCGTAATAAGACATAATGTTACCTACGTCCGGACGGTAATAATCCCCGTTGGCATCCCGCTCCTGATATATAAAACGGCACTTATCATCCACCCATTGGATTGGAGGGTCAGAGCCATAATAAGGATCTGCCGGCGTATCACAAATCTCATCTCCTGTCGTCTTACAATTCGAGCCATCTACCAGCTCTAATCCTTTAGATTTGTCAAACGTATGTTTCAATCCAAAATAGTGCCCCAACTCATGTGTTATTGTTCCCGCAGAAGGCCCGACGATACAGATTCCACCGTCATCTACGGCAATACCGCCGGCAGAAAAACCCCCGATGGGGTCCTTCCTAAAGGATCCGGTAAAATACATATTGATCCGGCGGTTGTGATGATACTTTACAGTCAATTCATCCCATAGGGAATCGGCTACCTTATACATGTGGAAGTACTGGTAATTGGGCACTGTATCAAATTCACAAACTTCAAACCGGACGCAAATGGGCGCAAAATAAGTATTGACCGTTTCAAATGCACGCACAATCGCACGCTTTCTCTTCTCTACATCCACTTTGTGTAAACTGTCAATCACAATATATGCATAGATACTAAAAGTTTTGTTGAGACAGGGCAAAGGGGCCTCTTTGGTGTGCAATTGCTGTGAAAATCCCATAAAAGGAAGGACCAAAAGGAGAAGGAGGGGGCCTAAAATGTTAAAGTTTGTTTTCAATGTGTCAATTTTTTGGTTAAATCTAAGAATCTTTTATATCTTGCCCAAAAATAACAAACACATTGATATAATGAGGATAAATTTATTAACTTTAACACTTTTCCTTCTGACCTTTCCTTTTTTTATTTATGCACAATCTGCAAATCACCCTATAGGCTGTGCGCCTTTGAGCGTTGATTTTACTGCAGGAACGAATCTATCTCAATACTATTGGGATTTTAAGAATGGCGTTATTTCTAAGCAAAAAGACCCTTCTACCACTTTTACAAATTCCGGATCCTATAATGTAGAACTCAAAGAAGGGGAAAATGGACGTTCTGTTGGACATGTTTTAATTACCGTATACCCCAAGCCTATTATTTCATTGACGGCAGATCCGACGTCCGGATGTGCTCCCCTCAATGTCTCTCTCAATTCTTCCGTCATCATCGACTCCAAAGTCAAGATCAACAACTACCATTGGACCTTTGGAGATGGTAGCGCCAGAGATAATGGCCCGATGACCCAACATCTCTACACTAAAACCGGCAAATTCAGTCCGGCGCTTGAGATACAGACCAACACATACAACTGCAACCTCACAAAGATATTGGAGCCTCCGGTCGAGGTGTACGAAGCCCCTGTCGCAGGTATCAAAACCTCTCCCGGCCTTCCTCTGGCATGCGAACCACCCCTGAAAGTGACATTTACCAACACTTCTACCGGAGACGGTTTGACGTATCAATGGGACTTTGCAAATGGAAATAGTTCTACTGATAAAGACCCGGGAGAAGTCGTCTTTGACAAATACGGCGTGTATCGTGTCAAACTCAAAGTTACCAATACCAAGGGATGCGTCGATAGTGTCATTAAAATCATAACCGTCGGTAAACCACATATCCAACTCAGCTATCCGGATACCGTTTGTCTGAATATGCCCTTCTTTATAAGCAACCGATCTTCTATCGGATTCTACGAATGGGATTTTTCGCCTGATGGAATGCCACAATCTTCTACAAAACGAACTCCTCTCCTTTTGTATGATACTCCCGGTTGGAAGACTTTTAAGTTTAAGGTTACATCAAGGGACAGAAAGTGTAGCTCAGACAGCACTTTCCGGATATATGTAGAAGATCCCTCTGCTGAGTTCACTACCCTTCCCCTCAAAAGATGCGATGACTCGATAACACTATTTCATTATCCTGTCAACAAACACGGTGCAAAATATACTTGGTTTCATCATTATGACAGTACCTTTACCGACCAACGCGAAGATACCTTCACCTATGTAGAAAACCCACGAACACGGTATTATACCAAGAATGGACCGATCTACTTCCCGACAACCTTAGTCATCGAGACCAATGCCGGTTGCCTTGATACCGTGACCATCATTGATTCTATTTTTATATTAAATGCGCGGTTTATGCCCGATATTACGAGGGGCTGTGCACCTTTGGAGGTCACTTTCTCGGATTCCTCCTGGTCTGACTCCGATATCATCCGTTGGAGTTGGGATTATGGGGACGGCACCAAGGAGACCGTATCTGATGGTGCGCCGCGAAAACACACTTTCCAAAAACCGGGAATCTATCCGGTTACCTTAATTGTGGAAAATCAAATGGGCTGTATAGATACCTCATACATAGTTTATATAGAAGTAGGAGAAAAGCTCGACCTGGACTTTACCGTAGACAAAAGATCTGTTTGTAAGGGAGAAGAAGTGCATTTTTCTCCGACAAAACGCTATCCTGACTTAGATATTGATGGTTGGCATTTTCATACCGACAGAGGAAGGGCGCACCAATGCCCCGATGATCCGGAGGCCTACCATATGTTTATCACCGAACCCGGAAAAATGAATGTAACACTCGAAGTGGACTACCACGGATGCTATTCTACTATAACAAAACGCGAGTGGATTGAGGTCAAAGGCCCTTTTGCACGTATTGATTATCTGGTAAGGTGCGACTCTCCTTATCATGTTGTCTTTAACGATTCGAGCTACGGTACGACGGGTCAAACCTGGTATATAGAGGATAGTATCATCCGGGATAAAAAACACTTTGTGTACAAATTTGACTCCACAGGGGACTATACCGTAGTACTAAAAGCAGAAAACGACACCACAAGATGTCCGCCGGATTATGATACGGTCACTGTTTATATCCGGGATATCAAGGCGGCTACCCATCTTGCTCCGACGGCATGTGCAGAGGAGAAATACGTCCTTGACGGCATGGAAAGCAGGGATGTTGACAATAGATGCCACAAAGGCTATACCTGGTTGTTTGACAAATATCGTCCGCTTACGACGGACGAAGCCTATACCGATGATATTGGGTTTCCTGATACCGGACTATTAAAGATACGATTAGAAGTAGAAGACATCAATGGCTGCCGGGATACGTCAGATTATGATACCCTAAGGGTTTTTGGTATTCGACTGCAGATTGAGCCCTTACAAGATCGAATCTGCGAAGGCGGAGAAATGCGTTTTAAGGCTAAAGCGGAAGGGGATACGACGCTCACAGATTTCGAATGGAGTTTTGGTGATGGTACTAAGGGACATGGACAGGTAGTCACACATACCTACCACAGTATTAGGGATAGCTTCCTGGTAAAAGTAAAAGTAACAGACGCCTTAGGCTGTACTCATTCAGACAGCTCCTTCTTTTATACTTATACCCCTCAGACGGCGATTTTTACGGATCCCACCCCTTCCAATATTTGTGTGGGATCGAGCATCACGTTTGATGCCAAAGACTATACGAAAGGTGGCTCCCACCTCGCCTATGATTGGATGTTGAGCAACGGGTACCGGGATACTTCCGGACATTTCATCCTCAAATTTGATAAACCCGGGGAAATAAATGTCATTTTGAAAGGTACTGAGGTGTCTTCCGGATGTATCTCAGGAGATACGGTAACAGTACGCGTCCAGGATTATCCGGTGGCGGACTTCAGAAGTACCCTTGACCCGGATACCATCGGGTGTGCCAATAGTATTGTGCGCTTTGACGCGGTAGATCATCCGGGGGGAACCGTGGTATTCCGCTCATGGAACCTCGGCAATGGAATTGTCGCTGACCGGACGCCATTTATCGAACAGGCTTTCAAGAAGGGAACTTATGACATACAATTGGTCGTATCTACCTCGTTTGGATGCATGGGTACCATCCTCAAATCCTACTCTTTTATCGGACCGGAGGGAGATATCAGCGCCGCCCGGGATACACTCTGTCCCGGAGATGTTGTCCAACTCAGCCTCAAAGACACTTCCGATGTCGACAAATGGACTTGGGAAGTGAGCGGTAATACCTACAAAAACGTCAATCCCCTCTCCTCTGAAATATTTATTACTGATAGCAGGGATAGTGCTAATGTAGTGCTTCGTCTCTTTAAGGATGAATGTGAATCGGTTATAGTCAAACCCATTTATTTCTTTAGAATATTTGCAGATTTTGACACCACACCGAGCTGTCTGGGGGACCACCGGTTTATTAATAATTCCAAAGGTGGAGAACTTTTCGAATGGGACTTGGGCAATGGACAAACTTCCAATCAACAGCATCCTATCGCAACCTATACCGAACCGGGGACCTACAAGGTCAAGCTGGTCATTAGCGACAGTCATCACGGATGCGTGGACTCTACGGAAAAAGAGATTTTTATATTCCCTTCCCCCAAGCCGTCCGGAGTGGACAAGGTCACTTGTGAATGGGATACCGTCCAGTTGAATATCAAAAACAGAAACACAAAACACAGTTATCAATACACCACGAGTTCGGGAACCAATATCCCCGAACCATGGGTTACAGGGCCTTTGGGCGGAAGAAATAAGTACGTCTTTTTCCTCGAGGAAACAGATGAAAACAGTTGCATCGGTATCGACACGGTCACGGTAGATATCATCCGCCAGCTCATAATTAATGACCTGGATACCTTTGTTTGTTTAGGAGACCCCATTGTTCTTCCGGCAGAAGACACCTTCGGGTACTACCAATTCGAATGGTCTCCACTGGTCAATGATTGTAAGGACTGTAAATCGCCTAAGCTACTACTCGAAAAAACAGATAGCTTCACGTTGCGTTACAGCTCACCGATGGGATGCTTCGACTCGACCGCCCATTTTAAAATTGCCGTAATATCCAATCATCCGGATATTCCCAAGGCCTTTACTCCTAATGGGGATAATGTCAATGACAATTTTAAGGTCCTCGTGCCTTTCCCACTGGATGCTTCGACCGTAAAGCGGTTTGAGATATTCAATCGATGGGGGGAAAAGGTCTATGAAAATACCACCCCGACAGAAGGTTGGGATGGTATGTATAAAAATAAACCTGCGCCCAATGGTATCTACTTATACCTTTTGCACGTTTCTTATAAAGGTTGTGAATTTACCATCAAGGGGGATGTGACTTTAATTAGGTAAAACAAACCCGGACTGACAATAAGCCTCTTTTGGCAACCACTCAGGTATGGTGCTTTGACATAGTAAAGGAATAGTAACTCCTCTCAAAGCGCTTTACTTGGGTCGTTAATCCTTGCAGGTAGGAGATGTGTCTTTTGGTGCGTGCTACATTAACAGAGAAAAAACAATTTGCAATGAAAAAATATTTACTGTTTATAATAATGCTGTTCTTTATCCTATCTACCGGATTTGCGCAAGATAAGGAGAAAAAGAAGAAAGATGCTATCCCAAAGCCGGAGGTCTCTACCACCCAACAATCCGTGACCATTAATGGCAAAACAATTCAGTTAACCGCCAAAGCAGGTACCCTGTTGCTTCGCGATGAAAGCAATGATCCTATCGCTCTATTTGGCTATACCAGTTATATGAAGACCTCTGGGGATAAAGCTACCCGTCCGATTCTATTTGCCTACAATGGAGGCCCCGGATCGTCGTCTTATTGGCTCCATATGGGAATACTGGGACCAAAGCGTATCGTCATCAATGACCCCGATTTTACACCTGCAGCTCCTTATCAAATCGTCAACAATGAATACTCCATACTGGATGTGGCAGATTTGGTTATGATTGATCCGGTAGGAACCGGACTGAGTGTGCCTGTCGGAAAATCCAAGGGAACCGACTTTTGGGGAGTAGATCAGGATATCCGCTCGATAAGTTTGTTTATCACCCAGTATTTAATCGAAAACGACAGGATGAATTCTCCTAAGTTTTTACTTGGAGAAAGCTACGGCACCTTTAGAAATGCCGGAGTTATGGACAAATTGTTGAGCCAGGGAATTGCCCTTAATGGAGTCATCATGGTTTCTGCGGTCTTTGACCTGAGGACATTGCTCTTCCCCCCAAATGATGACCTGCCCTATATCCTTCATCTGCCTACCTATGCCACCACCGCCTGGTACCACAACAAATTAAGGGACAAACCCGAAGATTTGGAAGCATTTATAAAGGAGGTCAAAGCCTTTACCCAAAATGAATACCTGCCCGCCCTTTTCAAGGGCAATGGATTGACCAATAGTGAGAGAGGCGATATCGCTCAAAAGTTGGAGCATTATACCGGATTAAAGAAAGCGTATTGGCTACGGGCTGACCTACGCGTACAGGCACGCGAATACTTTCAAGAGCTATTGCGAGACGATGGTTTGACCGTAGGAAGACTGGACTCCCGATTTAAGGGAGTCAATGACGACTTATTGAGCCAATTTGCCAATTATGACCCTCAAAGCATCGCCATTTCTCCCGCTTTTACGACGGGATTTCTCGATTATTTCTACCGGGTTTTAAAGGTTAATAAAAAGCTGCGGTACAACACTTCCGCATACAGTAATCCCGGGTTTAAATGGAACTGGAGTCACCGGGGCAACAAGCGTTGGAACGCCGATGCAGCCATCAATACCGGGCCGGATATGGCTCGAGCACTTAATCACGATCCCAATATGAAAGTACTCATCCTCAATGGATATTTCGACTTGGCCACCGTGTTTTATGGAGTCGAATACTCGATCGACCACCTCGGATTGACACCGGATCGAAGAGATAATATCAGCATGAAATATTACCGGGCCGGACATATGATGTACATCTATCCGCCCGCTATGAAAAAATTTAAGCAGGACGTCTCCGGATTCATTATGAATGGCACCGGAAGGTAATCTGAAGTTTACCAAAACCTTTGCTATCCCCTTTCTTGCCAAACATATTAGTCATCATGCAGGACGACTTGATTCTTTTTATCCTTTAAGCGAAAAGTTTATCTGTTATTCTTCGTTTTCCCCCCGCAATATGCGCTGTTGCCGGTCAATGGATTCTTCATGGATGATTTCTAAGAATTTGGTGACAAATGTGGATGCCAGGCCATTTTTTTTCGCTTTTTCCAACGATCGCTCCATGATTTCATTCCACCTCGCCGACTGGAGAATCGGAATGTGATTGGCCTTTTTAAAATGGCCTATTTCATCTACGAGTTTCATTCTTTTCTCCAGTGCTTTGAGCAGCTGATCATCCAGTCTGTCTATCTTCGAGCGGATGTCAGAGAGCCCCTCTTGGGTCAACATTTCATCCGGATTCTGGTACCACTCTATCTCCTGTATCATCCTGCGATACGTGAAAGGGGTAATTTGTTGGGCGGCATCACTCCAGGCTTCATCCGGTCGCTCATGGACCTCCGTCATCAATCCGTCATAGTCGAGATTCATCGCTTTCTGTGCGACATCCTGAAGGATATCCCGGCGACCACATATATGACTGACATCACATATCATAGGCATATCGGGGAAGGTACTTTTGATTTGTATCGGGATATTCCATTGGGGTTTGTTGCGATAGAAACTCTCCCCATAGCTGGCAAATCCGCGGTGAATCAATCCGATCTCCCGGATACCGGCCTTTTGGATACGTTCGACCGCTCCTGTCCATAGATTGAGGTCCGGATTGATGGGGTTCTTGACCATCACCGGGATATCAATGCCCTTCAGAGCATCCGCAATCTCCTGTACGCTGAAGGGATTGACCGTGGTGCGGGCTCCGATCCACAACACGTCGATGTCATGCTTGAGCGCCGCTTCCACATGCTGTTTGTTGGCCACTTCCGTCGTAACTTTCAAACCGGTTTCCCGCTTGACCTGTTGCAACCATTTCAAGCCTATCTCACCAATCCCCTCAAAATTATTGGGACGGGTCCGCGGCTTCCAGATACCTGCCCGAAAGAGTTGGATACCACTCTCTTTCAATTGTTGAGCGGTATTGATGACCTGTTCTTCCGTCTCCGCGCTACAGGGACCCGCTATGAGGAGCGGTTTGTGTTTCAAAATAGAATCTGATTTCATTAGCATCGTATTTTTCAATCGGTTATTTGAGAATTGATTTGATTTTATTTGCCTTGGTCATCATTTGATCGATGGCTCCAAAATCGCCCTTGATGAGTGCCGTTCTAAAACTCGAAAGCACGGTGATGTGTTCATCCAGCACATCTAATAAAGGGGCTCTGTTCTGGCGAAAAATCGGCACCCAAGTCTTGGGATTGCTCTTTGCCAATCGCACCGTCGAGCGAAATCCCCCGCTTGCCAACCGGAAAATCTCTTCTTCGCTTTTCTCCTTATTGAGTACCGTCAAAGCCAGTGCTATCGAACTCACATGAGAGACATGCGATACATACGCCGCATGCATATCATGTACCTCTGCATCCTGATGCAGCAAGTGCATCCCAATGCCCGTAAAGATTTTTTCGACACATTCGAGCGCATCCCGGTCGCTCTTTTCGGCGTCGCAAATGACGCAATACTTGCCCTCGAAGAGATTTAATACCGCGGCATCCGGTCCTGAAAACTCCGTCCCCGCCATCGGGTGACAAGCGACAAACCGCCCTCTTTTCGGGTGATTGGCACATGCCTTAACAATCTCGGACTTGGTACTCCCCACATCAAAGATGACTTGTCTGTCTACCCGGTCCAAAACGTCCGGAAGCAACCTCCCGATGCCGTCCACAGGAGTGGCAAGAACAATGACCTCTACCTCTCTGATTACATTTTCCAATGTATCTACAGCATCCACCAGCCCCAACTCCAAAGCTCTTTGCCGGTGTGTTTCACTTTGGTCAACCCCTATGATACTTTCGGCCAATTGATGCGCCTTCAGGCTCCTCGCCATCGACCCGCCTATCAACCCGAGTCCTATAATCGCTACGTTCATCCGTCTATTGTTTTGTGTTGATGCTTTGTTTTTGTGGTATGAAATGGTACCATTTTATGCATGATGCGCTCTACGGCCAACTTTAAGACCTCTGCGTCCGAGCAAAGAGACCATCGGACATATTGGCTTCCATTTTGTCCAAAGACCACCCCGGGAGGGACAAAAACCCCGCATTTGTGTAGGAAAAAATCGGAGGCTTCCTCTCCGTCCCCAAAGCGATCCGATACCTTCGACCAAATGAATAGCCCTGCCGTATCACTCCGGTATTCAAACCCAATGGCGTCCAACATGGGATACAGTATTTCCCTCCTCTTCCGGTATATCGTATCGTTCGCCTCAAACCATTTGTCTCCCAGCCCGAGTGCTACTGCAGCAGCTTCTTGAGAGGGCCGAAACATCCCCGAGTCCATATTCGATTTGAAGCGAAGCACTGCGTCTATGTACTCCGCTTGTCCCACCAGCATCCCAATCCTCCAACCCGGCATGGCATGTGATTTGCTCAGCGAATTGAGTTCGATACTGCAGGCCTTCGCACCGGGAATTGACAGAATCGATTTCCTATCTTTATTGAGTATAAACCCGTAGGGATTATCATTGACCAGGAGAATATTTTTTTGAAGAGCCAGAGATATGAGTTGCTCCATCACCTTGGAGTCCATGCGAGCACCGGTAGGCATGTGTGGATAATTCAGCCAAATAATTTTGGTATTACTGTCCAATTTTACAGCCAATGCTTTTATGTCCGGTTGCCATCCGTTTTCCTCCGTCAAATCATACGTCCGCACTTCAGCGCCGGCCATCTTGCTCGCAGCGCTATAACTCGGGTATCCGGGGTCAGGGACCAGTACATTATCACCCGGATTCAAAAAGGCCATGGCGATATGCATGATTCCCTCTTTGGAGCCCATAAGCGGTAGAATCTCAGAGGCCGGATCCGGTGTACAATCCAGATGGTCTCTATAGTACCGGGCCATAGCCTCTCGCAAGACAGGTATGCCCTTATAGGATTGATATCCATGGGCAGCCGGGTGCTTCGCTCCACGTACCAAGGTTTGGATCACCTCATCGGGAGGGGCGATATCCGGACTCCCAATCCCAATATTGATCACCGGTATACCCCGGTCTACCATTGCCCGGACTTCCCTTAACTTCTTTGAGAAGTAATACTCTTGAACATCACTGATACGATGCGACAAAGGAATCATAACTCATTCTTTGCATTAAAAAAGATAACTAACTATTCCCGATCAGCTATAAAAAAAGCCCGTCAAAAAGACAGGCCTTCATTTATAACTAAAAAAGTTTACATACCTATAGCCCATCCGAAAGACGCGGACAATACCAATAGGAATAATATGTATACTTAATTCTCATTTATGAAGGCAAAGATAAAACTTTATTTAGAACTGGAAAATACACCCACCCTTACGTGTGTATTATAAACTGCACTTTTCTGATTTGAACACTTGTAATAATCCCGTAGGGATGTCCTCTTTGTAGCCCTTCGGTCTCATGTCATCTGAAAAGATATCCGTAAGTTTGCGGGAAAAATAAGATATGGCTATAAAAATAAAATTTGGGACGGATGGTTGGCGAGCGATTATTGCCAAAGAATACACCGTAGACAATGTACAGCGCGTTGCGGAAGCGACTGCCAAATGGATGAAAGGTCAAGGAATGTCGAAAGTTGTCATTGGTTATGATTGCCGGTTTGGGGGCAAGATGTTTGCTGAGACTACGGCTGCCATGATGGGGGCGTGGGGCATAAAGAGTTATGTGGCACCGGATTTTGTATCTACGCCGATGGTGTCATTGGGGGTAAAGCAGTTGGGTGCGGACATGGGCATCGTAATCACCGCCAGTCACAACCCCCCTTCCTATAACGGATTCAAACTCAAATCTTCGTATGGCGGACCTACCGTACCGGTGCATATAGCAGAGATTGAAGCGGGCATACCGGATGAGGTATATACCACCCTGCCCACCATTTCATACCTAAAAAACGCAGGCCTTATCGAAGAGGTGGACCTCGAGCAGATGTATTTCGATCATGTCAAAAACCGGTTTGATCTGCCGCTCATAGCCCGGTCCAATATCAAGGTGGCCTTTGATGCCATGTACGGCGCCGGACAGCGGATTGTACCCCGGATATTGCCGGATGCGTTGCTATTGCACTGTGATTACAACCCCTCCTTTAAGGGGCAAGCCCCGGAGCCGATACACAGAAATCTCACCGAGCTGTCCCAGTTGATTAAAGAGCGGGGAGATATTGATTTTGGCCTGGCCAACGACGGGGATGCCGATCGCATCGGAGCTTATGACGAGAATGGGGATTTTGTAGATAGCCACCGGATTCTCCTGCTGCTCCTCTATTATCTGGCCAAGTATAAGGGGATGAAAGGCAAGGTGGTCGTCACCTTTTCCGTTACGGAAAAGATGCAAAAATTGGCTGAATACTTTGGGTTTGAGTACCAGGTGACACCGATAGGGTTTAAGCATATCGCAGAAATTATGATAGAAGAACCGGTCATCGTGGCGGGTGAAGAATCGGGAGGCCTCGCTGTCATGGGGCATATCCCGGAGAGAGACGGAGTTTGGAATGGCTTGATTTTGCTCGAATTTATGGCCAAGACGGGCAAAAAGTTGACGGCTTTGTTGGAGGAGGTGTATGAAATCGTAGGCCGTTTTGACTATGACAGGGATGACCTGCATATCGATGAAAACACCAAACAGGCCATTATCGAGCGTTGTCAATCGAACCCTTATCCGGACTTTGGGCCGTATCACGTCAGACGCTTGGAGACCATAGACGGGTATAAATTTCATTTTAACGAAGGACAGTGGGTGATGATTCGCCCCTCGGGTACCGAACCCGTCCTTCGCGTGTACGCACAGGGCAAAGAAATGGCAGAGGTGCGCGATATACTGAAGCATGTACACGAGACGTTGAAGAGCTAAAGGGCGCTGTGATATGAAAAAAATCATCTGGCTGATAGGTGTCATTATCGGCTTTTCTTCCTGTGGAAACGAATCCGTTAATACTCCCAAACCCAGGGCGTACCCCAGAATCTATTATCCTCAGAGGGGGTATGTACAGGCGGAGACAGGCGATTGTCCCTACCGGTTCGAACGGCCGGTGTATAGCCGGATGGAGTGGGATAGCACTTTTTTTGATGAGAAGGCCCCCAACCCTTGTTGGTTTGACCTCACCTTCCCGGATTTTAACGCCAAAGTCCACTTCAGTTACTTTGATGTCAAGGATAAGAATGATTTATTCAGACACATCAACGATGCGTTTAAAATGGCGGGCAAACACTCCAGCAAAGCCAATTATATCGACGAGCGTATTCTCAACAAACCGGGTGAGGTCTATGGAAGAATCTTTGAAATCGACGGCCCGGCAGCCTCACCATTACAGCTGTACTTGACGGATTCGACTTCCCATTTTTTAAGGGGAGCTTTATATGTTCGAGCGAAGATTCATCCCGATTCACTCGCCCCAATCTACGATTTCATAAAAGAAGACATCGCTCATGTGTTGAATACCTTTTCATGGAAAAAAAGCCTTTGAAATGGTCATCGGGGTCAATGCGCGTTTTCTACTCAAAGGCAAGCTCGAAGGCATCGGGTTGTACACCCATGAGGTACTGAAGCGAATGGTGGTAGCTCATCCTGAGGATACCTTTGTTTTCTTTTTTGATCGCGCCTATGACCCGTCTTTTTTGTACGCTTCCAATGTAAAGGGGGTGGTGGTCTCCCCACCTGCCCGGCATCCGGTGCTTTGGTATTGGTGGTTTGAGAAGAGCTTGCCCAAGGCGATTAAACGCCATGGAGTAGACGTCTTTTTTTCGCCGGATGGATATACCTCTCTGTCTTCTCCTGTCCCGGACCTTCAGATCGTACATGACCTCGCCTATCTGCATTATCCGGCACATGTGCCGTTTTTAGTCCGCAAATACTACGAGCATTACATACCAAAATATCTCGCCAAGTCGACTAAAATCGGGTGTGTGTCTGATGCGACAAGGAAAGATATCCTCCGGCACTTCCCCGTATCGGAGGAAAAACTCTTTATCGCTTACAATGGTTGCAGGTCGGAGTTTCGCCCTTTGGATGAAAGGAGCGTCTCCCTGGTCCGGGAGCGTTACTCGGGAGGAAAACCGTATTTTCTATTTGTGGGAGCGTTGCATCCGAGGAAGAATGTGGCTCGCATGTTGGAGGCATATGAGCATTACCGGATGCAAGGAGGAAAGATAAACCGGCTGATATTCGTCGGCAGAAAAGCGTGGATGACGGGCCCCTTGGAACAGGTCTTCGACAGGATGGGCTATCGGGATGAGGTAATCTTCACGGGATATCTTCAACTCAAAGCGTTGGCGGAGATTACCGGTGCGGCATTTGCATTGTTGTACATGTCCCTTTTTGAGGGATTCGGGGTTCCTATCCTGGAGGCGATGCACTGTGACATACCCATCATTACCTCCGACGTGTCCTCTATGCCGGAAGTGTCCGGTAATGCAGCCCTCCATATCCGGCCCACAGATGTACCGGCCATTAGCGATGCCATGAGGCGGTTGGAGGTCGACAGTGCCTTGCGATTGGCATTGGTGGAAGCGGGAAAAAAACAGAGAGAGCGCTTCGATTGGGAAGCTACCGCAAAGAGCATATATGAAGGGTTGGTGAGCTGTCAAACGTAAAAATGATTATAACCATTAAAGGAAACCGTCTAAATCCTCCTTCCCACGGTTAAGCCCCTCGGCTATGTTAACGGTATAACTCCTGCTTGATTGCCCCGGTTTAGAAAAATTGCTACGGATAGATTAAGACTTATTTAATTCCTGTAGTACTTGCGAATACTTAAAACAAGTTCCCGACGTTATAATCGTATTATTTAGAGAATTATGGAAGAAATTCACCATTTCATACCCCCTCAAAGGGTATTTCAACAGAGGATTCAAATTGTTCGAATCTTCTTGTTTTTTCCTGTTTTTCCTTCTATTTTATTTCACCTTACAAATAATTAATCCAAATGAAAAAAGTCAACTACCTTCGTGCCGTTTTTCTATTATTCCTCCTTTCAATATGCAATTTTGGCATTATGGCACAAATCAATATTCCCAAAGGCATCAAAGAAGTGCGTTCGGTCGAAGGAATCACTGAATACCGGCTGGAAAACGGCCTCAAAGTATTGCTATTTCCGGACCCCTCCAAGCCCACTATTACGGTAAATATCACTTACCGTGTGGGTTCGCGTCATGAGGGATACGGAGAGACGGGCATGGCTCATTTATTGGAGCATATGGTATTCAAAGGCTCTCCAAAGCATAAGAATATCCCGCAAGAGCTCACGGAGCATGGGGCGAGACCCAATGGTACCACATGGTACGATCGCACCAATTATTTTGAGACCTTCAGTGCTTCGGAAGAGAATCTGGAGTGGGCATTGGATTTGGAGTCCGACCGGATGGTCAATTCCTTTATCGCTAAGAAGGACCTCGAAAGTGAGATGACCGTCGTACGCAATGAGTTTGAAGCCGGGGAGAATCGCCCGGGATCCATCCTGTACGAACGTGTTTTATCTACTGCTTTTCTCTGGCACAACTATGGCAACAGCACCATCGGTTGCCGGGCAGATATCGAGAATGTTCCGATAGAACGTTTGCAGGCGTTTTATCACAAGTACTATCAGCCCGACAATGCGGTATTACTCGTAGCCGGTAAGATAGACCCCTCCAAAACACTTCAGTTGGTAGACAAGTATTTTAGCGCTATTCCCCGTCCGGACAGAACGCTTAACAAGATTTACCCCACCTACACCAGAGACCCGGAGCAAGACGGAGAGCGCTCGGTGACCTTAAAACGCATCGGTGATGTACAGGCGGTGTCTTGTTTGTACCATGTCCCGGCAGGAGCCCACCCCGACCATAGTGCTATCCGGGTGCTCAATGAGCTTTTGACCAGTGAACCTGCCGGGCGGTTGTATAAGGCGTTGGTAGAGACAAAAAAGGCGACAAGCGTATGGGGATTTAGCCCTCAGCTCAAAGAGCCCTCTTACATCTATTTCAATGCGGAAGTGCGTAAGGAAAAATCGGTTGATGAAGCCAGGTCAGCGATGTTGCAGACCTTGGACGACCTCACCAAAACCCCGCCGACTCAAGAAGAAGTAGATCGCGCCAAGTCTAAGTTGCTCAAGCATTGGGAGATGGGATTTAATGATGCCAACCGGGTAGGTATTATGTTATCCGGATATATCGCACAGGGAGATTGGAGATTGCTATTTCAATCCAGAGACCAACTTAAGAAAGTCACTCCGGATGATGTTTTTGCTGTAGCACAAAAATATTTTAAGCCTACCAATAGGACTCTCGGAACCTTTATACCGGTCGAAAAACAGGATAATGTTGAGGTGCCGGAAGCGCCAAAACTCGAAGATCTTCTCAAAGACTTCAAAGGAGGTAAAGCGATTAGTGTGGGAGAAGCTTTTGATCCTTCGCCGGACAATATCGATAAACGAACGACCAATATCGTCAATAAAGATGGCATCGATATCAGCCTGCTACCCAAAGAGACCCGGGGCAACTCTGTACGAGCACACATGACCTTTAGATTTGGGACCCTCGACAAGCTCAAAGGTAAATCCGAAATATCCGACCTCACCAACAGCATGCTCAACAAGGGAACAGCATCCATGACGAGACAACAAATACAGGACAAGCTGGACCAACTCAAAGCATCGGTTCGCATCTACGGCGGACTCAACAACACAATCGTTGAAATCGAAACAGACAAGGAGCACCTCAATGATGTAATACTGCTGGTGTCCGATATGGTAAAGCATCCTTCGATGGATAAAAATGAATTTGAAAAACTCATAGAGGAGGAGCTGGCCAACATCGAATCTCAAAAGTCAGAACCCAACGCTTTGGCCAATTATAAGTTTCGCTCCCTCCTCAGTCCATATCCCAAGGATGACCCGAGATATGTCAAGAATTTTGATGAGAGAATCGAATCAATTAAAGCAGTAACCCTTGATCAGGTTAAGGCCTTTCATAAAGACTTCTATGGTGCCTCCGACGCTACGGTCTCCGTCGTTGGAGAATTTGACCAAAAGGAAATCAAAGACCTGTTGTTAAAAGAGTTCGGGGACTGGAAAAGTCCGCAAGCTTATGAGCGTATCCCTGCTGTCTATTTTGAGTCTAAACCCGCCAACGTCAATATCAATACTCCCGACAAGGCCAATGCATTGTTCCTCGCCGGACAAAATATCCAAATGAATGTCAATGACCCGGATTATCCAGCAATGGTGTTGGGCAACTTTATGTTGGGTGGAGGATTTTTAAACTCCCGCCTAGCCACCCGTATCCGCCAGAAAGAAGGGTTGAGTTATGGTGTAGGGTCTTGGTTTAATGCACGGGTATTGGATAAAGTAGCGAATTTTGGTTCTTATGCAATTTATGCACCGGAGAACCGTGATAAACTAGAGAAGGCATACATGGAAGAAATTCACAAAGTCCTGAAGGACGGTTTTACGGATGACGAACTCAAAGCGGCAAAAACCGGTTGGCTACAATCCCAACAGGTGACCCGGTCTCAAGACAGAAGCCTGGCCAGGATTTTGGACGATAATTTGTATTATAAGAGAGATATGAAATGGTATAAAGACTTTGAGAACAAAGCATCCATGTTGACCCCATCCGTCATCCATACCGCTATGAAAAAGAATATCGATCCGACCCGACTCATTATGGTCAAAGCCGGAGATTTTGAAAAGAAGCTGAAAGATAAAAAGGAGAAGAAGGACATCAAGCCGTAGTGGTAAATAAAAATGAGATGCCCTTCATAACCAATTCATTCTGTAAACAAATCAAATATTTTGATATGAAAAAAATATTGGTATTCACTTTCTTCTTTACATTTGTAATAATAGAAAGCTCTTACGGACAAATTAGATTAAAATTCTCTTCAGGAATCAACAAATCAAACTGTACATTTGAAAATCTTGAAGTAATCTCCCCAAAAGCAAGAATGGGGTATTTCTTAGGAATAGCTCCAAATTATCAAATTAATAATAGAATGCAGGTTCAAGTCGGGTTTCAATATAGCTTGAAAGGATATGATACCAGAAGTCCAAATACGGTTGCGCCATCATGGTCGAGATATGAATACTTGGATATTTTACCTGAAATTGAATTTTACTTCCTTGAACATTTGGCAATTGGTGTTGGTGTCAATTATGGAATAAAGCTAAATGAACAACTTAGATTTGGCGAAGAGAATGGGTCAAGTGCAGAAAAGCCTGAAACAATTAAATCTACTGACTTTGGTTTAATAGGTAAATTGGAATACAATTATAAAAGTCTATTCGGATTCGTGAGGTACAATATTGGAATTAAAGACATTGCTGCTACTACATTTACAGATGAAAATGGACAAGATATTTTTGATTTAAAACAATTCAACCGCAATCTACAAATTGGAATAGGGTATCAATTGAGTTTTAATAAGAATTGAGTTTTGCCCAAAATATCATATGGAAGTTTCCATTTGGCTTTTATATTTCACATATTGAAGCACGGATTTTTTTGTTTATGCATCTTCGAGGGCAAAAAGCTTTTCTTGACCAATAGTTGTAAGTAATATATTTGCTGGTTTTAGGGGGTAATGTGATATACACAATCAAAACACCTAAACCATTCCCAGTAAATTGTGTTTATTTGCAGTATGTTATCCGATAAACAACACGTACGGGATCTAGTCCATATCTGTTATCAAATGGGTATTCGCCATGTTGTCATCTCCCCGGGATCTCGTAACGCCCCACTTACCATTTCTTTTGACAATCATTCGGGATTCAAATGTTACAGCATTGTAGATGAGCGGACGGCTGCTTTTTTTGCATTGGGAATCAGCCAACAGTTGCGGGTTCCCACCTTATTGGTTTGTACTTCGGGAAGTGCCTTACTGAATTATGCTCCTGCCATAGTAGAAGCTTACTACCAACACATTCCTCTACTGGTTTTGACGGCTGACCGTCCTCCGGAATACATCGATATCGGAGACGGACAGACCATGCGTCAAACAAACGTCTACCATAATTATATCCTGGCTTCTTATGATTTGTATGAGTCCGGTGATTCCCTTTTACGCGAGGAAAATATCGACAATATAGCACGGGCTATCCGGATGACACGTACCCCTACTCCCGGGCCCGTACACATCAACATCCCCCTGTCTGAGCCCCTTTACAACACAGCAAAAGAAAAACCTTTAGATGACCTTTCTATACCTCCCCTAGAGAGGAAGATGCACAATAATTTACCGGATTTAAGCCTCCATCTGGATCAATTGCCCCAATACCCCAAGGTACTCTTACTCTGTGGTATGATGCCTCCATCAAAGGAATGGAATAATGCTTTGGCCTCTTTTGTGGAAACCCACCCCAATGTGGTAGTGCTCTCCGAAACAACCTCCAATATCTCACACCCGAAAGTAATCTCTCAAATCGATCGAACACTCGCCGGATTTCTCCATTCGGAAAATGCCGGCGATTTCATACCGGACTTGCTGATAACCATGGGGCATAACCTTATCTCCAAACACATAAAAAAATGGTTGCGAAAGGCTACGCTCAAGGCCCATTGGCATGTGGATGACCTGTCATCTTTTCCGGACACTTTTCATCAATTGACGTTCGAAATACCTATGTCACCCTCCCGGTTTTTGTCCGGCTGGAGGGATATAACACCGGATGAGAACTATGCGAGGAAATGGCATGATGTGGTGGATGCCGTACGCCTGAAGCACCATCGGTTCCTCCGGCAGATTCCCTTCGTGGACCTACGGGCATATGATCCTATCCTTCAAAATCTACTTCCCAACACTGTTCTTCAGATGGGCAATAGTACGGTCGTGAGGTATGTTCAGCTCTTTGAAAATCGTCCGGATATCCAATATTTCTCCAATAGAGGCGTAAGTGGTATTGACGGATGCAGCTCTACCGCCATGGGTGCAGCTGCTGTGTCCGGACAACCTGTCGTGTTACTCACAGGAGATATTGCCTTTGGATATGACGCCAACGCCTTTTGGCATAACTACCTCGACTCTAATCTCAAAATTATCGTATTTAACAACGGGGGGGGCAGCATTTTCCGCTTTATCGACGGGCCGGATACCACCGGTCAACTCGATTCTCTCTTCGTCACCCACCGGCCGAATACCATTGAGGGAGTGGTACGGCGATACGATATGCCTTATATCAGGGTGGAAGATCTCCCCGCCCTTCAAGTCGTTCTTCCCTCCTTTCTTTCTGCAAAAGAGGACAAACCTGCTGTTCTCGAAATCAAGACGGATGGCCGACGCGGGGCAAAGGTGCTGCGCGATTATTTCAAGGCATTGAGCAGCAGTAATTCGGTCGATATGTGATCGTATTACTGCTTTACTTGCCGGTGGAAGAAAGCAAAAAAATCTCTTAGAATTTCATCCCTTACCCGTCGAAACCCGGCTAATACCTCTTCCTTAGTGCCGGTCATCTCTGCCGGATCTTCAAATCCGATGTGGAGTCGATGCTTTACCCTACCCGTAAAGGCGGGACAACTTTCCTTCGCTCCTCCACATACAGTGACGACAAAGTCAAACTCCTCGCCCAAAAATCGCTCCACCGGTTTGGGTTGGGCACCCGTGATATCCAATCCCAGTTCCTCCATCACCTCTACTGCCATCGGGTGCACCCGGTCAGAGGGTTCTGTACCGGCCGAATAGACCTTTATGTTGTTTTCTAAGGATTGTAGTATGGCCTCCGCCATCTGACTTCGACAGCTGTTTCCGGTACAGAGTATTAGTATTTTCATGCGCTTATTTATTAAGGTCTTTTACGAATTACCTGTAATATTTGTCCTTTAGCCAAAGTGCAATATTGACAAGAGCGATTAGTACAGGAACTTCAATTAAGGGTCCAATGACTCCTGCAAATGCCTGAGGAGAGTTGATGCCAAATACCGCTATGGATACCGCTATGGCCAATTCAAAATTATTGCCTGTGGCAGTAAAACTGATCGCCGCATTGCGCTTATAATCGATACCCATCCGCTTGGCAATAAAAAAGCCGGTAAAAAACATCAACACAAAGTACACCACCAAAGGAACGGCAATGCGCACTACATCAAATGGAATTTGCACAATCAATGACCCCTTCAGACTAAACATCAATACAATCGTCCCTAATAATGCATAAAGGGTGATAGGAGATATAACAGGAATAAACTTTCTGTTGTACCAGGATACGCCCTTTGCCCTTATTAGATACTTCCTGCTCAAATAACCTGCAACAAAAGGAATACCCAAGTAGATCAATACACTTTGGGCGACTTCTCCTATAGTAATATCGATGACATATCCCTTTATCCCTATAAATTCCGGGACTTTGGTCAAAAATATCCATGCATAAATCGAATAAGTGAATACCTGAAATAAGCTATTGAGCGCTACAAGGGCGGCAGCATACTCTCTGCTACCTCCTCCCAAGTCATTCCAAACAATCACCATAGCAATACAACGTGCCAGCCCTATTAGTATCACTCCCATCATATATTCGGGATAATCATTCAGGAAAACCAAGGCCAATACAAACATAAGGACAGGACCAATGACCCAGTTGAGCAATAACGACAACCACATGGCCTTGCCATCTTTCAATACCTCAGGCAACAACCCATAATCTACCTTTGCCAAGGGGGGATACATCATAAGAATCAGCCCTATTGCTAGCGGAATATTAGTGGTCCCGACACTGAGGGTATTAACCCTGCCTGCTATACTTGGGAAAAAGTAGCCGATTCCGACTCCTACCAGCATGGCTAAAAAAATCCATGCCGTCAAATAGCGGTCTAACCACTTCATTTTTTTTTTCATACCTGAATGTTTATCGCCTCCTAGCAAAACACAAAGTTACTTGGATCCTGCCTCTAAGGAGCACTTCAAATATGAAATAATTGTAAATTTTCCTTACAGTACCGCTCGAAATTATTTCCCGTTAAAACGATATCGTACGCCAAGATTCATTCTGTAGTTTACGTACTTCTGCTTAATGGGATAATCTTTACTCGATAGTGAAGTGGTAAAATATCTGATACCGGGCTCGAAGAACACAGATGTGTTGTACCCAAGATAATATCCCAAGGTGCCAGACATTAACAGACTTATTCCAGCAAAATGCTTGTAGGGATATACCTTGGATTCATTGAAGGCTGTAACCTTTTCTTCGGGTGTAAAATAGTACCCTGTTTGAAGGGCATAAATATTGACGTTAATACCCGAATTAAAATCGAAGAAAAAGCGATCCTTCCTCCAGGTATAAGATAGCATTATTGGTAAGTCTAAAAAGGAATACTGATTATCTTTAACCCGGTAACGTGGAGATTTTTTAATACCAACCGTATCTCCGTTCTTATTAATATTCACAGAGATATTAAATCCATCCTGATATGTCATGGTCTCATTCACCTGTGTCAAGGTGATTCCTGTTTTTACCGCAATGTCCCGGTTGATATTCCAAACATACCGCATGCCAATAAAATAAGCCGACTTCGCCTTTTCACTTTGATTACGGGAAGCGACATTATTTTGTAAGATGGAGTCCTCCGTATAAAACAAACGTTTTGCTTTTACCGGCCCGGCTAACACTTCGAGGTACTGTCGCTTGAATGGTTTTTCGACCATCTCCATACAGTCATCGGAGCCGCTCCAGTAAGAAGAAGGTATCCTGAAGTCCAATTTACGTGGTTGTGTCATATGGATCAATCGAGTCCTCCAATCCTCTAGCCCCTTTGATGGTAGTTTTTTCATTGTAGGAGCCTTTACAAGACGGTTTTGATCTACAGAAACGTAGACTTTTTGACCACTTTCATTGTAATAAAAATCCCCTTGATTTTCTTCTGTATTATTAGAATTTTGAGATATCACCTCAAGGTCGGTGCTTGATTTTACGTGCTTGAGCAGCGCATTAGAATAACTTGGATATGTCTTTGATTGGCGGTTTTGGTCCACCTTATTTCCGACCAAAGTCTCAGAAGATTCACCAAAATCAATTGTATGCGTTTTAAGATAGTTAATACTTGGATCGGTTACGTTTTTATTATTAGATGATTTTTGATTATAGTTTTCTGATGGTTGATTTACTCTTGATGACACCATAGAGGCATTCGTTCCGGCATCATTGCCATTGTCCATTGTTTCCATTGTCCAATGTTCTTTGGATGGTTGGAGAGCAAGGGAGGGATCATTCCGATTAGAAGTGTTAGACCTATTCCCATTTTGGGTAACTTGTGTATGAGAATCAGCTGTTATAGCCCCTTGATAGGTACGGCCTGGTGGAGTGGCGTTGTACCAGTATATTCCCCCAAGGGTAACTACCGTTAAGGCTGTTCCCAAGAAAAAATACACCCATCTAAATCCCGAAGAACTCTTCTCTAACATGGCCAACTGTTGTTCGATACCGGTCCATAAATGGTCGGGTCTTTCTACCTTATAGTCGTAGAGCTTTTCTCTAAACAACCGATCAATCAAATTTTGCTCTTTCATATAAAAGCGTTTAATGCGTTTCCAATAAATTTTTGAAGCATTTTACGTGCTTTGACGAGTTGAGACCGTGAAGTCCCCTCTCTAATTCCCAACATTTTTGATATTTCCTGATGATTATACCCTTCGATCGCATATAAGTTGAATACATTTTTATATCCGACAGGAAGTTGATCAATCATTTCAAGTAACGCTTCTTCCGATAGTTGAGATAACACTTCCGGTTCAACTTTCGTGATTTCCGTTTCTTCTATGCCAATATTCTCCTTCTGAAAAGAGAATTTACGGATATGTTTCAGACAGGTGTTAATGATTATTCTTCGCATCCACGCCTCAAAACTACCCGTCCCGTGATACTGGTCCATATTGCGAAAGAGAGTAATAAAACCATCTTGCAACATGTCATCTGCCTCCAACCCATGTCTGGCATATCTTCTACATACCCCCAGCATCGAAGCAGCGTATCGCTCATACAGTGCTTTCTGGCAATCTCTATCATTCGATAGACACCCTTTTATAATATCATTCAATTCCAAGTGCTGAGCTTTAGTGTTAGATGCTTTATGATTGAAAAATGCTGCCTAAGCCCTAAAATAATTTATTCTCTTCTAAACATTGTTTAAAAAAAACTCCAATTACAAGAAGTTATCCCTGTCCCCTTCGTCATAACCTCATGTTCTCCAATAGACAATGTTCCTAATTAACAGGATAAAAATACATAAAGTTTCCTTCCTAAAATGTTAAAATCCAAAATGTTTTGCTATCAAACATGTTATGACAGCATTATTCATTGTGCAATATACCTTCAAAGTCCTATCCGAACTCCTTGGGGGTGCGGTTAACCCCCCTTCGGAATGATCTTCATCGGCTTTGAGGAGTAAAGCAAATAAAAGGTCAACAAAAACACCAAAATCGCAGTGATTTGATGCATTACCCCTAACCATAGCGGTATTTCACCCAAGCAGTTGATTACCGTGTAAATTCCCAATAATAACTGTAGAAATACCAACATAAACAAAAGAGTTACACTGAGTTTCTCTGTGGCATTGCCGGATCTTAATGTAATGATGAGCAGGCTTACGACTGCCACAAAAATGAGGTATCCGGTACCTCGATGTAAAAACTGTATCAAGGCAGGCATCAGTCGATAAGCATCGTATTGGATGATATGTTCAGCTGTCCACTGAGCCGTATGGGTCAAAACATCTGGGATCCAATCTCCATTCATCTTGGGCCACGATGGATAGTACATTCCTGCTTTCATGCCCGACATAATCCCCCCAAGAATGATCTGGAGCCCTACTAACCCGCTGAGAGCTTTTATCCATTTTCTGTTTTTGGTATGAAATGGTACCCTTCTGACATCTCCTGCCATCAGGTAAGTCCAATACAAATATCCCAATAATAAAAAGGCCAATCCCAAATGAATACTCAACTTATAAGCATTGACAAGAGGACGGTTGACCAAGCCGCTGGCCACCATAATCCAGCCAAACGAGGCCACCAGAGCCGCCAATAAAAAGACCACCACCAGCCTTTTCCCCAACCATTTAGGAATCATTCGCTTAGAAACAAAATACAATAGGGGAAACAGAAAGACAAACCCCATGGTGCGGGCCCATAATCTGTGGATGTATTCCCAAAAGAATATGAACTTAAACTCTCGCAGCGGCATGTCATAATTGATCTTATGGTACTGCGGTGTCTGTTTGTACAGATCAAAAGCCTCATGCCATGCTGCCTCAGACATCGGGGGCAGTGTTCCACTCACGATATCCCAACGGGTAATCGAAAGGCCCGAACCGGTTATTCGTGTTATTCCTCCCAAAATGATTTGGAAGAATATCATAATTATCCCCGCTATAAGCCACCGGCGCACCCATTTTGATACGGGAGGAGAAGTTGTATTTGTCTGAGACATGTTGATATATGAAGTTTTAACGCGATTCATTACGGATGCAAAGGTAGTTTATTCCGGCCTTTCGGAAAGATCCCATCTGAATGCATATTGTATCCAGCTATTCAGTGCAGGGTCCAGTGCCATAATATCCCGATTGCCCAAGACGATCACCTGTCTTCTGGCACGTGTCAGGGCCACATTCAGTTTTCTATTCAGCCGGTCAGGTTGGGGTGCTCCTATTATTTTAATCTGATGATGGTTATTCGTGCAGAGTGATAGCACAACAACATCCCGGGCGGACCCCTGATATCTCTCTACTGTATCTACTGTGATATCCATTTCCTCTGTCAGCCGGCCCAATTGCTCCTTTATTTGTGCAATTTGTGCTCGATAAGGTGTAATGATACCAATATTGAATCGCGGGGTTTGTGCTTTGATTAACAAAGACAGCTGACCAACAATGCGTGCTATCTTCTCCGCTTCATCCAAATTGGTCTTTCCTGTAATACTCTCTGTATCTACCTCCGTAGGCACATACAGACATCTCTCCTCTAACAATGGTCCGCTAATTCGTTCTTCCAAACTTTGTTTTACCGGATAAATAGTGGATTCAAACAGTGCTTCTATTCCGGGCAAAGGGTTAAGTTGGCTGTCATAAAATGCTCCCGAAACAAACTTTACAATTTCATTATGCATGCGACCTTGATATTGGAGCATTCCATAAGCGTGAGCCCAGTCGTTCTTTTGTGCGTGTTGGATGAGTCGCTCGAATAGAGAAAGGTCTTTTCTGTAAAGACCTATTTGGTGGAGAAGAGCGTCCTCCGTCTCAAAATATTTCTCCGATTGGGTGATTACCGCGGGCAACTGACGGTGATCTCCCACCAGTATAAATCTCCGGAATCGCGTTAAAACAGGGGTGAGTGCGGCCTCCAATATCTGTCCGGCCTCATCCACTATCACCGTGTCAAAGGAGAAAGTTTCAAAGAGAACGTCATTGCTGTTAAGAGAAGCCAATGTGGTGATAAATACTCTTTTAGAAAGCAAAAACGCCAATAGTTCCTTACGGCTGGATAGCTCATTGAGTGCATGGTGAATGAGATTTTTTTTATGTCTGGGATCGGTAGCAAACCGCGACCCCAATCTCAAATACATATCCCGGTACCGGGATCCCAAGGACTCTACTGCACTACATATCTCATCGACCGCTCTATTGGTGTATGCCAAGAGCAAAACGCGCTCTTCCGTCGAATCCATCAAATACCGGACAAAATACTTCAAAACAACACTGGTCTTTCCCGACCCGGGTGGCCCCCAAAGCAAAAAATAATCTTTAGAAGCCACCATTTTATCCAATATTCGCTCTTGAGACTCATGCAGCGAAAAACCATCTCCGTTCCAGGTGAGTTGCGGAGTAAAACCGGGCCTTCGTGGCATTTGGAGTCCGTAAATAAGTTCCCGTTTTTCTTTTGGAGCCTGCAAAAACCGGTACATCCCACGTATGACTTGATTCATCGTGCTGTCCAATGTGTCATGCTCCAAATTCCAACTCGTCTCCTCCTTGAGATAATCTTCCAGTAATTGGGCGCTGCGCAAACGAAGGTCTACCTTGTCCTGATTAATAGAAAGAACGGTACACTTAAATACCTGGTGGTGCAATACCGAATCTTGACTTCCATCGTAAGGGTACAACACCGCTATATCTCCCACTCTAAAGTTGACTAAATCCACCTCTTCATGGCTCTGTCTTCGCATGGTTATGACCGGCCTATCCTCACTAAAATCCCCCGATACGTAACTCAACCGGTGGAGAATATCGTACTGGTTGATTTTTTCCTGTATCGTGCTCAACCAAAGAGATGCTACTCCACGACGGGTCCTAAGCCCACGTCTCCCCAAGCGTGCCACTTGTTGCTCCCTGGCCATAAGCCCGACAAAAGTCCGGTAGTAGGCCCGGTCGAGTTTGCTCGTTTGACCCAACACCTCCGCAAGGGAACGCACATCCCTACCGAAAAAACCTTGGTGATCTTTCTTTGATTCTTTTAACAACAGATCTATTGGCCCGGGGTCTTGGTCCATCTGTGTCAGCCAATATTCATAGTACATTATCTTATTTCGAACAGAAATCGCTTTCTTTTGCAATTGGCTAATGACCGGAGCAAACCGTAACGGTTTATCCTTGTATTTGGAGTAAAGGATATAATTCATTCGCTTAATCCCCGGATAAACAGAGTAGATCAATCGGTCGTACATTAGGGTTTGTACGTAGTGATTTATATTCAAACCGTAATCGTTTGGGCGAAAAGTGCTGCCGCTTTTTAGTTCTACTATAGACGCCGCTTTTTTCTTTTCATTCATATAGTACAGATCCAATCGCCCCTGAATCCCGTATTGAGGAGCATAAAACGAAGGCTCTAATAGAGCCGCCTTGGGAGGGATGTTTTCTTTAGGCAACACGTCTTTTACCGTGTGTTTCAGGGTGTCATAATGTTTTTTTAAGGTGTTTACAATCGTCCGGGTTTGGCCGTCATTATAGCGTATCCAATGAAGGGGATACTGTTTAAATACCCGCGTCAGCAAGGGAATAAAGTCACTGTCCGGTTGGCGTATCAATTGATCCAAAAAATCGTTGGCCACGTTACCGATCAGCAGATAATGGGATGGGTTGGTCGGGGTCAACTTGCGTAACAGATACTTGATCTCATTGATGCCGTCCGGCTCAAAACACTCCGAAACGGCAGTGATATCCACTAAATAATCGGGCTGAATGACAATCCCTTTTGGAGCCAATACATCGCCCTCCTCTTCCCATTCCATCACCTGGACGACCAAGGGGAGGATATCCGGCAGCTCAACCGCCTCCCGAAGGGTCGCTCTATCGGTCTCAGGGAGGTTAATGTCCCGAATGTGTAGTGTCTTGTCCGGGGTGGTCTCATCCACTCCTTCGTATTTTATACCCTCTTCCGATTCTTGGTATCCGGTGATAATAATCCGGCGAATTGACTTGTGAGACGGACGGGAAAAAGAAATAGGTATATCCTTTATATGCTCATAGTAGGCCTTTAATTCGGGAGGAACCGGCTTGTGGTATCTAAATTCGATAAGCGAACAAATAGCGGCAACAGCATACTCCGTTTGTGCATGCTCTTCCGTCGTATCTATCGCGCTCTGTCTGCTCATCCGGCGATAGGTATGACACCACCGGACCAAACGGGGAGGCCAATGATACTTTTTAGAAAGAAAAGCAATGCGGTTAAAAAGGGTATGACACAAGACCACTTCCTCTTCCATCCATTCGTCGATATAGCGATTGAATAACAGATAAAGCAGGGTGTTCTTGGTGGCGACATCACTGTGATGAAGCGCTTCAAATACCGGGTCGTATATCGTCTTTGTCGTGTTCATATCGTACTTTCGTAACTTCCGGATACCAACCAATCCGTCTCCATCTTATAAAAAAGTTCTACAGCCATTCATCCTTCGGAAGTTATTGCCTCCCTCTATCTCCTCCAACTCCCATCGGATAATAAGTTGTGGCCTGATGCTCCATACATGAAATCAATACACGTAAAAACAGAGCTTATATACCGTTAGGAGCACTACTTCTCCGATCTACTGTTGTTCATAAATGACCTGTAACAAAGTCTTACCAACAGCCGCCAATTTATCTGCCGAAATGATCTCAATATTATCGCCTTGTGTGTGCCAGTGCTTGCCAAAACCACTGGTCGTTTCGTTGGTTGTATAAATGATGTCAATCGTCGGAATTCGCCCCAATAAATTGATAAAAACATGATCGTCCAACACCGCGCGACCCTCTCCCGAAATGAAATACTGGCCGTTGCCGGATTTTTTGGCTGCATTCCAAACTAAACTATTCACCTGAGGAGCATAGCGTTCCGAAAACTTCTCCTTGACAAAAAGAGCCTTTTTGCTGCCTACCATATCCAATAGAATCCCAAAAGTTGCCTGATATCCGGAAGGTATCTTATTCTTTGCCCAGTGTTGGGAGCCCAAACACCAGGACTCTTCATTGCCACTGGCAGCACCTTGATCCTCCAGGTCAACCAAAAGCATGTCCACTCCGATATTGGGTTTGCCCTCTTGTAAAGCACGTGCTAATTCAAGCAATATCGCGGTACCACTCGCCGCATCATCTGCACCGGGAACCGGCAATTTCTTCTTCTCCGGATCTGTCTCTTGGTCGGATGTATAGCGGCAATCCCAATGGGTCAACAAGAGAATCCGCTTCTTTAATTCCGGTCTGTACTGAATGAAGATATTCGTACCTGACATCGCCTTACCGTCAAATCTCTTCGCCTCAAAGTCCTGTGGCAATACCTTACAGCCGGTAGCCTTGGCTTTCTGCATGAGCCACTCTTTAGCCGATTTGTGTGCCGGAGTATTGGGGACACGGGGCCCAAAGGATAGCTGTTTTTCCACCATTTCATATGCCCTCTGACCACTAAAAGGGGGTAGCTTGATTTGTTTCTTAACTACGTGTATCACCTGTGGCTTTTTTTCGTCCTTGCAACCAAATACGGTCACAAGTGCTATCAGGACAATAAGAATGGATCGTAATTTCATAAATGCTGAGCTATTTTTTATTGCAAAGGTAATGATTCTTCGCACTATAGTTCCGAACTATAGGGCCGCTGTATTACAAACTGCACAAAAATCAGTACTATGAATCTAATGCTCTGCGAAGAAAACAACTCCCCATATAACCTCGTAGTTTATTGCTCAATCAAGGTACTCGAACAAGAGTTAACATAGCTCACGATTTTCGCTATCCCTTTTTAACCGAGCATTTCATTAATAATGATGTTATTATCGACCATATTCAAAACACATTTAGAACTAATGATTCATTAACGACAGGAATAATCTTCAAACCAACTCTTATAAACAATAAAAATCCTACTTAACTTTTGGACGGGTTATTTAAAAAATATATCTTGCAGCCAGAAATAATTATGTTTTACACATGATTTTTATTAGTCAAAACAAAATGGAGACCTGTTACCAATTAATAAACGGGGCGTAACCGAAAAGCCAAACGAGTAGGACAATTTTTAACCAAAGAAAAGCAATAATGGATGCACAAAAAGTCGACATGTTCATCATGTCAAAAGGGAAATTTTTTGAAAGTCATGAAGTCAACGAAATCAGAGAAAGATTGTTAGACCTTGATGACTCCAATTGGGCAATTTTATCTACTACACAATTTAAGGATCCGACAACAATACTTATCATTTCTATTCTGGCCGGCAGCTTAGGTATAGACCGGTTTATGATTGGTGATACAGGACTTGGGGTGGGCAAGCTTTTAACCTGTGGCGGCTTTGGCATATGGACTATTATTGATTGGTTTATGATCCAAAAAGCAACAAGAGAAAAGAACATGCTAAAACTTCAACAGATATTGCGTTAATGTCAATCAACAGGAACAAGTTGTATTCGTTACTGATGATTGGATGTTTAATCGGGTATGTTTGGGTTTACTATGGTTTGACAACAGACTTTGCTGAAAATAAATCAACGGGGGTTTGCTTAATAAAGTACGCTACTAATATACCTTGCCCTTCTTGTGGTTCTACTCGTTCGATTATATCATTGTTAAAAGGAGATTTTAGAGAAGCACTACACCTAAATCCGTTCGGTTATCTGATTGCCATAATAATGCTTGTAGTTCCTGTTTGGATTGTTACGGACACGATATCAAAACGGGATTCGCTCTTTGTAACTTTTCAAAAAGTTGAAACCCATCTCAAGAATCCAAGGATTGCGATTCCTTTGATTTTACTTGTAATTATAAATTGGATTTGGAATATCGTGAAAGGGTTATGATACACATAAAGCCATTCAGTTACAAACCGGGCGAACACGAAGCTGAAGCTGCATCCAATAGTTATTTGATGTCAGTAATAGCCATTGTCGTTGGGCTTCCTTTGCCAATAATTAATCTGATTGCCACACTAATATTTTACTTTGGTAATAGAAAATCCACCTATTTTGTCAGATGGCATTGTTCGCAGGCTTTAGTCTCACAGATATCCATGCTTTTCATTAATAGTTTTGGGTTTTGGTGGACAATATCGATCATATTTACAGATGCAACCATCTCCAATAGATATATTGCTTACATGATAACAGCAATCGTTTTCAACTTAACAGAATTTATTGCAACGATCTATACCGCCATTCAAACAAGAAAAGGAATTCATGTTGAATGGTGGTTTTACGGAGCTTTGACCGACATAATATGTAAATCGTAATCATGAAAAAGACCTTCGTTCAAGGCATAATAACCATTCTCCTGTTTTTTGGGACATGGTTTACTCTATCACAGATAAACTGGGTAAAAACACTTAACATACGACAAGTAACGAATAAAACGGAGCAAAAATTAGGAGACTTATATTGGAGTGTTTTCAAAAATACAGAAAAGGACAATAATAATCCTTATGTTGTTCTTTCTATTGATAGCATTGTAACTCATCTTTGTAAAGCCAATCAAATTGATAGAAATTATATTCAGGTGCACGTTTTTAACAACGATGAAATCAATGCATTTGCATTGCCAAATGGACATTTGATTATTTACAAAGGATTAATATTAGATTCAGATAATCAAGAGGAATTGACCGGTGTCATAAGTCACGAAATAGCACATATTGAGCTGAATCATGTAATGAAAAAACTTATTACGGAAGTGGGCTTATCCGTATTAGTGTCGATTACCACGGGCAGTGGCGGTTCCGAAATTATTAAAGAAACTGCAAAGGTTCTTTCTTCGACGGCTTTTGATAGAAAATTAGAAAAGGCGGCAGATATAAAAGCTGTTGATTATATGTTAAATGCACAAGTCAATCCAAAACCATTTGCAGATTTTCTTTACAAACTATCAGACAGTAATAGCGAGCATCCTGATTATTTACAATGGATACGTTCTCACCCTGAATCTAAAGAGAGAGCTGAATATATCCTTGAATACAGCAATAGCAAAGAAATAGAGTACAAACATATCTTATCAGACGACACATGGAGTAAATTAAAAGAAAAGCTTACCGAATGAAAGGAAAACCTGCTGTAATTCACAGGTGGAGACCTTTTTTGAACCCTTTATAGATTATCATTGAAAAAACTGTGGCGCAGCCAAACAATCACTCGCTAAAGGTTGTATTTGTGACTTGAATCTTAACCTGTCTTTTTTCGTCAACAATACAAAATCAGTCCTGATCTCTATCTCTGTACTTTTTTAAGCTAAAGGAGGCAATCCAGAACAATAGGGCGATGACGACCAACCAAAACAGCAACTCTTTGACGATAAACTCAACCATTTCAAGTGTTTTTGATTCCTTCTAAATACTGACGTACAGAGCTAAAGGATACCACCTTTTCTTTGAAGTACTCCACTGCCATTTGTTTTTGATACTCCGTGGCCCCCAATTCTATCAAAATATTGTGGAGGTGCATTTTCATATGCCCCTTTTGAATGCCTGTTGTCACGAGAGAACGTATTGCGGCAAAATTTTGTGCCAATCCGGTCACCGCAATAATCATCATGAGCTCTTCTGCCGATGGATGATTGAGAAGCTCCAGAGATCTTTTGGCAATGGGATGAATCTTGGTCAATCCTCCGACTGTCCCGATAGAAATCGGGAGATCCAACCAAAAAACAAACTCTCCGCCGTCAATTGTACAATGCGTCAAGCTACGGTATTGTCCCGTCCTGGAGGCATAGGTATGGCCACAAGCTTCTACAGCCCGGAAGTCATTGCCGGTAGCCAATACGACTGCATCTATCCCATTAAAGATACCCTTATTGTGTGTCGTCGCCCGGTACGGGTCTATGTGCGCAATATCAATAGCGCGTTTGAATCTTTCTGCAAACTGTCGAGAAGAAAATCCCTCTACTTCCCCCAATTCATCTATTGGACAGCGGACCTCCGCCCGTACGATAGACTCCGGGGTATAATTGGATAGTATGGACATCATCACCTCTACTTCTTTGGCCTTGCCTGAAAAATCCGGATGCGACCAAAGATAGTCTTCCAAAATTTTACTAAATCGCTCCAGAATTGAATTGATAAAATTGGCGCCCATTGAATCGCAGGTGTCAAACGTGGCAAATATCTGATAATAGCCCGGCATCCGGTCCGTCATATTGCGCAGAGTGATATCTAATATTCCTCCACCTCTTTGCTCCATATTGACGGTCAAATCCCGGGTTTTTTCCCGGAAGACGCGATTCAACTCCGGAAAGACTTCAACCAATTGCTCCTCTTCCCCGTGCCACAAAAAATGCACTTGTCCTATTTTTTTCATGCTCTTCATCTCGGCATGAAATCCCCCTCGTTTCATCCAAAACTTGGCTGCCGCAGAGGCTGCCGCAACCACCGAACTCTCTTCTATCACCATCGGGACACAATAGGCTTCACCGTTAATGATAAAATTAGGAGCCACGCTATAGGGCATCGGAAAATTGGATATTGTGTTTTCACTGATCGTATCCATGATTTTCTGATGCTCCTCTCTTGGGAGGAGATAATCCTTGAGTTCGTGCATCACGGTCTCCGGATCTTTGAAAAAATTCTCTACAATCCATTTGATCTTACCTCTTTTGGATAACTTCGAAAATCCGGATATCGTCTTCTTATTATTCCCGTCACCCATCGGTCTTACTCTTTTTGATCCGCAAAAACGCCTGTGCCATGCGCAGTCCTTGGATTTGTTGGCTGAGGTAGGTGCGCAAATCCTCATAATCCTCCCTCGCATATCGGAGCACTGAAGAGGCTACTCCATAAATGGACGGCGCATTCAGGCTTTGTATGAAATAGTACCCATCCAGAAAAGTTCTTATCCCTCCGGACACAATAAAGGATTTGCAAGTGATCTTTTCTTTTCCCTCTTCGAGTATTTGGTTTACAAATTGGGTCATCTGATTCGCATCATGGCCCAAAAGGGTAATGTTTTCAAAAGTGGAAGAGGACTCTTCCCGGTTTTTCCGGAGCCACTCCAGTTTGGAAAAATTGGTCCCACCGGCTGCTCCATATTCTATCGCTGCGAGTGGCAACTTCATGAGGCGACGCAAACTATCGGGGCCCATGCCCTGGCCGACCTCCTTTACAATGATGGGAAAATCCGTACGTTGGAGCAGGTGTGCTATAGTCTCTATGGGGGGGGATTGAAAGCGATCCCCTTCGGGTTGCATCCATTCCTGAAGAGGATTGACGTGGACGACCAAACCATCAGCTCGAAGTTTGTCGAGAAGGTCAAATATCCTGTTTTCCTCTTTTCGATGCAGCAATTGTTCTACCTGAGCAATGCCGAGATTAGCATAAAAAGGCCGGTCCTCACCGATGACCTCCCTCCAGTCGAAATCCGGATAAAAACCGGGGTTTTCAAGCAAAACCCGGCATGATCCAAGGGCCATTCCAAGTCCAAATTCTGCCGTAGCGCGTGCCAAATTACGATTGATCTTAGCCGCCTCCCCTGTCCCTCCGGTCATGCTCGATATCCATATTGGGGCGAGCAACTCTTTTCCCAAGAATGAAAGCGATATATCCTCATCTTCTTTCGGATGACCGGACAGCATGGGTTCATAAAAAAATCTATGATCCAGTTCAGACGAAGGCACCCTAGCTTTGTCTGTCAAATGTATATGGTCTTTTTTTCTATCTTTCATTTATAACAGACAAAAATACAGTTTTTTTAAGATACGGATTTGGGAGGGGTATTTGGGGTGTGTAATACAAAGTGCGCTATTACGCCCTGTACGCCTTATTGCCTCAGGTTTTAAGTAATATAGACTGTGCCGCCATAGCGGTACAGGAAGAGAGTGTACACCCTCTTAATCCCGAATCCCGTCTAAACAACCTCATCCCCTAACCCCTTCTCCTTTGAAATACATTAAGTAATATAGTAAATACATAGCCAAAGGAGAAGGGGGAGACACTTTATATCTAGCTGAGTATTACCCTAATGAAATTCCTTACAGTTAGAGAAACATAAGCCCCCCCCTCTCCTTCATCATAAATATTTATACGATGTACAGATTGAATAAGAAGGTGTAGAGCCTGTGCCGCTGTGGCGGTAGGGATGGGGTTGAGGTTGTAAAAATGTGCAGTTTGTAATACACACGGTATTGGGGAGGGGTATTACAAATTGCACTTTTCTGATTTGAACACCTGCAATAATCCCGTAGGGATGCCATCTTTGTAGCCCCGTACGAGCGACAGCGAAGTGCGGGGTTTATAAGAGCACCCAAAGCCGTTTTGGCTGTATTTTTGCTCGACGCAATAGGGTTATATACTTGGAAGTGTTGCATGCAAAAATAGTGACAAAACAATGCAATGGCTCATTTTAGTGCACTCTGTAATACACACGGTATTGGGGGTGTGTGTTACAAACTGCGCTTTGGAGAAAAACTTTCAATGTCTTTCTCCCTTATTTTGGTAGGTGGATTTCTTGGCGCATTTGCGGCTTGGGGAGAAAGAATTCTCATTTGATTCATTATCACAATACAGCGTAACGCACTTACCTCTTATGGTGACAAAGCCTTCTCCTCTCCCTAAAAAACTTGCAATCGCAGCAAATCCTCCAACGATTCTCGTTTTCGAATCAAAGTCATCCCGTCTTTTCCTTCCAAAAGGACCTCGGCAGGTCTAAGACGGGAATTATAGTTGCTGGACATGGCAAATCCATACGCTCCGGCGTTGAGAAAGCAGAGTATGTCCCCGGACGATATTTCCGGAATAACCCGGTTGACCGCAAAGGTATCCGTTTCGCAAATGTACCCGGTTATGGAGTAAACCCTCGATTTTTCTCCGGTATTGGACAGATTGAGAATCTCGTGGTGTGCTCCGTAAAACATCGGTCGTATGAGGTGGTTAAATCCCGAATCTACCTGTGCAAATACATTGGAAGTCGTCTGTTTTATCCAGTTGGCTTTGACTAAAAAATACCCAGAATTACTCACCAGATACTTTCCCGGCTCCAATATCAACTTTAGGTCTTTGCCATAGGCAGTACAAAATGTTTTGAAACGTTGACTCAGGGCTTTCCCCAATTCCTCTATATCGGTTTCTATATCATTCTCTCTGTACGCCACCTTAAAACCACTTCCAAAATCCAAATAGCTCAAATCCTCAAATGATTCTGCCACTCCAAACAGAATCTCCGAGGCCTGCAGAAAGGCACCGATATCAAGGATATCGGACCCCGTATGCATATGCAAACCCTCTATTCGCAACCCCAACGACTCTACCAGTCTGTGCACCATCGGCATCTGATACACACTAATACCAAACTTCGAGTCCATATGCCCTACGGATATCTTTGGATTTCCCCCGGCCATCACATGTGGATTGATGCGAATACCTATCGGGATCCCTTTGAAGTGAAGGCCAAAATATTCCAACACTTCCAGATTGTCTATATTGATTCGTACTCCGAGATCGATGGCCTCTTTGTATTCGTCAATACCGATTCCACTTGGGGTAAAAATGATGTCTTCAGGAGTAAAACCGGCCATCAGCCCCATTTTTACTTCTTGAATGGAGACCGCATCCAATCCGGCACCAAGGCTTTTAAGCAACTGAAGAATTCGCATGTTGGTCAGTGCTTTTGTGGCAAAATGAATTTCCACATTTTTAAAGTCAAAGGCGTCTTCAAAGCGCCGGTATTGGTGTTTGATTTGGTCTCCATTATAGACATAAAGCGGAGTACCATGTGATTTGACTGCCCGGAGCAATCGTTTTTGTATCTTCTCAGAGGGATAAAAACTCATGTTTTGTTTTAATAGAATGAGACTACAAGAATTATACCGTAATGAACAAAATCTCTGTCGCGGGAGGACTATCATCGTTATCGAATATTTGAAATGCGGCGATATGGCATAATTATTGGATATATTTAAACGGACTTCAAGGAGGTACTCTTCTTGGAGTGGGGCAGATCATAAGCTAAATACAAAAACCCTCTAATTATGAAATTGAATAAATGGATCGTACTATCGCTGCTATATATGACCACTATATCGTTGTCTTTTGGACAGTATTACACCCCGGAGGAGCGATATATCAACAAGTATAAAGAAGTCGCAATAGAGGAGATGTATTTGCTCGGGATTCCCGCCAGCATAACCTTGGCACAAGGCTTGGTGGAGTCACAAGCCGGTATGAGCGATCTCGCCGTTTACGCCAACAATCACTTTGGTATCAAATGTAAGAATGAATGGGACGGTGCCCGTTTCTTTCAAGAGGATGACGATAGGGATGCCTTTGGACGTTTGAGAAAATCTTGTTTCCGCATCTACGATAACGTAGAGGATTCGTATCGGGATCATTCCGAATTTCTTCGTAATCGTTCCCGTTATCAAATCTTGTTTACCTATGACAGAACGGATTATAAAGCCTGGGCCAGAGGTCTGAAAGCCTGCGGCTATGCCACGGACAAACGCTACCCCAAGAAGCTCATACGAATCATCGAGAAGTACAGACTTCATCAGTATGATTTGGCTCCGATGCCCCAGTCCCTCGTCAAAAGGGAAGAAATCAATACCCCTCCTCCTGCCTACCGGCTGCCGGACAATTATCAACCAGGCGACAACGACAAAGGACTCAGGAATTAGTGCTTTACTTTATTTATTATATCCATACCTTTTGCTCCATATGTCCGCTTAATATTATGGCGGTATGAAATCGTATCATTATTACATCAGAAAAACACATCGCTATCTCGGACTATTTATCGGGATACAGTTTCTTTTGTGGACATTGGGCGGTTTGTTTTTCAGTTGGACCAATATAGACCGGATTCACGGGGACCATTTGGTCAATAGAAAGGTTAGTCCAGCCCACTTTCCGGACAGACTCTTTCCGCTTGATAAAATTCTCGATGAAAACCGTATTCCCCACCATTTCATACAGTCCGTTGCTCTAATGCCTTTGCACTCCGGATGGTACTACCAACTTATCCGCAAAGACACACCAATTGTCCGGTACTTTGACGCCCAAAACGGTATGATGCTTCCTCCGATGGATAAAAAAGAGGCATTGCAACTCACGGCCATGCATTACAGATACGATTATCCACCCGACAAGGTAAAATACATCACAGAAGAGAACAAAGACGAGCATTTAGATTATAGAGGTGGGGCACTTCCGGCTTGGGGAATCCATTATAGCGCACCGGAAGATGTTTGGCTCTACTATAGTGCCCGGCATCATCGCCTCGAAAAGGTTCGTACAGGCAGATGGCGGTTGTTTGACTTCCTGTGGATGCTACACATTATGGATTTCGACGAAAGGGACAATATTAACAACTCCCTCCTTCGTGTTTTTTCAATTCTCGGTCTTTTGACGATCCTTTCTGGCTTTGCCCTGTTTTTCGTTAGTTCGCGTACGATTAGAAGGTGGAGGGTATAAATCTCTATTTCGCCTCTTAAACTACTTCACATAAAGCTTCCCGTTTCTCACTTGACCGGTGTTGGAAACAATGCGATAATAGTACATTCCGGTGGATAAGCCTTCTAGATATAAGGTTGCATGAACATTTCTTATTTCTTTCTTCTCTTTGATTGTGACTCCATTTGTATCATAGAGCTCAATGCGATACCCTTCCACCGCAAATTCTCTGGGCACCTTAAAATGCACGATTTCATACGATGGATTAGGAAAAACGAGTAGCTTTAATTCCGGTGAAATATGGGAAGTATTAAGCGTCCTTCCACACTTGCAGGAAATGGGTTTGGTGGAGATGACAAAGTTATCCAAATAGCGCTCCTGAAGGACGGGAGATCCTTTGTTCCAGTAATTTTCGATAAAGATGGCATTTATTTTAAGATGCTTTGGGTCCTTGTTCCACGTCCCGTGCCAGTTCAAATCATATGATCCGGCCTGAAGCGAATCGTTAATCCAAAACTCGAAGATGCCATCCTTTTTACCCGGCGTGTTGAGTTTGGCATGTGCCACTACGCAGTACCATTTGCCAGAGTTGGAGGTGCTAAACAAATCTATATCCCCTCTTTTGAATCCTAGCCATCTCAGATGACTAAAGTCGTTGTACTGGGTGCTGACCAGCTCTCCGGAAGGGCTTATACCGGAGGCGGGGTCCATTCCGAGATAGGCATTACCCGGTCCTGAAGACCAAATATGAGCAATCATTCCCTGCGCCCAATTACTATTGGCCAGAGTCATGGCCCGGGAGAGCTTATCTGCTCCTCCTCCCTGCCATCCGGGTTGGGTTCTGACATCGATCCTCCAATAGATTTCATCGTACATCGTGTCGGGCGTCACAGCATGCCTGCCAATATACCCGTCCGGAGTCTTCCCAAAGGATTTTTTAAACCCTCCGGCTCCCACCTGACCAGGTTGCCAGCGCACCCGCATGCCAATGCCGGAATCCCGACCCACCCCTTTGAGAGGAACAAACATTCCACCATTGTCACCGTATTCGAAATACCTGTCTTTCAGGGGTGTTCCCGATTCAAAATCATCACAAAATATAGTCCCCTCCGGTGCATCAGAGCAAGAAAAACAGTGCTGACTTCTCAACAAACCCACACTGACAAACAAAGCAATTAGAAGCGTAATAATTCGCATAATAACATGGTTTAATATATGTGAATAAGAGTCCGGCAAAATCCTCATAATATATCTCAAATCATGTGGTGACTTGCCTTTTACCGCCGCTTTTCACTGGATTATTGTACGATGAGAGCTTGATAATTTGTTGCCGACGCAGTCTCTATTCTTAAGGTATATTGTCCGGGAGTGACCCCTTTTAACGATAGTTGACCGGTCTTACTTCCGGCAACGATTTCTCCAATCACGTTGTATAAAGTAAGAGATTTTAACGGGGTCTGAGTCCGGATACTGACCACTAACCCGGACTTGACCGGATTGGGCATTATTTCATATCCCTTCTCCTCCGCCATACGGGTCACTGTAGATATCCCGGTCTTGTGTATCGTAAACAAGTCACTCACTTGCCCTGCGTCATTGATAAACTTGACAGTGAGATTTTGTGCATCGGCACCGTCGTTTTCGATTTCCATGATGCAGGAACCCAGCTCGAGCAGGGAGGCGTACATCGCACGGTGATTGAGGGAGGCATTGGAAATTTTTCCCGCCGAACCGGAGGTGATATAAACAGCTCCCTTGGGGGTTTTGACAGACTTCTCGTAAGCGCCGTCCGGAGTATCCGGATTGCCGGAGAGCCTTCCATTGGCCCCGACAGTATGCTTATCCTTGTCAAAAGTATTGGAGAATCCGTAGTGACCGTTGAGGAAATAACTCCGCTCGTAAGAATGCGAGTGACCACTGAGGACGAGGTCTACCCCGTTGCTCTCCAAGACCGGCAAAAACCGGGATCGCATCGCCACGAGGTTGGGTTCGAGGTCCGAGTTATGTGAGCCCTTCGAATAAGGAGGATGATGAAACAAAGCGACCACCCAATCCTGCTTCGTGGACTGAATATCCGCTTTTAACCAATTGAGCTGCGTTTGATCTAAAAAGAGGGTGACGGACTCCAGGACTATGAAGTGAATATTGGCGTAATCAAAGGAGTAATAGGCTTCTGTTCCGGATGGGACACCTCCTATTTCCCCTTTCTTTGGAAAGGTGAAAATATCGTAGTACGGTCCGGATTGTGCCTGAGAATTGGCAGACCTCCCGTCGTGATTGCCCAATGTGGACCAGGCGGGAGCCCGTTTGAGCATTTTTGTATATACGTCAAACAAACTCGATTGGTACTGTTGGTCGGTACCACTGCTATACGCATTGTCCCCCAAAAACAAAATCATATCCGTCTGCTCCGGATGATTGGGGGTAGAAGCCACATAATCGTAATATTCGTTTCGCACTTTTTTCTGATTGACGTTGCCGGTGCCTGCATCGCCCAGTATCCAGGCACGAACGAAAGTCTTCTTACCGGTTTCGGGTGAAGTGTGTATAAACATTCCACTTTCCCGGGGGATATACGCTCCATCTGTGGTCGCAATCTCAAAGTAATACCGGGTGTCGGGCTTCAGTCCGGTGACCACCATTTCATGCTCCGTAACCGCTTCCTCCTCTTGTATCATACTGTCAAGACTTTGCAGCGAAGTGCCATAGAGGAGTTGGGAACGAACCGGAGAAGCTGTTCTCCAGCGCACAGTAGCTCCCGCCTGGGATCCCATTTGGATGTAGGGCTGACGGGTGACCTGTACCGGCAATTTGTCATAGGCGGTCATCTTAAAGTTAAAACTGATATCCGAGCTGGACCTCGAACGCTGGTGTATCTCTACCGCGATGACATTTTTCCCTTTTTTTAACGTCCCTTTGATGGTCTTATTAATCCATGCATCTTCGGCTCCTCCACTAATAGTACTACTCGCATAGGTGCGGTAATCGAACTTAGCGCGCATATTGTCCGCCCAAACCAACTGGCCGTTGAGATAGACGGCCATCCCGTCATCCCTTATAGCTTCCATTAACAGGTGTTTTAATGGCGCAGGATCATCGACGTCAAAATCTCTTCTAAAATAGGTGGTGATGTACTTGTTGTTTTTGCTTCCTCCATAACTGACGACTGTGTTTTCATCGCCATCCCCATACCCGAGTTGGGCATGCCCCTTCTTCCAACCACTGTCATCAAACTCTATAGAAGTCCAATTAGAACCCTGTTCCGAGCCGTTGTCCAAATACTTCCACAGGGCGTCTTGCTCTATAAGGCGTACCGGATTTTGAGCAAAAAGACCCACTAAAGGCACAAAAAATATTAAAGTAAATAACTTCTTCATTTTGGATTAATTTCTTTTTTAAGTGAGGATATTTTTTGTTGTAGTTCTTGCATTGCAGAATCGTTTTTTAGGCGATCGGGAAGGGACTCCAACTCGATGCCGGCCTGCATCAGGGCTATTTCGGCTTTGTCATCCCGATGTATTTGATGCAGAAACCGGGCTTTTTCGTAGTACCAATGCTCCTTTCGTCCTCCTGTGAGGATTAATTCGTTGTACCGCTTTTCCACCTGATCATAAGCTCCCAGGTGGCTATAAAGCTGGATCTCGCGTAAAAGTAGGGTAGGAGGACGAGTGCCGAGCCGGTGCATTCCCTCCTCTATTGCTTCAATGGCGGATGTAAAATCTCCTTCCGAAGTAATTAGTTCGCTGTACTCCAGTACATTTTCCGGAGTGAGATCCTCTACTTCTTGTATGAAATGGTGGAAAACCGCTATGGCGGCTTTGACCTCTCCCTGCTCCCTGAGAATCCTGGATTCAAGGAGGGATGTCAAAACGTCCTTCGGAGCGCGTTCTTGGTACCATTTCAAGCAAGATAATGCCGAGTCATAATCCCTGAGGTGGTAGTACACTTCTGCCTTTCGAAATGCCAATATGGACCGGACAAAACCCAACATATCAGCGACATTATAATCCTGAAGCGCTTTCCTGTAATCCTCATGCAATTGGTATAAATACCCCCGCTCGAAGTAAAGATTAGCATCCTTCGGGTGGGCTTCTATCTCTTTTGTCTTCTGCCGAATCTGACGCAGCAGACCATCATGCAAGTCTGTATGCCCCACGGGAATCCAGCTCAGAAATGCAACAAATGGGAGAAAAAATTTGAATAATATCATATATAATTTGATTGATAGTATAGTACTTTTTCAAAGTAGGAGAAGGCTTTACGCTTGATCATTTACCATATCTTATTTCAAACTCCACTCGCCGGTTGAGGGCTTTGCCCTCTTCTGTGGCATTGTCTGCAATGGGTACCGCTTCGCCAAATCCGGCGGTCTCCATCCGGTCGGAGGCAATTCCTTTGTCGATGAGATAACGCTTAACGGCCATGGCTCTTCTCCGGCTCAAATCCAGATTGTGGGCAGCAGTACCATCTGCATCGGTATGACCCGATATGGTCAATTGTATGAAATGGTGGTCTTTCATCACGCGCACCATTTTATCCAAAATCGGATAGGACTCCGGTTTGATGACTGCCTTATCGACTTCAAAATGGATCGCCTGAACCGCCTCGTCAAACACTTTTTTGGCAGATTCTTTGAGCCGGGGACATCCGTGATTGCTTCTCCTGCCCTTGATGTGAGGGCAATGGTCTTCATCATCCGGGATGCCATCTCCATCGCTGTCCTTAACCCCTCCAAACCGGTACCGCATGCCGATTTCACTGGTGAGAAAATGATCATTGCCCGTGAGATTGGCCACTTTGTCGTACTTGTCTCCAAAATTATACCCGAACTGCATTTGCCAAAACAACTCCAAAGACTCTATCGGTGAGTAACTCACTCCCACGCCCATCGGAATGGCTACGTCAAAAGACGAACTTCCCAATGAATCCACCGGACTGTATTTCTGAAATCCCATCCCTATCGATACATAGGGTGAAACCGGCCAATCTCCGGGAATAATCCCATCCAACCGATACCTCAATGCTCCCGTCAACCCCACTACCTTCGACAAAAAACGCCGGGTAGAGTCCTTCTTATATCCGGTCTTCGCCAGAGAAAGTCCCGCTACAATATCCATATTCTTGCGCAAAGCATAGATCCCTCGCAGAGATCCTGTAGGATAAAACTCTTGTTTATAGTTGAAAAAACCATTGCCAAGGTCCCCGTGATAACTCCGCTTCCCTATAGAAAGCTCCAATCCATATTGCGTGGACTTTACCTGTCCGTTTACAACAAATGCAAAGGATAGTAAAATAATCACAAAGCCAATATTCCAAAGTCTCATAATACTGCCGTTTTTAGACTTTATTTGATAAATTACACCTACACACATTTAAACTCTAAAAAGGATAATGTGGTTCCTTATCCCCGATAATTGTCGCGGGACGTGCTCCGGTCCCCAGGCTGACGAAGGAAGAATGGGAATCGCATTTGCATAAAGGAGATTTATCACGAAGGGTTTACCCTGAGGAAAAAAGTGCTGCCATTCATTAGAAACCCTTAGCCCGTACTACGAAGACCCTTCGGGAAGTTAAAACGCTGCTTAGTGCTCCGCGCTATGTGTAGTATAGGTGTACGCATAATTTGTCACTTCTTAAATCGGCGTTTTGAATTCTACTTGAAGTCAGTAAAGGACATAAACCTGTTGTGTCCTCAGTGTCTTTGTGATTCAAAATCAAAGTAGTTGATTACCACATTAGGCACATAAGGTCACATTAGGAGTTAAGCAAGGAAATAAATTCAATCCGTACGGTAAACCATTAGCAATTAACTATTAACCATTAACAATTAACCATTGCAATACGCCCTTCTAAAATCGGCGTTCGTTTACCCCGTTGAATGTGTATTCTACGGGGTCAATCCTCGTTCGGAGTTCTTAACGCACTAACGTCACATCGCCGCTGCGTTTATGGACCTTGCCCGCTGCGTCGCAAAACTCCACCACATAGACATAGACGGCGGCGGGGGCGGCTTTGCCGCGGAAGCGGCCGTCCCAACGCGGGATACCCTCGCCCGAGTAGAAGACCAGCTCGCCCCAACGGTCGTATATCCACGTTCGCAGGATGGAGACATTGTCCGTGGGGAATACCGTCCAAAAGTCGTTGGCCCCGTCGTTGTTGGCGGTGAAGACATTGGGGATGTAGAGGCCCTGACGGACGATGCGGATCAGGAACCCCGTCTCGTAACTGCAGCCCGAACGGTGGGTCAGATGCACC
>JALWRC010000087.1 GCA_027080725.1 Saprospiraceae bacterium
TCGGAGAATAGTATTCCAATATCAAATTTAACCATCGAAGATGTGATGGATGATTTAGGCAAACTTAAATAGTGCCTGCAAGAAAACGCTTTGAAATAAGAAATGTATCTTTTGGCGATCTTTTGAATGCCATTCTAAAGATACAAGGAGAATCTAAAATAGATAAAAGGCCTGCCGGATAATTAACTATTGTATATCATGAATTACAGATGGCTCATAGCCTTATTCGCATTTTTACCGTTAACCCTGTTTTCTCAGGGTGTTTACCTCGAGTACCTCTACACTAATCTTCTCATTCATTCAGAAAAGCGAATCCCGGAAGAAATCCAGAATATGTATATTTTCGAATACCATTGGCTACTCGGATATGAGCACCGGTTTAAAAACGACTGGTATGCGAGCATCGACTACACCAATTATTTTAACAGCCCGGGTTTTGGAGTTGTCGAAAAGAGCTATGCCAGCAATGGAATTGGTATTGGATTTTCAAGAACACATCTATTGGGCTTGGGCGTAAAACGGAGCTTTCACGACCCATGGAAAAGATGGACCCTATCGCCCGGGCTCTACCTTCGGGCCGTCTATATTCAAAGAACATCTTCAGATTTCGAATGCATTCAGTTTTCTACACACGAACATGGAGATGATTTTATCGGCTGTATTGACGCGCATGCCTATCCCGGATTCAAACCGCCATTGGTGGAGCTGCGACTGCCGGTAGAGTTCAGAATATGGCGGGGATGGCGGGTGTATTTTAAGCTGGGGTGGACTTTGGGCTTTAAGCGGTTTCAGGACATCAGTTACCACTGGACTTATGTGGGGAGTACGGAGCATCATGATCTCACCCACTATATCAATGGCACGGGTATCACCTCCGGTCTCGGTCTAAAAGTCAATTTTTAACCTTTAAGTCATCCCGTTATGAAAAGAGTTATAATCTTCTTGGCGCTGGTACTGATATCACTATCTTCAAAAGGACAGTCCATCGCCGAAGAGTTGACCGGATGGACGTATTATGCCCAAGGTACGCTCACAGGGGGAGGCTCTATTAAGATCAAGCCTTTTAGTGCTGTAAGCGTCAGTCTGGATCATTATCTATATGAGCACAGGATCTACAAGCCTTGGGGATTGTATGCGTCGATAGGATATAACCCGGGAGCCTACCCCGATTTATTTTACACCATAGAGGATCTGGACAATTTCGTTCGCTTACCCCTTTCATTCAAAATCCGCGCGTACGATGTGGGAGTATCCCGGTACGGCACTTGGTACCATGGGCGGTTTCGGTGGGGTATTGGTGCCTATCTGGTGATGAGCAAGGTATCGAGGATGTATGAAGATGTAACGGATTGCCGGTTTACCTACAAAGAGGTTTATCCTGTCCCTTTCGACTATTGTGCAATGATACAAGTCAACCCGGGGTGGAAGGTGGAGCCCATGCTCCGCGGGAGTGTAGGGATCACCCTAGCGAAGTACTTCCACATTTATGCCTTCTTCCAGGTAAAGTACGGTTTTTCTGACTATGCGACGTGGAAGTTTCACATTCGACAGGACAACGAGGTAGTCAAGACATTGGAGGTGCGAGTCAATGGCACAGGCATCACCTCCGGCATCGGCATCAAGGCGGATTTGGTGGATCTTATGAAAAGAGTGCAGTGAGATAAACAAATTTTGGAATTTAGGGGAGTACTGGGGGTGATGCAGTTACAAAATTCTTGTTAAAACCACTATATGTTGAGTTTTAAGAACGAAAAAATCGACTTCAACGTTTTATAATGACAAGATAGAGAACAAAGTACAATTAGTTTCTTATTTTTGTGACAATTAACTTGATATGAAACCGACATGATTAAAACAAGCATTAAACTATTCTTGTAATGATTGTTTTAATCATCAAAGGTTCCATCTGAATTTTAAAAGGCTATAAAAAGCAAACAAATGAAAACTCACACCATTTCAATTGATTTCCCTTCTGATATTCTTTTAGCATTAAATGAATCAGAAAGTGAATTAATAAAGCAAATCAAAATTTCATTAGCAATTCGTTTGTATTTAGCGGGGAAGCTCAAATTAGGTAAGGCCGCTCAAGTCTCCGGGCTGTCGAGATTTTCATTTGAAACTTATTTATCGGAGAATAGTATTCCAATATCAAATTTAACCATCGAAGATGTGATGGATGATTTAGGCAAACTTAAATAGTGCCTGCAAGAAAACGCTTTGAAATAAGAAATGTATCTTTTGGCGATCTTTTGAACGCCATTCTAAAGATACAAGGAGAATCTAAAATAGATAAAAGGCCTGCCGGATAATTAACTATTGTATATCATGTATTACAGATGGCTCATAGCCTTATTCGCATTTTTACCGATGACCCTGTTTTCTCAGGGTATTTACCTCGAGTACCTCTACACCAGTCTTTTAAATATATCTGAAAAACCTATCCCGGAAGAAGTCCAGGGCGAGTATATTGAACAGGTTCACTGGCTACTCGGATATGAGCACCGGCTAAAAGACGACTGGTATGTAAGTATCGACTACACCAATTATTTTAATATCCCTGTTTTTGCTGTTGTCGAAAAGAGCTATGACTGCAATGGATTTGGTATTGGATTTTCAAGAACACATCTATTGGGCTTGGGCATAAAACGGAGCTTTCACGACCAATGGAAAAGATGGACCCTATCGCCCGGGCTCTACCTCCGGGCCGTCTATATTCAAAGAACCTGGTGGGATTCCGAATGCGTACCATTAATTACACACGAACATGGAGATGATTTTATAGGCTGTATAGACACACATGCTTACCCCGGATTCAAACCCCCATTGGTGGAGGTGCGACTGCCGGTAGAGTTCAGGATATGGCGGGGATGGCGGGTGTATTTTAGGTTGGGGTGGACTTTGGGCTTTAAGCGGTTTCAGGACATCAGTTACCACTGGACTTATGTGGGGAGTACGGAGCATCATGATCTCACCCACTATATCAATGGCACGGGTATCACCTCCGGTCTCGGTCTAAAAGTCAATTTTTAACCTTTAAGTCATCCCGTTATGAAAAGAGTTATAATCTTCTTGGCGCTGGTACTGATATCACTATCTTCAAAAGGACAGTCTATTGCCGTAGAGAGAACCGGTTGGACATATTATGCCCAAGGTACGCTCACAGGGGGCTCTATTAAGATCAAGCCTTTTAGTGCTGTAAGCGTCGATTTAGATCATTATCTATACGAGCATAGGATTTACAAGCCTTGGGGATTATATGCGTCGATAGGTTATTCCCCCGGAGCTTATCCGGATTTATTTTACACTGTAGAGGAATTGGGCTATTACGTTAGTTTGCTATACTCCATCAAAATCCGAGCATACGATGTGGGAGTATCCCGGTACGGCACTTGGTACCATGGGCGGTTTCGGTGGGGTATTGGCGCCTATCTGGTGATGAGCAAGGTATCGAGGATGTATGAAGATGTAACAGATTGCCGGTTTACGTACAAAGAGGTTTATCCTGTCCCTTTCGACTATTGTGCAATGATACAAGTCAACCCGGGGTGGAAGGTGGAGCACATGCTCCGCGGGAGTGTAGGAATCACCCTAGCGAAGTACTTCCACATTTATGCCTTCTTTCAGGCAAAGTACGGGTTCTCTGACTATGCGGCGTGGAAGTTTCATATTCGACAGGACAAGGAGGTGGTCAAGACATTGGAGGTGCGAATCAATGGCACAGGCATCACCTCCGGCATCGGCATCAAAGCGGATTTGGTTGATCTTATGAAATGAAAGGAATGCTTTAGCTGTGGTGGGGTGGGGTGTAATGCAATGTACACATCAGCGCATGGATTAAAAAGCGTTTGTATTCACAATTGAAAACATATATTGAATAGCCTTACTTTTTGGCATTGCCCCAAAAAGTAACAAAAAGGTCTAGGCGAAATAATGCGCATCATAGACTAAATTCATAAACTTTCGGTGAAGGGAACACGGCAATTCTGTCATTATCTGAACACCTGTTCTCAATGATGTTTAGAAAATTTGTTGTACGCCACAGCTTTACGGTGTGTTAACGCCGGTTCCCGCGCTCGTATTTCGCCGGAATAGGCCATATAATATATCTACTTTGCATAGTAAGTTTTCTTATTTTTGACTGTTTGATAAACATCTGTTCAAGAAGCCCCAAACCACTAGTCCAAATCGGAGATTTTTACAGATTAAGTGTTCTTGTAGAGAACTCGGCCCCCTCAAACTATTTGCATTCCCTGAAGTAACGTATTACACCGCTGCCTTTCTATTATTTGTGAATAATTGTTCAGATTTGTAATACACACCTGCCGGTGTGGAGTATTTGAAATTATCCGTAAAAGCAGTATCTTTGAAGTATGAAAACTAAAATGGAATACATAAGTCGCTTGATTCTGGATTCTGTCCATCTGATTGACCCCAAAGCAGAAGTAATTCTTTATGGATCAAGATCGAGAGGAGACGAACGGATTGATTCAGATTGGGATATTCTAATATTAACAGACTATGCTGTAGATTTACAAATCGAAAGGAGATTCAGGAATAAACTTTATGATTTGGAATTAGAAACAGGTGAGACTTTTTCTGTTTTTGCTTATTCGAAGAAAGACTGGATGACAAAACAACGCATTACACCTTTTTATCATAATGTCACCCAAGAAGGAATTCGGCTATGACTATAGATGAAAGAAGAGAATATGTTACTTTCAGGATTGATTCAGCCTACAAAACATTTAATGCTGCAAAAGTTTTAGCTGAAAATGGATATTGGAACTCAGCTGTAAATCGACTTTATTATTCTTTGTTTTACGCTGTGAATGCATTACTTGTCGCAAATGAAATTTTGACAAAATCGCACTCGGCCACTAAGAGTCAATTTTCATTGCATTTTGTAAAGACGGGTACATTTGATAAAAAATATGGGAAATTATTATCTGAGCTATTCGACTGGAGACAAAAAGGTGACTACGATAACATTTTTGACTATAACCAATCCTCCGTGCAGCCATTGTTTAAACCTGTAATGGAAATGATTAAGTTAATCGAAAAAGAACTAAAGAATACTCTGTAATGACAGGCGACATATAACAAAGTCTTCTATCAGGCAAAGTACAGGTTCTCTGACTATGCGGCGTGGAAGTTTCACATTCGACAGGACAACGAGGTGGTCAAGACATTGGAGGTGCGAATCAATGGCACAGGCATCACCTCCGCTATCGGCGTCAAGGCGGATTTGGTTGATCTGTCGAAATAACACTTCGATATTAGCCATGCTCTGAAAACCAAGAGCGATGAACGATGTTAAAGAGATATTGAAAATGTGTATTTAGCAATTAACTAAGAATTGTTTCTAACTGTCCGAAGCATTGAGGGCACCTCACACCTCACTTACTGGAGTTGTTGGCCGTAATTTGAGAAAGATGAATTTTGACAGATCAAATATTGTACCTATAATTGTACATTATTTGGTACTAAATATTGTAATTATGTTAACAACCACCATTTCAGACTTTCGAAAAAATATCAAAAAATATCTTGACTCAGTGACTGAAAACTTTGAGACATTGATTATCAATCGTGGCAAAGGTACCGGGGTAGTTGTAATTTCACTCGAAGAATATAATTCGCTGACTGCAACGCAACACGAATTATCATCCAAGAAGAATGAATCCAGACTTGATTCGGCGATTGAGAAATTCAAAAAAGCTGCATCGTTTCAAAAAGACTTAATTGAACTATGAAGTACATTTTTGTCGATGAATCTTGGGAAGACTACTTATATTGGCAAAAGACGAATAAAAAATACGTCAAAAGAATTAATGATTTATTAAAAGACATTTCAAGGTCTCCATTTACAGGAATTGGCAAACCGGAACCTTTAAAGTATAAGTACAAAGGCTTTTGGTCTCGTAGAATTGGTGGCGAACACCGGCTTATTTATACCGTGAGAGATGACGAAATACTGATTGCAAAATGCAGATTTCATTATGATTAACAACAAACAAGGGCCAACAAATAGTCCCTGCAAGAATACACTTAAAAATAAATTTGAATTTTAACACAGTATCTATTTACGAGAAATGGTTTGGTGTGTATCACGCGCTTCTCAGACGAACCAGGTAAATCTTTCTTTTGTCTTGGACTCTGCGCCTAACTTCCGATAAAAATCGATGGCTTTCGTGTTGAAAACGGGCGTCTGCCACTGGATGGCAGGACAATTTTCGGATAACGCATGTTCTTTTATCCGATTCATAATTTTTGTCCCCCACCCTTTGCCTCTATGGTTTTCCATGAGGTAGAGACAATCTAAGTACAGGTAATAATCAGCATCCCAAGTAGAAAATTGCTTGATAAACGTAGCGTAGCCAATGAGCCGGTCGTCCTCTTCAGCGACCAAACACCTTATTTGATTGGACTTGTCAAAGAGATGCTCTACCAGCAACTGCTCCTTGTTGTCCGGATCAAAGTCGGCCATTTCATACTCGGCGTGCCACGCACACAACTGCACGATTTGGGGGATATCTTTGCGTTCCACGGGTCGAATTTGCATGGGGCAAAGAATATTAGCAAGCACAATCGAATGTAGACCCTTTGGACGGCTTTGCGCCTTCCGTCTCATAACCATCAAATTTCCACCATTCGATTCCGCCGATTAATTCCTTTACCCGGAAACCCAGCCTTGCCATTTTCAAGGCTCCTTTGGTAGAGGCATTGCAGCCTATCCCATCACAATAACAGACATAGATTTTTGAAGGGTCGAGGTGTTGGGTGGTTTCTTTTGTCATCTCCCGATGGGGCAAATGAATGGCTGTTGGAATATGCTCCTTGTCAAAGGCATGCTTTTGACGGGTATCTAAAGCTACATAATTTGTGCTCCCTTCCAACGCGTGGTACAGATCCGAGGGATCCATTTCATACGCCAATTTGTTTTCATAAAATTTAATCTGTTCACTCATAACATTAATTTGTTTGTACTGGCACAAAGAAAATGGATATCTGGAATCCGATTCTTATCATAAGATTGAGTAAGTTTAAAGGATGCATGAAATATATTCAGGTATAGTGTTCCCCTAATATTGTAACTTTGCAGACATGGAAATAAAGTATTTTAGATTGATAAAAACGATTTCGGAAGAAGGAAGCATTGCCAATTCTTCAGAAAAGTTGTTTTTAACTCAATCTGCCTTAAGCCATCAGCTTAAAGATTTAGAAGACCGGCTGGGGTTTAAGGTTTTTCACAGGACGCGAAACAAATGGAAACTGACGGACGAAGGTGCAGAGCTATACAAATTGGGCAATGAAATACTGGAGCGGATTGATAATTTTTACACCAACATCCAAGGGATACAACACGGGGCAAAAGGCCACATAAAAGTAAGTACCGAGTGCTATTCGTTTTATCATGGGTTACCCCGCTTTATCCAAAAAATGGGATTGTTATACCCTGATATTGATGTTGATTTGATCCTTGAAGCAACACACCGGCCTATCCAAAAATTACTGTCCGATGAGATTGATATAGCCCTTGTAAGCACAAAACCCGGGAGTGATTTATTGGCGTGCTACGAGACCTTTGAAGATGAGATTTTCGCGATAATGCACAAAGAGAGCCGGCTAAATGAATTGGAATTCATGGATACGCATGCGTTCAAAGAGTCCCATTTAATTATACACTCATTCCCGTTGGAAACGGTGTCTGTTTATGAGCGCTTTTTAAAACCGTATAAGACGCTACCATCCAAGATATCAGCCATACCTCTTACGGAGGTAGCCCTTGAAATGGTCAATGCCAATCTGGGGATCCTCTGTATGCCCAAATGGGCCTTAAATGCCTTTAAAATTTCGAAGGAATTGGTATTCAAAAAAATCGGCAAGAGCGGATTGAAAAGGAAGCACTTCCTCGTGGTTCGAAAAGCAGATAACACAAAGAGATATATTCAAGATTTTATATCCAACTTCATGGATGAATTCGGGTAAGTCTATGAATGCGACTCCTGTTGAAATTCCTCTGTTGAGAAAAGAAGGTTAAAACAGCGGGTTGAGAAGTAATCTTCCCAACCCGATGTTTTGAAAAATGTAGATAGCCGTCGTTAGTTGTCTTGCTATCGCTTTCGCTTATAGAGATAATCTTTCTTCTCTTTTTCATATTGATGTCTAAAGGCCTTTTTGAGGGCCTGAAATACAGCATGCAATGCTTTGACAGGATCGGTATCCTCTTCGACAACAAGTAGCTTCTTACTCTTCAAATCAAGCGATGCACTTACCTTATAAGTTGCGGAAGAATGATCAAAAATCACCGTTAGTTGGACATCTTTGCCGTAATTCTTCAATCTTTCATCGTAAAAGGCTTGTTTTTCTTCACAGACGGACCAAATCTCCTTGTGAAATACCTCTTTGACCTCCTTGAGGTTTTTGACTGTTAAATGAACCATAGTTTATATTTTAAGTGTTAAGCCAATGACAATTTGCGAAGGGCAAACCCAAAATACATCGACATAATGCCCGCAAACAGAATGGGAAGCGCTGTGAGATAAACGATACTCAACACAGCGACTACCGGATTAATCAATACAAAAAACGCAAAGACTATCGTGAGGATTCCCACCAACAATAATGCCCACCAAAAGGATGCATGAAGCCTCTCGAGGAGAAAGGCATTGGATACCCGCAGCAAACCGACAAACAACAGCCAAAATCCGGCAAAGAGTATCAACGCCTCCATCGATAAGGCGGGTTGCATCAACAGTGCTCCGCCCAATACGGCCTCAATAACTCCAAAAACCAAATACCACATCCAATCATGCAGTACCTTTCGGTTTTGCAATGCAAAACTCAAATTCAATAATCCTGAAATAAATATCATAAACCCGAATAACACGGATAAGCCCACAAAAGAAGTTACCGGCCGGGACATAATGTATATCGCACTAATGCTTAATAAAATGCCCACTAATACGGGCATCCACCATTTCAAATTACTTAATGTTTTCATTTTGTTTTATTTACTTGTTATTATTTTTTTCAAACTCAAAATCCACAAAAAATCGAGCGAGCGATACTCCTTTTTGCATCGCACGCTCGATCAAATACCATTACTTTTTAGGGGTTTTGCCTTTATAAGGAAAGAGTCTCTCTCTAAATGACTTGATCTTATCCTTCAAGGCATCAAACTTGTCCGAACTATCTTGTTTTTTCTCAACAGAGGCTTTGAGTTCATCTATAGCAGTGGCCAAAGCAGCAAATTCTTTATCCCGTTTGCCGTAGCCCAATGCTTCCGCCAACTTCAATTGGTAATCCGCATTGTTCAGAAGGTTTAAGACCTTTGAAACATGTTCGTGGTCCTTGGCATCCACAAGAGCCGCCTCTATGACCATTTGCTCTGCTTTGAGCACAGGAATCGGGATGGCGTTCTTCTCAATCACAATCGTATTGAGGGTGCTTATCAACAAGTTTTTGGCCTCCTCTGTCTTCCCCTCTTCCAACATTATCACCGCAGCTTTCAGTGCTTGAGGATATGTGGCGGTTGGAATATAAAAGGTATTGACGACCATCTCGCTCTTCAAGTCCTTCAACAATTCCCTCGCCTCTTGGTAGTATCCGGCCTCCATAGCGGTTTCTGCCATTTTTACGATGCCCTTTACCGTCCCGATGTCCGCAACCAAAGCCTCATTTTCATAGGATACATCGACCGGCAACAATGCCAAAGATGGATCTTTAGCGAGCAAGACTTCAAGTGCTCCTATAAGTTCTTTCCCTCTCTTGATTGCATTGACTGTATCACCACTTTCGATATCGCGAAGGATAGAACTGGTTTGACTAATGGTCCCCAAAGCTTCCTTTGTCATTTCTTCCTTCTGCTTTAGAATGGCCTCCGCCAACTCTGCCTGTACTCTGGCATCAAGAGAGTCGGCATTCATCTCCAAGGTCGCTTCCTGTTTTGGGACCTCCATTTTGTCTGCCTTTGAGGCGGAATTCCCAACCTGTTTTTGGCCACAGGCCACTAAAGAAATACTCAAAAGTATTGACGCTAATCCAAATAATTTTAATTTTTTCATTTTAATACAATTTTAATTTTTTAAATAATTTCAAAATCTAAAGAACAGTTATTTCTCTTTTTATCCTACACTCCACCCAACTCCTTCCCCCGTCCTTTGCGGGCAAAAGAGTAAAAGTGTCCGCACAACACAATACGCACGCTTACCTTACCCGGGTCGGTAACGTTATCACTGTGTAATACCAATAAATGCGAAATAATAAGAATCTTCGAAAACAGCTTACGCCGAACCTCTTGGTCATGGTAAAACCAATGCCTTCCGTTCGCGCTATTCTCCAGCATTCGGCGTAAACCGAATCCTAAGTTGCGAGCCTGCCCCGAAAAGAATCCGGCACCTAAGCCGGCCAACACTCTTTGCCAAGACCACTCGCTCTTCACCTCTGTACTATCAAATAAGGAGCCACCTACATTTAATGCGCCAAATCGTCAGTAGCAGCGAATATCATACTGTCAATCTTACAGAAATTAAGGCATTACAGAATAAAATAAGGACAAATTAGCAGACTTTGATTTGGCCCGGTATAATACTAAATTCTCCCTACTTTCCTCCTCATTTCAGGGCAGATTGGAGCGGGAGGGAAACGGTAGAAGAGGGTAAGTTGCTCACCGGTATCGCTTCAACTGTCGATCCATATCCCTGGCGATGTCCCGCTCCTTGATACTCTGGCTCTTGTCCACGGAGCGCTTTCCTTGCACCAGAGCGATATCCAATTTGGCCAAACCACGCAAATTGATAAACAGACGGAAAGGGATGATGGTAAAGCCCTTTTCCTTCACCTTCTTTTGCAATTTTTTCAGTTCGTTTTTCTTCAGGAGCAATTTTCTATCCCTTCTGGGTTTGTGATTGTAATGGTTGCCAAATTCGTATTCGGCGATGTAGAGGTTGTGCACATACAATTCATCTCCCTTAAAGGAGCAGTAAGCGTCATTGAGATTGGCCTTGCCTTGGCGGATGGATTTTATCTCACTCCCCTGAAGGGAGAGACCGGCCTCAAACTCCTCTACAAACTGATACAGGTAGCTCGCCTTGCGATTCTTGATCTCAAGGATACAATCTTCACTCTTTTTCGCCTTTTTTGCCATGTTCTTCTATAGGTTCTTATGGATAAAATCCGTCAATTTGCTAAATAGGTGTATCCGGGCGTTGTCTCCATATATCCCATGATTCCTGTTGGGGTAAAACAAGGTTTCGTAGGGTTTGTTGGCGGCGATGAGTTGTTTTGTCATCTCGGCGGTGTTTTGAAAGTGGACATTGTCATCGGCCAGACCATGTACGATGAGAAATTTACCCCTTAGCCGGTCCGCAAAATACACGGGGGAATTGTCGTGGTACCCTTCCGGATTCTCCTTTTCCGTACGCATGTAGCGCTCGGTATAAATCGAGTCGTACCACTTCCAGTTGGTTACAGGAGCGACGGCCATCGCCATTTTAAATACATCGTTGCCCTTTAATATGGCCAGGGAAGACATATAGCCTCCATAGCTCCACCCCCAAATCCCAATTCTCTCCGCATCAATGTACGATTTCATACCAAAAAACTTTGCTGCAGCGATTTGGTCTTCCACCTCATATTTGCCGAGCTGCATATAGGTCATCTTGGTAAAGTGACTTCCACGTCCCCCCGTCCCTCTATTGTCCACTACGGCGATCATGTACCCTTCATTGGCCAGCATCTGATACCACCAATAATTGCCAAAACTGCTGTAGCGGTTCTTGACCATTTGGATGCCGGGACCGCCATACACATACATCAGAAGAGGGTATTGTTTGGTAGAGTCAAAATCAAAGGGATACACCAATGCTGCATTGAGCGGGGTCCCGTCCGCACCGGGCACTTGCGTCAATCGAACGGGCGAATGCGGAAGATGCTGCACCATCCGGTTGAGGCGGCTATTGTCCTCGAGTTCCCGAACAATCTCCCCTGTTCGCGTCATCAGCTTGTACACCGGAGGGGTATTCATATTGGAGTACGTGTAAATGTAATAATCAAAGGTCGAGGTAAAGCTCCCCTGATTGTCCCCGTTCTGCTGCTGTATCATAGCGCTTTTTCCGGTACGAATATTGACCTTTGCGACATACCTGTCCAATCCGTGTACCGCAGCAACTTGGTAATATATCTCCTCCCTTTTTTCATCCATGCCGTACACTCGTTCGACGGGATGTACTCCCTTCGTCAATTGCCGGAGCACCTTTCCCCGCATATCCATGAGATAAATATGATTGTAGCCGTCACGGTCACTCGTCCAAATAAAACCGCTGCCATCGCGGAGAAATCGCAGATGGTCATGGATATCGACATAATACGGACTCGTCTCCGTCAACAAATGCTTGCGCACGCCGGAGGTGCTGTATAAAAACAAATTCAATAAATTCTGGTGCCGGTTCATCTCGAAGACACACAGCTGCTTGGAGTCCGGCGTCCACTTTATCCGGGGGATATACTCATAGGTCGAATCCTTGGCGACCAAAGTCCGGTGTCGCCCTCCTTCCAAACCAAACAGGTGTACCGAGACCACGCTATTGGACTCTCCCACCTTTGGGTATTTGAAGGTGACATACTTCGGATAGACCTGGTCATGGTATTCCATCATTGTGAATTCGGGCACCTTCGATTCGTCAAAACGAATATAGGCGATATACTTTCCATCCGGGGACCATTCGAAGGTACGCGTAATCCCAAACTCCTCTTCATAAACCCAATCCGAAGCGCCATTGATGATGGCGTTGTGCTTCCCATCATGGGTAATTTGCACCCGGCTCCCCGTTTTCAAATCCAAATAATACAGGTTATTGTCATAGACATAAGCGACCTTGGAAGCGTCCGGGCTAAGCGTGCAATACCTGATTTTCTCCCCTCCGGTCACCGGCGTTAGGATTCCTTCCTTTCGATTGTAAACATAGTAATTGGCTCGTGTCGACCTGCGGTAAATATGCTCCACACCGGTCGTCAATAACAGCTTGGATTCATCATCCGAAAAGCGGTACGCCGCAATTCTGCCCTCAAACACCGCAGTATCCAGCGCATTCCCATCCAAGAGGGTCTCTCCCTCTCCTTCCCGGACAATGTCATACTTCATAATCCGGTTGTCCTGCAGCATGGTATAATGCCTTCCGTCTTTCATCCAGCGAAAGGAGTGCAGCCGGGCCGGAGCATATTTGTATTGTACGAAGAGGTCCTCCAGGCTAATTTCTCCTTGGGCTTGGCATGAAATGGTGGACACTACGGCCAGGAATAACAGGGCGGCAAAATATTTAAAAAACCGTTGCATATGATTTTGTATTTGTAGGTAATGGGCAAAAATAGTGGAATTCCGGGGAATGCTTCACTTTTCATAGCAAAAGAAAATATCTCGCTTCAAAGTAGCCTATTCATCATTGATAGGTTCCTTCTATACTTTCTCAAAATGAGAGACAAAAGTCTTCAATTGTCTCCATATTCGAGACATTCTCTGCCTTTTTGCCAACTATCTTTGTAGTGAATTAATCATCACAAATCTTTTTTATCATGAAACGCCTAACATTACACCTCGCATTGATACTTTCATTGATTGTTGCATTTGCCACCCCTGACTTTGCGGTCAAAAACGCCGTAAAGCAATTGCCCCCCCGGTCGTATTCCGTTGTCCATACATCCAAAGAGCGACTTGACACGGATTGCTCCTTTGCTTCGTACGTGCGAATCGATTATTCCCCCGGCAACTGCTATGGCACCTTGGTTAGAAAAAACAAAAAAATCATGCCTGTGAGCATAGCCAATCCAAAGCTCAGCAAAGTGCCAATCAATATATACTCCGTCCGGCTTCTATCTTTCGCATTGGATAAATCTCCAAATCTAAATACGGATTTTGCTGCAAGCAAAAAGCCTATTCCTTCCCAATGACCTGTCACTACAAAACCAAAAACAAACAATCGCTCCAATATTCCGATATACGTTCCTGCTTTTTCGAGTGAAGGTTCTTCCGGGTCAGGTTGCGTTGAGGAGTCTCTATCATTCCACTTAGCAATGACCATCTTAACGATGATAGAAGCGACTTGAGTAACCATTAATAGAGCAACGGCACCCAATAGTATTCTCTCCCGAGAGACAAAAGCCAGTTGAACCGGATGATAATATTGTACAAAAATCAGTACTATCAATAAATGCAGGAATTGGTCCATAAAAAAGAGAGGAGCTTTGGCTATCTTTCCTGAGAATGCAGCTTTTGCAATATCTATAAACAAGTGACTTATTACAATAACAGAATACCCCACCCAATACCGGACATCTGCATAAAAAGCGAATAGAAACAACAAAGCATGTACCCCGATATGGTAGTACAAATATTTGGATCTCCATTTTCTCGCCTGTCTGTCTTCAATCCATTTGGTAGGCTGAAAGAGAAAATCACCGGCAAAGTGCGCTAGTATCAACCTTAAGGCTAAATCCATGATTAAAATGTTTGGCTACGAGCTTTTGATATCTTTCTATCATCCGCATAATTTCTTCAAAACCGGCTCTTTTCAATCCTTCACTTATGGTGCTTGTAGATTTATTTAATAGATTGGCTAATTCCTTCTGATTCAGTTCCGGATTCTCAAGTGCGACTTTAACTATTTTAGCGGTATTGGGCAACCATCTATCCATTACTAATAGCGCCAGGGAAAGGTATAGATTAACTTCTTCATCAAACTCTTTATCAGGCGATCTGACGGCTAAGGTCCTTTTCTTTAGCTCATCAAAGCATCTACCGGAGTAAGTATAAGCATTTCCGGATGACTCGGTAATCCGTTCCGAACCGGAGGCCTCTTCTCCCAAACCAATCGCCATTCTCACATCGATATTCTTTGTTTGCTTCACTACCGTCTTGATATAAATGGCCGCTTCCAGCGCTTTTTCAGGTGCCAGTTTAACCTGATAACTATCCCCTCGATAAATTTCCCATTCTTCCGGAGAGTTACCCAATTTGTTCAATGCACCTTTAAGCCTATCCATCCATTTATTATCGGGGGCCTCACCCGAATTAATGATGTCACCTGTGATTACAGCTATCATAATAATGTAATATTTACCCAAAGATACAACCCATATATCAGACTGCAAAATAATTCGGTGATTTTGCCGAATTATCCCAAATTCGGTGATTTTGCCGAATTATCCCAAATTCGGTGATTTTGCCGAATTTAACCGCACAAATGCTGCCCCAAAAGCACCCTTGCGACGGGTTCCAATGTGATGGTATCGAGGATTCGGTTGTCCATGAGGAGCAAGACGGTGGAGCCCAACTCGAAGTAACCGAGTTCTTCAGATTTGCGGAGGTCATAACTGACCCACTCCTCAAATCCCCTTCGCTTTTTAATCCTCGCATCCCAATCCTCGATAAAACTCAATACTGTCTTGCCGACAATCATCGCCCCGATAAATACAAAGTCAAAACGCCCGTAGGAACAGCTACCACTCAAGACGACGCGTTCGTTTTTGCAATAGAGTTGGGAAATCTTCAAAACGCTTTTCTCATTGACGGGATAGAGCTTGCCCGGGATATAGGCGATGCGGTCTATCCTCATATCAAATGGGGCATGCACCCGGTGGTAATCGCCGGGAGACAAGTAAATCGTCGCGAAGCTACCGGTCGCAAAGGGTTCGAAGGTGGTAATTTTTCTTTGGTCGGCCAACTTTCCTTTGCACTGGATGATCTTGGACGCCTTTAGCAAGCCCCCATTGAAGTAGTAGCCCTCCGCCGGGGATGCGATACCGGACTCAAATTGCCGGACTCCGGGCTTCCACTTCCTTGTAAAAAACTCGTTGAAGGTCTTGACCTGGCGAATGTCAAAATCAAACTGTTCCAGGTCTATCTTATATATCCGGCAATACACCCGCACTGCCATTCGAACGACGAAGCCGGGAAACCGGGTGCCGGCCAACCAGCCTATGACACGTGTCACCCGCTGCTGTCCCAATAGATTGATAATATGAACTCCTATGGCCATCGATTAATTTACTTGATTTTCATAGCTTCACGGACAAAAAAGTCAACGGTCTCCGGATTCTTCATAGCCCCGATATTGATGGATTTGTCCAAGGGCATACCCAGCAGGATTCGTTTGACAGGTGCTTCCATCTTCTTGCCGCTAATAGTGGTGGGGATGCCGGGGCAGGCAATAATATCATCCGGCACATGCCGTGGACTGTAAGCAGATCGAAGGGCGGCACTCACCTTCTTTTTCAGTTCATCCGTCAGGGCTGCCTCCTCTGTCATGACCACATACATAGGCATATAGTGGCGGCCACCCGGAAGTTCCAAATTGACTACCAGTGCTTCCTGGATTTCCGGGAACTTTTCCACAACATTGTAGATTTCAGCTGTACCTATGCGCACTCCGTGTCGATTGAGCGTGGCATCGCTCCGGCCGTAGATAATGATGGAATCCCGCTCTGTGATCTCAATCCAATCGCCGTGTCGCCAGATGCCGGGAAACATCGAAAAATAACTGTCTTTGTACCGTTTCATACCTGCATCCCCCCAGAAAAATACCGGCATAGAAGGCATGGGGTGCTTAATCACCATCTCACCCACTTCCCCCCGGACAGAATTGCCCCCCACATCCCACGCATCGAGGTCACAGCCCAATGCCCGGCACTGAATCTCCCCCTCATAAACCGGGCGCTCCGGACATCCACCCACAAACGCCGTACACACATCAGTCCCGCCGCTCATAGAGCACAACCAAACCGAATTGCTTATCTCTTCCATCACATATTTAAATCCCTCCGGTGGAAGAGGGGCTCCGGTCGAGCCTATACTGCGCATAGGCTGCAAATTCAGGGACCTTCCCGGTGTAATCTTCCTTTTCATACATGCCACGATAAATGGGGCACTCGTACCAAAGTGGTGAATGGGAAGTTCGGAGGCGTATTTCCACAACACATTCAAATCCGGATAGCCCGGATTGCCCTCGTATAAGACGATGCGTGCCCCCAACAAGGGAGCAGCGTTGACAAAGTTCCACATCATCCACCCCGTAGTCGAAAACCAAAAGAAATTCTCCCCGGACCGGACATCGTTATGAAAGGCCAAATATTTCATATGCTCCAACAAAACGCCCCCGTGTCCATGTGTAATTGCCTTGGGTTTGCCTGTGGTTCCCGAAGAGTAAAGCACCCAAATCGGATGACCGAAAGGCACCCGGACAAACTGCAATTCCTCTGATGAAGCCTTCGGTAAATCATCCCAAAAAAGGTAACGCTCGTCCGGCCTCTGTATCTCTTTCTGCTCCTTCAAAAACGGAATCAACACCACCCGCTCAATGGAGGGAATAGCCCCGACAATCTTTTGGACGACTTCCATTTTATCGTACGGCTTTCCGCTATACGTATAACCATCACCCGCCAATAAAACCTTGGGTTCGACCTGTGCCAACCGGTCGATCACGCTTTCCGCTCCAAAATCGGGAGAGCAACTCGACCAAATGGCTCCGATAGAGGAAGCCGCCAAAAAACCGATAGTCGCCTCAGGGATATTGGGCAAGAAGGCTCCCACCCGATCGCCTTTTTGTACGCCGGCTTCCAGGAGAAACTTCCTTAATCGAGCCGTCTCCCTTCGGATTTCCTCCCAATTCAAAGTCCTTTCTCTCCCGCGTTCATCCCGCCAAAAAATACCGGGATCTCCGGCCTTTTTGTTTCTGAAGATGTGCTCAGCATAATTCAAGTCTACCCCTTCAAACCACCGCGTACCCGGCATCTTCCCGGCCGCTACCTCTTCATAACTTCCGCTGTAGTCGATCTCAAAATAACGCATAAGGGACTCCCAAAAACGGGAAATATCCTGTACGGACCACTCCCAGAGATCTTTGTATTCTGCAAATTGAACATGGTAGTGCTTGGCCAACCACGCTCGATAATCATTCAGACGGCTGTGGCTTTTCATTTGCTCAGATGGAATCCAAAGTGGCTTCATGAGTAGGTAAGTTTTTGTCTATCAATGGCAACAAATATATCTAATCTTGTCCGCCTTGCCATTGGGGCCATAAAGGTACAAATATACCACAACTCTCTTTGGGCAAAAGCATCAGCCCCCTACAATACCGCCTTAAGTTCCTTTGTAAAATAAAGCTTTTTCCACTTGGAAATACTTTTCCAATAAACCCTACACCGACACTATAATCATCGTGGAAGTGCCTTCACCGGGTTGTGTTTGGATATTGAGTTCCGCCTTTAGGTAATTCACCCGAGAGAGGATGTTCTCTACCCCCATACCTCTACGGATATTCTCCCGGTCGTATCCCTTGCCATCATCCTCTACCAGCACATGCAGCTCCCCTTCATCTTCTGTCAACTGAACAAGAATTTCGTTCGCTTCGGCATGCTTAATGCTATTGTGCAAGAGCTCCTGTACGATGCGATAGATGTGAATAGCCTTCGAACTGGGAATCTCGGTGTGTAGTCCATAAGCTTGAAAGATAATATCGGCGGAAGAGATATCCTGATATTTCATCACCAGATCATTAACAGCTTGCTCGAGTCCTAGATTGGCCAAGGCGCCGGGCTGTAGATTGGAGGAGATCGTACGCACCTCCGTACATGCGAGATCGAGCAGATGGTTAATGCGCAACAATTCCTTGCTGTCCTCCGACTCGGTATTGCACTGGGGCAGCGCATCGTAATGCAACTTGATAGTGGAGAGGAGCCCACCCAGGCTATCGTGCAAGTCCTTGGCGATGCGATTGCGCTCGAGCTCCTGTCCCCTTACCATCGACTCCATCGAACTAATCTGCTTGGCATTCTCCATTTCGATAAGTTGTTGTTGATTGATTTTTTCCTTTTGCTCGAGGATAATCTGGTTTGAACGGAGTTTGTTTTGATAGTAAAGTACCAAAAAAAACACGGCAATTACCATGGCACCCAAAGAGAACAACAACGCTTTTTGAGACACCTCGTTTAACCGCCCCTGAATCTTAGCCACCTTGCGTTCACTTTCGAGGGCGATTATTTCTTTTTGTTTTTGACGGGTCTCGTATTTGACGATCAATTTGTTAATAATCGCCTGCCGCTCTTTATTAAGCAGACTGTCATTGAGGGCGCTGTATTGGTGTAGCATCAGGTTGGCACTGGCATAATTCTCTATCTTCTCCAGATTGGCGGCCAAAGCCTTATAGAGTTTTAGTTTCAGAAAAGCATTGTTCTGAATCTTCTCTACTTCCAACGCCTTGAGCAACACCTTCACAGCCTCATCATACTGCCCTGTCCGGCTGTATACTTTAGACAGTGCGTAAAGGGCATTGGTATAAAATGGTGAAGCTCCGATATGCTCGCTGATGTTAATCGCCTTATCCAGGCTCTTTTTGGCCTTTTCATACTCCTGAAGCTGCAATAGATAGAGTCCTTGGTTGATTAAAGTGTGCAGCCGGATGTTTATGTTCTTGATCTTCCTGTTGAGTGCTGCCGAAGCCAAAATATGCCGGCGTGCGAGATCTGAATCACCGCGTTCGAGATTGATACGGGAAAGATATGCCCACGCCATTGCCAAATGCAACGTATCCTTTTCCATTTGATAATACTTGATAGCCTCCCTCAGGTGTTCCTCCGCTTCCTTATTGTATCCGAGTTGGATATAGGCATCGGACAATTTCAACTTTGCCAGGTAGTAAGCCGAGGTATCGCCTTTATTCTGCAGGTAATTAAGACTGCGCGTAAAATATTCCACAGCAGCGAGATAGTCATTGTCCTTGGCTTCCTCTCTGGCATGAATTAATAATCGTTTCAACATGGCTGTACTATCCATTTCCTCCTCTTCTCTAACCAAATTTTCATACCACTCAATTTCGGGAAAATCTATACTACCCTTAGGCGGAGACTCAGACTGTGCTTGTAGAGAAACGATGGAGATATTAAGTATAAGGTATAAGATCAGGAGGTATGAAATGGTAAAAAACCGGACATATCTTAAAGTGTTTTCCATAGCAATGCAGACTGTGGGATTAATCCAAAAGTCCCTTTTCCAAAGTAATGCGTACCAACCCGGCAGTATTGCGAACTCCCAACTTGGACATCAGGCTTCTCCGGTGGCTTTCTACCGTCTTTAATCCGATAATGAGCTTGTCCGCTATCTCTTGATTGGTAAACTCCTTGACCACTAAATCGAGTACTTCTTTCTCTCTTCGCGAAAGTTTCGGGATGAGCATGGACCCCATTTTGCGTTGATTCTTCTTGTGGAGCATTCCATTCACGATGGTATTCATCACCGCTTCACTAAAGTACTTTTCACCCTTGGAAACTGTCCGGATGGCTCGTATGAGCTCCTTTTTACCCGTATTTTTCAAGATATATCCCAAGGCACCGTGCTTCGTAATCTCCTTGACATAGCTGTGTTCGTTGTACATCGAGAGGGCAAGAATCTTGACATTGGGATGCTCTTTGGTAATGCGCTTGGCGACATCGATACCCGACATGCGCGGGAGGTTGACATCCAATAAGATGACATCTATCTTCTGGTTGTACAAAATCCTGAATACCGACGGGCCATCAAAACAACTCGCCACCACACGCATGTCTGTCTCCGTCGATAATATGGAGGTTATCCCATCGACAAACATCTCATGGTCATCTGCAATTAATAATTTGATCATAGTGAAATATTTTGCGCATAGCTTCGGGTGTACCGCCTTGCAACACCTTAAAACACAAAATGGGATAAGTCGCCTATGACGGGGAAAAGACTATAATTGGAATGAAAGCATTCCCCCGTAATCACTAAGCACCACAAAGATACGTTTTTTTGAAGATTTCACCAAATGCGTATGTATTAGGTGTGTATTAGTATTCATTGACCAGTTTCATATCAAATCGATGAATGAGGTTAACCAAGTCAGGATTCTCCGCTACCATTTTCTCGTATTTCTCCTTATCCGTCATAAATGGATTCTTAACGGGTTCGCCCTTGGTTGCTTGACGAACGACGGTGATGGAAAGCGAAATGTCGTAATCGTCGTAATAGCTCCGGATTGCATCCATCAATGCCGTCTCCTGCAAGACAATATTCTTCTCCAGCTGGGAACCCAACTGTACCAGGACCGTCTTTTCTTTTATCTCAAGAACAGCCTGCTTGAGCGTTTGCTTTATAGACGGGGAAGGGCATTTTTCTGCGTATTCCATCCATATATTCTTGACTTTTTCAAGGCCAATTCCCTTGATGCCATTTCCATTCTTCTTTCCTTCTTCCGCTATTTGCGATTCGAGATTGTCCAGGCGGGGAATCCGGGGAATCAGATCATCCAGCTTCCTCTTCTTTGAAGCAATAACCCTGGGCCGCTTCATCGCTTCATCCAGTGAATTGCCAGGGTCTTCCGGTCCCTCCTTGACAGGAGATTCCTCCATTATTGGTGACGTCTCAGCTTTCTCCTCCACAGGCTGGGGAACTTCTTCTGTTACCGGAGGTTTATCTTCGATTTCAGAGGTTTGTCCGGCGGGGTTGGATGATTCTTCCTTTTGTTTTGGAGAAGGGTCGTGGTCTTCCTGCCTTGCAATTGTGGGTTCGGCTTCCTGCTCAACGCGCTTATCGGATATTACCGGACTTTTTTTTTCCTGTGTCTCCAGCAGCGCCCCGTTTATCCTGCGGTGGATGTAGGTCAGTTTTGCCAAAACCATTTCCAGATGAAGCCGTTTGTTGTCAGCCCGGGGGTAGTGGACATCCGCTTGGTTGAGGGCATCCAATGCGGACAACAAAAATCCGGTTGAACAGCGGCCGGATTGCTCTAACAATCGCCCTTTGGTATGCTCAGAACCTGGTATAAAACCGACGGTGTCGGGATATTTTGCCATGAGCAAATTTCTCAGATGCTCAGACAATCCAATGAGGACCTGATGTTCATCGAAGCCCTTATTGACAATCTCCTCCAATAATGTAATCACCGCGGGAAGGTTCTCTGTCAAAAACGCGTCCGTAAAGCGAAAGAAATGCTCAAAATCGAGAATATGAAGGCTTTGGATGACGGCCTTGTAAGTAATCTTTTTATCGGACGCGGAGGATATCCTGTCAAAGATCGACAAGGCATCCCGCATGGCTCCATCGGCCTTTACCCCGATGAGGTAGAGCGCTTCTTCTTCAGCGGTAATTCCCTCTTGCTCACATATCTGTTGGAGCTGTTTCACAATGATATCCGGTCCGATTCTATTGAAGTCATATATCTGGCAACGCGAAAGTATAGTGGGAAGTATCTTGTGTTTTTCGGTCGTCGCCAGTATAAAAATCGCATAATCCGGCGGTTCCTCCAAGGTCTTCAAAAACGCATTGAAGGCGGTGGTGGTCAACATGTGTACCTCGTCGATAATAAACACCTTGTATTTGCCCATATAAGGGGGAACCCGCACTTTCTCGACCAGTTGATGGATGTGCTCTACCTTATTATTGGAGGCCCCGTCCATCTCAAAAACATTGAAAGAGGCGTTTTTGGCAAATGCCTGGCAAGAATCACAGGTGCCACAGGGTTCAAACTGCTCATTCGGCTGCTCACAGTTGATTACCTTGGCCAAAATCCGGGCGCAAGTGGTCTTACCCACCCCTCGGGGACCGCTAAACAAAAAAGCATGGGCCAACTGCCCCTTGCGCAAAGCGTTCTTCAAAGTAGAAGTTATTTGCTCTTGTCCGAGCACTTCTTCGAAGCGCGATGGCCGGTATTTTCTCGCCGATACAACGTAATTGCTCACTGTGTTACTTTAGTGGATATTTTATGATGGAGTCTACTCCGAAAGGCGTCAAAGGCAATCTACCTTCAAGCCGGGTACAAATATATAAATTTTTTCTATTCTTGCCTCAATCTGTGTATGCATCACAAACTGCACTAACCTATGGCAAACGGCCGGGAAGAACTCCGGCGCCAAAGCTAACAAGGGAAGACTTGGGAGCAATGAATACACGCAGGGACGATTGGCGCAAACCTGGAAACTGTGCAGCTAGTGTTTCAGAAACTAAATAAATACAGTATAGAGTGTACAGACGCAATGCATTGCGTCTTCTATCTTCCCCTGACTCTTCGTTGCTCAAACAGTCATTATGCTGCGGCATAACTCCCGTTTGAGCGCCTCGTGCTCCACCCCCTCCCCTATCACCCTTTCTCAAATCCTCAAAATTGTTTAAATTTGCTCTATGAAAAACTTATCCTTGCTCTTCATTGGGTTACTGTTGATTGGCGTATCTCTTACCGCCACCGGACAACGCACGCGCACCTTCCGCGGAGGACTTATCGGGGGGATAAATTTTTCACAAATCGACGGAGACGGTATTTTGGGGTACAACAAGCTCGGCCTGGTGGGGGGCGTACATCTCCGCGCCCGTTATCGAAAAAAAATGGACCTTTGCCTCGATATGTTGTACGACCAGCAAGGCAGCAGCCCCTTTACCGAATTCACCAAGTACAACTCCCCTTACCAGATAATTCTGGATTACATATCTTTCCCCGTATATCTGAAATACAAGGATTGGCTCATCGAATACAAAAAAAGCATCTACGATTATTACCGGATTGAGTTTGATGCCGGACTCGCGTACAGCCGCGCATTCAGATTGCAGGGTCCGAGCGGTGTATCGAGGTATTACAGCAAAAATAATTTCAGCTTCCTTTTAGGTGCCCATTACAAATTCAACGCCGGCCTCGGAATCGGCTTCCGATATCAACGCGCCTTCCTTCCGGTACACACGTTTGCCGACCAGGAGATTGTAGTTTGGGTCATCCCTTACAAGATAAGCTTTTTTACGACATACACGTTTTAGAGGGTGGGATTGAACCCCCACAACAGAATTTTGTTACTATTGGTGTTCATTGCGACTAAGCTGTTTGTCCGGTATGAAATGGTACCAGATAGGAATCTAAGTAGTGCTTACCGGAAAATATCAAATTTTATGAAATGAAAGATTTTGGATGAGCTTTTTTATTTTTCGAGACGAAATGATGCCTGGTTTCAGTGAATTGAGAAAAATAAAAAGATCGCCAAAAGATACATTTCTAATTTTGAAGTGTTTTCTTGCAAGCACTAAGTAACCATTGGTGTTCCACCACAGCATTATCGCTTTGGCTCTAATAACCGCACAAAAATCAATATATGATCGACCACAACGCTTTACTTCCACTTTTGAGAAATGTCAAAGACCCCATGACGGGGCGGGATATCATCGAATCCAAAATGGTTCACGACTTAAAAGTCAATGGCAACAATGTTCATTTTACCTTGAAGCTGCCCAATCCCGACGCCCCTTACAAATCAAATCTCATCTTTGACTGTATGTCCCAGATTAAGACAAAGTTTCCGGAAGCGGAAGTGGATATCCACGTCGAAGCCTCCAAAACCAACTCGGACGTACTCAGTCCCCTTCCCCAGGTCAAAAATCTCATCGCTGTAGCCTCGGGAAAGGGCGGAGTGGGCAAGTCTACCGTAGCGGTCAACCTGGCCGTCGCACTCAAGAATCAGGGATTCAAAGTCGGTATTATCGACGCCGACCTCTATGGGCCGAGTTTGCCGACCATGCTGGGCCTTCAGGGAGAAAGACCTCAGATTAAAGAGAGCTACGGGGTACAGACCATGATTCCCCTGGACTACAATGGGATGCCGGTGATGTCCTTGGGATTTATCATCCAACCCGAGCAGGCCGTTGTCCTCCGCGGACCCAAATTGTCCGGCATCCTCAAACAATTTGTCAGTCAATGCCATTGGCCCGATTTGGATTATCTCCTCATCGACCTTCCTCCAGGTACCGGTGACATTCATTTGACCCTGGTCCAAACCCTGCCGCTTACCGGGGCCGTCATGGTCACTACTCCACAGGAAGTCGCTGTCGTCGATGCCGTCAAAGCCGCCAACATGTTTCTCATAGACAACATAAAGGTGCCCGTACTCGGTATTATTGAGAACATGGCCTGGTTTACCCCGGAAGAACTTCCGGACAACAAATACTACATCTTCGGGCAAGGTGGAGCTAAAAAACTCAGCCGGCTGGTCGATGCTCCCGTATTGGGCCAAGTGCCCATCATGATGTCGGTGCGGGAAGGCGGAGACCAGGGAAACCCCGTAGCAGCCGACAGTGCCACACCGGCCGGAAAAATATGGCAGGAGCTTGCGCTTAAGCTGGATGAAGCGGTACAACATAGAAATGCTACTTTAGACCCGACCAATATCGTAAAAATAACCACCTACTAATGGCTACTCATGCTTCTCTGTTTAGACGGGTAGAGGATGCCCTCGACGAAATCCGGCCTTATCTGAGTGAAGACCTCGGAGGAGTAGAGGTGGTTTCTGTTACCCAAAACGGAGAGGTACACATAAAATGGTTGGGCAATTGTGAGCATTGTAAAATGTCTGACATGACGCTCAAAGCAGGCATCGAGCGAACCTTGCGCAAAAATATTCCGGAAGTGACCGCAGTCATTCCCGTCAACTAATAGAAGGCATGATGAATAAAGCGCAACTCATACATAACATCCGGCAAAAAAAGAGTTTTCTCTGCGTTGGCCTCGATCCGGACATAAACCGCATTCCGATAAAAGACGGCACTCCCGCCCAACGTATCCTCGCCTTCAATAAAGCAGTCATCGATGCCACACGTCCCTATTGTGTGGCCTACAAACCCAATACGGCCTTCTATGAGATGTATGGATCCGAAGGGTGGCAGGCGTTGGAAGAGACGGTCGCATATATCGGTGATGACCATTTCATAATAGCAGACGCCAAAAGGGGAGATATCGGCAATACGTCGAAAAAATACGCAGCGGCCTTCTTTGAGTCCCTGGATGCAGACGCTGTGACCGTCGCCCCCTATATGGGAAGCGATTCGGTAATGCCGTTTTTAGGCCATACGGACAAATGGGTTGTCCTGTTGGGCCTGACTTCCAATCAAGGGAGCAATGACTTCCAAATGCAACGCCTCTCCTCCGGCAAATTCCTTTACGAAGAGGTCCTTCAAACCGCCTCCCGATGGGGTACCCCGGAGAATATGATGTTTGTCATCGGCGCGACCCATCCGGAATCCTTTGGCGATATCCGGAAAATCTTACCGGACCATTTCCTCCTGGTACCGGGCATCGGCTCCCAGGGAGGGGACTTCGAAGCCGTGTGCAAGTACGGCATGAACGCGGACGTGGGTTTACTTATCAACGTATCCCGCGGCATCTTATATCCGCCCAATGACGGGGATTGGGTGGGCGCGATACGAGGTGAAGCCAAGCGGTACCGGGACAAAATGGCACAGGTTCTTTAGTTATCTTACACATTATCCGGTATGAAATCGTTGAGTCTCTTGCTACATATTACTTTCCGGTGGTCCCCTGTAACGGCTTGTTGTATCCTGTTTTTGGCGCTCTCCGCATGTCAGCATCAAGAAAAAGCACAAGATACGGATGCACTTATAGCCCAACTGGGACAACAACGCATATATGTCCCCGACCTGGTAAGACAGGGAATTGACCCCGGGGATTCTCTTGCAGTAGCGCAATACCTCGACACCTGGGCTTCTGACCGGTTATTGGCCGAAGAAGCAGATAAAAGCATTTCCGAAGAAGAGAGAAAAGCCATCGACCGTATGGTCAACGATTACCGGCAAATGCTCTATCGCAATGCCTATGAAAAACAACTCGCTATTAGTAATGCCGATACCGTGGTCACCTCACAAGATATCCAATCTTACTATAACCAAAACAAACAAAAACTATCTTTGGACCACAAAATCTTGCGATATCGCTACATCGACGTCCCCAAGGGCAAACACCCCCCCAAGAAAATACTGACCTTACTCAAAAGCCGCTATCCCAAAGACCTCGAAACACTCCGGGATTGGTGCCGGCTCAACACTGCCAATTGTATGCTCAACGATACGCTATGGTTCCGTTGGTCGGAGGTAAAGCCCTCCCTCCCCGGCGGACTAATCCTCAACCCCTCGGATGTGGGAAAAAGTGTACGAATCGCCAAAAGGGGACATCAACACTTCTTTTACCTCGCGGGATATAAGAACAAAGGAGCTACACCGCCACTCCGGTATGTCGAAAATTACCTCAAGAAAAGCATACTATTTGAGCGAAAAAAGGAGTTAATTGAAAACAGGAGAAAAGAATTGTACAACAAAGCCATCCAACAAGGCAAATTACGCGTACATTTGGGGCCCGAAACGGAGAAATGAGGAGTAGCATCCATTTGTTTTTCTTCTTGACCCCCAAATGGTCGACGATATTATAGCTTTAAATATTTCAATCCATGCGAAGTACCTTATTTGTGTTCATCATAAGCTGTCTCCTCTTTACAACCCTTGAGGGACAGCAACTTATCGATAAAGTGATTGCCCAGGTCGGAGGAGAATTGGTTCTGCTGTCCGATTTGCAAGAGCAACTTGCCGTCATGAAGGAGCGCGGAGAAGAGATGCCTCCGGATGCAGAATGCAAAATCCTGGAGAGTATCATCGTCCAAAAGCTCTTTGTCAATCAAGCCAAACTCGACTCCGTAGAGGTCAAGGATGAAGAAGTAGAGCAACAACTCAATGCACGCATCGATCACATCCTCGCTTTGATGAACCAAGATGAAAAACGATTTGAAGAGTATTACGGTCAAACCGTTTCAGAGGTGAAGGAGCGCTTTCGGAACGACCTCAAGGACCAAATCATGGCCCAGCGCATGCGCTCTATGGCCCTCGAAGATGTACATATAACACCGGCAGAGGTCGTCGATTTTTATAACTCCATACCGGAAGACAGCATCCCTTACTTTAATATGCAGGTAGAAGTCGCCGAACTGGTCAAAAAGCCTGTGGTCAATGCCGTCGAGCATGACAAGGCATTCGATCTGCTATCCGGCATCAAAAAACAAATCGAAGAGGGTGCTGAATTTGCCGCTTTGGCTAAAAAATACTCCATGGACTTCGGCTCAGGCCGGCGGGGTGGCGATTTGGGCTGGATGAAACGGGGCGCTCTCGTCCCCGAGTTTGAAGCGGCCGCCTACAACCTCCAAAAGAATGAAATCTCTGATATTGTCGAAACCGAATTCGGCCTGCATCTCATCCAGTTGATTGACCGGAGGGGAGACCTTATCCACACCCGTCATATCTTGATCAAACCGGAGATAACAGAGGAAGATATTGCCAAAACAGAGCATCTGTTGGATTCAATCCGCCAACTGGTTCTCCATGACTCTCTGCCATTCAATTTGGCTGTAAAAAAATACGGCGAGAAAAGCGTCCAAAGCTACTACTCCGGTGGACGCCTCGTCAATCCCAAAGACGGCACCACGATTTTTGATGTCGGGGACCTCGACGCTGACACCTATTTTGCCATCGACAGCTTGAATCCCGGAGATATCACCCCCCCGATTCGCTTTGAAGGACCAAGGGGCGGGACACAAGTCAAAATTATCCAATTGCTCTCCAGAATTCCACCTCACACTGCCAATCTCAAGCAGGATTACGACAAAATCCTCAATATGGCCAAACAGTTGAGACAAGGCGCCCTGCTGGAAAGCTGGATCAAGTCCAAACTCTCCCATACCTACTTTAAAGTGGATCCCCAATGGATGCAATGCGAGGAAATCAAAAGACTTACTCAAGCGTAGTGCTCCAAGAACAAAATAAATATACATGGCAAGTTTATATGCGTAGTTGTTTTCTGTGTGGAGCACTATTCGTTATAGCATAACCCACGTAGTTAAAACAAAGCCCACGGCTAAAACGGTGGGACTATCACCATCTATTAACGTGTGAGATTCAACTTGCAGGTATCGCCATCCCGGACAATCTTACCGGTTATGCTCAACTTAGTAATCACCAAACCGCCTGCTCCCCCTGTAAAATTGGGAGAAACTTCCATCTTCGAACAATCCTTTTCCTTTTTGTCCACAAGCATACTAAAAGAAAAACCATCCCATGTGACATTGAGCAATCCTACCGGACCTTCTCCGTTGATCGTGAGGTTGCTGCTGACCGACGCTGCAGAAGAGCAACTTTTGGTTCCCTCATATCGAAGGCCCTTGTATTCATCAAAACACTTGGATGAAAAATCATTTAACTCACAAGAGGAGAAAAGAATAAGAGTAACGGCAAATAAAAACTGAAATAAATACTTCATATCATACAAGTTTTAAAATTGATAAAATAGAGTCAAAAGATACATTTCTAATTTTGAAGAGTTTTCTTGCATACACTAATAAGACGTGGCAGAAATACTTTATAGTTGGAGGCTATTAGGGAGATGGTATCACAAATTGCACTGATTTATCACCTCCAATTGTCAATAAAGAGAATAATGACTTCTCTTCTATAGTTTATAGCCACAAATGCACGAATGGTAGCACATATTCCTGCGAACCCAAAAATCAAGTAGGAATGTAATCTATGTAGCTATTTACACGCCATAGCGAAGTGCGGGGTTGTCAAGAACACCTAAATGTGTTTTGACGGTATTTTTGCATGAGCGGAATGGATATATCCCTGTTTATCTGGTTTGCAAAAACAGTAACAAAACAATGCATTGGATTTCATCTGTTTGCTTATTATTGTCTTTCAATGGTCAGATGGAACCTTTAATGATTAAAACAATCATTGCCTTGTGTGTTTAATAATTATTTTAATCATGTCGGTTTCAACTGTTTACAATTTTGTGTAAAAACATATCAAAAATTTGTAATCCATTACTCACGAAGTCTTTTATTTTTTATTCGCATTCGTGAATCTTCGATCTCATTAACTCGCATTAATTTTTTTATCACACCCTTGTGTGTGTGTTATGGTTAATAAAATCCATACTGGTTTCATTTGCATCTTATTTCTGAATGATAAACGCTCCAGTGTACGAAGACGCATTGCCGACCATTTCATACCAATACACCCCATTAGGCAACACATGCCCTTGAGGGTCGGCCGTTATCCAGTCAAAACTATTCGCTCCAGCTCCAAAATGTTTGCTGACAAAAGGTCTGGCAACGACCTGACCTTTTAGGTCATAAATACGCATGCTAAGGTCCGTGTCAGTAGGTAATAAAAAGTCGAATCGCATCCATGTGTGGACCGGATTAGGAGACAAATGACACTTCAACGTGGGCTCATAATGTCGTTCCGTTGTAGTCGAAGTAACGGTAGAAATGTATTGTAAGAGTCCGTTGCCATCGCTTCCGGCATAAAGACGGGGATTTCCACTAGTATTAAATACAATATCGCTTAAATAGAGGACTCCGAGGCCTTCATTCATACTCGACCAAGTGCTCCCCCCATTGGTGGTTTTGAAGATACCCCGACCACTGTCATTGTCGTGATAAGAATCATCGGAAGTAGTGGCAAATAAGGTGTCCGGATGCAAGGGATCCATCGTTAAAGCAGTCACATTGAGGTTATAAGAGTCACCCATACCTTCTGACATGCGCATCCAGGTGGTACCGCCATCCGTGCTTTTGTAAACGCCACCGGGAAATTCTTCTTTCAAGGAGTGATCATATCCCTCAGATACTGCGGTATAAATGGTTTGGCCATCTGGGGAAGCGACGAGAATGTCCCAAACATTAAGTTGAGGCAATGCCCCATCTATTCGCTTCCAGTTGGCACCCCCATCTGAAGATTTAAATAGTCCTCCTTGAATGGTGCGATCACTGGGAGGGGCTTCGATAAACTTGGACTCAAATCCGGCATAGAGGGTTTGGGAGTCCGAAGGATCAATGACAATTTTTCGGATTTGAAGATTGCCTTTTACCCCGAGTCCATGATTGGACGGAACCCAATGCCTACCACCGTCAATGGACTTGTAGATACCGTAATCGTAGCATGCTGCGTAAAGGGTCCTTTGAGTCATAGGGCTATTGGCATCTAAAGCGATAGACCAGATTTGGGCATTGGGAAGGCCATCGGAAAGGGATTGCCATGTATCACCATAATCGGTGCTTTTGTATAGTTCACCTTCGTTGGTCTCCCACCATCCACTTGCTGCATAAAGGGTTGCGGAGGACTGTGGATCGATGACGACATCAAAGGTATTGGCATCATATACCATCCCTTGGGTAGATTTTTTGAAACTTTGTCCTCCGTCGATGCTTTTGAAGAAGCCGATATCCCAGTATCCGGCATAGAGCCTTTTGGGGTCTTGCTGATCGATGGCGATGGTTTGTACGACGGTAGTCTCCATTCCATTGCTCTTCCAATACCCGTTTCCTACAGGCATGGAGTATTTTTGCTCCCAAGTAGCTCCGGCATTGGAGGATGCGATGACATGAGTCGAAGTGCCAAAATACAGTTGATCGCCATCTTGCGGGTCAATTGCGAGGCTCATAACGGTGACCCCGTGCTCGGTAATCCATCCCTGGTTCACATTTTTATCAGGTGGATCAGGACGACTCACCCATTCCCAATGAGCCCCTCCATCCACACTTTTATACACTCCGGGATCCGGCGTCCAGGGAACATTGCCTGTATAAAGAATCTCCGGATGGCGAGGGTTAATGATTATATTTGGATAATTACAGGTAAATCCACTTTCATTGCCCATCATTTGAGGTAAGCCCTCGTTCATCGCTGTCCAAAGTCCTCCGCCATTGGTGGATTTATAGATGCCACCTTCCCATTGGCTACTACCGGGTTCGGCCCAAAGGGTGACATAGAGTTCTGATGGGGTGATGGGATTAATCGCCAGACGCATTGCTTTTGAGCCGGGAAGGCCGGCATTGATGGGTAGCCAAGAAATCGCTGCATCCACACTCTTATACAATCCGGAATCGGTTGCTGCATAGAGTGTGTTGGGAGAAGAAGGGTCTATTGCCAAATCATAAATCATGGCAGAAGTATCTATTCCATTATTCCACAATGGAGTCCATGACTCTCCGAAGTCCATACTTTTGAACACGGTACCTTTGATACCGGAAGTATTCCAATGATAGGGATTAAAATCGTACCCTGCCTTACTTACTCCTACTCCGGCATAAACGATGTTTGTGTGTATGGGGTCGACCACCACCGTATTGATAGGCGCGCTATAGTTAAAATCCGCTTGTTCGGGAAATCCATTTCTCTTATTGACCCAATGCGCCCCACCATCGGTCGATTTGAAGACCCCTCCCCTACCCGCTAGGTAGAGAAGGTCGGGATCCTTTGGATCATAAGTGATTTCTTGTATGAAATAGTCGGTCAATCCACTGTCCATGATACTCCAATTGCCCCCGCGATTGGTACTTTTATAAATCCCCCCAACATCACAGGCTACTAAAACGGTATGCTGAGCATCCGGCAAGACGGTAATAGCGGGAATCCACCCGCCGCCGCCCGGCCCAATGACCGACCATCTTCCTTGCCCGTTTGATACATTTAAGTGCAGTAGACAAAGGGTGAGGATTACAAACCTAATGGCTTTCAGATTATGGGATGAAAATATCAGAAATCGCTTCATTCGTATTATTATTCAAGCAGTTATCAATTGGGACACCCGGAGCTGTCCAAGAAGGAAACAGTGCTAAAAAAAGCAAAATTAGTAAAAGATTAGTGTTCTGTTTTAAGGGTTTTCTGCAAAGTATGTATTCCAATATTTTTTAAATACAATTCAATAATACTATTCTAATCATTATCCTGTGTATTCAACTCCTCCATAACATGGAGTATACTACAGGTTACAATTTTCTTTTTTACCTTGATCCAGTGCTCCAAGAACAAAACAACTGCAATGCAAAATGCTCTTACGTCTACATGATGAAAATGGTTAATACCCCTATTAGGACGAGGTTGTCTCCTCTTTCTATCAGAACAATTTCCCCTGACCATTTTCATCAAACTCTATGACATCTCCCGGTTTATAGGCATTGTCACCGGGAAAGTCACCGGTGGGGGAGTCCTTCTTTGGAGGCGGTGCTGTGGATGCTTTATTATCCTTTTGGTCCTGTGCTTTTTCCGGTCTATCGAGCAGCTTTGCGGTGAGGAGCTTGCCGTCATGGAGACGGTTGCCCAAGGCTTTCCAACCCTTGATATCTACGATTTCGTCTGCTTTGGCGGACTTCTCTGTCTTTTGGTTGTTGCGTTTGAAGCTGTAGGTGAATAGCGCCGGATCATCTCCGGTTAGCAAGTAGGTTTTGACCCCACGTCCTTCCGGCAAGAAGTTGAATTTTTGATCCAAGGTCTTTGTCTCTATCAAAAAGCGTTTCACCAGAGTCCATCCTTTTTCCGGCTCAAAATAGACGCAGGTCACGGGCCGTTGCGGGTCAAATTTGCCGATCCACAGGAGATGGTTTACCTCGTATTTTAGAGGGAGATTGGGCTCTTTGAGTTCGTAGCTCCCATCCTTGTACAGGGAGAGTATCAGGTCCCCCGTGTCGTACGCACCGACAAAGCGTCCTCGCTCTTCCTTATTGATTCTTCCACTCACTTCATCCATCCAAAGCTGTACCGCCCCGAGGGTAGATTTTCCCCGTTCGAGCAAGTTAACTTTGCGTACCGGATATTTGGTGACGGTATTACCTCCTGCACCCCGGCCCTTAATCTCCAAGGTACTAAAGTCAAACTCCAGAACTTTATTTCGCGCCTTGCAGGTGGGGGAGAGCAGCAAGGTGACCTTTTCGGCTTCACCATTGGGGTTGGCGCTAAAATAGAGCAGTCTGGAACGAGGTGTCCCCTTGGTGACATCGTATTCCCGCTCTCTGGTAATGGCGTCTACATGAAAGCGTTTGGCCATGGTTTTGCCGGTCTTACCATCGACATAAAGCGCGTTGTAGGTAGTGCGTTTGTCGCCTTTTTTCCACACATCCACATGCAGGATATCCTTGCCCATAAAGACCTTTTCTCCGATACGTGCGACCGAGTATTTGCCATCTTTGCGGAATGCGATGATATCGGCGATATCCGAGCAATCGCGGACAAATTCTTCTTTCTTGAGCCCGGTACCCACGAATCCCTCCTTCCGGTTGACGTACAATTTGGCGTTTTCGGCCACCACCTGGGTGACTTGAATGGTGTCAAAAGAGGTGATTTCTGTCCGTCTCTCCCGGCCCTTGCCGTATTTTTGAAGGAGATTGTTGTAGTATGAAATGGCAAATTCCGTCAGATGCTCCAAGTCGTACAATACCTGTTGGATATCTTTCTCGAGTTGGAGGATGTATTCTGTTTCCTTGAAAGTGTTGTATCTGGAAATGCGTTTGATTTTTATCTCCGTTAAACGGATGATGTCTTCTTCGCTCAATGCACGGAGAAGGACCAGCCGGTGGTCTCCTTTTGTGGCCTTTTCTTCGGGTTCCCGCACGTATTTTTTCATCTCCCTCCGGATCGTCTCTAAGACGGCTTCCCAGGTCTCGCACTCTTCGATCTCGTGATAGACCCTGTTTTCGATAAATATTTTAGCCAAGCTGGCATTCTGCCATTTTTCCCGTAGGTCCCCGAGTTTGATTTCGAGTTCTTTGCCAAGCAAATCTTTGGTCTGGAATGTATTGTACTCCAGAATCTCCTCCACCCCCATGAATTGGGGTTTTTTGTTGACAATTACACAGGCATTGGGAGAAATGGATACTTGACAATTGGTGAAAGCATAGAGGGCATCCATAGCTATTTCCGGAGAGATTCCGGAGGCAAGTGTTACGAGAATCTCCACCTCTTTAGCGGTGTTGTCAACGACTTTTTTGATTTTTATCTTCCCCTTGTCCGAGGCTTTAATGATGGAGTCAATCAAGGAGGAAGTAGTTACACCGTAGGGAAGTTCGGTAATGGCGATGGTCGACTTGTCCCTTTTCTCCATTCGGGCGCGCACCTTAATTTTTCCTCCTCTTTTGCCGTGATTGTACTCGCTGACATCCACAATACCACCGGTGAGGAAATCAGGATAGAGTTTGACGCGCTTTCCCTCTAATATTTTGATGGAACCCTTTATGAGTTCTATGAAATTGTGGGGCATTATCTTGGTGGATAGCCCTACTGCGATACCTTCGACTCCCAGGGCGAGCAGGAGTGGAAATTTCATAGGAAGGGTAACGGGTTCATTTTTTCTGCCGTCGTAGGATACTTGCCATTTGGTAGTGCGCTTGTTGAACGCTGTTTCGAGGATAAATTTGTTGAGGCGCGCCTCGATATATCGCGGTGCAGCGGCGGAATCACCCGTACGGTAGTCGCCCCAATTCCCCTGTGTATCGATGATGAGTTCTTTTTGTCCGAGATGGACCAACGCATCTCGTATGGCCGCATCTCCGTGCGGGTGATATTGCATGGTTTGGCCGATGATGTTAGCGACCTTGTGGTACCTGCCGTCGTGCATCTCAAACATCGCGTGCAATAACCTGCGCTGAACGGGTTTTAGACCGTCTTCAATAGCCGGTACCGCTCGTTCGAGTATAACATAGGAAGCGTAGTCCAGGAAATAATCCTGGTACATGTCATCCAATACTATCGTGCCTCTATGCTCTAAACTCAAAGTGTAAATTTTAGTAATACCCCTCCTCAATCAGAGGAGACAATAATTCTCGCATAAACCGGGGAGGCTACAAGCGATTCGTTTAGACAAATTCATAACCTCCTAAAGTTAAAATTATCCAACTAATAACCAACTTGTTTGTCGAGTTGTTCTTGCTGCGCCTGGATGGTTTCTTTGAGGACCCGGATTTGTTGGCTAATAGTCTTCATCATTATTGGACTTTGTTCAGCAACGTGCTTCGTCAAGAGTTGATTGACTTGCCATATCTGCCTAACCTCTTCAAGAGGCGTCCGATGCCCGCTATCCAACTCATCGATGGTGTGCAGTATGATACACTGTTCCTGCATGATTCGATTGACCACTTTCCGCACGAGAATACCTGTCTTTGTGACAATAATAAAAAGCCTGTTTCCTCCTATCCTGGATACCCATAGTTTTGGGTTAATGAGCTCTCCAATGACATAGTCTCCCTGATGCAACACCGGTTCCATATGAGGATCATTAATTTCAAAGGCCCTCTCTGTATCAATGTGTTGCCCGCCATTGGGTATCTTAATAACAGGAAGATTGGCTAGATACTTCGGGTCAGATAAATGTTGACAATAACTCTCCTGTGCAGAATAGGGTAATGCGTAAATAGAACCTATCCTTTGTCTCGCCGGAGGTTGTTCTGAGTTCAGATGGAACTCTGATGGACGGTTGGTCTCGGTTAGCGGCAAGTGCGTATTGAGGAAGCGGCCCCCATACCCGAGAAACAAGTAACCCGGGTTAACTTCAAATACTTCTATCGCCTTTTCGATAAGCCCCAGTGGGACGTTTCGTCGTCCTTTGATAATCTCGCTCAAACTCTGCGGGAGGTAATCCAGCGCCTTGGCAAACTGCCGGTTGGATCGAACTTTCTTTTGGTTTTTGAGCTCTTCTAAACACTCGATAAATCGGACTGCAACCTGACTTTTCATAAATGGGATTAGTTATGTTTGACGCCCAAAGATATGATGATTATTTATATATGAACAAATATATATGCGTTTTTTTTATAATTTATAATTTTCCTTAACAAGTATAGGCCTATAATAGATGCTATTATAGATTATAATATTCTTATATTCATAATTTAGCGGCAATATCAAGTAAGGTTCCTTACTTTGGGCGAGTGGAGAAATAGTATTTTCCTTTAGAAGACCTTGCCGACACCGTGTCGCCTGAAGTCACCGACAGCTTCTTGTATGGCATGCTTACGGCGGACGGCGTGTACCCCACCGAAGAAAAGAGAGTGATTGTCCCAGCGGTGGATGTCGTAGCCTTTCCATTTCGATTTGTGTTCGAGCCAGGAAAGTCCGGGTTCTATCTGGATAACCTGGTGTTCGACGTGGACTCTCGGAGCAGAGATGGACTCTTCGAGGGTGTTTCCATGTGCGAGTTGTTCGACGACTTGTGCTATCATATAGGGAATTCTACTCGCTCCACCGCTGCCGAGAACGACCCGTCCCACGTCGCTCGAGCGGAGTAGGGTCGGGCACATCATGGACATGAGGCGGACGTTTTCCCGCCAGGTATGGGGTCCATTGGGCACCAGGGAGGGTTCGCCGAGCATATTGTTTAGATGGACATCGGTATCAGGTATAAAATATCCACTGCCTTCACCGATGGTGAAAGTCAGGCCTATGGCATTGCCCTCGCCATCCATAATACTTATGTGGGAGGTTCCCTGAGGAGATATAGGTCCATGAAGGATATCTTCTGCGGTGGGGTTGACGGCTTTGAGCGCAGACGAGATACGTTCGGGATGTTTGAAAAGTTGATCGCAGTGTATGCCGGCATCAACCTTGTGGTCGAAGGAGAGGATCTTATTGTCTTTGGGGTGGATATGCGCCAGATAAATATTCATCAAAGCACCGCCCAGACTCGGATAACCGGTGGTAAAGACCTCCATGCCACCAAAGGGAAACCGCAGTGGGTCAGAGATGTTAACCCGGTAGTTTTCGAAGTCTTCCATGCTAAGGTAGCCCCCTCTTTGTTGCATATCCCGGACGACGGTACGGGCGATTTCTCCTTTGTAGAAAAAATCCCGTCCCTCTTTGGATAAGTTGTATAAAAAGTCTGCCAAATGGGATATTTGGATGGTATCTCCTTCCCGTTTGACTCTGCCTTCTTGGTAAAATATCTCCTCTCCGCGCTTCGAAGTCTTGAATATCTCCTTGAGCAAACTCAGATCAATGGCTTGGAAAGCATCTACGACGACCCCTTTTTTGGCGTACTCGATGGCTTGTTCTGCCAAGGTGGGCATTGGCATGGAGCCGTATTGGGTGTGCAATGCAAAAATGCCGGCGACACTTCCGGGGACGGCGATGGATCCCATTCCTACATAATACACTTCCTGTGTCTCCCCGAAATCGACGGTGATCGGGAGATATTCGGGATGTTCGATCCGGGATTTGGTTTGAGGTGTCTGGCAGAAGAAATCATACATCCTGACGTCTTTGCCCTTGGGTCCTACCAGGGCAAAGGCCCCTCCTCCGGCAGATGCCATGCAGGGCTCGGTGACAAAAGCGGCCATGTAGGCTGCAATCGCCGCATCTACGGCATTGCCCCCGTCCAACAGGATGTTTTCGGCTACTTCGAGGGTCTTTTGGTGCCCCGCGGCGATGGCATATCGTTGATTTTGTTTTGGCATGTATGTTGAGTAACCTTTTGCGGTGAGATAATCCTGCAGCTGCACAGTTGCATTGTTTTCAGAGCGTCAGAACCCTCCATTTATTGCCAAAAGCAACTTTATCAAAAGATGTTTATTTTTCCGTAACAAGGAGTTAACTCCGAGCTCAAAAACAATCCACCTTATATTATGGCAAAAACAAAAGCTTCCGAGACAGGCCCAAAGTTACAAAGGATTCTGCAATTAGAATCCGGCTCGGGGGTCTTGCGGTTATTTTGAAATTCTTTCTGTAGAATCCGGCTCGGGGATCTTCCTCCTTCGTCGTCAGCTTCCCGGTCCGGGTTCGAACAGGAAGAAGGGGGAGGGGAGATGTGCCGGGGAATTTGTCACGAATAGAAAATTGGAGAAATACAAAACCATGCAGTTTGTGATACACACTTAATGGGGGGGAGGCAATGTCTTAGCTCGATAATGGTGTAAATAAATTACAATTGTATTGAAACGGAAGTTTTTTGTATGTGGACAAATTTAGCCCCCCCTATTCCACCCATACCCGGATGCCGTGGAGGGAGGTGGTGCCGGTCAGGGTGAACCGGATGTCCATAAACAGGGCGTCCTGCTCTACCTGAAGAGGGTCGATGCCGTAATCTTCTATCCGGATGCTGCTGCCGGGGAGCTGGTTGTTGAGTTGGGTTTCGAAGTCTTGGATGGCGTCGTGGAGGTATTGGTTGATGGAAGATTGGATGGCTGAGGAGATGCTTTTTTTGATTTTTCGTTTGAAGAGGAAATACAGCCATTTGGTGCCGAGGTGATGCATTTGGAGGTCGACTTCCTCCTCTGCCAGGCGGATCTCTTTGTGGTGGGCATTCCATTTGGGTTTTGCCAAGTAGAGGAGCGACCCGCTCCGGTCCCCGGAAAAATACACTCTGGCTCCGATTTTATTGTCGCGGGTGAGGATGGAGACCCGGTCGATGGTCATATTTTTGCCTTTGAGGTCGAAACTGCGTTCATCCACCGGGGTGCTTCGCACCCAATCATCCGCCAACAGCTGAATGTCCTCTTTTGACAGCGTCAGCGCAATGGCATTGGTCAGTGGGATGTCGCCGGCATCGCCCCTTACCCAATTAAACCGGGGAAGCGTAGAGTCCGGTATTTCGCCGGCACCTTCCCCTCGCTGTATTACGGCATCGAAGGACAACTGCAAGGCAGTTTTGATATGGCTTTCATCGGTGGCGAAGTGCTTCAGGTGGATGGCCAATGGGAAGAGTTTCAGATGGAGCTGCTGCTGGGAATCCAGGGCGATGGGTTGGGTAATGCGTTGTTGGAGGGCGGATATTTGGCTGTGGAGGACGTCCATTTTACTCAATGTGTCATCCATCCGGGTCAACCATTGCGCCTGATTCTTGTCGATATATCCGGAGGCCCATTGTCCCACATTGAGGTGAAACCCCAGCAGGTTTATCTTGGGCTCCTTCGTCCACCGGTAATCCTCCAATGACGTGATGGTGCGCAGGTGCCAGGAGGAATCCATGTTGACTTTGGAGCGCAGGTGTACGACCAACCCGCCTTCTGCCGTAGCACTCAGGAATCCCATTTTTTTGGCGGCGAGCATGTCCATCGGCAGGTGGATATCCACCACGTCCCCGTCCAATTCCACTTCTACGAAACTGCCCTTTTTGACACGGATACTGACCGGCAGGCCATCCCTTTCCGTCCCTTCGAAGAGGGTATCCGGCAGGAGTGTGTAAATATAATCCCGGACGTCTTGCCTCAGGATAGATACCGGGAGATAAATACTACTGTGCTCTTTCATTTTTTGGTATGAAATGGTGGACATTTGGCGCCTTCTTCCACAAGCGAAGAGCAGCAGAAGAGTGAGGGTATAAAATATATATTTCATGCGCCGATACGGTTATAATGAGGACAAAAATAAATAAAATATATCGCATGGGGCCCATGGTCTGGCAACACGAGTGTATGGCCAACGGAACTAAAATGAGCCAATGCATTGTTCTGTCTCTATTTTTGCATGAACCACTTTTAAAGCATTTAAACTATTAGCCCTGCACTTCGCTGTCGCTTGTACGGGGCTACAATGATGGCATCCCTACGGGATTATTACAGGTATTCAAATCAGAAAAGTGCATTTTGCAATACACGCCCCCATAATACATATTAAACATTTTTATTATATTTACGTTCGATATACAAAATGTGATGCGATTATGGATAGGGACTTGATGTCATTCTTACAATATCTCAAAGGCGAGAAGCGGTATTCTACTCACACAATTGCAGCCTATAAAACGGACATTTCACAGTGTTTACAGTTCTTAAAAACATCATTTGAAATCGAAGAACCGTCAGCGGTCCGCCATCAATTTCTGCGTTCCTGGATGGTAGAGCTATTGGAAATCGGAATTGGGGCCCGCTCTATCAATCGCAAAATATCCGCTTTACGCGCATTTTTCAATTATCTCAAAAAACAAGGCAGGGTCTCCAACAATCCCACATCTAAAATCATCGCACCAAAAGTACCCAAACGACTCCCGCAATACCTACAGGAAAAAGAAATCGATGCCTTGTTGGATGCGGAGGCATTCGAGCCGGATTTCTCCGGTCAGAGGGACCGGATGCTTTTGTTACTATTGTATCACACCGGATTGCGCCGGGCGGAGCTTATCCACTTAGACACCCGGGATATTGACCGGCAAAGGATGAACATTCGGGTTTTGGGGAAAGGCGGCAAGGAGCGTCTTATTCCATTCGGTCCCAACTTATTGCGAGAGATAGATGCCTACCTTGCACTCCGGTATCAAACATTTCATACCAACAGCGGACCCCTATGCCTGACTAATGAAGGCAACAAAATGACCCCCAAAATAGTTTATAGTATAGTGAAAAAGCATTTGCAAAGAGTATCAACGATTTCAATGAAGAGTCCGCACGCGTTAAGGCACAGTTTTGCAACACATCTTTCCAATAATGGGGCAGAGCTAAACGCCATCAAAGAACTCTTGGGTCATGCCAATCTTGCTGCCACACAAGTATATACGCACAATACCATCGAAAAACTTAAAGAAATTTACCGGCTGGCACATCCCAAAGGGGAAATCTGAGCCGGCATATTCCTATTTCATAACCAAAAATCCATACATATGAATGTTCAAATCAGAACAGTAGATGTTTCCCTCAAAAACGGTACTAAAGACTTTATGGCCAAGAAAATCGGGAAACTGGAGCAGTATTTCGACCGCATTTTAGATGTCGTCGCTTGGGCAAAAGAAGAGCCAAATGGAGGCAAAGACGAGAAGAAAGTGGACATCAAAGTGCTCGTACCCGGCAACATGATTGTCGCCTCGGGTGCCGCAGACACTTTCGAGTCAGCTGTGGAAAAATCTGTAAAAATTGCATCGCGCAACCTCAAACGCTATAAAGAAAAAATGCGTTCAAGATAGCTTTCCTCTTTTGGAAAACACAAAAAGCCACTTCGCAACTTCACGGAGTGGCTTTTTTAGTGAAGGCTCATTAGATTTCTCTTACCCAATTACATTAAAATTAAGTTCGCGGTGGTTTTATATTACGTATTTCTACAATATATTGATAAATATTCTAATTTTGCACCATCCGAATACTCAGGTTTAGACCTGCGTCGTTATTACCGAAACTATAAATATCGCTTATATGAATTATTGGATGTTGTTTTTATTTCAAAGCAAGGGAGGAGCTGTCGAAGAAGAGGGAAAACAAACCTTGCTGGGTCTCATCACTCAGGGTGGACCATTGGGTGTCGCAATCGTGGCAATTTTGTTGGTTTTATCGGTCATAGCTGTCTTTATCTTTATCGAGCGTTATCTCACCATCAAAAAAGCTGGAAAGATAGACAAAACCTTTATGAATAACATTAGAGCAAGCATCATGTCCGGCAACATAGAGGGAGCAAAAGCCTTGTGCCGCAATACCAATTCTCCTATCGCAAGAATGGTCGAAAAGGGGCTCATGCGTATCGGCAAACCGCTCAGGGATATCGAGACATCTATCGAGAACGTTGGCAATCTCGAGCTTTTCAAGCTCGAAAAGAACCTTCCCACTTTGGCCAATATCTCAGGAGCAGCTCCGATGATCGGATTCTTTGGGACGGTTACCGGGATGATCCTCGCCTTCTATAAGATGGCCACCGAGGCCAACGTGACCCCGGACCTGCTCGCAGGAGGAATCTATCAAGCCCTTATTACTACTGCTTTCGGACTAGCAATTGGTATCTTTGCCTTTGTGGGATACAACTATCTGGTCGCTGCAGTGGACAAGGTGGTATTCGAGATGGAACGCCATACGGTAGAATTTATGGACCTCCTCCAAGAACCTACCCACTAAACACCGCTAGTATGGCCATAAAAAAGAGAAATAAAGTCAATGCAGAATTTAGTATGTCGTCTCTGACGGACATCATATTTCTGTTGTTGATATTTTTTATGCTGACCTCCTCGATGGTACAAATCAATTTGGATTTGCCGGAATCGGACTCCAAGGCGCTCAATGAAGGCACTATCGTCCTGATGTTGACGCAAGAGGGGCAATACCGTCTCAACGGCAAGCCCATCAAATACTCCAAGCTGTCCCGCGCCATCCGCAACGAGATCGCCATACAGCTCAAAAAAGGAAAAAAGAAAAAGGATATCGGCGTGGCCATCGCCGCTGAGAAAATGTCCCCGTGGAGAAAAATCAACCCATTGCTCAATATGATCAGCAAGATGGGGGTAAAAGCTATCCTCGCCACAAAACCAAAAAATTAGGCCATGTCTCTCAAGAAAGAATCCAAAATTACTGCAGAATTCAATATGTCCTCACTTACGGACATCATTTTCCTGTTGCTGATATTTTTTATGCTGACTTCATCTATGGTGACCCCCAATGCCCTCAACCTCAAATTGCCCGGCAAATCTTCCGTTTCGGTATTGACCTCCAAGCCTATGGAGATTATCATAAAATCCAATGGCCAATACTATGTCAAAGGACGGCGTGTCTCCATCAGTGCTCTCAACCGCTTTTTGCGAAATATTGCGAGAGATAAGAGGGTAAAAAATAAAAATATTATTATCACTCCGCATCCCAATACCCCATTGAAATACGTAGCTGCACTAATGGATATCGCCCTAAAATACCGCATCAGCGCCATCTTAGCCACCCCCCCAAAATAGCAGCTTTTGCCCGAGTTCCCCAGGCCCTTTACGACATTTGAAATTGCTATGGAATTTCTCTATAGTCAGCTCCCGATGTATCGCCGTTCCGGCGATAAAGCCATCAAAAAGGACCTCAACAACATCCGGCATCTCTGTCATTTTCTGAATGCTCCTCATCTCAAATATCCCGTTATCCACGTAGCAGGCACCAATGGTAAAGGGACGGTCTCACACATCCTTGCCGCCATACTCCAGGCCAATGGTTTGCGCACCGGCCTGTATACCTCGCCGCACTATACAGATTATAGGGAGCGCATCCGCATAGATGGCCAAATGATCAGCGAGGAACAGGTCGTCCGTTTTGTCAACAAAATCACTTCTGAAATCGAGGCGATTCGCCCCTCCTTTTTTGAGCTCTCCGTAGCCATGGCCTTTGACCATTTTGCCAACGAAAAAGTCGATATTGCCGTCATTGAGACCGGGCTCGGTGGACGGCTGGACTCTACCAATATCGTCTCTCCCCTACTGTCAGTCATCACCAATATCGGGATAGATCACCAAGCCATGCTCGGCGACACCCTTCCCCTGATCGCAGCAGAAAAAGCGGGCATAATAAAGCCCGGGGTGCCGGTCGTCATCGGAGAGCGGCATCCCTCGACGGATAGGGTATGGACAGAGAAGGCCGGTGAAAGAAAATCGCCTTTGACCTTTGCTCAAGACATTGTTCGGTTAAAGCAGTATGAAATCGCACCATCCGGGTTAGTATTCAGCCTCGAAGCATCTCCGTCCCTCCCTACCGGTATCCTTTCCACAGACCTGCACGGCCCTTTTCAAGAAGCTAATTTGACCACCGCCCTGGCAGCGTTCGAAATCTTATTTAGGCAATCTGACCTCACCCTGGATGCCGCAAAAAGCATAGAAGCACTACAACGGGTTCATCAAATGACCGGTTACAAAGGGCGTTGGGAAATCGCCCCCGGCCCTCCGCTTATCATCGCGGACAGCGGTCACAACATCCATAGCCTGCCCGCTAATATCGCTTACCTCCAGAAAATGCCCCATCGTCGATTGCATATCGTTTTGGGCATGGTCCGGGACAAGTCACATGACCCCATACTAGAGACCTTTCCCAAGGACGCCATTTACTACTTTGCCCGGCCCAATGTGCCCCGCGGAATGGAAGCGACCGCCCTCCAACACAAAGCCCATCACTTTGGACTCAGAGGATACGCTTACTCCAATGTAAGAGCAGCATTGGAGGATGCCATAAAAAAGTCCACTCAGGATGATATTATTTTCGTCGGAGGAAGTACCTTTGTCGTAGCTGATTACTTACAAATATCAAACAATATGAAATTGCCGAAAATTGTCCAAAAATACCCCTATGTGCTCACTTTAGAACCCAAGCCCTATGCCTGGTGCACTTGTGGCTTGTCGGATAAAGATCCGTTTTGCGATGGTTCGCACAAGGAAGTGGAGGGATTCAAATCCCTTCGTTTTGAGATCGAAGAGACTAAAAAAGTCGCCCTTTGTGGGTGCAAACACACGAAGACCCCCCCCTATTGCGATGGAAGTCACAAGGCTTTATAACTGGAGTGTGTTTCGGAAAAGATATGGCTTTTGTTTAAGCTCGTCTCCTTCGTAATAACTAACTTAGATTATAGAAAATAAATTAAGTAGTGTCTGCCAGAAAACCTATAAAAAGTTATAAATCAGCAATATATAGCTACAAATTATTTTGAATCTAATAGAGATTTATTTGGTCAAAATAGATAAAGTGCTTACCTTTAAGG
>JALWRC010000088.1 GCA_027080725.1 Saprospiraceae bacterium
TGTGTGGACTCCGCATACTGCTCCTTGCTGCGCTGCGGGGCTGTTGCTCCGTTTCACTTCGGGCATGAGCCACCCCGTGGCTCAAACACCCTCGTTCACCTTCTAAGCTGGACGCATGGTTCTGACAGATATTAGGAGTATCTAATGGCAAACCAGTCATTATGTCTTAATCCTTCTAAGCTGGACGCATGGTTCTGACATTTTTAATAAATTTGTTAAGATGCAGATGCATCAGGTCTTAATCCTTCTAAGCTGGACGCATGGTTCTGACTTAATCCTGAAAGGGAGAATCCTATTATATTGGTATCGTCTTAATCCTTCTAAGCTGGACGCATGGTTCTGACTCAGGGTGTAGTTATCTATTATCATCTGGTAATTGTCTTAATCCTTCTAAGCTGGACGCATGGTTCTGACAGGAATTTAAAAATTCTAACGATACACCTTACGTATGGTCTTAATCCTTCTAAGCTGGACGCATGGTTCTGACTTTTTGCAACAATCAAAGAATTGTTATACCAAAAACCAAGTCTTAATCCTTCTAAGCTGGACGCATGGTTCTGACATTCCTTAAAAGGAGTAAGTAATAATACAAGGGATGTCTTAATCCTTCTAAGCTGGACGCATGGTTCTGACCCCATTCGTAAACTCCCAATATTGGGTCAAGTCCGCAGTCTTAATCCTTCTAAGCTGGACGCATGGTTCTGACGATATTTGAAAGATAGGATATGTTTTGGGCACATGTCTTAATCCTTCTAAGCTGGACGCATGGTTCTGACTGCTAATTAATAAGGAAGAATAGCCCGTGAAATAGTCTTAATCCTTCTAAGCTGGACGCATGGTTCTGACGAGTTAGTGTATGTTGTAACGTTGGTGTATAAACCAGTCTTAATCCTTCTAAGCTGGACGCATGGTTCTGACCTGCAGGAGAAGAGCCTGAAGAGTTCATGCAAGCGGTCTTAATCCTTCTAAGCTGGACGCATGGTTCTGACAAATATTTATCATTCTTATTAATTTATAACTTAAAAGTCTTAATCCTTCTAAGCTGGACGCATGGTTCTGACTGAAGAGTTTAATGTAAAAGAGGTTACAAAAATAGGTCTTAATCCTTCTAAGCTGGACGCATGGTTCTGACACACAAATGGTACTGTGTATCATTTATGCACCATTGAGAGTCTTAATCCTTCTAAGCTGGACGCATGGTTCTGACGGATTTTGTTTTTCTCTTTCCAATTAAAGGGTTTTTGTCTTAATCCTTCTAAGCTGGACGCATGGTTCTGACTGTGCATACGCAGTTAAGGAACGAAAATTGCGTTGTCTTAATCCTTCTAAGCTGGACGCATGGTTCTGACGGCGTTGGGACTACCTCAAACATTTCACATATGACAGTCTTAATCCTTCTAAGCTGGACGCATGGTTCTGACCGTGAGCTTTGTTAAAGTGTTGAATTTCAGAAAGATAACGTTTTTGCTTGCCTGCAATAATGTCATTTTTTCGGTCATTTTGTCACTTTTTAGCGGCTCACAAGGCAAAGATAGGCTTTTTTGCCCAATCTGCCAAATATTTCTTTCACTCCTTTATTCGACCATTTCATACCTGATAAATATAGATGCGCTGAGATTCTAAAAATGGGGAGAAAGACTACTTTTTTTGTACCGGAAGGGCAATAATCAGTAAACTAATTCGAAACTTTCTTACCTTTGCTTCCGTATTATGGTGTTCATCGGAACACAATGGCTCGAAGGACGGGCCAATAATAGGGAAATCCGTGCAATCCGGATACTGTACCCGCAGCTGTAAATCCACCCGTATGGGTCGCGATGTTCCACTGTCAAATAACTGATGGGAAGGACGCGTGAAAGGATGAGTCAGAAGACCTGCCATGATACACCGCTTCATGATGCCTTCGGGATTAAAGGCAAGTGAGGAAAGTATGAACCTGGCATGTGGTGGCCCTTTTTTGTCATCCCGCCTCCATCGTAGTGAATCTCCGTATTCCTTTTCTCCCCCTTAATCTCTCCGGCATTGTGTCGCTTATTGAAAAATCCGGGCTAATATCCCGTGTTTGAACGGCATTTTATGCGATTTGGAATGAGAAATATGGCAACTCTTATGTGGATTCTTTTCCGGGTGTGTCTCTATGGACAGCACGGAGAGCATCTGTCTTATGCCTTGCCGGAAGTGATGGTGACCGACAGCGCCAGGCATCCTTTTACTGATCCCGACCGCTCGATTCCTCTTAATTTGCATACGCTTCGTCCCCTTACCACCCAACGGCTCCTCGAGAGGGTAGGGACGGTCATTCGCTCGTATGGCCCAGGCCAATTGTCGACCATTTCATGGCATGGTATGCCCGGTGCTGCTACAGGTCTGTATTGGCATGACTTGCCCATACGGGATGCCCTCACCGGCCAACTCGATGCCTCCGGAGTCTCCCTTTATCTGCTGGGTGACCGGATGGAGTTCTCCTCCTCCAATACCCGCGAAGGGCTGCCCGGCGCTCAAATCCGGGTCAAACCGCACCTCCCTTTGGGGGATGCCCGTCAAAGCGCCGGAGCCGGGGTGCTGCTGGGGCAATACGGTTTGCGGCAGTACAGTGGCCAACTCGGGGTAGCTCGCCCGCGATTCGCACTCAATGGACGTGCCATCTCCCTCACCAACCCAAACCACTTTCCATATGAATCCGCCGGTACAAGGCGATACCTGTCCCACGCTCTTCGGCAATATCGCGGCGCCTCCCTCGAAGCACGAGGGCGAATGTCCGGCAGACAATGGTGGGATGCAGCGGCTTTTTGGGCATTGGACTACAAGGAGGTTCCACCTCGATTGTTGCAGACAAAGAGCGCTGCCCGCACGGGGTCGGATCGGAAGATGCTGAGCCTCGGGTGGAAACAACTCGGGGATTCTTCTCGCTGGGAAGCCAGCCTTTCGGCCATGCGGCTGGGAACAGACTACCGCGACTCCTTATCCAATATCGACTTCCACGGCCAAACGGAACAGGCCAGGGCCAACGTGGCTTACTTCACGCAATACCAACAATGGCGTTGGCAGGCCGGCACCGGTGTTCGGTTGATACGCGGTCAGTCCACCGGGTTCTCCGGTGTTAAGCGGGTGGGGGAGCACGACATTACGCTCAGCTTGCAGCGCAGGATAGGGAGGGGTGCGGGCTTGTTGCACGGGCGATTTTTGTATGATTCCGATGGGCGAAAGATGCTTACCTGTTCCGGGCGATACGTCCTGCCTGTCACGTCCGGCAAGTGGATGATAGAGGTGGGAAAGTATGGACGCCTCCCTTCGCTCAACGATTTGTATTGGGTGCCCGGCGGCAATCCGGATTTGAAGGCCGAGCGAAGTTGGGGTGGAGACACACGACTCTCGCTCAGTCCATGGCGGACGCTGAAGATTCATGCCGCATTGTTTGTGCGGTCCATACGCGGGTATATCCAGTGGTTGCCCCAATCCGGCATCTTCGTCGCACGCAATGTTCCCTCCGTCTTGAGCCGGGGAGGGGATTTAGATTTGAGGTATGAAATGGTGGATGGCTGGAGGTTCCAAAGCCACTATGGGTTCGCCAAAACGACCTACACCGAGTCCCGGCTGCCCAATGATGCCGCAAAAGGAAAGCAGCTGATCTATGTGCCCGTTCATCAGGGCAATAACCGGCTGAGCAGAGTGGGCCATACCTGGACCATCTCCCTAAATCACCGTTGGGTGGGGAAGCGGAATATCACGTCTGACAACTCCCAATCCATCGCAGGATATCACCTCTTGGACTTGTCCGCATCCTATATCCTGCATAGGCAGAGGTGGAACGCCGAATGGGTCGTTTCCGTGGATAATATTGCGGATGTGTCCTATGAGGAAGTGGCCGGGTGGATACAGCCGGGGAGGGTGGCCAGCGGTGGCATCATCTTGCATTTTACTTATTAGACGCAATACATTAATCACTATATATTAAAACATGAAATTATGATTAGAACATTTACCTTATTTATCTTAATGCTCGTACTGGGAGCTTTTCAAGCCCATGCGCAGGAAAGTGTCTCCGGATTTGAAGAGATGCAACTCCCCGTCGATACCTTTTGGAATGGCAATGACAGTTCGGGAGGGTTTGTCTCGGGCCAAAGCTTTTTTTACAACTCCTACGACTTCACGTACAACTACTGGAGTGGAGGATGGGCCGTGTCCACCAAGACCGATACCGTGACTGCCGGATTTACCAATCTGTACAGTGCAATCACGGGCACCGGTGTCCAGTCGCCAAGCTACGCCGTCGGGCAGCAAAATGCACGTATCGTCCTGCAGGAGGACTACAAGAAGCCTCGCGGTCTGTGGATTACCAATACGACCTACGCCGCAAGGAGTATGGAGCAAGGCGATCAGTTCGCTAAAAAATTTGGAGGTAAGGAGGGGACAGACCCGGATTTCTTCGTATTGCACATCTACGGATACGATGGGGGAGTAAAGGATACAGCCCATCGGGTAGATTTCTATCTGGCCGATTTCCGTTCGGATGACAGCCTCAATGATTATATTGTTAAGGATTGGAGATGGGTCGATTTGAATAGCATCCCCCGGGCGGACAGTCTGGAGTTTGTGCTCGAGTCTTCTGACACTTCGAAATACGGTTATAATACCCCGTTGTTTTTTGCCATAGACGATTTGACGGTGGATTTGTTGTCTGCAAGTACGGATTTGAGCCAGGCGCCTTCCTCCATCCACGTGATGCCCAATCCGGCTGTGGATTATATCCGGGTCAACACCCCCGGTGTGTCCGGCTTGCTGGAGGTCTTTGATATGAATGGCAAGGGGAGAATAGCACAGGAAGTACAGTCCGGTACTCCCCTCATCGATGTACATGGGCTCAAAGAGGGCATGTACACTTGCGTCCTGAGAAATACCCAAGGAGCGGTGGTAGGTGTGACGCGATTTGTAAAGCAATAGTGGTTGTAGCATACGGGAGTGCCGCAGGGCATTCCCGTTTTTCTATTACCGGGAGCATCCTGTTTGATATTTCTCCGTATTTTGTCCCATGGTAGGGATAAACGGGCAAAGATTGTCTGTATGACAACCGCAACAGATTAGTATGATATACAAACGACCATACCATATATTATTCAATGCCTTATGCGAGTGGCAGGTGTTTGCGCTGCTCGGACTTTTATGGGCCGGACAGCCGTTAGTGGGGTGGGGCCAATACCCTCCTGCGGCGGGGAAGCCCGGCAGCACCGCAATACATAAGGACAGTAGCGCCATCAAGAGTTGGGCGCTCCGTGCCGAGGTGATTCGGGGATGGCAAGACATAAGCACGAAGGAGCAAAAAGTGGATTTCGGTACCGCGGACAATGTCTTGGGTCCCGCGGACGGAAAGGTGGTCTCCTTAGGGGATAGTGGGGTAGCGGTGTTGGAGTTTGATCCCCCGATCCGTGACGGCGAGGGACCGGATTTGGCGGTTTTTGAGAATGCCTTCGACGACCACTTTTTGGAGCTCGCCCATGTGGAGGTGAGTTCCGACAGAAAGCATTTCTATCGTTTCCCTTCCGTCTCCTTGACGGATACCACGGAGGAAGTGGGCACCTTTGATCCATTGGACCCTACCAAACTGCATCATCTCGCCGGCAAATACCGGGTATTTTACGGAACGCCTTTTGATTTGTCCTCTTTGGGAGATGCGCCCTTACTCGACAAGATGCATGTTCGTTATGTGAAAATCATCGATGTGATAGGGCGTGTCAAAGATGGGGTGGGAAGCCGGGACAGTCGGGGTGTACCTATCAATGACCCGTACCCGACGCCGTTTCCCACGGGAGGATTTGACCTCGACGGAGTGGCGGCATTGCATCTTTCGACGATTGCCACCAAGACGCCCTTGGCACCTTCCCGATTGATTGCTTTAGACCCCATCCCCACGGGCTCCGGTATGCTTCACCTCCGGGTTTTATCCGGTGCTCCGGTAGAGATAAGCATTTGGGATGTATCCGGTATGAAATGGTACCACACCACCTCCAAAGACAACCATTTGCCGCCTGTCCCGTGTTCCGCTTGGCCGGAAGGGATGTATTTTATCACGGCAAAAGGAGCCAAAAATCAAATTCAAACCCTTAAATTGATCAAATAATGCGCTATACCGATACCCTGATGTTCATCCTGGTCCTGTTGTCCGCGATTTCATGCTGTGAAGAGAAACCGGACGGACCCACGACGAAGACACCCGACGGAATTTTCGTGAGCAATGAAGGGACCTTCAATTTTAATAATGCCTCTGTCGGCTGGTATGACCTGACGCAAAAGAAGTATTTCGGGCAGGTCTATCGGGACTCCAATGATGTGAAGGTGGGAGACGTGCTGCAAAGCATCCTGTTGACGGGGGACACCGCATGGTTGGTCGTCAACAACAGCAATCGCATGCTTCTGATGGATGCCGGCGATTTCAAGCAGAAAGGAGAGGTGCGCGGGTTGACTTCTCCCCGTTATGCCCTTCCGGTCGGTGGCACGTACATTTGGGTGTCAGACTACAAGTCCGACTCGATAACGGTGGTCGACCGGCGGACTTTGAGGGAGGATCACCGGTTCCGGTTTACGCCCGGTTGGTCGGAGCAAATGCTGAAGGTGGGCACGAAAGTGTGGGTGACGCATCCTGCGCTCTATTCGGGTGCACCGACGCACTACATCTATGAGGTAGATAGCAGAAGCGAACGCATTACAGACAGTATCCGCGTGCCGGCATCCCCTGTGGCCATCGTTAGGGGCAGGACGGGGGAAGGATGGGTCTATTGTCAAGGGCACACGCCGAGCGGCACGCCGGGCGGCATCGTAAGGGTATCTTTCGAGTCCAAAGAGGTGTTAGATAGCGTAACGTTTGCTTCCGGTGGGACCCAACCATTGGGGGCGGGGCTATCCTATGATGCAAAGGGTGTGCGCGTGTTTTATTTGCGGGAGGATGTGTTTGTGATAGATGCGGCTTCCTCATCTTCACCTCGACGCATTGTCCCGGCGGAGGGGAAGACCTTTTATGCCATGCGGTATATTCCGGACTTGGGCGAAGTTTGGGTTTCGGACGCCATTGATTTTGTTCAACGTGGGGTAGTGGAGCGATATACTTCCGACGGTGTTTTTTTAAGCCGCTTTACTGCCGGCGTCATCCCCAATGGATTTTACGCGCTTCCATGAGAGGCAGTGGAGTATATTACCCCAGTTGCACGATAGTGATCCCATCTCCACCTTGCTCCGGGGCAGGATGAAAGACCCGTTGAACCGCCTCGTACTCTTTGAGTTTGGTTCTCACCGCCTCCTTCAAGACCCCGTTGCCTTTGCCGTGCAGGATGGTCAGTTCAAAAGCATTGGATAGGAGGGCTTCGTCTAAAAACTGCTGCAGTGTATCGAGGGCATCCGATCTCCCCATCCCTCGGATGTCTAGTTTGGTGTCGAACTTACGGCTCCTATGTTCAAGTTTTACTTGAGGTGATTTAGACTTCGTTTGCCGGATAGGAGGTGATATTTTGATGAGGTCTTTTAAAGGGGATTCCAAGGTAAATGCGCCGCAATCTATTGTCCCCTTGCGATTATTGATGGCGATGAGCTGCCCCCGCATGCCTCCAATGCGAAGCCGGACAAAATCTCCCATTTTTAAGTCTGCAGCTTCCCCGCCTTCCTGATAATAGACGGCTTCGATATTATCCTGCATGCTCTGCGATGTTTGCTCAAGACGCTTTTTGGCTGCGGCTTTTTCCACTTCGATACGATCGAGGTCCGCCTTCTCCCTCAATTCTTTCATCAGTTGGGTCAGTGCCTTTTGCTTCTTGTTGAGGAAACTTATTTTTAGCTCTTGCTCTTCGATTTGCAGTTTCTTTTTCTTGACAAAAAGGCTGTGTTTGAGCGCATCGTATTGCCGGATTAAGGCGTCGAGGTTTTGCCCTTTGGCCCGGTACTCCCGGAGTTGGGATTGGAGGGTCTCGTTGTCTTTTCTGAGTTGGATGAGGAGATCTTCGACTTCGGTTTGACTGCGACCGACCTTTTTGCGGGCAGCACGGATAACCCGTTCTGGAATGCCTGATTTTTCCGCGATTTCATACGCAAAAGAACTGCCGGGATTGCCTGGTAAAAACTGATAGGTTGGCGTCAACCGTTCCTTGTCAAAAAGCATCGCTCCATTGACTATTCCTTGTTGTCGAGCGGCAAATATCTTGAGATTGGAGTAATGCGTGGTAATGACGCCATAGCATTTTCTCTTTATGAAATGGTAGAGCATCGACTCTGCCAAAGCCCCTCCAATCGCCGGGTCCGTACCCGAACCAAATTCGTCGATGAGCAAGAGGCTGTAACGGTTGGCATGACGCAATATAGTGGACATGTTCTTCAGACGTGAACTGTAGGTGCTCAGGTCTTCTTCGAGGGACTGCTGATCTCCTATGTCCGAAAATATTGTACGGAAAACTCCGAATTTGGAGTCAGGGTGTACGGGAGGGAGCAGTCCGTATTGCGTCATCGTTTGCAGAAGAGCGACCGCCTTCATCAAGATGGACTTTCCCCCTGCATTGGGCCCGGAGATGAGAAGGATTCGCTGTTCGTTCGTCAGGCGCAAGTCAAAACGAACGGTTGGTATACCGTTTCTTTGGTTTTTTAGATACAGTACGGGATGTACTCCTGATTGGATTTCAATTTCCGGCCTGTCCAAAATCTCAGGAAGGTGCCCTCCTACTAAGACCGCGTATTTTGCTTTGGCCCGCAGGACATCCAAGGCAATGATGGCCGGGTGATATGCTTCGATCTCTGGGATAAAAGGGCGAAGTTCATCCGAAATTTCACGCAGGATTCGGTGTAATTCCCGATGATAGTCGGCTTCGAGATGCTGCAGGGTGTTGTGAGCGGCGATAAGGGCTTGCGGGGCGATGTAGAAGGTCTGTCCGGAGGCGGATTCGTCGATGACAAGCCCGGGTATCTGGCGTTTGAACTCCGGCTTGACGGAGAGCACCCGGAATCCGCTCTTTATGCTTTCCGACGTCTCTTTCAGCCAACCCTTTTCGGCATAAAGGCGCATCTCCCGGTCAAATACCCGGTGGAGCTTTCTGTTAGCGGCTTCGATTTCGTTGGATATGCGCAGGAGCTCAGGGCTGGCATCCGGACGGATGGCTCCCTCTTCATCCAATACCCGGTCGATACACTGGAGTGGGGCTTTGGCAGTGAGCATCGGTAGGAAGAAAGGAGAAAGTCGGTGATTTTCTTCCAATTTTTCGGAGTAAAACCGGGCACAGGCTTGCGCTATCCGTAAGACCAGACTTAGGGAAACGAGTTGGGTGACATCCAGGACATACCCGAGTTTAGCCAGCGATTCTAATAATGGAGCTACCTCCTCGACCTCCCCCAGAGGGATATCGACCTGCTCTTCCAAAAGGGCCTTGAAAGCATCCACCCATTGGAGCTGTCTTCGGATATAATCCGGAGTAGAGGCAATGCGAGTGGAGCCGATTTTTTCCTTGGCAGGTGCATTTATTGCGAAAGAGGCCACCACTTCTTTAATCTTAGTCCATTCGATATCGGTATCGAAGGATTCAGGATAGGTGCGGGCAAAAAATACTTTCTGATGATCGTCGTTAACTGTCATAAACTCCTTGTGCAATGAAGTGCAAAGATATGGGGATTCATGGAGTAATTGGCATACGGGATGTAAAGGGTGTAGGAAAATTACTATTACTCTACGTAGGCTATACATACACATAGGTGCCGAAGCTCTTGCCGTCCGGATCAAAGCGCCTAAACGGGAGCAAACATAGCCCACGGTTTTAACCGTGGGATTTATGGCTCATATTATTTTTGCAATGGTTTTAACCATTTTAATATGTTATATGCCTATTGAGTTCATATAGCTTAACGTGTGCCGCCTTGCCGGTGATTTAGAGTAGAATTGAAATCTCAAAGCGAACCCGTTTATGAGATATAAGACGGAGAGGTGGTCGATAATCGCATTCAAAGTCTGAATTATCCCCTTCGATCTTAGGATAAAATGGGTATGCATTGACAGCAGAAATAGATGCCCCTCCATATTACTGCTTCATCACTTTAGCGGTCTGTAGCAGTTTTCCTGATGCGTCCGTGACGATAATCAGGTAGGGACCCGGCGGGAAGCTATTGAGGTGGATATAACTTCTCCTGCTCGCCTGCAATGAAAGGCGCAGTACTTCCGTCCCTTGTGCATCGTAGATGTGCAGCCGCTTCTCGCCCCTAAAGTCCGATTCTTGAGGCCACTCTATGCGGATGCCGTCCGTTGTCGGGTTAGGATATATTTTAGCCTGAGCCACATCTTCCTCCGTGCCGGTCTCGACCTCCTCTGTGTCCAAAAACTCGCTAATCAACCGCCTCCACCTCCGCTCATCTACATATAGGGCCGTGCTGTCGTTGACGATGACGATATTCGACCAGCAGTTGCCATTCCAACATCCATCCTTGTCCAAGGTCAACCACCAGATATCAAAATCATTGAGAAATGGCTTTCCGGTAGGGTTGGTCTTCTCTGCTGAGCCTACGAAAATATAGCCCTCTTCTGTGTCAACACCATCCCAAATGGCTATTCCTCTATCAAAAGCGGTATCCGCGATGGTCTTTTGCCATAGGATATTCCCAAATGTATCGGCTTTAAATACCCATTCATGAGCCAATTTTGAGTTTGGAATCTTCACCCCTCCCTCCAAATCTGTGGTGTCGTAGGGCCCGTAGTAATCTCTACTTCCTATACCCAATATTTTACAGTCATCCACTACCTTTAGACTATAGTTAAAAGGAGAAAATGTATCCACAAAAACGTGTTCCCATTCGACTGTACCCAGAGAGTCTACATAGGACAGCACCGGAAATACCCTGTCAAAAATAAACGGGGGAATTGGGAAGCTATCCGGTACTTCATACCTGGGGGCTACGACATAGTGATTATGAAGTGCAGCTATAGCCATACCCCCTTGTACGATGGCCGTGTATTTGAAATCGCGATGCCATAGCACGTTCATCCGGTCGTCGATCCGGGCCAAAAAGTACAACACATCTAAAGGTTGAGAACCTGAGACCCCCAACATGTAGCCTTTAGTGGGAGATTTTACAATATGAGGATAATAAATATGGCGGTCAGGAATAAAGGGAAAGCGCTCCTGAAGGACATTGAATCGGTGATCCAGATGAAGCAACCAAATACTCCGACCGGAGTATTTGAGAAATTTGAGATTGCCGGTCATCACCAAGGTTCCGTCATGTCCCTCTATCATTTGATTGATGTATATACCCGAGTCCAGTAAATTGTCATCGGGTGGCTCTATATCTTTCCAATACAGGGTTTTGCCCGTACTGCTCACGGCGACGAATCGCAGAAATCGACTATAGTCTTTGCGGGTCACCATCCCTGCAAAATAAATCGTATCATTCACCACCACACAAGAAGCTCCATTGGGGATAAACCACAGACTATCTCTTAGATCAAACTGATAGGTCCATATCGTATCTCCCCGGGCATCCACTCGGACCAATCCCGTTACACGGTATAGAAATTCCCCGATTTTTGCATCTCTAACGTTAAAAAGTATGTATTCATCATCGATGGGGATAATTTGTCTCGCTGACTCCAATCCCTGTTCATTGTGTAATTCGATTACTTTAGATACTTGCTGTCCGGCTAGGGCGCTGAGAAGGAATATAGAATAAAACAGTATTAGAATTATCTTTTTCATATTAATGTGATTGGTTAAAATTTTGATTTAAAGTATTGTAGAAAAACCTAAACACATAACACCCCGTGGCATTCATAAACTCATCGGAAAAAGAGGGTGTTTAACAAGCTTAAAAGTGCCACATACCAAAACGCGCTCAAACCGCTTAACAGGGACAAGATACCGTTTTTATAACAATGCAAAGAAAAAATCCATTTTTTTAACATTTTTCTCCTGCTTAAACCAACACCATCAAAACAAAAGAACCGCCCTCCTCGTGGCGACATATCATCGCACAACGCACAAAAGTTGAAGTTTTCAACCTATGGTTTGCGGTGATTTTAGAAGTATGGGATTAGCCATCTGCGTCAGAAAGATATAAATAGAGCAACCGAGGCTATTGCCGTCCCGGATCGAGGCGCCTAAACGGGAGCAAACATAGCCCACGGTTTTAACCGTGGTATAGGATACGAGACGGATTTTTTGCAACAGTTTTAACCATTTGTTAATGCTGCTAAATTACAGATGCTCCCCCGCCTACCTCAACTTCCTACAGAAGCAAATAGGACTAATACTAGTCGGGTAACAAACATCGCTACACGTTGTGACCTGAGAAGAAGGACGGACAACCTGATTTTATAAATTCGTCTTAAAGGAAAGGTTCATAACGCCCATGCTCAAATAATTCAATCTGAAATCCAGTACCCTACGAAAACCGATTTGCAATTTTATTGTAGAAGGAACAAGGTGATATATCATTGTATTATCATAATATGACGGTGGGATAGTCAAACTAAAACCAATTGCGATGCCGGGGTCAAAACGATTGAGGTTGGCGTGTTTGATTGGCTTGCCTCCCTCACGACCTCTTATTAAGTATTTAAAGTAGGGACCAATTCCCAATCCGACCAATATAGGACTTTTGTCAGTCCTTTTGACATGAAGCACTTTCCAAAGTTTCCTGAAAAAATACTCTAGAAACCAAAATCCACCATAGTAGTACATTCCGGAGACTCCTACATAATGCAAATAGTACCTCAACTTTCTGTGACTAATGCCATTATGGAATTCATATGTAGCAGCATATTCAAAAGTATTGTAGAACGAGGGGCGATAAACATATTTGGATTCCAGACTAGAGGAATAAAAAAGGTCAAATTTTCTGTCACCCAAAGGATAAAAGTAAGCGGGTCCTACTCTCCATCCGTATTCCAATCGCTTTACAGGATAGCGGGAAGAATCCGCATTTTGGCTGTAGGAAATAATCGGGGAAATGGATAATATTATCAATAGAAATAACAGTTGTTTCATGAGATGTATATTGCGATTTGTTATTTAGGGATAGTGAAATGACCTCGAAAACTGGCATCCAGGACGCCATAATAAGTGCGAGGGAGGATATACATGTTGATATTAATGTCAAGTGCTATGTCGTATTCGATTC
>JALWRC010000089.1 GCA_027080725.1 Saprospiraceae bacterium
ACCATACCGAACAGAGTAGTTAAGCCCACCAGCGCCGATGGTACTATCCGCAAGGATGGGAGAGTAGGTCGCCGCCGGTTTTTTTCTAAAAGCCTAATCAGGATATCGTCTTGATTAGGCTTTTTTTGTTATTGGGTGACACTCCTTCGAAATATTAACATTTCCAAAGACGTATGATATCGCATATTTTTATATATTTGTTTCCGGTTTTTAATTACACCCACTAAAAATTTAAGAATGAATTCTTTTTACCAATCTACCCTTATCCTCCTCCTTGGTCTTTCTTCTCTATCTACCTCTATTATTGCCCAATGTACCCATCCGGACTTTAATGCTTTAATGAAATTCTATCAAAGTACCCATGGGGAAAACTGGAAAACCAACACCGGTTGGAAAGAAGGTGCAGCAGGTGCCAATTGCGATCCTTGTAAATGGGCCTTCGTCAAATGCAATAGTGCAAACCGGGTGACAGAATTGAACTTTAAATCCGGTATGGGAATGAATGGTGCTATCCCTCCCGAAATTGGTGAATTGACGGAACTGACGTTTTTAAATATCAACAGAGAACCCAACCTCCAGGGTACATTGCCGGATGAATTGGCCAAGTTAAAGAAAATGAAAGTCCTTAAAATTCGTAGTACCGGAATATCCGGTCCCATCCCTCCGGACATTTTCCAACCTAAACTCGAACAATTGTTTTTAAGCAGAAATATGCTTTCCGGCACTATTCCTACTCAAATAACAAATGCCACTAGATTGTACTTGTTATTCTTAAATTACAACCAATTATCCGGCCCCATCCCGAATCAATTGTACAGCATGACTAAATTAACTGATTTGTTTGTAAACGACAATCAACTAACAGGCTCTATTTCGCCTAAGATTGGTCAATTGCGCCGACTAAAACGCATGAGTTTCGGAAGTAACCAATTCACTGGTACCATACCGGTTGAAATTGGTAATTTGTCTTCTCTTACCGCTTTGAAGTTCGATGAAAACCAACTGACCGGAGGTATTCCAAAGTCCATAAGCAAACTAAAAGTCCTAGATGAAATTAAGCTGAATGACAATCAATTGTCAGGCCCGATAATTGGTGAATTAGCTTCCCTATCGATTTTGACTCAAGTCCAAATGCAGGATAATCAGTTTGAATGCTTTGATGAAGAACTCAAGAAGTTATGTGCTAAAAATCAACTAAAGAGGTCCTCATTTGAGAATAACAAAAATCCTCTGTCGTGGCAAGATTTCTGCAATAATGATGATTATCCCTATATATGCAATGTTGCTACCCTTGCTTTGTCTGACAATGTAAAGATTTACCCCAATCCGGTATCCAATTCATTGGTCATCGAGGGTATAGGAGATCAAATGATTAAGCATCTATCTATGGTAAATCAATTGGGAGTTCCTGTTCTCGATTGGTATTATTTGCAAGATAATAGTATTGATGTGTCCCGGCTTTCGCCCGGATTATATACGCTATCCCTTCATGTAAATAATAATGTCATCATTAAGAAGGTTCTTGTGCAAAAATGATAAAACAAAAAGCAGGACTTCAAATTGGTATAATAATCGTTTTTCTTTGTATTGCTCTTTGGCATCCCGTATGCTCTCAGCCCCAAACAGCGCAACCCAATAAGAATTATGCCATCGTCCTACACGGTGGTGCCGGAGTTATGCGCGCCTTACAACACGATATTCCCAAACAGAGACAATATAAAAATGCCCTTCTAAAGGCATTATCAATAGGAGATAGTCTGTTAAAAACAGGAGGTTCGAGCCTCGATGCCGTCGAACAAACCATCCGGTATTTAGAGAATAATCCCTTATTCAATGCCGGAAGAGGCGCGGTTTATTCGTCCAAAGGTATCTGCGAACTCGATGCTTCTATCATGAACGGCCATGGCTGTACCGCTGGAGCAGTGGGAGGAGTAACAACAGTACAGCATCCCATCTCCGCTGCCCGTGCAGTGATGGAAAAGACAAAACATGTCTTTTTGGTAAGTGCAGGTGCAGATACTTTCGCTCGCAAAGTCGGCTTGAATACTGTACCCAATACCTATTTTCAGACCCGGCCCAAATCGCCCGGTAACAAAGCAAGTGGTCAAACCCACAGTTCTCCTGACAAATGGGGTACCGTGGGCTGTGTCGCTTTGGATAAAGATGGACACCTGGCTGCAGGAACTTCTACCGGTGGCCTGTCCGGCAAAAAATGGGGCCGCATCGGGGACTCTCCTATTATTGGAGCCGGTACCTATGCAGATGATAAAACATGCGCCGTGTCTTGTACCGGCATCGGAGAGTATTTTATTCGGTATTCTATTGCCTATGATGTGTCAGCCCGTATGAAATACAAACACCTGCCATTAAGAGAAGCCACACGGGAAGTGATTGATCAACTCTCTTCGAACAAGGGAAGTGGTGGAGTTATTGCAGTGGATAACAATGGCAATATATCCACCCAATTTAATACACCGGGGATGTTTCGAGCTTGGTCAAAAAATGGTGCTTTTGAAGTGCATGTTTTTAAAGATTAAAGACCTTTAACCCTCGCCGGCAGTGATATTCATTCTTTGATATAAACTCCACCATTTCATACCCTACCAACTACCCCTACCCGTGGGATACATAGGTGGTCTTTTATCCAATAAACAGCATACGTAAAGAACAGCTAAAGCCCGAATGGAGGAACAAGATGTTGGGGCATGAAATGGTTAATCTCCGCGGTATATACAACCAGACGATGGGGTCTCCATCAACTGTATTTCATAAAGGCTTTTTAGCCTGGGCTTAATTTTCGACCAGAGCCACATGGCAATCACTTCCGCTGTGGGGTTTTCCAGGCCTTCGATCTCGTTGAGATAGTAGTGATCCAGCTCTTCAATAATGGGCTTGCAAATGGATTTGATATCTCCAAAATCCTCTACCCATCCGAAATGCGGATCTACCTCTCCCCGGATAATGATTCGCACGCGATAGGTATGTCCATGGATACGTTTGCATTTATGAGTGTCTGGAACATGGGGCAAACTATGGGCTGCATCAAATGAAAAATCCTTGTATATCTGCATCATAAAGCACGCCTTTTTTAGAGCGACAAAGGTAGAGAATATTTAGTTAGAGACATTTAAAGTTTATAGTTATCAAAACCTCAATGGCCTTACCATCCCGGAATCAGGTTAACGCCAAAGGTAGGTTTTGTGTTTTTATGTATAATCCATGCTAAATAGGGTTCGATTATAATACTTCCAAACAGATTAATACGTGTGGAGATACCGGATGTAAATACCGGTTTAGGAGCGTACTGAGGGTATCCGCCATCATCCAATATATCGGGATAGTCATAAAAGGCAAGGCCGCCATCTACAAATAATATGATTTCGCTAAAAAAATACTTCGAAGAGATAAGTGCCAACCGGTCAAATCCAGTAAATGGCAATCGCACCTCTGCGCCTGCGAGAAAGATTTTGGAGCCACTGATGTTCTCAGGTGTCAAACCGTACCTGGATTGCAATTCGTCCATCTGACCAAAGGGAAGCCCGCGTACCAATCCCATTTGCCCGAGATATATCGGATAAAAGCGCCTTTGATCCTTTCCAAACAAAGCATAATGCATAAACCGGAAAGCAAAAGATACCGGTCGCAACCAAAAATACTTTCTGTAATCCAATATCCCAACATTGTAATCTATCCCTCCAAAGTATTTGGTCAATCCCAATCTATATCTATACCCGGCCATTGGTGAGGCCATTCCAAAGAAAGACTTGTCACCGACTAAGGCCATGCCGGCATTGGCATATCCCTCTTTCCGAATGACAAAACTGCCCAGATTTAACTCATCCGATGCGATTGGCTTTCTTCCCCTCTCCTGACCGTAATAGAATAAACCATCGCTGGAATATATATTGTTGATCGTATCCCATCTGAAGTACCGGTACGTGTACCCGATATTGCTCTCTATCCGGTGAAAGACGGAAAATGGATATTGAGCGATTACATTTACATTGTCGCTAAAGATCCTGATGATGTTTAGTTCTTCTTCATAGGTCGATATCGTTTGACCCGATGGATCCCTGCGTTGACGAAAGGCCGTTTCAAAAAAACCGGTACGGTATGGGTAATGGGATACTCCTATCCCCCACCCAAAACGGCGTTTTAGGTTGAGATAGGTGACACTCCCATTGACGTCGTATATCTCTCCGTTGAGACCTAAGTTAGAGATAATTTTGTGGTCTCCCAAGGCATCTCCAAAAAGAAGGAAAAGCCCTCCTCCTGCAACAGGTGCCGAACTGCCGTATCCCAAACCAATACCACTTACCGCCGCTGCGGACACATAATCAAGTCTCAACTTAGGTTTGTACGCTGTCGTGTAAAGCTCAGAGGTATCTACCGACGGTAGTTTTTCCACTATGGATATATTGCGATCCACTAAGTCCTTCTTGGGATTTACAAAAGGCAATATCCCCGGCTTTAGGTTGACATCATCGGCGCGTACCACTTTATGCAATAGCTCTTTTTGCCGGCTTTTATAAATAACATACTTACCATCGTAGAAATGGGTATACAATACCCGGTCTCGTTTTTTGGATGCGGTTAAAGCAGGGGAGAAAGGTGTAATCCCTGAGATACCGGTAATAAAATCTGTTAGTTGGGTTAAGGTATTTGTTTTGATGTCATATTTATAGAGATTTCTATAGCCATCGCGGTCGGATAAAAACAGGATATTCCCGTCGTGATCAAAGACGGGATTGAGATTGTTTGCTCCCGGAAAGAAGTTAAAATGACTTACCTGTCCGGTGGAGTAATTGAAAATGGCCAGATTAAAGTTCCATTTACCGTCCGCTCTACCGGATTGTATGCTTCTTTGGTCAGTAGCAAAGACAATGTGTTTGCCATCCGGAGAACAATTGGGCAAAATCTCCGAATAGGGATCATTCGTGAGTTGTTTGATACTATTATCCTTGATATTGTATGCATACAGATCCGTTTGCCCATTGACCAAGCCACTAACTACGATTGTCTTGCCATCCGTCTTCCAACAAGGATTTGAGAAAGCCGGTATCCCTTTTAACGCTACGACTTGTTTTGTTTTGCCATTCTTGATGTCTTTTATGACCAAGACATTTACTCCCTTTTCAAAAGCTACATAAGCAAACTGTTTGCTATTTGGAGACCAGGTTCCGTTGGATTCAATATAATTCAAAGCATCATAATGCCCACCCCGGAGGCTACTGGTTAGCTTACTGATAATCTTTCCTGTACGCGCATTGGCTAAGAAGAGGTCGGTGGTAAACAAATCTTTTTCGGAGACAAAAATCAAATACTTGCCATTCGGACTGAGTGAGGGAGCAATATTGAGGTGACCGCCATTCTTATCGTCTATAATCTTTGATCCTATTGGGCGCTCGCTTCCGTCTCCGACATAGGGACTATAGTATTTATTTATAGTCCTTAGCCAGATATTGGACAGAGTATCGACATGTACATGGCAGACAGAATCTACCGCCTGACCAAATCCGTAACGGGCAGTGTACATGAATAACGGCTCGATCACCTCATCACCAAACATTCCTGTCATAAAACTCCAAAACACATGGCCCCAACGATACGGAAAATACTTGGGCTTAGTAAGGTCATCGAAATCCGGAATATTGTCGTTTAAGACTGCATCCCGCATCCACATCGCAGTATGGGGATCACGCTTGCCGATAGATAAATACTCCGCCAATCCCTCTACCATGAACAACGGTAAATTTTGTAAGGACTGCAAAGAGGTAGAGTCGCCATGAATGATGGCATTGTACTGAAATGCGTGTACCATTTCATGCCCGATAACGTGATGTGTTTGTGTTTTTGTGTAAGTGAGTGGCAGAACCATCCGATTCTTAAGTGCTTCAGTAACCCCTCCCGTACCGATGTTTATTCGCCCTCCTATGACATTTGTTTGTTGAAAATCCCCATGATTTGCGTACAGTATAAATGGATTTTCTTCTATAGAATCTTTCCAAATTGCACTGTGGATGGTATGCCAATGCTCCGTCCAATTAGCTATTTCATACAATACCTTTTTGTTATTAATATAGTGATATACCTCGAAATGCGGCGTGTGAAGAATGCTAAAATCAAAGCTGCGATACCTGGGTTTATTCTTTCCAAAATATTGCCCGGAGAGGGACGAGCTGGCTCCTAAAACCATTATAGCTACCCATAGATATCCCGATTTTATTACTCCTGTCATGGTGATATGGTTTAATTAATCTTACTACGATGTCCGAGCAAACCGGCTAGACTAAACTCGTTGAATTGATTTGTTTCTCCAAAGAAACTACATTCTTTCCACATTTTGATATTTTCTCTAATATTTATTCGCGATGTAATGCAAGCCATAAGTTGTATCTATCCATATAATATTACTTACCTTTGCCGCCCAAAATAAAAAACAAAATACAATCATCTATGAATCAAAATGATATACCCACAAATCTGGATTTTCTATACAGCGAAGCTGAAGTAATCGATGGGATTTCCCTCAAAGAGTCCCCTATGAGATTTGACATCGCTGCTCCTATCATTACCGAATGGACCAATCTAAAAAGAGAACGGTTAGATTCTTTCCACTCCAAGAGGGATCAACACAAGTTTCTCCAAAGTGTAATCTCTATCGCCGACAGTCAAATCCCGTATGAACGAAAGGAAATAAAGAAATTGGTCAAAGCCGGTATATCTTTTGTTTCTGTGCTCTTTGGGAGAACGGAGATGGGATATCCTGCGGTGATGCTCAGGGGTTATGTACCTGCAGATCATGTCCAAATGAATTTTGAGCGATTAACGACGGTCTTATCCAAAACGTATTGTAATGAAGAAGGGGTTTCATGGGAGGAATTAGTAGAGGACATAGAGATATTGGGGATTAAAGACGAAATGATATCACTACTAACAGCCTTTCATAAAGCATTGCATGAGGCCAAGAATCGCGACGAATTTGAAGAATCTTTGACTTCACATGTTATTCGACTGGTTTAATACTGGAGAAATACACAACAAATTTTCTGCTTAGGACCTTTTTGGAGTGGATGCAGTGTTTTATTATGAAATGGTAGAATACCCTCTGTGACATATCACTGGCTATATACAGATGAACGACTGCTATGAATTGGTCGAAGCATCGTTACCCGGTAGCATCCCGAACTTGATAAGCGCTTTTTGAGAGGCGATTTGTTCTGCCGACTTTTTGTTGTACTCTTCAGCTGTCCCGTATGCTACATTATCGACCAACACCGCTACTTTAAAGCAGTCCCGCTTGTTGAGCTTGGTTTTTTGTAGGAGTTGATACTCGACGTGTTTGTTCTCCTTTTGACAATACTCCAAGAGGCGGCTTTTATAGTTATCATCATGTGTTTCGAGTAAATTAAAATCAATGTGCGGACGCAGGATTTTGTTGATGATAAAGGCCTTCGTTTTGTCAAATCCATTTTCGAGGTAGATGGCGCCGACCAAAGCCTCCAGTGCATTGCCAAGCATCGTACTACTAATCCGGGTATTGTTGTACTCCTGCATAATCTCATCCAGTTGGAGAGAAACCGCAAGCGTATTCAGAGATTTTCTTTGCACGATGCGCGCTCTTATCTTAGTGAGAAATCCCTCATTGGCATAAGGATACTTTTGGAATAAGTACTCTCCGACGACAAGACTCAAAACAGCATCACCCAAGTATTCTAAACGCTCGTTGCTTTGATTTTTTGCACTGTTATTATTGGCCCCAGCCCGATGATTAAAGGCCATCCTGTATATGGCGGCATTGGCGGGTGTTATACCGGTGATGTTGCGCACCCGGTGAGATAATGCTTTATTCTCGGAAGAAAAAAAGTAATTAAATATTCTCAATAACCATTTCAACTTACGACCATTTTTTAATAACGATGGATGCATTGTGTCCACCAAATCCAAAAGTATTGTTCAATACGATATCAACCCTTCGCTCCTGGGGTGAATTAAACGTAAAATTAAGTTTTTTATCAAGCGCCGGATCCAGGTTATAGTGATTAATAGTTGGCGGAACAAAATCATGCACCGTCGCCAATATACCTGCAATCGATTCAATCGCACCGGCAGCTCCCAATAGATGCCCTGTCATAGATTTGGTAGAACTGATGTTAAGTTGGTATGCATGATCCCCAAATACAGCTTGGATGGCTTTTACTTCCGCGATGTCACCCAATGGTGTAGAGGTCCCATGTACATTAACATAGCTGACATCTTCCGGATTTAACCCGGCATCTTCCAAGGCAAACTTCATAACGTTCTTTGCCCCTTCTCCCTCCGGATGGGGGGCGGTAATGTGATGAGCATCTGCCGTCATTCCACCGCCGAGCAGCTCAGCATAAATATGCGCTCCTCTGGCTTTGGCATGCTCATATTCTTCCAAAACCAGCGCTCCAGCTCCTTCTCCCAAAACAAACCCATCTCTGTCCACATCAAAAGGTCTGGACGCCGTAAGTGGATCATCGTTTCGAGTAGATAGTGCTTTCATTGCACTAAATCCACCGATTCCGGCTTCGGTAACGGAAGCTTCAGCGCCTCCTGCGATGATGACATGAGCTTTCCCCAACTTTATATAGTCTATAGCATTGATAATAGCATGAGAAGAGGAAGCACAAGCAGATACCGTAGCATAGTTAATGCCCCTAAAACCATATTTTATGGAGATATATCCGGCAGCAATATCCGAAATCATCTTTGGTATCAAAAAAGGACTGTATCGAGGTTTTCCCATCCTTTCGCGTTCTCTCAAATCGTGCTCTATCGTCGTAAAACCGCCTATCCCACTGGCAAATATAACACCACACCGATCGCGATCCAGTTTGTCTAAGTCAAATGCCGCATCTTGCATCGCCTCCTCTGTAGCTTTCAACGCATAAATTGTAAAGGGGTCCATTCGCCTGATGTCTTTGCGATTAAAGTAATCCAAAGGATCAAAGTCTTTGAGTTCGCACGCAAACTGCGTCTTAATCAACGATGCATCAAACCGGGTGATGGGACCTGCACCACTCACTCCGGCCTTCAATCCATTCAAATATTCGTCAACAGAATTACCCAATGGCGTTAAGGCCCCCAAACCGGTTACTACAACTCTTTTCATGTACGCTTATTTTATAGTCTAAAGGTATGAAATGGTAAAAATCCCCCTTTAAAACAGACCCCAAATTACAAATTATATAGCTATCAAAAGTAATAAAAAAACAAAAATTTTAATCCGCATTTATGGGCGGATTATCTGAGTAAACTAAAAAAATATCCACAGATGACAACTTTTTGTCATGCTGTGGATATCTCGTTAATACTTCTCCCCCATACTCGAAGAGGAAAATATCATTTATCCAACACTCTTTTCGAGATACTCAATAGCAGTACCTACTGTCTGAATGTTTTCTGCTTCCTCGTCAGGGATAGATACATCAAATTCTTTTTCAAACTCCATGATTAGTTCAACAGTATCTAGAGAGTCAGCTCCCAGATCGTTAATAAAACTAGCATCCGGAGTAACCTCTGAAGCGTCTACTCCTAATTTGTCCACTATAATTTGTGTGACTTTTTCTGCAATACTTGCCATTTCTTAATGTTTATAGGTTCATAAAATGAGGTGCAAAATTAAGGTATTCAAGGCGTTTGACCAATAAATTGCAGTATTTTTATCAAATTGTGCCAAGCAGCCCCCTGTTTCCCTTGATTTGCAACAAAATATATACATATTTCATACCGTCTAACACCATCGCTTCGCAAGATGTTCCCATTTCTACATTTATTTACAAATTACCTCTTAACATATTGATTATGTTCAATATACACACAATGAAATATTGTAATTTCCAATGGAATAGACGAAAGTATGAAAAAAATATGCACTTTTGTCCGTTGTTATTCTCTAAAATATGGTTTATGAAAACAAATTTTACTCCCACTTTCGAAAGGACCAAAATTATCGCCACTTTAGGCCCGACAAGTAATTCCTATAGCCAACTAAAAGCTTTGGCTAAAGCAGGTGTAGATATGTTTCGACTGAATTTCTCGCATGCAAATTACGACGAAATTCCCAAGATTATTGAAGACATTAATCGGGTCAATGAGGAACTGGGAACTCATGTTGGGATTATTGCTGACCTCCAGGGACCGAAATTGAGAATCGGAGAAATCAAGGACGGAAGCATCCAAGTGGAAGCCGGAGATATCTTGACCTTTGTCAACCAAAAAGTACTAGGCACCAAAGAGGCTATCTATATGAGCTATGAGGGGTTTGCCCGGGATGTTAAAGTGGGTGAAAAAATTCTAATCGACGATGGAAAATTAGTCTTTGAAGTCTTGGAGAGCAACCAAAAGGACAAAGTCAAACTTAAAACCGTCTTTGGTGGTACATTATCTTCCAATAAAGGAGTCAACCTTCCGGATACGGCTATTTCTCTACCTTGTCTCACCCAAAAAGACTTAAGCGACTTAGCATTTATTCTCGAGCAGCCGGTCCATTGGATCGCCCTCTCATTCGTCCGTTCGGCATCGGATATTGTAGAATTGAGAAAGTATATTGATCAGCATAATCACTATGCTAAAATTATCGCCAAAATCGAAAAGCCGGAAGCACTCGACAATATCAATGCCATTATCGATGAAAGCGATGCCATTATGATTGCTAGAGGGGATTTGGCAGTGGAAGTCAGATTAGAGCGCCTTCCCGCCATACAGAAATCCATTATAAAAAAATGCATCAACCGCTCTCGTCCGGTCATCGTAGCTACCCAGCTTATGGAAAGCATGATCACCAATCCCTATCCGACTCGAGCGGAAATAACCGATGTAGCCAACTCGGTAATGGACGGCACGGACGCCGTCATGCTCAGTGCAGAAACCTCTGTTGGAGCCCATCCGGTCAAAGTAGTCGAAATCATGCGACGTATATTGGCCGAAACGGAAAAGTCTCTGGACTGGGGGAGAAATCGTGCCGATATCCTCCCTTTCAGCAACACCTTTGCCTCAGATGTAGTATGCTTGAATGCCGTAAATACCGGAGAATTATTGGACGCTAAAGCCATTGTCGGTATTACCGTATCGGGCTATACCGCTTTTAAAATATCCAGTTTTAGACCCAAATCCAAAATCTTTATATTTTCTAATCAAAAACATATTCTCAACACTCTAAACCTCGTTTGGGGGGTCACTTGCTACCTGCACAACAACCAGGAATCTACAGACAATAGCATCGATGATACGTTGCAAATCCTACAAGAGTACCATCATGTCAATAAAGGGGATTATGTGATTAACACCGGGACCATGCCACTCCGGAAAATGGGAAGAACAAACTTCTTAAAAGTATCCAGAATTGATTGAGACACGCATTTCTGATTTTATCCAGATAACTACGTCAAAAAATAATCAAATGACTACTTTGATTGCGATGATATGCCCTTGGGGCAAATTGGGTTAATCTTGCTGGCGTTTTTTGACCATGGTTAGGATAGTGGCGATCGCCACCGTCTCTCCGGTTTCGTCATACACATCGACCAAAAATTTGACAATACCCTTGGCAATATCTTCTTCATCGCGCTTCTCCTGATCCATTTTTTCTTTTACCGTCAGGCGGACACCAATCGTGGCCCCTGCATAAACGGGCTTCGTAAAACGGCATTCTTCCAATCCATAATTGAGTAGTACCGGACCTTTTGCCGGATCGACAAACAAACCTGCGGCGGCGGACAGAATAAAATAGCCATGCGCTACCCTTTGCTCAAAAATAGTACCATCCAGCGAGGTTATATCGGTATGGGCATAAAAATGGTCCCAACTCACATTGGCAAACTGCACGATATCGGTCTCTGTAATGGTTCGCTTATGGGTGATGACGGTTTCGCCTACAGATAAATCTTCAAAGTACTTTCTAAACACATGTTGTCCCGGGTCTTTGTATTGGGCTCCGGGTTGAAATACTTGTGTGACCTCAGCCAGCATCGAGGGAGACCCTTGAAGGGCTGTGCGCTGCAGGTAGTGCTTTACTCCGCGTTCTCCTCCCATTTCTTCTCCTCCTCCGGCACGGCCGGGTCCTCCGTGAACCAACATGGGCATGGGAGAGCCATGTCCGGTGCTCTCCTTGGCTGATTCACGATTGAGGATGAGGATTCTGCCATTGTAGGCTGCAGCTCCCAACACAAAGGTTTGGGCGATGTCCGGATCAAAAGTGACGATGGTAGAGACCAAAGAGCCTTTTCCCATACGGGTTAAGGTAATAGCATCCTCTATTGACTTATAGGGCATTACCGTGGTTACCGGCCCAAACGCTTCCGTTTCATGCACCTGGGTGTGTTTGAAGGGGGCTTTCTCATGAAGAACTACCGGAGACAAAAATGCTCCGTTCTCACATCCTTCCCCGACCGGTCGAACCTCGCCCGTTGTACCATATACGATTTCTGCTGTCCTCGCCAGGATGTTGATGCGATCTCGTACCTCTTCTACTTGAGCTTTGCTGACCAAAGGCCCCATGCGAACCCCTTCGACGGAGGGGTCTCCTATAGTGGTTTTGTCCAATTGTTTGGAGAGGGCTTGAATGACGGAATCGACCAGGTCTTCCGGTACGATCACTCTTCGTATCGCGGTACATTTCTGTCCGCATTTAACGGTCATTTCGCGTCGAACCTCCTTGACAAAAAGGTCAAACTCCTCTGTTCCGGGCCGGGCATCCGGCCCTAAGACGGCGGCATTCAGACTATCCGCTTCCATATTAAACGGCACGGACTCCGAGACGATTCGAGGATGGCATTTGAGCATTCGACCGGTCGAGGCGGAGCCGGTAAATGTTACAACATCTTGAGCCGTTACAAAGTCTAAGATGTCATGTGCGGAGCCACAAATGAGCTGGAGAGCACCTTCGGGCAAAATCTCCGAAGCTATGATGTCCTGTACCATTTCTTGTGCCAAATAACACGTACCGGAAGCCGGTTTGACTACGGCCGGAACTCCCGCAAGCAGATTGACTGCAATTTTTTCAAGCATCCCCCAAATGGGAAAATTAAACGCGTTGATGTGAATGGCAACTCCTTCCCTCGGCACCAAAATATGCTGGCCGATAAAAGTTCCCCCTTTGGACAACCCGACGGTTTCCCCTTCGACCAGGTATCTCTTGCTGCCGAGCTTCCTTCTGAGACTGGCATAGGCAAACAGGTTGCCGATTCCCCCTTCGATATCGATCCAGCTATCTGATTTTGTCGCTCCCGTCATATGGGAAACAGGGTAATATTTCTTCCTCAATCCGTGCAGATGCAGAGCGAGTTTCTTTAGCATGAGACCGCGCTCGTAAAAAGTCATCTTTCTCAGTGCAGGACCGCCGGTATCTCTTCCGTTTTGTAATACCGCTTCCAAATCAAGTCCTTTTGCGCTAACCACCCCAATTGTTTGGCCGTTAATCGCATTGATTAGCGGTGTTCCTTCGCCTTCGCCAAATGTCCATTTTCCCAGGACGTAACTGTTGTATTTTTTCATGTAGTAGTGATTTAAGGGAATTTAGGGAATTTTGAAAAATCGGGTTTTCTCTTCTCAACAAATGCATTTCTACCTTCCTGTGCTTCCTCCATGAGGTAGTACATCAGAGTAGCATCTCCGGCAAACTCCATAAGGCCACGTTGGCCGTCGAGTTCGGCATTGAGACCGCGCTTAATCATGCGAATGGCCATCGGGCTGCGTTGCATGATGGTCTTGCACCAATCCACTACTTCATCCTCCAATTGGGACAAAGGAACCACCTTATTAACCATTCCCATTTCCCGAGCTTCTTGGGCCGAGTATTGGCGACAGAGAAACCATATTTCCCGGGCTTTCTTTTGTCCGACCAGCCTGGCGAGGTAAGAGGAACCAAACCCTGCGTCAAAACTGCCCACCTTGGGGCCGGTTTGACCGAAGATAGCATTCTCGCTGGCAATGGTGAGGTCACAAATGACGTGAAGGACATGCCCTCCGCCAATGGCGTATCCATTGACCATGGCGATTACGGGTTTGGGAATATTTCTAATCTGCCGGTGTACATCCAAGATGTTCAGGCGCGGCACACCATCATCCCCGATATAACCCCCGAGGCCCTTGACATTTTGGTCGCCACCGGAACAAAACGCTTTGTCTCCGATACCGGTAAGAACGACGACAAAAATCTCCGGTTTTTCGCGACAAATTTCCAACGACTCTTTGATTTCCATCACGGTCTTTGGGCGAAAGGCGTTGTAGACTTCCGGTCTGTTGATTGTGATTTTGGCGATTCCTTCATAAAATTCGAACAGGATATCTTCAAACTCCTTAATGATTTTCCATTCTCTTTGATTGCTCATTTGGATTATCTTTTCATTTTTGTTTGGAGTGTAAAAGTATGCTTTTATCTTCGAATACAGATACAAATACAATAAACATGTCATCTCCAGGATATCCGTGTGTATAACATGATATAGAAATCCACATAGCCCACAGGATTTGAAGACTTTCCTTACTTTTGCCCAAAATTTCGACGTGAGAAATCTCAAATATCCTTTACTCCTTTTTGTCGTATTTATTGCCGGGGTGCTCATCATGGGCAATAACAACGCGTACGAGTACAAAGAGCACTCTCTAGTACTGGCTCCTGCGGACACCGCATGGAAATACCTGTCAGAGCCTCTGCATTGGAAGCATTGGAACAAGCATGTCGAGGAGATTGAAAAATCTTCTGATAAACAGTATGTGGTACGATTTCATACCCCTAAAAATGCTACCTACACCCTGCAAATCCTCGATAAAAACCGGGATAGTCTGTCCTTTGAATGCAAAATGCAATCCACAGAACTCAATAGGTACATCAAGTGGAAAATCAAACCGAGGATGGCTCTGTGCAGCTTGTTTGTAGAGGAAAAAACGCAGGGAAACCATTTTTTGGACAATGCAAAGTACGCCTTTGATGTGGAGGCTTACGATGAGGCGGCAGAAGCGTCCTACGACAGCCTACGACTCATGTTAAATGCAATAGCACATCATCCAAAATAAAAAAGCCTTCGGATGCTGATACCGAAGGCTAAACAGGCAATTTCTTGAAAAGTAGCGTTTACTAGGTTATTTGAAGTAGTCACCTGATACCCTATAGAGTCCTTAAAACTGCAAAACGCTGCCTGAGATGTTAAAAATTTTTCAAAATTCTTATATTTTTTTTCGTTCGTAAACGATATTACCCCCTAATATGGTGTAAATCACTTTGTTATGAGGAATATCATTTTCTTTACATTTTGACAAATCTTTCGAAAAAACAACGATATCTGCCCATTTTCCCGGCGTGAGGCTTCCTTTTTCCTTTTCTTCCCGTGCAGCATAGGCGTTCCAAATGGTGTATCCTTGTAAGATTTCTTCTCTTGTCATTCTCTGTTCGGGAAAAAGCGTCATTCCATTGTCCAGACGTCGGCGGGTGACGGCCGCATATATGTTGACAAAGGGGTTGATTTCCTCTACAGGCACATCGGTACCTATTGCCATTTTTGCTCCTGCGTCCAGGAGCGATCTCCAGGGGTATGCTCCGTGTTTTGCCCGGGAATGGCCCAATCGTTTGACCACAAAGGGAGCATCTGATGTACAGTGTACCGGTTGCATAGAGGCGATAACTCCTAAGGTATGAAATCGTGGAATATCCGACGGATCAATATGTTGCGCGTGTTCGATACGCCAGCGGTGATCTTTCGTTAAAACCCCTGCTGTCAACTTTTCTTCGATGAGGTCTAAGACCGCACGATTGGCCCGGTCGCCAATAGCATGGACGCAGAATTGCAGCCGGTGTTGGGCTGCCAAGTCAGAAAGTGCCTCCAAAGTATCTAAGGGGGTAGTATTTTGGCCAAAATAGTGCGGTTTGTCGGCGTAGGACTCCAACATCCATGCACCATAAGAGCCCAAGGCCCCATCAAAATAAGCTTTGATAGCGTTGCAGGAGACGGCATTGCTTTGGGCATTTAGAATCCCTGCGTCTAAAGCTTGTTTTAACCTCTTGGGCTCGCCCAAAAGCATCACATTCAATCGTACGCCGACCTCTCCTTTCCATTTTTGATACATCTGGTACTCCTCCGGAGTCGTTCCAGCATCCTGAAAAGAGGTGATTCCCCACTGCCAACAATGTTTCGAGGCCCGGAGAACAGCGTCTCTGAAGGTTTGTTCTCGCTCTGCCGGTGTTTTGTTATTCAAGTATTTTTGATAGGCCTTTTGTACCGGATACATGGCATTCTCCTCGAATACTCCGATAGGAGCTCCATCTGAAAACCGCAGGATAGCTCCTCCTACTGGATCAGGAGATTCACTATTGATGCCGGCCAACTCCATGGCCTTTTTATTGGCAAACAAAGCATGCCCGCTAGCATGCGAGAGCAATACGGGATTGTCCGGAGAAACAGCGCTTAAATCCCTATGGTCGGGATATCCGAAGTAATTTCGGATGGGGCGCTTGTCCCATTTCTCCTGGTGCCATCCTCGTCCGTAGATCCATTCGCCCGGTTTTGCCCGGGCCACACGTACCTTGACGCTATCGACAATCTCCTCCCAGCTCCGGGTATGCAGCAAGTTCAAGTTGGTCAGACTTTTTCCCATACTCAGGAAATGGCCATGCCCCTCTATCAAGCCCGGCATAACAAAAGCCCCCTTTACATCCAGAATTTGGGTGCTGTCCCCTCTGTAGTACTCCATTAGTGCTTTGGACGTACCCAGAGCGAGTATTTTTCCTGCACGAATGGCGATGGCATCTACAGAACGGTAGGCTGTATCCATGGTCATCACGTTGCCGTTTATAATTAACATCTCTGCTTTAGGTTGTGGAGCAGTTGTTTGACAAGCAGATAGCAGAGTGAATAGTAGGAAGAAGGAAGACAGTCGAGTCATTGTTGATTTTTAGAATGATATAAGATATAATACGTGTCTGCTTGTGAAGAATCACAATCAAAGATAAGGGCAGCTAAGGAATAAGCGTATATTTGCGCATAAACTTTTAGATATATGTTGAGAAGTTTGGAAACATACCGGCAATTATTCGAACAATACTTGTCTTCTTACGAATGGATGAATACACCGGATAGGCTGTATGAGCCCTTGAAGTATTTTATGTCATTGGGCGGAAAGCGCATCCGTCCTTCATTTACCCTGTTGGGATGTGAAATGTTTGGGCAGAAATGCGAAGATGCGCTTTCGGCCTCCATGTCCGTAGAGTTATTTCATAATTTTAGCCTTATCCATGACGATATCATGGACAAAGCGCGATTGAGAAGGGGCAAATCTACCGTCCATGTCAAGTACAACCCCAATCAGGCAATTTTATCCGGTGACGTGATGCTTATCTTGGCATACAAGCATCTCGAGCACCTGAGTGACTTCGACAAGCAGCGCAAAATCTTATCTATCTTTAATGAAACGGCACAATTTGTCTGCGAAGGACAGCAGATGGATATCGATTTCGAAGAGAATTTGGAGGTCTCAGCGGAGGATTACATTGAAATGATTACAAATAAAACGGCGGTATTACTCGGTGCTGCACTCGTAATTGGGGCTATTATTGGAGGTGCGTGCGAGGAAAATACCAAACGGCTTTATGAATATGGCATAAACATAGGTATCGCCTTTCAGATTAAGGATGATTTGCTGGATGTTTTTGGAAATGCGGACAAAACCGGGAAAATTCAATCCGGGGACATCTATCAGAATAAAAAGACCCAACTGTATATCATGGCGCGTGACAGGAGCAATCCCGCTGATCAGAAGCGCCTAAAGGAGTTATACAGAACAACAGAACGCTCTCCCCAAAAAATTGATGAAGTGGTATCCATCTTCAACAAATACAATATCCAAAATGAAGTGGAACAAGTTATTTCGGAGTATTTGGACCGAGCACTCCGCTCTTTGGATGGGCTTAAAATCGATAAACCAGATAAGGATTATCTTATACAACTCGCGTATAAAATGGTCAGACGCTCTTATTAATGTGCGTATTACAAACTGAACGTTTTAATAGCAACAAAAGGCCAATCTCAAAGGATTGTTTTAGTATCTCATACTTCAACGGAGAAAAATAGCTACGTCTAATTCTGGATAAACTTTGTTCTTGATGTACTTGTGCGCCAGGAACAAAACAAATACAATATAAACTCGCTCTTTATGTGTACAAGAGATAAATGGTTAAAACCGTGGGCTATGTTAACGGCATTGCTCCTATTTTTTGAGTGGGGCATGAGGCGCTCAAACGGGAGTTATGCCATAGCATAATGACTGTTTGAGCAACGAAGAGTCAGAGGAAGATAGAAGACGCAATGCATTGTGTCTGTACACTTTATACTGTAGTTATTTTCGCGTGGAGCACTAGTGCTCCGCACAAGAAATAAATATACATAGCAACCGAAGCTATTTTTCTCTGAATCAAGGCTCTCAAACGGGAGCTATGCCGTAGTATAATGACTGTTTGAGCAACGAAGAGTCAGGGGAAAAGAGCGAGTTTATATGTGTAGTTATTTTCTGCTCGGAGCACTAGGCATTATTATTCGAAGGGCAGTTGTTCAAGCAATGCAGAACTTTGACCACACTCTCTTTTTGTATTTGGCAGAAAATGCTTCGCCCAACTTTTCTAGTGGAAATAACGCCATTCATCCTTAAGTTGCTCAAATGGTGAGATAAGAGTGACTGCTCGATATCGAGTTGCTCCTTTAGATCTCCTACCGTAGACTCTCCTTGCTGTATCAAGATAAGAACAATTTTTAGCCGGACAGGATTGGCGATGGTTTTTAGAACCATACTTATTTGCAGCAATCGTTCTGCTGAAATGTGGTCTAGTTTTATATTTTCCACGGTTTTCATATAGTGTTAATTATCGGGTCAAAAGGGAGTTTAACAATGATGGTATTCTAAATGCATCCAAAAGCGCATTGGGACATGCAAAATTATGTTTTTTCCTGAAATCTGTAATAAAAATTGGTCATTTATTCTTTGGTTATACTAAAATTATGTGTAATGGGGATTTGAGTTCAACACTATTGATAAACAAACTCTCTTGTTATCGATATGCAAAAGCAACCAATTGAGCCAAATATTATGGGTAATACTTTATAGATACTTAGGGTTATGCTTAATTAACAGTGTAATGAACAAAATCACAATCAGTAGTACCGTTGCAATCATTTGTAGTGTTTTTTGGTTACTAAAAGGCAATAATATGCTATTTCATTTCATACCCGATGGATACAAATATGAGTGGAGTTAAGATGTATGGAGCACTGGGGAGAAAGGGTTTTTCGTCATATAACACTTTCTCAAAATCACTATTATTAAAACGCAAGAGTATTACTTTTATTATGTGACAGAAGAAGAATTGCCGAGAGGATTCTACCTTTGCTGTACATGTAAAATTTCATTGATGAATTCTGCAAAACTCCAATCCTATCTCCAAGCGAACATCGTTCGCTACAATAATTCTGCGTTCATCGAGGGAGACCCCATTTCGGTGCCCCATAGGTTCGATGGACTTCAAGACAGGGAAATAACCGGATTTTGGACGGCGATGCTCGCTTGGGGGCAGCGAAAAACGATTATCAATAAAGCCATTGAATTGTTTGAGTTGATGGATAATGCGCCGTATGATTTTATTGTTAATCACGAGGAGAAAGACCGGCTACGTTTTGCGGAGTTTAAGCACAGGACCTTTCAGTATACGGATACGTTATACTTTTTGGAGTTTTTACAACAGTATTATCGAAGGCACGATAGTCTCGAGGAGGCTTTCGTGCGCCACATTCGGAGAGAAGCCCCCCAAATCAAGGATGCTTTGACGGGATTTCATACCTCTTTCTTTAGCTTAGAGAGCGCCCCACAAAGGACGAGAAAACACGTGGCGACCCCTGTGAGGGGGTCGACCTGTAAGAGACTAAATATGTTCCTTCGTTGGATGGTAAGGAGCGACTCGGCTGGAGTTGACTTTGGCATGTGGAAGAAAATCCATCCCGCCTGGCTAATGATCCCACTGGATGTACATGTCGAAAGGACGGCAAGGCAACTGGGGATGCTCACAGTTAAATCCAGAAATTGGTCGGCGGTAGAGGAAATTACGCGCTTTTGTAGAGAGATATTCCCATTGGATCCAGCGGTTTGCGATTATGCACTGTTTGGTCTTTCGATACAAAAAAATTTAGGGCAGCCCTGTGAAGGACTACCCTAAACCACTTATATGAAAAACACTTTGCTGACTAAATTAGAATAAGATGGTGTCTGCTCCGGACATTTTAACATTTGGACCTGAGATACTCTACAACTGCTCTCGCTTCGTCTTTTTTGACAGCCATATTAGACATTGGAGTCTTATACTCTTCCAAAAGCTTTTTAGCTTCGGGATCCTCCTTGATCATTTTGTCCGGAGCCATAATCATATTCATAATCCAGGCGATGGAACGTTTTTTGGTTACACAGCCCAAGGGAGGACCAATAATTTTGACGTCCAGCTTGTGACAGACCATGCATTTGGTTTTAAAGATAGACTCCCCTTTGGTCGCCATCGCTTGATCGAGAGCGCCCAATTGGATATCTTCTGTGATCGGACCAACTCCAAGGCTTTTAGTCTCAGTAGCAGCCTTGGCCGGTTCTTGTGCCTTCGGCATTTCTTTTTTAACTGCTTTCTGCTGATGAGATATGGCCTCATTGGATTGTTTGATGGTTCCTTTGGGCGTTTTAGATGATTTTTGCTCTCCTCCGCTTCCACAACTCACAAGAGAAAAGAGCAAGACAGCGCTCAATAATAACATTATTCTTTTCATAAACAGATAAATTAAGTGGTTTAATAATTGGATTGAATGTAGTTTGAGATTTTCTGAAATAAAATGTTATTCTCGAGATGGATATGGTTAAACAAGTCATCTCTAAACTCGGATAGTTTCTTGTAGAATACTTTGAACGTGTTGCATGCGTCTGCCGGTGGTATAAAATTGTTGGTTATTCTCTCTAACCTTAACATTTTGTCTCCGACTGCGACATGATCATCTTGCAAGTTCTGAAGAATTTTTTTGGATTGAGTCACCAAGGTTTTTGAAGAAGAGGAATTATCTTGGATGAGCTTTTTTAGAATTATAAAGTCAACCTCTTCTTCCAGCTTCAAATGTTTTAATAGCTCATCTTCAAAGTATTGTAATATTTGTAATACCTCAAAGGTTTCCTCGTGCGCACTTCCATGTGCATTGTAGACTTTTTCTCCATATTGCAATAAGATGGGAAGACTGGACCTTACGTAAGGATGATGTGTGTTGTTGATGAAGTCAATCAAAAAGGATACAGACCAGTTTTGATAGTCATGTACTGGCCCTTTGGTATCTCTCATCGCTTCCTCCAAGGATTGCAAAATGGACTTAAGCTCAATTCCTTTTACCTTGCATACTTCACCGAGTAAACGCTCTCCGCGGCAACAAAAATCTATACCAAAGTCTTTAAATACATCTGCAGTGCGGATGTCAGATGATACGATTTCTCCTACTTTTTTCCCTTTTAGGTCCTCTATACTCCAAAGCATGTGAAATATTTTCGGCAAAGTTATCTTCAATCCCATGCCCAAATCATGACATCTACCAACTAGAAAGATGATATTTATCACTTTTTTAAAATACAACTGATTTTCACCCCCTCAGTGGAAGAACGCTGTGATCCAAGATATGAACACTTAGTTAAAGTCTACACACAAATAGAGGGGCTATTATTGGTGAGGTTTTAAGTCCAATGGCACAAAAAACTATATCCTTAAGTTGTTGTAAATGAGTATTTAGAAATTTTACATCACGAAGAATTTGATCACATAGCAACTTCTTGAATCTGGCCAAATTCTTATTTATTGGTCTCCTCTCTCTTTTCCCATTTATTTTGAATTAATTATAAGTATAACAGTTTTTAAGCAAAAAACCCCATCTAATTGAATTTTTGTATGTAACTTACGGGTCTAAATCCGGGATAATGGATAAGACAAAAGCCATTGAAATTCAAAAAAAACTACTAGAACTCGTATTCAAGTCGTCCGAACGAAGGCAAGACATTATTGATGTACTTGGAGAATTGTTTCATGTAGGAAGAGCTAACATCTATAAAAAGGTGAGAGGAGACACTCTTTTGTCCTTACCTGAAATCATTGCAGTAATGCAGCGATTTCATATCAGCTTTGACCAATTTGTCATCGACAGCAAGACCAATGTGGAGTTTTTTTTTCCTTATCTAAATAATCCCATCAAACGCTTTGTAGATTATGTCGCTCCTTTACACAAAATTGTTGAAGAATTTGCGCTTCTACCGGATATTGAGATTTATTACGCCACAGCAGAGCTTCCATTTTTCTACTACTACATGAGCAAACCCATTACTGCCTTCAAGCTTTATTCATATGCCCACACGACCTGGCAATTGCCGGGTTATATCGACAGAAAATACAATGCAGAGGAGTTTACGGAATTTGTACATTTGGATCCTTACATAGATGGCGTCATTCACAATTATTATAAAATGCCCAATACCGAATTATGGAATATCAATATACTCAATAATACCCTCAATCAGATTAAGACCTTTTTAAGAAGTGGACTCTTTGAAAAACCGGAATATTCTCTTGTGCTATTGGATGAGTTGCGAAAGTTGATGAAGCATGTTTGCTCTATGGCTAAACACGGAAAGAAGTTTGTTCTCAACAAAACAGAGCCAAATGATCATTCTGCTGATTTTGTGCTTTACCACAATGAAATCGCACATACCAACAACACCTTACTCGTACTTTCCAAACATATGAATGCCGTGTTCACCGCATTTGACAATCCCAACTTTATCATTAGCCGCAATCCAGCTTTGGTAGAGCACACTTTCAACTGGATGAAAAGTATCAAACAGCATTCCCAACCTGTTACCAAAGATGCACGAAATAACCGCCTCTATCTCTTTGACCAAATCGAGAAGAGAATACTATGGACGGAGGAGGATATCAAAGCTTATCTCGCCAAAAATCGATAGCACACCAAGAATACAGGGCCATCCAATGATACAAACCCTCAGATTTCCGGTTGGGTGATGGCATAGATTACAGGACTGGTCGGGCAAGCATCCAGTTGGATTTGGAGTATCTGGAGGTAAAGCATGTATAGACCGTCCGGAATGGTATCCGGCACGTAAATCAGCTCGGTAATAGTGGCCGTTGTTCTGGGATTTGAAGGGTAGTTCCAAAAAGCCTTATGCGCAGCCAGTTGGCCTCCATCTTGTTCCCTATCGACGGAAGGCAGGTCTGTCAGGAGATGATGTATGCCTGATTCTCGCACGAAGTCCAAAGCTTTGGGGTCAAAATATGGAGGATTGGTATCGGTATAATCTGTATTCATTTTTGCAGGAGCATTGGGAAGAGTGCGGACAATGAGTGCTTCGATGTTATCAGTAGACCCGGATAGTATTTCTTTCATTTGAAGCGAAGAAATCACCAAATCTCCCTTGTCGTTTTCTTCGGGTCTTACAGTAATCAGACGAGCAAAAAACATTTGTTTGCCCGGGATCTCCCCGATAAATACCGGCAAATTGGAGATATGCCGCACTGATTCGGTATGGGTACCATTGCCGTGTGGATTCCACTTGACGTTATAAAAATTGACCGGAGCACCCGCTTCTATCGCCCCCGTAAAATCTCCGGAAATAAGCGGGTCAAAGGAAAGAGGAGGCGCTCCAAAGCATCTAAGCGGGGATCTGTCTTTAAAGGGAATGCCGATGGGTATGGGATCTTCTAAATCAATCTGTACTTTCCGGTGGTCCGCAATATATATTTCACATTTCATAGAACTGCTGTTAGTAATAGGAGAGGAGGGCGTGGCTCACCAAATATAAAAATACAAAGTACATTATTTTTGGAGGTCTCTGAGTTTTTCATAGAGAGCTTTTTCCTCTTTTGACAAGACTTTAGGCACTTTAATCTGCAATGTCGCATATAAGTCTCCCCTGGAGCCGTCTTTCTTAAATAAACCTTTTCCTCGCAATCTGAATTTCTTGCCCGAGGAGGTTCCGGCAGGTATTTTAACCCGTGCTTTGCTTCCCTCAGGTGTGGGAACAGCGACTTTACCACCTAACACAGCGGTGGGTACATCCACAAATGCATCGACATATAGATCTTCTCCTTCCGCTTTGAATTCCGGTGGTAGTGCGATATGGTAGGTGATGTATAAATCACCCGGTGTTCCTCCATTGATCCCCGGGCCACCTTTGCCTCTAATGCGTATTTTTTGTCCGTGTCGCGCTCCGGGTTTAATCTTCAGCTTAAGGCGCTTCCCGTCGAGCTGAATAATGTGTTCGCCTCCTTTAAGCGCTTCTTCAAAACCGATATTGAGTACAGATTGGTAATTCTGCCCTCTCATCGAAGAAGAGCGACGGCTTCTCCCTCCTCCAAACGGATCTCCTCCGGCTGCACCCCCGAAAAATGTCCGGAAAAAGTCAGAAAAGGCTCCCCCTCCTGCACCGGTCTCAAAGGTAAATTGTCCTCCTTGTCCTCCCATGTATTGGGACCAATCAAACCCTTGACCTCCACGAGCACCACCACTTCTTTGGAATTGCTCGTATTGCTCCCAGTCGGCACCCAATTGATCATACTTTTTTCGCTTTTCCGGATCGCTCAGTACGGCATGCGCTTCACCAATTTCTTTAAATTTCTCTTCGGCAGCAGCATTTCCTTTGTTTTTATCCGGGTGGTACTTTTTTGCCAGTTTGCGATAAGCCTTCTTTATTTGATCCTGAGTAGCATCCTTAAAAACTCCCAAAATCTTGTAGTAATCTTTATAATTCACTTCTAACTCTTTTATTCTTCTTTGAAAAATATCATTCTATCCTGTTCTCCGTATGACATCACCGGCCAACGGTGTTGTACAATAACTCTACAACAATTGTCCCAAACCCTGTTTTAGTGCCATTTAGTCACACGTGAAGGGGATTTGTCTGTCAATTTAACATACCGTTATTATGATTTGTTGCTGGTCGACGATTTCATGCCAAACAAAACTTGCTACATTCTTCCCAATGGTCTCCATTGTGGCGCAAGACAGATACATGATCTTGCCTGCAAGATAGCTGCAATGGTAGCCCAGAGAAGTACCTCCAGGCCTCCACAAAACGTTCAGGAGATAAATCTCTAAAGGCGATAGTAACATGTGGCACAAATGAAGCGCGGTGTGGAGTTTTACCCAGTATTTCGAACAATTTCCGTCTCCAGACAGGCAGCTCAACAGGACCTTTGGCTTGTGCGTAAATCGTGTGATTTTTGAAATGGTGGAAGCCGTCGAGTTGCCAGTCGAAAGAAGGCAAAGTTGCCGACCATTTCATTACGAGATCCGTCAATATTTCTTCCTTGACAACGGGGTAGTGAAATGGGGGAACAATGGTCACATGCGGAGTTGAGCGCATGGCCCTGCAGGAATCAAATGTATCACAGGCGTACTGCTGCAACCTGCGGATATGCCGGGCCGCTTCGCCGGATAAAACCCATGCGATATAATACATCCGGTATTCGGGCTTGACGCCCATGTTATAGGGATTTGAACCACTCCATCAGTTGAGCTCGTTGATCGTCGGAAAGCCGTGCTTCCGGGTGCAGAAGCGTATATCCCGCCAGCGGCATTTCTTTCTTTTCGACTTCTTCGACCATTTCTTCGAGCAAATGATTCTTTTTCTTTGGGCTCAATTTACCCCAGGTAGAAAAGTTAAAATACTCCCGCCCTTCTTCGACATGGTGTCCTATCAACCAGGAGACCGGAGCAATATTGGAATACCAGGGCCACTTCGTCTCAAAACTATGACAATCGTAACACGCTTGTTGTAGCATTTTTTTGATGGGCTCAGGAGGAGTATTGATCTGTATGAAATGGTCGGCCGGATCGGTCTCAGGAATAGATTTGTCCACTCTAAACAGCTGGATGATAACGAGCAAACCGACAACAGCGAGAATAAATTTTGTTTTCTTCTTCATGCCAATAGTTGTAATTTAGTGCAAATCTATTGAAAAAATAGAATAATTGTGGCCGAATAGTAATATCATTGCATGTCAAATCGGAATAAAAGTAAATAAGGAAGACATGAAAGTAGAATGGAGATATGCACTGCTCATAGCCCTGTTTGAGGTGGTGAGACTATTTACGGAATACCATATCGGACTTCAAGGAAAGTATTTGGAATATGGCTGGATCAGCTCTTTTGTATTGATTGTATTTATAGTTGGGTCCATCTACTATGCTGTTGATGATAATCTGACACTGGCAGTAGGAGCACAAAACCCGGTATTAATCGGGGCAAAGACCGGTTTTTTTGTAATGCTCCTCACAGGGGCTTTGATGGCCGGCGCCCATTATTTGTTTTTTAAGTATTACAATACCGGGTATTTTGACGTATTGATAGCTTATGCCAAAGACGCCGGATTGAGCAGCAAGGAGCTCACTCAGATATACCGGTTGCCCAATCATTTGAGGATGTTTATTTTTTATCCTTCTTATGGCTTGGTGCTCGGGGCTATCAGTGCATGGATATTGCGCAAAAGACGTCAGAGAGTATAGATTTGGGGCCTGAATAGTGCAATATGCCTGGGGAGTTACCTCACGATGCTTATCATCACAAGACTATTTGCGATCATTTCGCTCTTTGAGCACCCAATACAAACCCCGCAGATTGACAGTAGGCTTGGGTAGCATAAATACTAAAATTATCTCTTCGATATTCGCAATAATGGCGATAGTCATGACGATGTAAAATGAAACGGGTTCGATACCGTGAAGAAAAACCACAAAAAAATAAACCCCTAACAAGATCGCAGTGATCTTCCATGAATATAAGTGAAAGGAGGGCAAACCCCGATACTTCACAAGGGCCAACACATGAAAAAGGAGGTAGGTCCCTAAAAAGACAAAAAGTATCCCTTTGTAGGGGATTAACTCCTCCCATTTCATAGTGTAAACCGCATAAAGAGCAGCAATCATGGTTAGAAAATCTCCGTAGGAGTCCAATTTAGCCCCCAATTTGCTTTCGATATTCCACTTTCGTGCGATACTGCCATCGATGAGATCACTAAACAAACTGATAGCGATAAGTATCACAAACGGGGTCTCTTTTTGTTGCCACGCGAGGTACATCAAGATGGGAAAAGCGACGATGCGAAACCCACTGAGTAGATTGGGAATATTAACATTTCGATTCATGCCGGATTTGTTTCTGTCCCCCAAAGCTACAATAAGTTATCCAATTATTGCTAATCGCATCAATACGCTACGCCCCAAAACCATCGTTCATTGTATGAAAATAGATATGGCGAGAATTGGAAGGGGAATAGTCATCATTTTTACCGTCTTGTGTGCGACAGCAGGCCTGACACAGATACCCGACACCCTACCCTATTCTACAAAGGTGTTACCGATGACCCGGACGATGGTGATAGATACCCTGACCCTAATACCCGGTTCGGTAAGGTTGTCGTATAAACACGGGGAGCGGGTGCTTTGCAGGTATGAAATTGTTGACAATACCCTGATTTTTGAAGATACGATCTGCCTCCATAAGGATAGTCTGCTCGTTGTCCAATATCGCACATTGCCATTTTATATTGGAAAAACCTATCGGTATATTGACACCACTCGCTTGACTTCCGCCCGCCGGAAGAACGAATACATTTATGATTATCAGGTGGATCCCGTAGCGGAAGGGGGAGTTTTTGGCTCCAAAGGCGTCCAATATTCCGGTAGTTTTTCCAGAGGAATTTCTGTAGGCAACAACCAAGACCTCGTCTATGATGCAGATTTTAATATGGCGATGCAAGGAGATATAGGGGACGGGATTCACATAAAAGGAGCCATTGCAGACAACAAATTGCCCATCCAACCCGAAGGAAATACCAAGCAGTTGAGTGCTTTCGACCGGGTTTTTATCGAGTTGAGCAAGGGCCCCTACCGGTTATTGGCCGGAGATTACAACAGTCATTCCGGACAAGCCCGGTTTCTCCGCTACAATCGAAAACTCTTGGGACTCTCCTTTCATTCCAAAGCCAATCGGGGAGGATGGGAAGAAGCAAGCAAGGCAGAGTTTGCTATATCAAAAGGAAAATACAGAAAGCAGCAGTTGGAAGTCAAAGAAGGCAACCAAGGGCCGTATAAACTCACCGGCAATCAAGGGGAGCGATTTATCGTAGTCATCTCCGGGAGCGAAAAGGTGTATTACGATGGCGTACCATTGCAGAGAGGGGAAGATGCGGATTATGTCATGAACTATAATCTCGGAGAAATTGCCTTTACTATCCGCAGGCCCGTGACCATCAATAGCCGGATAATAGTCGAATTCGAATACCTCAACCAACAGTATTCCCGCACGGTCATGACGACTTCGACCCAATGGAAAAACAACAAATCCGGTATTTATATCGAAGGATACAGCCGTACCGACAGCCGAAAACCCTCCGTCAATTTTCAAGGAAGTTTTGACTCCTCTGCCATAGCAATGCTGAGTCAAGCACCCGAAAAAAGAGGCGATATTCTCTTGTCGAGCATACGACCGATTGACCCATTGCAATCCCAATCCGGGATCGGGTATGTTCTCAGAGACACGTTTTATACCATACGTGGGATACGTAAGGATACGCAGGTATTGGTTTATACTCCTGGACAAACAACACAGCAAAAGTATGCCGCCAGTTTTAGTGAAGTCCCGCCGGGTACCGGTGATTATTCGATTCTAAAAACCGATGCCAACGGAAGGGTCTATTATTGGGTGGCACCCGACCCTCAGACCGGTTTGCCTCAGGGCAATTATGTACCGGCGATTCGCATAACGCCACCTTCGACCCACCAGGTGGTCGAACTGGGAGGAACGTATGCGATATCCAAACACCTGGAGACGACAGGAAGCGTGGCGTTTAGTCATTTGGATCTCAACAGGTATTCGAGCCTTTATGAGGACAATGACAACGGAATGGCCGCAGAAGCGGGTTTGACATGGGAGAATGCAATCTACAAAAAATGGACTATCAAAATGCACGCGGGTTATGGGTACCAGAGTAAGAATTTTTCGACCGTAGATCCCTATAGAAACATCGAGTTCAACCGGTATTGGAACCTACCTTTGGAGCAGGATACGACCTATGATGAGCATTTGCCACAAGTTCAAGTGGTTTTATCCAAATCTGTGAAGCAAACGATTTCATACCAAATGCGTGGATTGTTTCGCCCGGGAGTTTATGAGGGAAGAAGACATTCATGGGGCATGAAATGGTCGACGGGGCCCTGGCAATTAGAATCCTCCGGAGGCATCATGAACGCAGTGGACCGGACGGAAACCAGTCGTTTTTTATCGCCCAAAGCCCGAATTTCTTATTCCGGTAAAAAGTGGGAGACAGGATTGCGGTTCGAATCTGAGGACAACCGCAGAGTGGAAAATACAACCGACACCCTTACTTCCTCGAGTTTTTACTTCCGCCAATTGGAATCCTATATCCAAAACCGCGGTAATAACCCGGCAAAAACCCGCTTTACCTACACCCGGAGAATCGACGGGCTCCCCGATAATAATCAAATGGAAGTATCCTCCGTATCTAACCAATATTCCCTTAGACTCGGAGGAGTATTGGGCAAGCATAACCGGTGGAGTACCGAACTCGGTTACCGCCAACTCGATGTGAAAGAGCGGCTGATACAAAACACCAACGATAGTAAAACCCTCTTGGGCAAAAACCATCTCTCTCTACGGCTGTGGAAAGATGCGTTGCTTTACGATGGGACGTATGAACTCAACTCCGGACAGGAACCCAAGCTCGAATTTGTTTTCGTAGAGGTAAAACCCGGAGAAGGGCAGTATATTTTTACCGATTTTAATCACGATGGCGTACCACAGATCAACGAGTATTTATTGGCTCCGTATTCTGATACGGCGAGGTATGTCAAACTGCGAGCATTCAATAATAATTTTATTCAAACCAACAGCACCATCCTCCAACAGGCGGTGACCTTTAACCCTTCAAAATGGATAACCATCGAGAGCACAAAAAGGCTTCGCCCGTGGTTAAATTGGACGTTTCGCTCGATTTACCGGTCGGACAAGAAGAGCAAATCGGATAAATGGAAGGACAGAATCAATCCCTTTTCCGGAGAGATTGTGGATTCTCTGTTGGTGCGATTGTCTTATACCTGGAGCAATCGTTGGGTGTATAATCCCGCCGGTAGCAAATACGATATCCATATCGGATATGACCAAAACCGGCAAAGGCTCATACTGGTAACCGGTTATGAACAAAATCAACTCAAAGAGTGGACGGGTAAGCTTCGTTGGAATGTGAGAAACAATCTGGACCTTACGGCTGACACAAAATATGGAAGGAGACAAGCGGACTCTGAGGCATTTGACGACCGGGATTATAAGATACGATTTAACGAAGGGGAGCTAAGAGCAAATTACTTACCCCAAAGAAAGCTCAAATACAGTTTGATAGCGTCTATTGTCGAAAAAAAGAATGAAAGCCCCTTGTCGGAACAAACCGTACAGCAATCTATCGCGGCAGAAGTTAATATCAAACAAAGTGCAAAGCAGTCTTTTCTCGTAAACATGGAGTATGCATCTGTACGGTATTCCGGTAGCCCGGGTACGCCGTTAGAGCTCATCATGCTCGATGGCTTAAAAGATGGAAACAACTATCTCTGGTCTTGCCAATGGAATAGAAAACTGTCCGGAAATGTGTACTTAAAAATCAACTACAACGGGAGAAAAACCGGAGCTTCCAAGGTTTTTCACAATGGCACCATGCAAGTCAGAGCCATCTTTTAAATAATGGCCACCCTATTCCTTATAAATCAACAAAGGAACGTGTGCATGAAAAAACATTTGTTTGGAGAGGCTGTGGTGAAAGATACGCTCCCAAAGCCTCCTCCTCGGAATAAATAGCGACAACCAATCCACCTCCTTTGTCTGAATGTAGTTATTGAGCCCTTCTTCCACAGATGGGTTGACGATGATATCTACCGGAAAATTACTGATATTCTCTAAGATGTATGAGCTTTTGTCAGACATATCCGGCAAATCGATGTCCTTCTTGACGTTGACGATACGAAGTTCGGCACCCAAACGGTCCGCTATCTTTTTTAATGTCGCTATGGGTAGAAAAGACTTCGGATTGAGGTCTGTGGCATAGGCAATCCTTTTAATTGCACGATACGTCGCTTTGTCCGGGATAGATAGTACAGGAACAGGAGAAGATAGCATGGTGTGTGTGGTGACACTACCCAACATATGTTCGAGTACATTGTGCTCGCCTTTGGCACCCAGAGCGATCATATCGATATTGTTTTTATCTGCATAGCAGACGATTTCCTGTGGAATAAACATCCCGAATATAGCACTGGAAGTATTCAAGATTTCAGATGGAATACCGGAGGTCAACTCGTTCAACTTCTCTTCTGCAGCTGCTTTGATTTCTTGCAAAACGGTATCCATATTGGTAAAATCAGCTTCACTATGTAAAGGAGGAATTTTATATATATGGATGACATCAAGCGTGGCTCCCAGGTCGCCGGCAAGATGAATGATATAGTCCAGAGCACTTTGGGCAGCAGGAGAAAAATCGGTGGCATACAATATTCGTATCATATCAGATATTTTTGATGTCAATATAAGAAATCCCGTAAGAATTTTAATGCAGGAAAGCATTCTCTCCGTCAAAGGCTAAGTTACGGTTTATTCTTCTATAATGGCATTTCAACCGCCCTTTTTAAGATTGAAAATCACAAGCTTTTGGCATGGTGTGTGAAAATATACCTCAAAGTCAAAACATACTGCCTACATCAATCGTTTGTGCTCATGGTGTTGAGTGCACTCAAAAAAATCTTATCGAATTAAGCTGCAAAAAAAATTATCACTTTGCTCAACCGGTATTTTGACAATCATAAACCTTTAGTGAGTCGACTCAATGTTTTACATTTGCATACTTTTAGAACCTCGTGCTCCATACAGGACCGGTGTATTTATAAAAATCAAACAGAAAAATGACACAGACATCAGATGTTAAAGCGGTAGATTTGTTGGCACAGTCGTATAAGGACATGCGTCAAGAGATAGCAAAGATTATTGTTGGACAGGACCAAGTAGTAGAGGATGTTTTGATATCCCTGTTTGCCAATGGGCACTCCCTTTTGGTAGGGGTTCCCGGTCTTGCCAAAACGCTTTTGGTGAGCACCATTTCAGAAGTATTGGATTTGGATTTCAAACGCATCCAGTTTACGCCGGACCTAATGCCTTCTGATATAACCGGCTCTGAAATTCTCGACGAAAACCGGAAGTTCACCTTCAATAAAGGCCCTATCTTCGCCAATATTGTATTGGCAGATGAGATCAACCGGACACCTCCCAAGACGCAGGCGGCCCTGTTGGAGTCCATGCAAGAGCGCTCTGTTACGGTATCCGGAAAGCAGTACCATCTACCGAAACCGTTTTTTGTTTTGGCAACTCAAAACCCAATTGAGCAGGAAGGGACCTATCCTTTGCCGGAAGCGCAGTTGGACCGGTTTATGTTTAATATTACCCTGGACTACCCCAGCCTCGAAGAAGAAATTCATATCGTAAAAGAGACCACCGGCAATAAGCAGGTAGCACTAAAACACATTCTGACAGGAGAACAAATTCTCGACTACCAAAAATTAGTGCGAAAAATACCCGTTCCGGACAATGTCCTCACCTATGCGGTCAAATTGGCGACCTCCACCCGTCCAAACACCGACCATTCTCCGGATTTGGTTAATAAGTACTTGGGTTGGGGCGCAGGCCCTCGAGCGTCTCAATACCTCATATTGGGAGCCAAATGCCGTGCCGCGGTCAACGGCAAATACTCCCCGGATATAGAAGATGTACAGGCCGTTGCTCAGAATGTGTTGCGCCATCGTATCGTTAGAAATTATAAGGCAGAAGCTGAAGGAGTAACAGAGGATGATATTATCCTGCAATTAATGTGAATTGGACCTTCGGTTCAGTCCCTTTCATCACAATGATACACCAATAAACCCGATGGTAGCATCTACATAGTTGAAGGTATCAAAGGGCCTTTTCGGAGTCTGTGGGTACTTGTATTTGAACCGGAAGGATTCTATGTCTATTAGTAGACGGGTATCTGACCAATAGAATTAGAAGACAGTAAAAGTTTACACCGATGAATTGGACCAACATTATATTTTGGATGGCCTCTATTTTTGTGCTAACCGGTTGTGATTCCAAAAAATTCAACCCTAAGCCGTTGGCCATGGGGGAGCCCAATAGAATAACCGTAGTTGCAGACCAGAGCGAAGTCAAGGGTCCACTGGGCGATACATTGCGTGCTCTATTTGAAAAATCCTACCTCATTACCCCTCAAGATGAGCCCCAATATGATTTGAGATACCATACCCCAAATGCTGTCGCCGCAGATGAATATAAGAGAAGTCTGCGCACCTATATCATTCCGGTGATTACCAAGGACACTTCCCGTTCTTCGGTGCGATTTGTAAAAAACTTTGTAGACCGGCACATCATCGACAAAGCAAGAATTGATACTTCGATTACCAACCGGATCTATAAGAACCTTTGGGCGAAGGGCCAAATCATTATCCTCGTATTGGGTAAAGACGAAAAACAACTCATCTCCCGAATAAAAGATCAGTACCCTTCCATCATCAACCTCATTCGACCGCACGATCAAAAGTTGATACATTCCCGCGCTTTTGTAGAGGGGGAAGACAGGAGACTGACAGAATTAATAGACTCGATGTTCGGTCTTAAATTGGAGATTCCGGAGGGCTATTATATGGCGGTCAAGAAAAAAAACACCCTGTGGTTGCGTAAGGATTATCTCGATATCAATATGAACATCATGATCGCCCAGTACCGGTATAAAAATGCAGATCAGGTTTCCAAAGAAGGGATGATAAACGTGTTTAATGATTTGGGGAAATTGGTCACTACGGATACACCGGATGACCGGGTGGTCATAGATGACAAAAACTTTCCCGTTGTCCTCTATACCAAAACGGTGGACGGGCATTATGCGATAGAGATGCGTGCCATTTGGAATACGGTGAAGGATTTTTTTGGTGGGCCGGCCATTGCATTAGCTATTATTGACACTACGAAGGGTAAGCTCTACTATATAACAGGGTTCGTGTATTCTCCTTCAAAACAAAAGAGAGATCTCATCGAGCAATTGGGACACATCATCTCTTCCGTCCAACTGAAGCGGTAGGTTAACCAGGGCAAACTCATACCTTAATCACCCTTTTCTGTGATTGCCTTAAAGTATTAAATTATAACGAGTTAAGTTTGGAATGATACCATCCCAAAAAGTGCAGCAGTGAACAACTTGCTGTGCTGATAAGAAGCAAAAATTAGGAGGGTTAAGTTCTTAATCATAAACTTACTTTTTAATAATATTTCTGGAGCACAAGAAACAGAGGGGAGCTGATGACTGCGTCGCTGTAAAGATATAAAACCTCATTTCATGCCGATTAAAAACTGTATATAAATGTGGCCCACGCCCTTCTCGGTAATAGCCGGTAACGGTATTGATTGAGCACCAAGCCGTAACTCGATTGCTCTACATATTCTGTTACATTGAGTATATTATTTACTTGTACATTCATGCTGTATTTCTTTTTAAACTTGGCTTTATAGGACAGGTGTAGGAGGAGGAATGTACTGAGCGGTTTGGATAAACTCCGGTCACTGTAGAGTTGGTTATAATCCAAGGAAGTGATAAGTTTATGCTTCTTGATTTTAATGGTAAAATCCGTATAGGCTTTCCATCTTATGAAAGCCCCAAAACCTGAAAAAAGATATTTCGAGTGCGTATAGGTCATCCCTGCCAAAAAATTGACCGGAAAATCAAAGACAGTACTCCAGGAGGCGTCCACTTGCGATATCCGTTGCCCGTCCTCGCGTAATACGGAATTTAATAGAAGCGATTGGGTAAAATAAGTTATCGATGGATTTATCGCGAAGGATGATCTCAGATGGTCATTGTAAACAGATACTCGTCCTTCTGATACCCAGTAATTCAGCGTATTGGTCTTTTCGATATACGCTACTCTACGAAATCCTAGGGTGTCTTGTGACAATTCTGTCATAAAAGGCCTCTTTATCTTATTGTAACTGCTACTCAAAGAATAGAAAATATCACCCTTTGAACCTTGGAATCCAATGGATACGTTGGAATTGATTCTGGGGGTCAAATTTCCGGGATATGAAGCCCGTCCGTTCACCCCGATGGCGGTCTCTTTCTCACTCATAAAACTTAAAGAAGGCAAAGTAAACCCGTACTGGAGGTTCAGTTGTAGATAATTAAATCCCTTTAAACGGTAATTCCAGCCAACTGAGGTGCTCCACAAATTATTTCGTTTAAAGTAAGATTGCCCGGACAGGGGATAATACACCCGGCCTTTGATTTGGAACTGAGATTTTTCCTTGATCGTTTTACTGTAGGAAAGCGAGGAGTTCAAATAATGAAAGGACGGATTTAGGTCATTTTCCCAAATACCGGTTTCCAACGAAGACCGAAAGGTGTATTGGAGCTGGGTTTTAAAAGAGGGAGCGGCTACAGCATAGCCCCATTCTGAAGAGATGGTATTATTCCCCCAATTGTAACGGTATTTTAATGCGCTTAACCAGGTTTGATAGGAATAATCGATTTGTTGGCTTAGATGATTGACATTAGAAGAGAAAGTATTCTCTGCGGAGTCAACATCGATTAGTGCAAGGTCCTTCGAAGAGGAGGCATGGCCAAATACTCTCAGTGAAAGACTACTTTTTTTATCCCATTCTTTGAAGATATTAAACAAAATCCCACTTTGATACCGTGCACTATTGTACAGCATGTTTGAAGAGATAAAGGTATTGGAAAGAATGCGTTTACATCCGTCAATGTTTCTGCTCTTTGTGCGAAATGCAACATTAAGCACCGCCCCTTTTCCCAAATGTTCAATGAGCCGAAACCGCCCTTTCCATATCATTGGGTTATTCTTAATAATATCATCGGAGGTCGCTTGGATACGCTGCACCGGATCGAAGAAATATCTATCTCTAACGAGCGCGCTTCTCAATTTGGCATATTCCAATGTCAAGTACAGCTTATTTGCACGGCCCCATTTATACAATGATTGGAAGTTTGTACTCAAATGCAATTTATCGACCAAGTATTTGTCTTCAATGCCGGTGAGCCGGGTGTTGGAAGTGTTCAATGGGTGGTATTCTTTCATGCGAAGATCGGAGTACATTTTGGGTAGATAGAACTTGCCGGATTGTTCATTTTCCGAAAGCAAAAAGGGATACCGTTGGTCTCCTGTGTTATCATAACCTGCAAAAGAGATAGCCTTGACCTTTTTCGACACATAAAACAAATCCAAGGCATGGCTATTTAAATGTTTATACCCCAGACCAACTTGTGCAGCGCCGTAAATTTTATGAATATATGCAGAATCCAGCAACATATTTAGAGCAATCGATGGCGTTTCATCCTCTACTTCTCCGGATTGGTAGCGGTACAAGATTTGAACTTTATGGACTGCATCCGCAGGCATACCGGTAGTGATTTTTTTATAATTGGTTTCTGTTACATCATCCCCTTCGAGAAGGATGGTTTCTATATTTTGTCCACCGACCTTGACATCTCCCGTACTTCTATCCACGTTTATTCCGGGGAGTTTGCCAAGCAATTCGTCTACTTTTTGCTCTGTGCTGTCTCTGAAATGACGGACATTAATCGTAATGGTGTCCGGCTTCTTTACCTGTGGAGGGTCCCCGAGTACAAGTACTTTGTTGATTTTAAAATCGGCATGTTGCAACCATATCGTATCTCCATTTTGAAAGTGCGTCAGGTATTTTTCTTTGTAGGTTAGATGCGTCACCCATAATATATATTTTTCTGGAAGGGAGGAGGGGTATGAAATCGTAAAATATCCGTTTTCAGAGGTTTGAGCAGTGGCCAAAAAAGAAGAATCTACATCTGATAATACAGCCACCAAAGCAAATGGAATGGCCGCATTGTCTGTATTTTTTATGTAACCATTAAGTTCTTCGATATCCTGAGCACTTAACCATCCAATTATAAAAAAAAGAAGAATACAATGAATTTTTTGCACTTTACAAGACTTAATGGTATGATAATGTATCAAAAAGCTCCTGTCTAACTTGCTCAAAAACTTCTACCGTCATCACCCCATTATTATCTTTACTTGTTGCCAAATTTTTTCTTCTTATCTTATCTTTTAGCTTTTCCCCAATGGTCGTAAATTCTTCCCAATCTAATTGTTCCTCTTTTGAAAATGAAATCATTTGGATTGGGCCATCAAATGGATATTCAATTGTTTTTGCACGAAAGCGAAACTTATTTTGATTATCATAAACATCCAGTATCAGCCCAGGTAGTCCAGAAAACTTCCATGGACCGCTATTAACGGGAATCTTGGGGGTAAACCAAGCAATGTAGTCTCTTCCTCTAAATGAGCATTTTGCTTGAAAGGCAGGCATACCAGATGTTTTACCTTTCTTTCCGGTAATCTTCCAATTAAACTTTGGAACCCTTTCTTTTGTTAAGAGATAACTACCATATAAGTTCTCTCTTTGAGTAAGTGTTTTTTCTAAATAGTTTATCTGAATAACATTACCAGTTTTGTCCATCATCCCAGGAGGAAAAGTGACATAATTAGACCCTTCGGGAATGTCTATTTTTTCATCTGTATCGTAGTTCCATCTAAATAATGACTCTACATCATCAGCATAAAGCTCTCCCAATGACATAACCACCAGTTTACTTGGTTCTTCAAAAACAGTGGAAATCACTTCATACTTTACAAAAAGTAATTTCTTAGTTGGGGATATTTGAGCCTTGGATATGGTTCGTACCTCCTTATGTGGGAGTGAACAAGAAATAACAGCTAGCAGCGATAAAAGAAGTATCTTTTTTCTCATATTTTTTATTATTAGTGGATTAATATAATGGAAGAACCCAATAAATTGGCCCTACTGAGTTCTTCCATTCGAATAAATTATGAAGTAATATAAATGACCTGCACCTAACCATATTATCTTGCTAGGAAGAGAGCAATACGATTAAAGGTAATAAGATTCCGGTGCATTAACCTCCTTTAAGTAACGATTGATTATTGATTTATCCTTCTGGGGTAATTGACTTAACTTATCAGCAATTTCAGTCTTAAGAGATAATGCTCTATTAAAGTCATTGGAACCTAATGCAGTGACTTCTTCCGCAATTTTTTTTGCAATGACAAGTGTTTGATCATTGTTCTCTAAATTAACTAAGAAATAACAAAAATCTCTCAATTCTTCATATCCATCTTTAGACAGACTTAATATTATCCTGCCTTTGTTGCGTTTCAATTGTTGTGGCAAGTCAAAATCCATTTTACATGATGAGCATGCACAGTTTCTCCATCCAATACAGGCACAAGAACACCCACCTCCATCTGGGCAATCATTACAACATCTCACTCCCCAACAGGAAACTTGACAAGTACAAGCATTTCTGTTCATCGTTTCGGAATACTCCGGAAAATCTAGTTTACGCTCATCATTCTTGTATTTCAAAAATACAGATGACTGGGTAGTTATGCCAATTGTAGTTAAAAGTGCTACTAAAATTAATATCTTTTTCATTTTAATTTATTTTATTTTTAAAGATCCCGTCCGGCGGTGTGCATCTCCAAATGCCTGCCGGCGGGGTTTTTACATTTATAAGTGCTCTGTCAATCCTAAATGGACAGACCACATTAGGGATTCTCCGGTGTGCTCACCATGCTTACCAAAATGGAGGATCCGCAGGGCGGAAGCCTCCCGTATGATTTTTATATTTGATGAAATGCACATTCCGTAAGACATATGCTTCTTTTACTATCAGTAGAAGTCCTGTGCTAAGGACCGTATAACTTAACGTGAGAAGGGCATCCTGTATCCTGTATCCTGTATCCTGTATCCTGTATCCTGTATCCTGTATCCTGTATCCTGTAAAATTGGTTGCTTAAAGTTACGAAAAATTTACGTAATGCTGTAGGTATCCACCCCGTAAAAACACCGGTTTCTCCGTCAAATCGGATGCGGTCAGAAGAGGCAATATCCGTGTGGTTGCAGCGCATGGTATGGGTGCTTTATTAGAATTATGGGGTAAAGCTACGACACTTTATTCGTAAAAACAAGTTTTTTGTGTGTTTTCCTCGAAAATTTAACATATTAGTCCGTGACAAATGTGTTATATCGCCATTGGAGGGGTGATTTTTTGGGAATTGAAGGAGATTGTTTGTCCACCCCTCCCCGGTTTATTCGCCCACCATCACTTTTTAACAAAATACCTCGAGACAGAAGGCTGGCTTCCATCAAAACTACCGGCCGACAAGATATAAAATCCTGGGGACAAGTCCGATACCGTCTCTTCCACATGCTTCCGGTGGCGGACAGACCACCTTTTAACCTCCTTGCCGGAGAGGTCTGTCATCACCAGCCTGCCGGTAAAGGGATCGGAGAAGGAGATATGGAGGTCCTGTTCCGCCAATGATGGATAAACACTCATGCTAAGCTTCACCATGTCTTCCGGCAGGTCTTTGGAGCCCGTTATCCCAAACATAAAAATGGTTAAAACCATTCCATATATCAGGCTGCATCAATCATCCCACGGTTAAAACCGTGGGCTAAGTTAAGAGCATATCTCCTATTTGAGAGCTTAGATTCAGAGAAAGATAGATATGCTTAATAAGGCACGAACTCTGTTTCCGGAACACTGAACTTACTACTTCGATTTAGTAAAACATTTTGTGAATGCTCAATCTTTTGTCAACATTTCTTTAAAACACTGTAAATATCCTGGATATCTTTGATCCTTGTTCAGTTTGAATGCTCAATACATATTCTCCATTTGGTAAGTTGTTTAGTCGTAATTTTATTACTCTTCTGTTTTTTACTTTTTTAGAGAGTACTGTTTTCCCTAAAATATCTACGATAGTTATTTTTCCTGTCAACGGGCGAGAAAACTGCACGGCCAACTCTTCCGACGCAGGATTAGGGGTAAGGCTCATGGCATCGGCTTCAATAGTTTTTGGATTAGACACACTATTGGATAATTGTAAGTCCTTTGCGGGGATCAGGCTCAAGATGCAAGCTCCTGTATTTTTAAGCTTATCTTTCAAATCAAAGTTGTAATGAGTATGATAAAAAACAATATCTCCATTTCCTAATTGTATTAGCTCGGTGGGATCTATATAATTATTTTTTTGTACGACATCCAACTCCTTTACCTTTTGGAGGTGTCCTTTTCCATCTGATTTGTAAAATCCCACATATGAAGTCGAATCATATCTGGTTTCAGATGTACAAAGAAGCATCCCAATATCGTACTTTAATTTTGTAGGTACGGATACCCGATGATTTAATACTTCGTATTGGTTGTGAAGGATCTCTACTTTCTCCAACAGACGGCCGGTTATCTCAAACAGGTAAAACTGCTCAACATCGTAGTAAGAGCCATTGTCTTCGCGTTTGTTGAATCCTCTGACAATAAAATAATCCCTGTCAATATAACTCAATTTATAATCGATTGCGGGGTTTACCATCGGTTTGAGGTCGATAAAATGCAAAGAATCCATATCCCGATTGAGTATCAACATGTTTAAATCAAAATATTTCAACTTATCCTTTTTATTTTTTATAGTATGTACCAAGCTGACAAAAGTGTCCAAATCCACTTTAGCATTTTCATATGCATTAACTTGGTACTTAGGATGACTCATATAATATTTATTACACTGTTCTTGTCTTACAAGATGCCCCCGCCTATCCACAATATAATTGCAGTAAGATAAAACGTTATCATTACCCACATTAGAATAGACAAATTGATACAAACTGTCATAGGGAAACAAATGGGTTTTCACTGATGGAAGGTAGTTAAAAAAATGTGCAATGGGTACAGCTGAAGTGTCATCATTGTCAGCATAGGTATATTGTACTAAAGTGCCATCTGAATTATCATAGGAACGTGAAAAAACATCTGCCTTGTACCAGAGGGGATAAGGCAATAGTGTAGAGTCGGGGGTATGTTGGCGTGCGCCTATGACGTTTATCTCTTCGTTTTTGTTTTCGTATATAAAATAAGGAAACTCTCTCCTGTTATTATCTCTACGGTCGAAGTGATTGTCCCACACATGCTGTCCCGTGTTTAAGTTGAGCTTTTCGATATAAGCTCCTTGAAAAACATTGCGAAAAACCAACGAATAGATGTATAAATAGTCTCCATCTACTAAATGATTATAATACAATCTGGCATAGGTAGGAGTGACAAGGTGACTCCAACCGTTGTGCGGATAAAGCATATTATTATCAGACTTATCTTGCCAGCCCACTATGCTACTATCGTAAATAACATGCTTCCATTGGGGGGTGTAATTTTCAAAATCGTATGGCCGGTAGGCCGTTGGTCTCTGCCCCATTATACTTTGAGTGATTAATAATAGGATGATGCCATAAAAAGTGGTAATGATTAATTTTTTCATACGATTAATTTAGTAGGGTTATGAGTTATAAAATAAAAATAAACTGAGGAAACTGATTTCCTCAGTTTATGAAAATGACTTACTGCGGTGGCCCACATGGTTGATCACAAGTTCCAAACAAAAATCCTGAACAATTTTCCCCACCAACATGTGCAGGCTCACAAAATTCTCCATTATGCACTTCAAACACAGGATTGCTAATTTCTAAATCTCCATTGGAATTAATGCAAAATGTTCTTGTTCTCTTGCAACAAGATGTTCCGCAAATAATTTTAGTAAGTTTAAAGGCAAAAGGATCAGGTGGCCAAACTAACTTAAAGCAGGTCCGATAACACCTTTGTCGATAAAACTCTGTATTAGCGAGAGCGTTTGGACAGTTGTATCCAAAAAAGCTTGCAAATACCTTGGCTGCTCTTGCTTCAGCCTCCAACGATGCCCAATACGCAAAAGAGTCCTTAGAAATTAACCAGTCTGAAAAAGTACTAGAATCTGCCAAATAATTCCATCTTCTAAATGTGGCACCACAACTGGTATCACTAAAATTGGGAGCCACGTCAAAATTCTCAATCACCATTCTATTGCTGCCCGGGCACCACCATAAATCATAGGTCACTTCGGCTTTACAAGGTGTACTAACGGAGTCTCTCACCAAACCCAAGTAGGAGCAACTATCTACACCTGGATTGCAACGGGTTAATGGTTCTGAGCTGGATGAGTTATTACTCCTTGGCACAAATCTGATTCCTTCTTTTTCTAAGGCCTCAGCAAACGAATTTATGTCTCCCGTGTTCTTCAAATAGCTCTGAGGTGTTGCCTCTTCATTATTTACATTCCTAATTTCTTTCTGACAGGAATAAAATAGAGATATAAGCCCAAAACATAGCATAAATGCATATAATATCTTTTTCATTTTTTTGTAATTTTGTAAGTTATTTTAAAGGATCCCGTCCGGCGGTGTGCATGTCCAAATGCCTGCCGGCGGGGTTTTTATACACATATGTAATCTGTCAATCCTAAATGGACAGACCACATTAGGGATTCTCCGGTGTGTTCAAGGCAGTCACCAAAACGGAGGGTCCGCAGGGCGGAGGCCTCCCGTATGATTTTTATATTTGATGAAATGCACATCCCGTAAGACAAATGCTTCTTTTACTATCAGTAGAAGTCCTATCCTAAGGACCGTATAACTTAACCTGAGAAGGGTATCCTGTATCCTGTATCCTGTATCCTGTATCCTGTATCCTGTATCCTGTATCCTGTATCCTGTATCCTGTATCCTGTATAATAGGTTGCTTAAAGATACGAAAAATTTACGTAATGCTGTAGG
>JALWRC010000090.1 GCA_027080725.1 Saprospiraceae bacterium
TCAAAAAATCAACTGACAAGGCAAAATTTCGAGTGAGTTCATATTTCCTACATGATAACCACCCCGACCTTACTCCCTTCAGTCATAAAAATAAGCACTTTTCTGGCGGGCACTATGTATATTTACTTCTTGCGCGGAACACTATAATCCTTCTCGCAACAAGGACCGGTACATTTGTCGAAGGTGGTCCGGAGGGGTACCCCATTTGTACCGCAAAAAGACATAGAGATTGATGAGGTTGACTTTCAGCCACGAATGGGCCTCGTACTTCCTCGCACTCACCAATGCTTTGGAGGGGATAACGGTATAGGGTATTTGGGCTTTTCGAATGCGGTCGATCATATGAAAATCCTCCATAATGCAATACTGTTCGTCGTATCCCCCCAAGGATTCGAATACTTCCCGGGAGAAAAACTGGCATTGGTCTCCCCCACCGGCAAAAAACCCATCTCTTGTCGTAAAATGACTGTTTACCCGCAATAGCCATCGCTCCCGGTCAAAGCGATAGGCAAAAAATCCCATTTTGTATCCTCCGGAGATTACACGAAAGACTTGTTCACAAAAATCAAAGGGAGGCCGGACGTCCGCATGGAGAAACAAAAGGACATCGCCTCGGGATTTAAAAGCGCCATAATTCATCTGTTTGGCACGTCCAAAGCCGGGACAGCGCATATAATCCACCATTTCATACCTGCTACACACCCGCCCGGAATCATCATCAGAAAGGGGCGAATCGGCCACCGCGATAGTAATCTTTTTGTCAGCACACAAATCCACGAGATAAGGGAGCAGGATACGGAGATTGGCTGCCTCGTTGTAGGTGGGGATGATGATTGACATTTCCATCAAAATGCTTCGTTGAAAGTGAGATAAAAGTTGAGGCCCTCGCGATTACCGGCGATATCGAGGCGCATACGAGTCTGCTCTACCCTGTCCACCACATACCTCAACCCGGCACCTCCTGCCCATTTGATACTCTGTCGGCTCCATCGTTTTCCCACTTGCGTCCCTGAGCCAAAAATCACCCCATAAAGGCGACGGTAGATGGGAAATCTCACCTCCGGCTGGAGATTTAAAATATGTCGATCCATATACCTTCGATCCCGGATGCCGCGCGCGATGCCCGGTGTCGCTGAGATATATGGCAGATAATAAAACGGGGTGCGCTCCGACGCCCACGCCTCGTAGTATTGCAACGCCAGCACCGCCCTGTCGCCCAAGGGAATATAGATACGCGCATCGAGAATAGCCTTAAGATAACTCTCCGAAGACAACCATCCGGCTCGCGCCCCCTCCAAGCGTAAGTCCAGATAACGCCCCCGCGTGGGGTAATACAGATGATTCCTCAGGTCTTGCAGGTATGAAATGGTACCAGCCAGGGCATGTCCACCCTTTTTCCCAAACCATGGCCCTCTGTCCACTATCCCACCCGGGACGATATGAACGATATCAAAATAATCGTATTTGAAGCCGAATCCAAGAAAATGGCCTCGCCCTATCCGGGTGATGAAGCGGTTGTAAAACCGGGGAAAGTTGACCCGGTAATACTCCCGGTCTTCAAGTTTGGTGCCGGGCCCAATGCCGTAAAAGGGATAAAAATAGCGGTAATAACCGAGTTCCCCAATGAGCCTGTATCGCTCCTCCTTAAAGTACAGTTGATAGGACGAATACAACAGAATCTGCCTCTTTAAAGTGTATGCCGCCGCCAAAATCACCTGTGAGGGACGGCTACTTTGCGGCTCATTTTGCCATCGAAAAGAAGTCTGCCCCAACCCACCAAATGCCCACCCTGTCTCCGGGAGATAAAACACAATGGGGAGGAGGGTCTTGCCTATATGTCGCTTAGGCTGAGTCGGAATCGAATCCGGCATTGCTGCAGCCCGATTCACCCCAAACAAAGTGATCAAAACGAAGAGCAGAATAAGGGAATATTTCATAAATGGATGTCTTTGGGGTCTGTCATGAAATCGTCGATTTGCCGGCCACAGATACAACAACGGGCTCAAAGATATCCATTGATTGTAAAAATTAAGGTTTCCGGGGCAACAGAAATGATAAAATGTCTGCTATTTGATATGCGGGGACACACACGTGCTAAAAAAGTTCCGTATTCTTGTTGAGATAGAATACCTTTGTACCGGGATAATATCAAAGAACCTTTTGGGTGCTATTGTCGTTGGTCATAGCGATGTACCTCCGAAAGGCATCATAAATGCAATATTAATATGCCAAACCACTCCACGTCTTCCGATCTCAACCCAATCTTAAACCGCTGGCTTTTCGAGGGAATCTCTTGGGTTGCCGCCGTCATCATTGCCCTCCTTGTACTCTTGCCCGTGTGGCGGTACCATGTCAACTACCCTATTCTTTTTGAAAATTTTCTCGGCATTGTGGTAGCCGTACAGATAGCACGTATGATTTTCCTCTATCGCCACATCCCCTATCTGCAAGGGATACGATCAAAGACGGCAGCATTATTGATGGGTATCATCCTGCTTTTGATGATGGTTCGCTATTTTAGTGGGGTGGCCACATTCATAAAGGACGTGGGGTTTTATGAAATGTTCGCCCATCAAGCCCCGGAAGCTATGTGGAGCCTGGCCCGGTATATGAATACCCAACTCATCTTCTTTTATACCGCCGCCATTGCAGGACTCGTGGTATTGCCGGTGGTTCTGCTCAAAGCTATTTGGAGGCAATACAATCACAGGTAGAAGAATATGGGATTTCCTCTCAACGACTCTCTGATTTTCATATACAAATTATTCGTAATTTTATCCCTTCTTAGAAAACGCGTCATCTTTGCATTACAGGAAGCCGGCTCTTGAAGCCACTCGTGCAACTAAAAACATATTTACAACCATACATATCCATGTCAGAATATCTCAACCAACTCAATGATTCGCAACGGGAAGCTGTCACTACTCTGGAAGGTCCGGTGATGGTCATTGCCGGGCCGGGGTCGGGCAAAACCCGGGTACTCACCTACCGGATCGCCCACTTGCTCAACAGTGGTGTCGCCCCCTGGAACGTACTCGCCCTTACCTTTACCAATAAAGCGGCTCGAGAGATGAAGGAACGAATTGTGGATATCGCGGGTTCGCGTTCGAACAGTCTTTGGATGGGGACGTTCCACAGCGTATTTGCCCGGATATTGCGGCGGGAGTCGGATAAAATCGGATATCCTTCGGATTTTACCATTTACGATACCGAAGATTCGAAGAGTGTCCTCAACGAGATTATCAAAGAGATGAAACTCGACAAAAACACCTACAATGTCAACGGAGTCAGAGCCCGCATTTCTGCAGCCAAAACCCAGCTCATTTCTCCGGAACAATACGCCAAAGATGAGCGCATCCGCAGCCGGGACCAAATGAGCCGACGACCGTATATCCACGTCATTTATGAGCGTTACGTCAAGCGTTGTGAGCGCGCGGGGGCGATGGATTTTGATGATTTGCTCTACAAGTTTTACTATTTGCTTCGGGACAACCCCGAAGGAGTCAAAGAAAAGTATCAAGCGCAATTTCAATACATCCTGGTGGATGAGTTTCAAGATACCAACTTCCTGCAATACGCCATCCTGAAAATGTTGTCGCGCTATCCGGAAAGCAAACAAAATGTCTGTATTGTCGGGGACGACGCCCAGAGTATCTATGCTTTTCGAGGAGCAGACATCTCCAATATATTGGATTTTCAAAGCGAATACCAAGACGTCAAAGTCATCAAATTAGAACAAAACTACCGTTCGACCATCCACATTGTCAACAGCGCCAATCACCTGATCAGCTACAATAAAAAGCAGATTAAGAAAAAGATTTGGACCGATAAGACCGAGGGGCCCAAGGTCAAAATCCTCAGAGCACTGACCGATACGGAGGAGGCCAAACGCGTAGCCGGCCTCATTCAGGAATACAGAAACCGGCACTATATCGAATACAAAGAGATGGCGATTCTCTACCGCACCAATGCCCAGTCGAGGGCCTTTGAAGAGCACCTGCGCAAAGCCAATATCCCCTACAAAATATTTGGTGGGTTGAGCTTTTTCCAACGGAAGGAAGTCAAGGATCTGTTGGCTTACCTGAGGTTGGTCGTCAATGAAAATGACAGTGAAGCCCTCAAGCGATCGATCAATTATCCCCGGAGGGGCATCGGCAAGACCTCCCTCGACAAGATGCTCGATTACGCCAACAAAAACGAAATCAGTACGTGGAGGGCTTTGACCGAATTGCAACTTCCCCCCAGGACGACATCCTCTATCAAAGAATTTGTCCAAATCATCCGGCATTTACAAGGCATGGCTAAGGAGAGCAACGCTTATCAGGTCGCACTGGAAGCCTCCAAGCTTTCGGGATTGGAGAAGTTGCTCAAACAAGATACCAGCATCGAAGGGGTCAACCGCTTGCAAAATATGTACGCCTTGTTGGATGGGATTAAGGAATTTGTCGAAGCGGATGAAATCGGAGAAGGAGGCGAAGTCGCCAACAAGTCACTGAGCAGCTACCTCCAGAATGTCGCTCTGATGACCGACTTGGATCAGGCCAACAATGAGGACGATTACGTCACCTTGATGACCATCCATTCTGCTAAGGGACTCGAATTTGAAGCCATCTTTGTGGTGGGGATGGAAGAGAATATCTTCCCTTCCTTCATGACCCTCAACGATCCTTCCCAAATTGACGAAGAGCGACGTTTATTCTACGTCGCTGTCACGCGTTCGAAGCGACTGCTGACCCTGTCGCATGCGAAGAGCCGGTATCAATACGGGCAAATACGCTACAACGACCCCAGTCGCTTTTTGGAGGAGCTGCCGGAAGAACACATCGATGCTCCTACTCCCAAAGTGAAGGTCATAGGGGAAGCCCCGGGCAAGGGATACAACACTTATGACGCCAGTCCAAAGGGAAGAGTAAGTGGTCATTTTAACCGCTCACCAAGGTCCTCAGCCCGGCCTTCCCCCAAAATCGATACAAGCAACTTTCGGCCCAGCCCTTCGGATAAAATCGCAAAAGGACAACAGGTACTCCACCTCAAATTTGGCAAAGGCAAAGTCCTCTCCGTAGATGGAAGCAGGGACAAACGCGTCGCCACCATCCGTTTTGAAGATGTCGGAGGAGAACCCAAACGCCTCATGCTTAAATTTGCCAAGTTGCAAATCGTCTAAAAGAACATCATGAATAAGCAACAAGCCACGCGTCTTGTCAAAACGCTCGCACGAGAAGCGGGTTTTTTACATGTCGGAATCTCAGAAGCCACCTATATCGGGGATTCCTACCGGCGAAAATTGGACGCTTGGTTGAATGCCGGAAGGCATGGGCGGATGAGCTACCTCGAAAACCACAAAGAGAAGCGGCTCAATCCCGCCCTGTTGGTCCCCGGGGCCCGGAGTATTATCAGCTTTGCGTACAATTACTACACGACCAGAAAACCCCTTCACCGCGACGCACCCAAGGTCGCTTCCTACGCCTACGGCAAAGATTACCATTACGTCATCAAAGACAAACTCCGGCAGCTCCTCGAGGCTTTGCGCGAGAGAATTGGCCCCATCGAAGGCCGCTACTTTGTAGATTCCGCACCGGTCTTAGAACGCCAATGGGCCGCCAGGAGCGGACTTGGATGGCAGGGGAAAAACACGTTGCTCATCCATCCAAAATATGGTTCGTATGTATTTCTCGCCGAGCTGATTGTCGATTTGCCTCTATTAGCAGACCAGCCCATCAAGGATTATTGCGGTCGCTGTCGACGCTGTATCGATGCGTGTCCCACGGGAGCCATCGCCCAAGAAGGATACCTCCTCGACGGAAGCAAGTGCATCTCCTACGCCACTATCGAACTCAAACATAAGCACCCCATCCCGGATGTCTTTCAGGGCAAAATGGAACAATGGGTGTTTGGGTGTGATATTTGCCAGGAAGTGTGTCCATGGAACCGGTTTTCCACCCCACACCAAGAGCCTGCCTTCCATCCACAGGGAGACTTCCTTTCCTGGACGACGGAGGACTGGTATGAAATGGTTAAACCCACTTTTAAGCAGCAGTTTAAAGGCACACCCGTCGAGCGTGCCGGATTCAAAGGATTGAGGAGAAATATCGTTTTCTTGCAATAATTCAAAGTAGGCAATTGTGTTTTGGGAAGCTATTGGCCTTCTATTTCGTCAACCGGAATGCAAACTGCCAAAGGAAAAGACTATTGATTCATTTGCGAAGTTCGAGCTTTCCTATTCCCACAACACCTGATCCCCACCGGGACCATCAAGAGGAAAGGGAGTGTTTTTTCGACGTGCGATTTGTACGGCTTTTTCCAGAAGGAGGAGTACGCGATCCATGTCCCGGATGGTGACCGGATATCCGTAACTCAACCGTACAGCATTGTGCGCCATGGCACCACTGATACCCATCGCCAATAACACATGACTGGGTTCCAAAGTGTGGGTATTGCATGCCGAACCGGTCGAAAAAGCGAGATGCTGGCTTAAGGTTTCTGTAAACAACTTGGTATCTATATCCTGAAAGGACACATTGGTGATATGGGGAAGTCGCGGGGTGTTGCTTCCATGAATGACCACCCCCTCGATGCGTTCCCGCAAACCGGATTCAAGCCGGCTCTGCAGGGACAACAAGTGTTCCAATACCTCCTCACGCGCGCTTTGCATCCACCTCGCCACCTGACCAAATCCCACGATAGCGGGTACATTGTGCGTGCCGGAACGCAATCCTCCCTCCTGCCCTCCACCATGCAATAAGGGGATAAACCGGATTCTGGGAGCCCTGCCGGAGCAATACAGCGCCCCGACACCTTTCGGCCCGTAGCTCTTATGGGCAGATAGCGCCATCATATGGATGCCGGTTTTTCGGGGATTTAACGGCACTTTACCAAAAGACTGCGTAGCATCACAAAAGAAAATCACCCCTTCTTCTTTACAGATTTGACCGATTTGCTCCACAGGATGCAACACTCCGGTTTCGTTATTGCCGTGCATGATGGCCACCATCACGGTGTCCTTTCTTATCGCCGATCGCAGTCCTTCCGTGTCCACTCTACCATCGGACAATACGTCGAGAAGCGTGATTTCCGCCCCTTCTTTTTCGATGGCCCGCAGGGTGTTGAGTACGGCCTTATGTTCGGTTTTTACTGATATGAAATGGTTGCCTTTTATCTTTCTATAAGCCTTGAAGCAGCCCTTAATAGCCGTGTTGATCGCCTCTGTTGCACCGGAAGTAAAAATTATTTCATCCCTTTGTACTCCGAGCAGGGAAGCGATATCTTTTCGCGCCTTTTCCACTTCGCGGGATGCCTCCTCACCCAAAGCATGGTTGGAGGCAGAGGGATTGCCATACGATAGAGTAAAGGAGGATTGCATCACTTCCAATACTTCCTCTCGAACCGGAGTGCTCGAGGCGTAGTCCATATAAATGTAATCGTCCTTCATCTATTGCCTATTTGTATGCAAAAGTACACAAAAACCGTTGTGCGGGGGGCTTCCATGTGCGTATGTGTGTAAGTGGTGTGTATTATTGAAAAACTGAAATAATCCCGTAGGGATGACAACTTTGTATTACACCCCCCTCTCCAAAAAACGAGCCACGATAAAAATGGTTAAAACCATTATAAAAATAGCTTTGGATCTTATTCCCACGGTTAAAACCGTGGGCTATGTTGGCTCCCAACAATGTGTGTATTACAAAGTGCCCTAATTCAATACTCCTCTTACAAAGTTAACAGCCACCATTGCACGAATGCTTTTGTTTGATGGCCACGAATGGACTAGTACACTCGCCTATATGTTTGATGAGGCTAAAGCCGATTTCTCTTCATTCCTTTTTCCGTCAGTTGAAACTGACGGCAATGGTGTGTATTGCAAGGTGCACTGCCGAATGGCGTTCCAAATTTATTTTAAACACGCAGCGGATGCAGAAGGATGGGGGGAACACCCAACACCTATTCAACTCATAGATACACTGATTTCAGAAGTGATAAATTATACGTGGGCCTATAATTCATATAGGATGAAGGCAAATCATAAATCTCCAATTGTTTACTCCGTTGAGTATATGTTCTACGGGGTAGATTGGTGTTCGATGTTCAAAAGACATAAATTGCATCCAACACGTAAATATTAATCTTCTATCAAGTGAAAAGCGGACTTATCAAATCGTGGTATAAACTCTTTATCTGATTTATCGTTGTAGCTTTATTCATGTATAGTATTGAAGAAATTCAGCAAATCACCAACGGCAAATGGGTTCAACACCGGCACCCCGGAGATAGTATTGTCCATTTTATCTATGACTCACGGCAGCCTATTCACAAAACCGGTGGGATATTTATCGCTTTTAAGGGGACCAATCACGATGGACACCATTTCATGCATGAGGCATACGCAAAAGGCATACGCAACTTTCTAATCAGCGATACAAGTTGCCCTTCCCCTTCTAATGCCAATGTCCTGTTTGTCGAGGACACCTTGGCAGCATTGCATCAATTAGCAAGTCACCACCGGGGACAATTCCTCCATATTCCGGTCATAGGAATTACAGGCAGCACCGGCAAGACGACCGTAAAGGAGTGGTTGTATGAAATGCTCACTCCGGAAATGCGGGTAGTCAAAAGTCCGAGGAGTTTTAATTCGAGTTTGGGCGTGCCCCTCTCGATTTTGCGAATGGATGCGCATCACGAATTGGGTATTTTCGAGGCGGGGCCTGCCGGTCCGGGTCAGATGGCACCCCTAGCCGACCTCATCCGGTGCAATATTGGGATTATGACCAATATAGGGGACGCCCATAGCGCCCAATATCCTGGCTTACAAAGTAAGATTATAGAGAAACTCAGGTTGTTCGAAAAGGCAGAAACCCTGATTTACTGCCGGGACCACACGATCATTGCCCGCCAAATCGACCGGCTTTTTACCGGAGTCTCCTACTGCTGGTCCCGCAAGCCCGGTTCTCCGGTACGGTTGCATTCTACCAAGCGAAACCCCTACGGGCAAACCATTTTAGAAATAGAACACGCCGGTCAATCTCAACCCTATATCCTCCAGTCCGGAGATGCCGCATCCATACAAAACGCTATGCACGTCATTACCACCCTGCTTTTTCTCGGGTTCAGTGAGGAGTACATCCGCACAAAACTCCTTTACCTTCCCCAAATACAAATGCGTCTCGAGCTCAAAGCCGGCATCCATCGCTGCCTTGTCCTCAACGACAGCTACAGTGCCGACTGGGATTCGTTTCAGTTAGCGCTCAACTTTTTGACCCAACAAGCCAACAAGCCGAAGCGCTCCTTGATTGTGACCGATTTTGTCGCTTCGGAAGACCGGGAAGGTGAACTATACAAAAAAATGTCAGAGGCCATCAACGCCTCCGGTATCCACCGGGTCATAGCCATCGGCCCCAATGTAGCATCTATCGCTTCCCATCTAAAGTCCGAAATATCACTTTCGACCTTCCCGGATACCCGCTCCCTGCAAAATACAATGGAGACGGATCTGGTATTTGAGAATGAGGCCATCCTGCTCAAAGGGGCACGGAAGTTTCATTTGGAATCCATAGCAGAGCGACTGATCGAACGAACCCATAATACAGTATTGGAGATAAACATGTATGCACTGGCTAAAAACCTTAAAGTATATACCAACCTCCTCTCCGGCGACACCAAGGTTATGGTCATGGTCAAAGCCAATGCTTACGGAGCCGGGAGTGTCGAAATCAGTCGCATGTTGGAATACCACGGGGTCGATTATCTCGCTGTAGCCTATGCGGACGAAGCCATCCTTTTACGCAATAACGGAATCACCACCAAGATCATGGTACTCAACCCTGAAGTTCCACAGTTTGATAACTACCTCCGGTACGATATAGAACCGGAAATATCCTCTTTACGGCTTTTGGACAAATGGATCGAGTTTTGCAAAAGGGCGGAAGGGCGGCCGGGGTTTCATCTAAAGGTAGAAACCGGTATGCATCGTTTGGGATTTGACAGGGACGCGATGCCCGATTTGCTCGAGCGCCTAAAGCAGCATCCCGAACTCAACATACGATCTGTTTTTAGTCATCTCGCCGCCAGCGGAGAGGCGGAACATGACGCCTACACCGCATTACAGTTCAAAACATTTGAAGAAGCTTACGAACGCATTGTATCTGCATTGGGATATCGCCCGATGCGTCACATCCTCAACTCTGCGGGTATCATACGATTTCCCGGACATCATTATGAAATGGTACGCCTTGGGGCAGGTCTTTACGGAATCGACTCCTATTTGCCCTTTCGGGATAAAATCAACACCGTCTTGGCATTCAAAAGCCGCATTTCACAAATCAAGCGGATTCTAAAGGGCCAATCCGTCGGATACAGCCGGGGATTTATCGCCTCTCATGACATGCGTATTGCGACTATTAGCGTAGGGTATGGAGATGGTGTACCAAGGGCTTTGAGCAATGGCAAATACGCCTTCCTCATTCACGGACAAAGAGCCCCGATACTCGGATCCATCGCCATGGATATGTGTATGGTTGACATCACTCATATCCCTCAGGCACGGGAAGAGGACGAAGTAGAAATCTTCGGTCAGCAATTGCCCGTACAGTCCATGGCCCACGCGGCGGGTACCATTTCATACGAGATCATCACATCGATATCCGGCCGTGTAAAACGCATATATTACTATTAATATGCATGTACCACTACGGCCTTAGCGGTTCTAATCACACCCGAATTTCCTGAAAGAACAAACGTATAAACACCTGCCTCCCAAGCTGAAATATCTATGTACGCTTCCTTAAGTTGTCCGGTGTCTAACTGCAACACCTTACGTCCCATCCTGTCAAAAACAGTTACAGTGTGAACCTCCTCTAATCCGGTCAACCGGAAATAACTCATAGCTGGATTGGGGGCAATGCTAAAAGTGCCACATGGCTTATCCTCCTTTGCTTCATCATGCCGGAAGTCGGTCTTAGATGAAGAATGGATGAAATATAGAAAATAATCCTCTACTTCTCCATCTCCCACCGACTTGCAAGGATCACTGGGGTACTTCCCGTAAGATGTGATAACGCGCATCCCGGCCAAACCTAAATCCGTACCGGAGGGAATTCGTATCGTTGACGACATTGAGGTCAGATAAGAACCATAAGCTACCGACTCGTTGCGGCCAAAGTCGCCATCTCTATTCAAATCAATCCAAGCGCGCCAATACACCTTTCTGCCAAGACCACCGGGAGTGATTTCAAGGAGCTGTTCTTTTGAGATGTCCACCTCCAAGACACTGTCCGTCATTTGCCAATAACCATTGTTGTTTCCGGTATGGATCGTATACCCGGCAAAAGTCGCTTCTTCGAGCCAAACTCTATCGGAGCGCATCCCTCGATTGGGGCAATAATCCATCCACATCGGGCACTCGACTTGCAACTGATATGTACACGTATCCGAACTGCCCTTGACGCTATGGACTGCATATTCGACATCATACGTGCCACAGAGAAAGAAATCCCCCCGGTCAAACGCGCTTAACAACTCGATGTCGTAACATGGAACCTCTACAACAAATTCCCTTGGGCGCATCATATACTGGTCTTCCCATCGTCCGTCCGGATATAATTCGACATAATCTTGTGCTCGATTCTTGTCATCCGGTTGATTATCGCCCCAATGCGTGTACTTCAAATCCGCTCCATTGACCCACCGGAAATCTCCTTCTTTCTCCTCATCACTTAGCCCAATGTACGCGGGCGTCCCCATCAATTTGCTAGCGATAAAACGATTTTCCTCTTCGTCCTCTATGACAGCGAGGTAACCGCCGATGTCCTCTGCCATTTTCCTGGCCTCCGGCCACCTCTTTTGAAATCGGGAACAGAAGTACTTGTGTCCGCGATAGGTTCCCATATACACAAATTTGTTGCGTACGGTATCCGTCAAACAGGCATCACACAAGGTAGCCGATGGACGCGGAAACAACACATGGGTCCCCCCTTCAGAATAAGGTGCGGCAACTACCACATCATCCGGGCAAATAATGGTGATACCATTTGCTTGAATAGTTACACTAAAAGAACATAACGACTCATTACCACATGCATCTTTCGCAGTGTATTCCACCACGGTAGTCCCGGCAGGGAATGTATCTCCAGGGTGATAATTGGAAGTTAAGCGAACCTTGCTGCAATTATCCTGGACCTCCGGCACTTCCCAACTGACTTCGGATTGGCAATCTTCGTTTGCAGAAATCGTAATATCATTAGGACACCGCACAAACACCGGAGGCTCATCGTCTTTGAGTTCGATGACTTGTGTTCCTGAAGTGTGGAGTTGTGGCTGATCCGGGTCTTTGGCGTACCATGTGCGAAGCACTTTGATCTGTCCCGTACATGGACCTATCGAAAGAACCGAATCCTTAAACGTCACCTCCGGCGTGGAGCAAAATCGACTCCCGGCTTTTGCCGTGGCACTACCGCTAACAGACGGAGTTATCGCCGTGCCCGGGCAACCCGTATAATCCGCCGGCAGGGTTAAAACCGGGGGTTCGGTACAACAATGCTTGGTCACCGTGATGGTAAACGAGCATTGGGCCGTGTGGCCACAGTTGTCCGTGGCGCTGTAGGTGACCTCGGTCTGTCCTACCGGAAAGACGGAACCGGGAGCATGGGTTTTGTCCACCGACCGGATGCCGCAATTGTCCTTCGCCACGGGTTCCTGCCAGGTAACTTCTGCGGTACAGTCTGCTCTTGAAGCAACTGTGATATCGTTAGGGCATTTACTGAACCATGGTGATGTGTCGTCTTTGAGTTCGATGACTTGTGTTCCTGAAGTGTGGAGTTGTGGCTGATCCGGGTCTTTGGCGTACCATGTGCGAAGCACTTTGATCTGTCCCGTGCATGGACCTATCGAAAGAACCGAATCCTTAAACGTCACC
>JALWRC010000091.1 GCA_027080725.1 Saprospiraceae bacterium
TTGTTGCTCAAATCGTCATTATGCTACGGCATAACTCCCGTTTGAGCGCCTCGATTCAGAAAAAAATAGCTGCGTTTAATACTGGATGAACTTTGTTCCTGACGCACTAGTACACCGCTCTTTCCTCCGTAATTAAAAAATTGGACAATCCGGCAATGATCAGGCTAAGTCCTGCAATTGTCATCGCATGAATGGGCGCTTCACCGATCAAGTGGTAGGTGAAGTTGATACCTCCAACTGCCGCAATTATCTGCGGGATGACGATAAACATATTGAAGATGCCCATATAAACCCCCATTTTTTTCTCCTCGATAGACCCGGATAACATGGCATAGGGCATCGATAAAATACTTCCCCACGCCAATCCGATCAAAATGAATGACAATGCCAGCCAGCGGGGGGAGGGAATAATATTCATTATGAGAAAACCGATTCCTCCGGCTATTAGGGCCAACATGTGTACGTACTTCCTGTTGATGCGTCTTTTGGATGTGTAAAAAGTGAGCAAGAGTGCAAAGGCCATCGAGGACAGTCCATAAATCCCGAAATACGCCCCCACCGAGTTGGCTGCGTCTTGATAGCGCTCATTGGCATGGAGGAATTCGGTCTTTTGCTCTTGCGATTTCATATCATAAGAAGACTCTAACGGTACCGGTGCGTGAAAAACATGATCGGTCAGCGCGGGGGTCGACATGCTCCACATGGTAAAAAATGCAAACCAGCTAAAGAATTGGATGACACCCAATTTTCTCATCGTTGGCGGCATATGTACAATATTGCTGATTATGTTCGTAAAGAAATTTTTCTTTTCAGCTTTCGATTTTATGCGAAATGCTTCCGGTGATTCAGGTGGATATTCCTTTGTAGTCAATACCGTGTAGAGGACGCTAAACAGCAGTACAAAAGCACCGACACTAAACGCCACTTTGACAGACATCGGAATAACACCCGGTGGAGCGGTATTGGAAATGCCCAATCGGGTGATTAACCAAGGCAGATTACTCGCTATCCAGGTCCCTACACCTATGATGAGCGTCTGAACGACAAAGCCATAAGTCCTTTGAGATTCATTGAGCTTATCGGCCACGAGGGCTCTAAAGGGCTCCATGCTGATATTAATAGAGGCGTCCAGTACCCACAGACTTCCGGCAGCCACCCACAATACGGGTGAATGGGGCATCAACAAAAGCGCCAGGGTGGCCAAGACGGCTCCGATGAGAAAGTAAGGTCGCCGTCGGCCCCACCTCGGATGCCAGGTGTGGTCGCTCAAATATCCAATAACCGGCTGGACAATCAATCCGGTCAGTGGGGCGGCAATCCACAGGGCTGGAATCTCCTCTTGCGAGGCCCCGAGGGTTTGAAAAATGCGGGACATAAACCCTCCTTGCAGCGCAAAACCAAATTGGATTCCCAAAAAACCAAAACTCATGTTCCATATATCCCAAAAAGATAAGTCCGGCTTGTTTTTGTTGTTCATCTGCTTGTTTTATTTTCTTCTTTTATTAAAATCAAAGGCGATTTGGCTGGTGCGATGCAATGCCTCTTGTCTATTTGTTTTCCGGAGAAAGCATTGTACCATTTCATATCCGGTGATACGATTTCACTGAAGCGGTTATAATCCAATGATACGGGTTTTAATCCATTGTTGAGGACGATCATCACAAGGGCATTGTCGTCGTAACGAAAGTACACATAGACATTGTTTTCCGGTATGAAATGCAAGAGCTTTCCGGATTGTAATACCCTGTGTTCCTTCCTAAGATGCAAGAGCTTTTTGGTAAAATCATGCAGTTCTTTGGCTCTGCCTTTGCGTTGAAGCGGATCAAAAAGATGGAGTGTGTCTCCTTTCCATCCCCCGGGAAAATCTCTGCGCAAATCGCCGTCTCCCTTCGATTTTTGCCCCGTCAAACCGACCTCGGTTCCGTAATACAACAACGGAATTCCCCTGGTGGTCAGCAAGAGAGTCAAAGCGAGTTTATACCGCTTGATATCTTCCCCCAAGGTGTATAGTAACCGGTCGGTGTCGTGATTTTCTCCGAAAATAACGATGTTAGACGGATCCGGATAGACAAAATCTAGCACAAAATTGTTATACACTTTTATGATGCCGTCAAACCACGAAGCCGAGTCTTCCCGGATGGCTTTGGCGAGTACATCGTGCAAAGGGAAGTCCATTACCGAGGGTAGGTGCGTGTCATAGTTGCCGGACAACGCATTCCCGCTTTGCCAATACGCGATTTCCGCCTGAGTATGCATCCAGACTTCTCCCACGATATTGGTGTGGGGATACTCATCCATAATGCGTTTGGTCCAGTATGCGATGCCTTTTTTGTCATTGTAAGAGTAGGTGTCCACCCGGAGTCCATCCAAAGCTGCCAATTCCATCCACCAAATGGCATTTTGGGCGAGGTAGCGGATGAGATGTGGGTTGGACTGATTCAAATCCGGCATGGTAGTATCAAACCACCCTTTTTCACAGCCTTCATAATCTGTTTTTGCCCGGTAAGGGTCATATTGGGTGGACATGCGATAATTGGAGCGTCGGAATTCCGGGAATTGGTGCACCCAGTCTTCATAAGGCAAATCCCTCATCCACCAATGTGCGCTCGAACAGTGATTAGTGACGTAGTCCATGATAAGGCGCATCCCTCGATGGTGCAGTGCTTGTGCGAGTGCTTGATAATCCTCCAATCGGCCATATCTCGGATCTATGCGGTAATAGTCGCTAATCGCGTAGCCATGGTAGGAATACGCAGGCAGGTTGTCCTCCAAAAGAGGCGTGCTCCACAGGGTGGTAACACCCAGGTCTTCCAGATAATCCAAATGCTCCATTATCCCTTGGATGTCTCCTCCATGCCTGCCGCCGGGCAGGTTGCGATCGATGCCTTCCAACATCCCGGGTATCCGGTCATTGGACGGGTCACCATTGGCAAAGCGGTCGGGCATGATGAGGTATATGACATCTTCATTGGAAAAACCTTTACGCTCCCTGGAGTCTGCATTCCTGCTTCGGAGTTGGTAGGGGATCCGGTATGAAATGGTGGACTTTTTGGATTTAAAGTCGATGTAAAAGGTCCCCGGCTGACTATCTTTGAGGTCGAGATATAAAAACAGATAATGGGTATTGGGTGGGCGCACTACGGAGATTATCCGGACAGTGTTGGATGTTACCGAAACATCAAACCGGTCAAAATCCTTTCCGTGGAGCATGAGCTGCAAGGTGTCATTGGTCATCCCCGACCACCAAAAAGGGGGTTCCATGCGGGTGACAGGAGTATTTCCACCCAAAAGCGATAGCGTTTTCATAACAAAAAATAGCAGGAGCACTCCTCTCCATACCGGAAATGACTTGCGAATTACAACACTCCTAATACCCATCATTCTGTACTAAATTGGGGTTGTTATTGAGGTCTTTGGAAGGGATGGGGAATACATTTCTGTAGGCGGGTACGGAGGTGCCCTCTTTGACTCCTCCCTTCCATTGCCACAGATAGTCGGACTCGCTGAATTTGCCAAAGCGGATGAGGTCCGTCCTGCGATGTCCCTCCCACATCAATTCCCTTGCCCGCTCGTCCAAAATCTCCTGAAGGGTCAACGTGCTTTCCGTGAGATTGGCAATGTCGCTTTGGTAAGCCCGGCTTCTGACAGCATTAAAATACTGGACGGCATCGGCTTTCGAGCCACCGGAAGCCCCTCTCAAAATGGCCTCTGCCGCCATCAAATAGGCATCTGCCAACCGGAACAAGGGAAAGTCCGTATCGGGAAATTTGTTGTGTGAGCCCTGCTCGCCCGTCGAGGTGATGTTTTTGAATTTCAATACGGCGTATCCGTTGGTGAAATCTGTTATGTCATCGATTTCGAGAGATTGTCCCTTAGTCCCGAAAATTCCCCGGCGGTCGTAGGCGGTGGATACAATCTTGTACGTGTATTGCTCTTTCCTGATGTCCAGAAATACCTCTACCGGAGCACCTTCCGCTACTTCAATGGGGGCTCCTCCATAACTTAACCATCCGTTTTGGGCATTGTCCCCGAGGGTGGTATTGGTTGAATTTTTGTCGAGAAAATAAAAATTTCCGGGTTTAAGATTTGTCTTTGCGGTCAGCATCTTCAAGTCCGCATCCCAGACCAACACGACCTCCTCTTCCAAGCTGCTCCCCTTCATCGCCCATTGTCGTTTCTCTATCTTATAGGTCTTGTTGTTGTCATCAAATTGTATGAAATAAAAGCCCGCTTCCCCGATTTTTATCGGTGCGCCGCCCACCTCCAGCTTGCCGTCATTGTCATTGTCTCCATAGACAAAAGAAAGGGTGGGATAGGGGGCAAAAACCAAAGTCGTGGGGGCCTCAAAATACTGATGACCTTCGTATACTTTATCTCCGTCAGCATCCGTGACAGCATACTCTGTTTGGGTGGGATCATTGCCCTGGTAAGGGCCCGGAATATAGACCTGAGGATGATTGGTTTTGGGATAAAAATCGCGGATAACACCGCCGATTTCACCAAATTTCTCTACGATTTGAGGAGTGGTGCGAAGTCCTGCCCATCCGTCATCTACACCTGAGGCTGCCGGGTCCAATTGCCCCCCCAACGATGCATGAATGAGGAAAGTAGTTCCCCCCCATGTTTGGGTATTCAATCCATCAAATGCCACGGGGAAAATGATTTCACCGGATTTGTCATTGTCTGCAAGAAAGAGGTGTGCATACTCCGGTTCGAGCCGGTATCCGGCGTCAATGACTTTTTTGGCGTAGGTCAGGGCTTCCGTATATTTTTTCTGTCCGGTATAGACTTCTGCATTGAGATATAGTTTGGTCAGTAACATCCAGGCAGCCGCTTGGTCGGCACGGGCGTATTCGTTGGTGTGAGGCGCTAACAGTTTGGATTCGATGTCCCGCAATTCCGATTCGATATAATCGAATAGTTCGGGTGCTTTGATCTGGCGGGGATTGAATGCGCCTACTTCGTCCTCTTCTGTCACGAAAGGTACATTGCGGAATTCATCCAGCGCGTGCCAGTAACTCAATGCCCGCATAAACCTCGCCTCCGTGCGGTACACGGCAATCTCCTGGCGAAGGGCATCCGGGGTGTTGCGCAGGTCGAGCAATTCGTCAGTAGATTGCCGGAGAAATTCGTTGCAGATGCCTATCTGGTAAAAAATCCGGTTGTAGAAGGCATTGATAAATACGTCTGCCGGAGTCCAATCCTGATCGTGAAAGTCTTTAATCGTGGCATCGGCCCAGCCCACTACCGCTTCATCTGTGGTCAATTCTTGCTGGTACCAATACTGTCTCAGGTATTGGCTGAATCCTTCGTCTATTCCTGCGAGGTCTCCTTGCCCGGCAGGTCCTTGCTGGCCGGTGGTGGCAAGCCCGGCATATATCTTTGCAAGGACGGCCCGGTATGCGCCGGGGCGCCGGTAAAACACCTCGGAGGTCAAAATGTCATCATCGATGGGGACGGTGTTGAGATCGTCAAAACACGCCGCTAACGACAGCGCAAAAAGGGTGATAAAAAAGAAGTAAACCCGTTTCATGGTATATAGATTTTTACATTTTTTGTTTATAATGAAAGCTGCAATCCGAAGACCCAGGTCTTAGGCCGGGGGTAAATGTTGTTGTCAATTCCCCGAAAGACTTCCGGATCCAATCCTCTGTATTTGGTGATGACAAAGGCGTTTTGCAGGGTGGCATAGAGGTACAGATCAGTACCCATAAGCTTATCCAAGTGGTATCCAAAGGTGATGTGATCCATCCTGAAAAAAGATGCGTCCTGAATGAAGGCATCACTGAAGAGGATATCTCCTTGCTCCTGGATATTGTTTTCCAATCCGGCCCGGTGTACATTTTTCAATACGCCCAAATCAAAGAGGCGATCTTGGTATCCGAACCCTGTCTCTACATTATTGTAGTTCTGTTGTCCAAGATGGGCCCGCCCGGCAAAAGAGATGCTCAGATTTTTGTACTCCAATCGGTTGGAAACTCCGAGAACCAGCTTGGGGTTGGCCGTCTCTATGCGGTATTTGTCGAGTTCGTTGATGATGGAATCTCCATTGCGGTCAACAAACTGACCGGGGAGAATTTTGCCTTCTTCGTCGTATTTTTGTTGATAGACGTAGTAGGAATAGGGTTCGTATCCCACGGTTAGGATTTGTATGGTGTTGCCGACACCCCCGGAAATTCCCCCGACTTCTTCTCCTATGGAGGTATCATCCGATTTGTTGAGTTTGGTGATTTTGCTTCTGTTGACAGCGGCATTTGCAGATATTTGCCAGGTCATATCATTGGTTTTATACGGAACCATATCGAGCGATAACTCCAATCCCTTACTCTCCATGCTGCCTATGTTTGTCGCAATGACATTGGTGAGGTTGGATCCGACGGGAGCCTGGACGTTAAAGTTGAGCAAATCTTTTGTCTGTTTGAGATACAGGTCGATGGAAGCGGAAAACCGGTCCTTTATAATGGAGATATCGGCTCCGGCGTTGTAGGTGGTGGTCGTCTCCCATTTGATGCCACTATCGTATCCGTTGGGGCGAAAGGTGGTCACATAATCATCTCCCAATCGGTATCGCGCATTGTCAAAACTCCTCTGATACAATCCCTGGTACAAGTAATACCCACCGATATCTTGCTGACCCGTAATCCCCCAACCGATTCTCGCTTTGAAATGGTTGAATGCGGTTCTGTTATTGTGGATGAGCGGAAATGCAATTCCGACAGCGGGAAAAAGGCCTACTCTGTTTTTGGGTGCAAACCGGGAGGTGTGATCTTGACGTAGGGTCGCCGTAATGTAGGCGATGTTTTCTATGTTGTAATTCATGCGACCGAAGAGGGAAAGCATATAGAGCTCCGCTGCATCTTTTCCTTCGGTCGTTATCGTCCCTTTTATATTGGAGTTGTCAAATGAGCTCGTATTATGGAAATGTTGCCAGGAATAACCGGCCATCACATCAAATTCGTTACCCAAAAGTTCTTTTTTATAATTCAGGTAGAACTCCAATAGTCTATTCTTTTTGGTTTGTCCGTAGGTGTTGTTTACACCACCCTCGTCAAAACCCTTGGATTCGTTAAAACTCGAAGTAAAAGCAGCGGTCGTATCGATAAAGACCCTTCCCGCACTTGCTGAATAGTCATAGCCGAGATTGAGATTGGCACGGAGTTCAGGCAAAAACCAAAAGCGATAATCTATCGAAGCATTAGCGATGTATCTATTGAGGGAGGAATTGTCCTCTTTCTGGTAGAGTAAGGCCACCGGATTGGCAGGGGCGAGTCCGGTCAATTTCCCTGTTTGGGGATTGCGCCATGCAAAGTACCCGCCGTAATCCTCCGAATCGGAATAAACAGGCTGGGTGGGGTCAAACCCTACCGCGCTCCCAATGGCCCCTTTATCTGCAAAATGATTTTGGGATTTGGCGGCTTTGAGCCCTATGTTTACTTGTAAGGTGTTATCAAGAAATCCCGGCGTAATTCTCAAACTGCCCGACCAGCGATTGAAATTGTCGGTCTTCAATAGTCCGTTTTGATCCGTAAAACCCATGGATGCGCGAAAGGGAATATCCGCTACTCCTCCGGATGCGGTCAAGGTGTAATCCTGCCCGAATGCTCTTTGGTAAATCTCGTCTTGCCAATCGGTCTGATGGCTTCCCAGTAGCATCCGGGCCTCACTTCCGTCTTCGTATTTATCTTCAATCAGTGAAGAAAACTCTTTGGCAGAGAGTACGTCTACCTTTCCGGCAATCGACCCGCTTGAGATCTTTGACTCAAATCCATATTTTATTCCATCTTTGAGATATCCTTTCTTCGTCGTTATCAAAATGACGCCGGCAGAAGCTCTGTTGCCGTAGATGGCTGTGGCGGAAGCATCCTTGAGCACGGTTATGGTAGCGATGTCCGCCGGATTTACGACATTCAGATTGTTTCTGCCTCCGGAAATGCCTCCGTTGTCTAAAGGTATACCGTCGATGACAATAAGAGGATCGTTGGTGGCACTTAGTGAGGATTCTCCTCTGATTCGTATGGCAGAACCGCCACCCGGGCTCCCGTCGGTACTGATTACGACGCCGGGAACCTTTCCCGCTAAAAGCTCTTGCGGAGCTGTAATAGCTCCCTGATTGAACTCTTCGGAGGATATGGACTGCAACGCTCCGGTGACGTCTTTTCGTTTGACGCGACCATAACCGATTAATACCACTTCCTGAAGCACTTTTCCGGGGATGAGTTGGATATTGATCGTGCTGTCCTTTAATACGGTTATAGTGACCGGCCGGTAGCCTGTGTAGCTAAAAATGACCCGGTTATTCTCAGGAGGAACCTTTAATGTATAGGCCCCATTGTAGTCGGTAACTGTCCCAACTGTAGTCCCTTCCACCAGGATATTCGCTCCAATGAGGGGTTCATTGGTTTCCGAATCTGTCAAAGTACCTGTGATAGTCTTTTGTGCAGCCAATATCCCGCCCCCCAGTAATGCAATCACCAGAATGACCTCTAAGAGCGTTTTTCTTTTGAGTATGAAATTCATCCGTTCAGTATTTATTTGTTTCAATGATAAGAGAAAAACATGTCCTTCACTCTAAATTCTGCTTAAAAGTGAAAGGATAGGCGATTTTTGAAGGAAAATAGATGAGAAAATCATCTTTTAGCGCAAAAATCATGGTCAAATATACACAAGATTGATAATTAGTGTTAAATTTACACTATGAAAAAAGGCAAAACTTGCAAGAAGCCCGGATTTGAGTGCTTTTGCCGGTGAAATTGCGCCCATTTGGATGGGCTGTAAGCTTAGATTGATCTCGAATATCAACCATGATCGACGCATTGGAAAACAAAAGGACATCAGTCGGTGGGATGAGGTCAAAGAGTGCTGAAACTTTTGACATTACATATATTTCATAACGTAAAAAATATTAAGCTTATGAGAAAAAGATTACTATCGACTGCCATCTTCTTACTTATGGCAATGATTTCTTTTGGCCAAATCACCTCAGTAGGATTGATTGGCTCTGCTACGGAAGGTGGGTGGGATTATGATACGAATATGGTGCAGGATCCGGTAGATACCTCCCTTTGGACTCTTTCGATTTATCTCAATAAGGGCGAGGTGAAATTTAGAGCCAACGACGCATGGGATATTAATTGGGGAAGTGCGGATTTTCCGAGCGGAATTGGAGAGCAGGGAGGCCCCAACATCCCGATACCCGGTGGAGGGCTCTTTGACATTACTTTCAATTCCGTTTCCGGCGAATATGCATTTGTACTCAACTCTCCCATCGGGATTATAGGAAGTGCCACGGAGAAAGGATGGGATGAGGATATCGATATGTTTAAGGATACCTCCGAAAATGGTTTTTTTGTTGACATCCAACTCAGTGTAGGAGATGCAAAATTCCGCAAGGATAATGCCTGGGATGTCAATTGGGGAAGTGCTGATTTTCCTTCCGGTATAGGTACTCAGGGCGGACCTAATATCCCGGTCTCCAAAGCGGGACTTTACCATGTTACCCTTGATACGATGACGGGTGCATACAATTTTGGCGAAGTGGTGAAGTACACCTCCATCAGCCTAATCGGTGATGCGGTAGGAGGTTGGGACACGGATGTGGACCTAACTCAGGATGCCAATGATCCTGATTTATGGTCGGGTGATGTCCAGCTCGCAGATGGTGAGTTCAAATTCAGAGCCGATCACGCATGGGACACGAACTGGGGAGGGGGAGAATTCCCCAAAGATACAGCGGTAGCCGGTGGCGGAAATATCACTGCTGTAGCGGGCAATTACCGGGTTTTCTTCAATACAAAGACGTTGATCTACAATTTTCTTGTGCTACAGGAATACGATACCATGGGGCTCATCGGTAGTGCCACTCCGGGTGGATGGGATACGGATACCGACATGCAAAAGGACCCCAATGACGGTAATATTTGGCATCTGACCACTGAATTGACGGATGGAGAGGCTAAGTTTAGAGCCAATCACAAGTGGGATGATAATTGGGGTGGAGCGGACTTTCCTGCAGGAATCGCTACAAAGAATGGAGCTAATATACCCGTTACCGCAGGACGGTATAACATCACATTCAACTCTTTGACAGGAGAGTACAATTTTGAAGCTTTTGTCGTGTACGATCAAGTTTCATTGGTGGGCAAGGACGGACCTTTCGGCAGATGGCCGGATGATACCCCAGACTACGACACTTACCTAACTGTTGACCCCAACGATGATCAAGTGTGGACCGGCAAGGAGATCAAGCTGACCGAAGCCGATACTGCCACCAGCGACAGTGGTATAAAATTCAGAGCCAATACCGACTGGAAAGTCAATTGGGGTTCGAGGGATTTCCCAGCAGGAACAGGTACACAGGATGGACCTAACATCTGGTGCAAAGAGGGCAAATGGGACGTCACGCTCAATACTCAATCAGGGGAGTATCTGTTTGTACTCAGCGATGCGGTAAAAGATGTCATCAAGCCGTCCGATATTGCGGTTTTCCCCAATCCGGCCAGCCGCCTTATGCGTATTGACTTGAGCAAGTTGGAGTTGGGAAACAGCCCGTTGAGGTTGCAATTTTACAGCCTCGATGGAACGCTGGTTAAAGCAGAGAAAATACGTTCATCCGGACAACACATCTTTGACATCGATTTGTCAATCCTTCATCCCGGCATGTATGAAATGCACATTTCAAGCCCGGTGATCAATGCTACCAGAATGATTACCATAGTGAAATAGCATTCCCTCTGACAAAACAATAAACAGGTACCGGATGAAGACCGTCCGGTACCTGTTTTACTTTTCTATTGGTAGTCCGGTTATACAATTATTTTATACCTTAGACACTCAATTCAAAAAAAAGCCCATGTCCAGATGTTTTTGCAGTAAAAACGGGGTGCTTTTTCTCCTTCTCCTTTTCATCAACGGTTTCTCGCAGGCGCAAGTAACGGTCTCCCCTCCGTTTCCCACTGCAGGGGATAATGTGACCATCACCTTCGACGCGACCAAAGGTAACGGTGCTCTTAGAGGGGTATCTCAGGTTTATGCACACACCGGAGTCATCACGGATAAAAGTAAAAACCCCAATGATTGGCGCTATGTGCAGGGCAAATGGGGCACCCCGGACAGTAAGGTGAAGATGAGGAACATAGGTGGGAATAAACATCAGATTACTTTTAACCCATTGCGCTCTTTTTACGGCGTTCCCGCTTCTGAGAAAATCTTAAAGATGGCTTTTGTCTTTCGCAATGCCAATGGCAGTCTGGTCGGTCGAGCGGCTGATGGAAGCGATATCTTTACGGAGGTGTACCAAGAGAACCAAAAGCTATTGATCAGTGTACACGACCCGCAAAGCAACAATGTCATCCTCAGCCAAAACCAACCGGCGCACATTGCCTTTACCCTATCCAAAAAAGCAGCCATCCGGATTTGGGACAATATCCGGGAGATTTTGCACCATACCGGCAATCAAGTTGATACCACTTTTGTTCTCTCCGGTTCCGGCAATCACGATGTCCGTATCGAAGCCTATGCAGATGGGGATACCATTTCCCAATCTTTCCGGTTTGTCGTCAATCCTCCAGTCCGGCAACGCCCCACCTCGCTTTCCCCAGGGATACATATCGCATCCGACAGTTCGGTGACCTTGGTGCTGTATGCTCCGGGCAAGTCTTTTGTATATGTACTCGGCACCTTCAATGATTTCTTATTGGATGAAAAGTATTTTATGCATTACTCCCCTGCAAATCACAGTTGGTGGATAGAGCTGACCGGACTGGACCCTGCAGTAGAATATGCATTTTATTACTACGTGGACGGAAAAATCAAGGTAGCAGACCCGTTTAGCGAAAAGGTGCTCGACCCCCGGAATGATACGCATATCCCTCCATCGGTTTATCCCGGTCTTATGGCCTATCCCACCGACCCTTCCTCTGGGATTTTGACGGCCTTCCGGACAAAAAAACAAGCCTTTCGATGGGAGGATTCCTCCTTTGAAAAACCGGGTAAATACACCTTGAATATCTATGAACTGCTCATGCGTGATTTTCTCCGGTCACATAGTTTTATGGATCTCGCCGATACATTGGACTACCTCAAAAGGTTGGGGATAAACGCCATCGAATTGATGCCCGTCAACGAATTTGAAGGCAATGAGAGCTGGGGGTATAATCCATCATTTCATATGGCATTGGATAAGTATTACGGAACGCCGGTGGCGTTCCGGCACTTTGTCAACGAAGCGCATAAAAGGGGGATAGCCGTCATCCTCGATGTCGTGTTCAACCACGTCTTTAGCCAATCTCCCCTGGCCCAACTTTACTGGGACAGTAAAAATTTTCGCCCTGCTGCCAATAATCCTTGGCTGAACGAAACACCACGACACCCTTTTAATGTTGGGTACGATTTTAATCACGAAAGCAAGCCTACCCGGTATTACGTCGATCGATGTTTGCGGTATTGGATGGAAGAATACCATGTGGACGGATTCCGCTTTGATTTGAGCAAGGGATTTACGCAGCGATACAGCTCGGACAATGGCCAAATGTCGGCTTATGACCAAAGCCGGATTGATATCCTGATTCATTATGCCAATACCATTTGGAGTGTTCACCCCGAAGCCTATGTTATTCTCGAACATTTTGCCGACAACAGAGAGGAGCAAGCGCTGGTCGCAAAGGGGATGATGGTTTGGGGGAATAATAACTACCCATTTGCCGAGGCATGTATGGGATATTCTTCGGATTTGTCAGGGGCTTCTTACAAAAACAGGGCATTCTCTTTTCCCGGTCTGGTTAGTTATATGGAGAGTCATGATGAGGAACGCATCATGTACAAAGCCTTGACCTGGGGCAATTCCAAAGGCTCTTATGATGTCAAATCCTTGCCGGTAGCCCTGAAAAGAGCAGGTTTGTCAGCGGTATTTCACCTGATGATTCCCGGTCCTAAGATGATGTGGCAATTTGGAGAATTGGGTTATGATTACTCCATCAACCGCTGCCCTGACGGTACCATTAACGACCAATGCCGGCTCAGCCCAAAACCTGTGCGATGGGATTACTACAAACAAAAAGACAGGCGGGCGCTCTTTGACATCTACGCGAAAATGCACCGGTTAAGAAACGAATTGGAGGTTTTTAAGACAGACGACTACGCTTTGAGTGTGACTTCGCAACGGAAGCGTATCCTGCTTCGCGGGACGGATTCGGATTTGATTCTCATAGGCAATTTCGGTACCCTTACCCGTCAGGTAAAACCGTATTTTACACAGACAGGGGTATGGTATGAAATGTTTTCGGGGGACAGCGTTTTTGTAGATAACCGGTTGCAGGCTGTAGCGCTTTCCCCGGGCGAATACCGGCTTTACAGTTCTAAAAAATACACCACGGGGACTTCCCGCACCGATGGAAGGGGACGGTTAAGCCCGTCGTTCTTTCCAAATCCGGCCTCCGAATATGTCCGGATAGCCAATGTCGACAAGGATACCCCGGTGGAGTGGTATATATTCGATTTGTCGGGAAAATGTCACATGCAAGGACAGCTTGCCAATAATAATACCATCCCCATTGGCTCATTGCCTAAGGGAGTTTATCGCATGGTATTTGGACGCGGCTCCCAAAATCCTGTATCCAGGTTGCTGGTAAAGCTTTAAACTCCATTCTCAGAGGGCTTTGATCCGGATGGAAATTTTAGCGTAAATACCCATCCGTTTTGTTTGAGTTTTTTGTATTTATCCCGGTTAAAATGATAGAGTTTGGCAGGGCGATGGGGCACACCCTTTTGGGTTTCGTTGCAAGGCTCCAGAATCTGCATACTCAATATCTTTTTTCGGAAATTTCGTTTGTCGATTTTTTCATTGAGGATGGATTCGTACAGGGATTGCAATTCGAAAATAGTAAATTTGTCGGGCAGCAAGGCAAATCCCACAGGTTCTTCCCGCACCTTTTTCCGCAGGGTTTCGAGACAGTATTCGAGGATATTGTTGTGGTCAAAAGCCAGTTCCGGTATTTGGTTTATATGATGCCAATGCGCTTCATTTTGCATGTTCTCCGTCGATATTTCATAATCCTTAATGCGGACCAATGCCACATATGCAATGGTTACCACCCTTCCCAACGGGTGCCGGTCTACCCGGCCGAAGGTCTTGGCTTGCTTGAGAAAAACATTTTTTAAACCCGTACGGTATTCCAATATCCGGTTAGCCGCCGCATCCAGCTCTTCGTCCGTCTGAAGCATATCACCGATGAGGGACCACTGCCCGATATAGGGCTCCATTTTGCTCTTAATCAACAATACCTTTAAGCTCTTGTTGTCAAAACCAAATACGACACAATCCACAGACAGCGCAAAGTTAAAGTAGCTTTCAACGGATTGTAAAAAGTGATCTGTGTTGTATTTTACACCCATAGAGTTTTGTATTTCATAAACTGGTTGCAAAAGTACGACTTCTTTGTAAGAATCAAATCGAAGCTATAACACCTAACTACACAACCCCTACGATCAAAGAATCTGCCCGGTTACCTTATTACTTTTCCCATATCATAAATCCCCGGGGCCCCAACCGGTGGTTTCTACTGTTCAAATCACTTCCTTTCGCAATTTCATCGGTAAAAACATTGGTGAAAGCAGGGGCGTTTTCAAACTTGTCAAAATAAAATTCTTGCGTATGTGCTGACAGATTGATGAAGACATAAACGGATCTCCCCGCTTTATGCCGGGTAAAAATGAGCAGGTCTTTATTTGGGGTCGGAAAAAACTCCGCAGGTGCACCATGGCGACCATTCCACAGCGCCGGATTGCGATGCTTAAGCGACAGGAGGGTTTGGTAAAAACCGGACTTACTCAAGTCGGACCAGTCGATTTCATCCTTTTCGAAGAAGGACAATCGCTTTTGCAATCCCGCTTCCTGTCCACTGTAGATCAGAGGCATACCAAAAAGAGTAAATGCCAGTACATTCATGGCATCTCCCGCATCCCCCATTCGTTCGTGGATACTCCCCTTCCATGTGTTTTCATCGTGGTTGGTGGTAAAACACATCCGGTAATCCCCTGGTTGAAACTTTTGGCGTTCTTCTTGCATATAAGCCACCACATCCGGTGCCTTTTTCTGACCTTTGGCAAGTTGGTTGAGCAGGTGGTGAAACCCCCAGGTGTAGGTCATGTGGAAGCCCGCCCGGTGAAGGGCGGGGTCGTCCCATTCTGCGAGCAAAAACAGGGGTTTGATATTTTGAAGCGCGGCGTTATTCTCTTTCCAAAAGTCATTGGGGACAAAGCCCGCGACATCACACCGGAACCCGTCAATGTCAAATTGGCGCACCCAATACGCCATGGAGGCCGTCATTTCCTTTCGCATTTCAGGCTGGTCGTAATTGAGGTCCGCCACATCTGTCCAATCCGTCCCTTCCGGGTGTGTGATTTGTCCATTTTCATCTTTGGTGTACCACTCCGGATGGGCTGTAATCCATGGGTTATCGAAAGCGCTGTGATTGGGGACCCAGTCCAGGATGATTTTCATGCCGTGGCGATGGATGTCCTTCACCAAAGCCCGGAAGTCTTCCCGGGTACCCATATCCGGATTAGTGGCCCGGTAATCTCGTACACTATACGGGCTGCCCATCCCCCCCTTTCGCCTCTCTTCTCCGATCGGGTAGATGGGCATGAGCCAAAGGATGTCCACCCCCAGTTTTTCGAGCCGTGTGAGATGACGCCGGAAGGCATTAAAGGTTCCTTCCCGGGTGTATTGACGGAGATTGACTTCGTAGATAGTGGCATTTTTGGTCCAGTCAGGAGGAGGAGCCGGTATGAAATGGCTGATTTTTTGGCTTAAATGTGGCCGGACATCTGACCTCGAACACCCCTGCAGGGTGAGCATCAAAAGAGTGGTGAGTAGAATTTTGAAGGGCATTTTGATTAAGGTTTGGTTGTTGAGAAAGAAAAGGAATTGACTCCGGGCTGGAGTGTGGCTTTTTTGCCGTATAGGAGGATGTCCAATGGCTTATCGCTTTGGAGGTGAATCGAACAACGGTCCGGTGTTATATTGATTTCGAGCAGGTGATTGCGGAATTGGATTCGGAATGATAACCCCCTCCATTGGTGTGGGAGCACCGGTGAAAGAAACAGGGCATTATCCTTTATTTTCATACCTCCAAATCCAATGACTACAGACATCCACGTACCTGCCATGCTCGTGATATGGCAGCCATCTTCCGTATCGTGATTGATGTTGTCCAAATCCAGGCGGGAAGTGCGCAGGAAGAGTTGGTAGGCTTTGTCGATGCGTTGCAGACGGCATGCGAGAATGCTGTGGACACAAGGAGAAAGAGAAGATTCGTGCACGGTCATCGGCTCATAAAAATCAAAATTGCGCTCGATGGTCTCTTTGTCAAAATCCTCTTCAAAAAAATACAAGCCTTGCAATACGTCCGCTTGTTTGATGAAGCAAGATCGCAAAATGCGGTCCCAAGACCAGTGTTGTACTAGAGGCAATTCGCTTTCCGGCAACTCGCTCACGGGGATTAACTCCTTGTCCAGAAAACCCTCCTGCTGTAGGAATATCCCCTTCTTTTCATCATAGGGCAAATAGACCCGGTCAATAATTTCCTTCCAATAATTTGTCTCCTGAAAATCAAATCCACTGCGTGCTATTAGGGCTTCGAAATGCTCGTGCTCCCGGTATTTTTCCAGCATTTGGACGGTGTAGCTCAAGCACCAACGGGAGATATAATTGGTATACCAGTTATTGTTGACATTGTTTTCATACTCATTCGGACCGGTCACTCCGAGCAGGACGAACTGGCCTTTCTTCTTCGAAAAGCTAAATCGCTGTGCCCAAAACCTCGCAATTCCTATGAGTACTTCCAGGCCATGGGAGATGAGGTAGGTCTCATCGCCGGTATAACGGGTATAGTAATATATGGCGAACGCGATGGCCCCATTGCGGTGGATTTCTTCGAAGGTGATCTCCCATTCGTTGTGGCACTCTTCTCCATTCATGGTGACCATGGGATACAAAGCGGCTCCCCGGGTAAAACCCAACTTTTCAGCGTTTTCAATCGCTTTAGGGAGATGATGGTAGCGGTAGAGCAACAGATTTTTGGCAACGGTGGCTCCCGTCGTACTTAGATAAAAAGGCAGACAGTACGCTTCGGTATCCCAATAGGTGCTTCCTCCATATTTTTCACCTGTAAATCCTTTCGGACCGATATTGAGCCGGGCATCTTTGCCTGTATAGGTCTGATTGAGCATGAAAATATTGTAGCGGATGGCCTGCTGGGCGGAGGCATCTCCTTCGATGCGTATATCGTGTTCCTCCCATTTTTGAGCCCAGGCTTGAACATGCCTGTCCAAAAGCGTCTCATAGCCGAGATGAACTGCTTCCTCCAGGACCTTTCTCCCGGTCGACCCCAAAAGGTCGCGGGCGTAGTAAAAGGACGATACGATGGAGACCACTTTGGTAAGACAGACACTTTGCCCCCGGGTTAATCCCAATGAATACTGCCGGTGGATGCAAGTGGAGGTTGCTGCCACATCTTGTGATGTAACCGGTTGGCCTCCTGTTTGTAGGGAAGTATGGCCATGGCACCACACTTCAAATCTTGTTTTGTGCGTGACGGCTTTTACGGCGTCTATGTGTGCGTCGAATGAGGAGTCATGTTCCGTCCAGAAGCGTTCGTCGTAGTTGGCGTCATTGTTGACTACATCAAAATCCAATAGCGAAATGAGCTCCACCTTCGCATCAAAATTGAGGGGAGTAATCTCGTACTTCATCGCACCGATCTCATCATCGGCCATGCTGTAAAAGCGCTCCGTACATATTTTTAAATCCTTGCCTTCTCCGAGTTTTACCACAAATTCGCGTTGAAGGAGGCCTTTTTTCATATCGAGGACTGCCTTGTATCGGGAGATGTCGTTTTTATACAAATCGATAGGTTGTCCATCGACCATCACCTCTAATCCCACCCAATGAACGGCATTGAGCACCTTGGCAAAATACTCCGGATAGCCGTTTTTCCACCAACCCACACGGGTTTTATCCGGGTAGTAGATGCCGGCAAGGTAATTGCCTTGCAGGGAGGGACCCGAGTATTGCTCTTCAAAGTTTCCGCGCATTCCCATTTTGCCGTTTCCGATACTGAAGATGGATTCGGACAAGCGGTGGTGCCGGGGATCAAACCCCTCCTCTACAATATTCCACGGATCAATGCTCAAATATCTCTTCATTCTTAATCACTTTACACGGTTAATGGCTTGCTCCAACATCTGGCGAGGTCCTCCGCGGTTTTGTCTCCAAAGTTCGGCCAAACGATGTCCGCGAATGGGAGTTCGGATGCCTTGCCGATTCCGATACAGAACATCCCGGCTTTTTTGGCTGCCTGCAAACCTTTAACGGCATCCTCAAAAACGACCGCCGAGGAGGGTGGAGTATCCAAATGATTGCTGCTCAGCAAAAATACCTCAGGATGTGGCTTGCCTCGGGTCGTCATAGTTCCGTCAACAATATAGTCGAACAAGGGCAAAATACCGAGTTTTTCGATAATTGTCCGGGCGTTCTTACTGGCGGAGCCAAGGGCTATTTTGACTCCTTTTTCCTTGAGCTGACGGATAAAGGGGACCACCCCGTCCAGCGCATCTTCCGGTGAAATGTCCTTGATGAAATGTAAGTACATCTCGTTTTTTTCATCGCAATAGGTGTCAAACTCGTCCTTTTGCAAGGTGATGCCCGCCCATTTTAATATGCAGGCCAATGAGTCTCTTCTACTGACCCCTTTAAGTGCTTCATTTTGAGCAGGGGTAAGTGCATATCCGAAGCGGCCGGCCGTTTTTTTCCACGCCCGGTAATGGAACCTGGCCGTGTCGACGATGACGCCGTCCAAATCAAAAATGCACAATTGAGGTAGTGACATGGCGATGGTGGTTGTAGTTTTAGCAATGGTTATAAAATGCCAAAGATAGGGATTTCCAACTTATTGCCAAATTTACACTAAGTGAAAGACAAATGAGGGTTCTGTAGTACTTTTGAGATTAGTCGTTTAGGTGTATTTCGACATTTACCCTTTTGTCGGTCCATTTTACAGGGATGGTAAGTTTTTGGTTTGTTTTGTCGTAGGTATAGTTGTCTATGCGTTGATGGTCAACCCTAACGCTTACCGGCAAATATTCTAAATGGTGAATGATGAGGGATACATCTCGGGATGATGATTTATATCCATTTCCTGATTTGGAGAGGAGGAAGGAGCGCCCCCCTTTTTTCTTAAAATACCGGAAATGTACCATTTCATACCGCCCCTTATGATAGGCATCGTACAGATATCCGTCATCCTCATACATGGAGTCGGCAGCCGTTTGGACGGAGGCATCATTGTAATAATGCAAATAGAGTTTCCGGGAGGTGTAATTATCCGTGTTGGTAGTGGGGTCGACCATCGGGATAAAGGCCCCGGCCCGGACAAAAACCGGGATAGTCCGGATGTCGACGGGCCGCTCCACCGTTTGTCCTCCCGCAAATACCTCCTCAGTCCAAAAATCAATCCAGGTGCCGGAGGGCAGGTCGATAGACACTTCGTCGATACCCGGCCGGATGATGGGACGGACCAGAAAGTGGTCGCCCCAATAATAGCTGTCCGTCCGGTTAAAGAGGGCGGGATCATTTTCCTGATAAAAAAGCGGTCGCATCAAGGGGGAGCCCTCTATACTGTTTTTGAATGCAAGGGTATAAATATAGGGCAACAAGGCATATCTCAGGCGTATAAAACGGCGGGCAATATCCAGGGTTTGCTGATCCCAATAAATGCATTCCGGAGGGACTTCCTCTTGTGCATGTGTGCGAAAAACGGGTTGGAATACGCCGTATTGAAGCCAGCGGGTGTAGAGTTCCGCATCTTTGTAATTTCCGGCAAATCCCCCGAGATCGGAGTGCATGTAGGGCAGCCCCATCAGACTCATCGTGGTGGCAATCTCCACTTGTGATTGGAGGCCGCCCCAGGTTCGATTGACATCACCGGACCAGGGGATAATGCCGTAACGTTGAGTGCCTACGAAACCGGATCGCATCAAAATCACGGGTCGCCGGAGGGGATAATCGCGGCGATATCCTTCAAAGATGGTTTTGGCCCACTCGTGTCCGAAGAGGTTGTGGACTTCACCGGCTATTCCGTTGCAATGGTACAAGTCTCCGGGGTGCACCTCGGGCTCTCCGAGGTCTCCCCACCATCCTGCTACCCCTTGGTCGGTGTATTTGCGGTAAAAAGACCACAGCCATGTTTTGGCGCCCGGATTAAAGATGTCGAGCAACACGGTGTTGCCAAAATAAAAGTCAAAGAGGTAGGGGCAGCCCTCTTTGGTCTTCCCTTCAATTCCTAACCGGATGACTTCATCATAGGTACGCGAATTTTTCAGAATAAAGGGTTCGGATATGAGGATGGTTTTGACCCCTTGTTGCCCTAACCTACGTATCATTCCGGGTCCATCGGGGAAAGAGTCTTTGTACCATTGCATGGCGCCCAGGGTGCCTTTGAGTGTTTTGCCAAACCAATACAGATCCAGTACTACGGCGTCCAAAGGCACCTGTCCGGTATGAAATCGCCGGACCACTTCCTCGACTTGCCCCTGGGAGTGGTATCCCATCCTTGAGGAGATATTGCCCAATAACCAACGGGGCACTAACGGTTGGTAGCCGCAGACTTCTGCCTGAGCCTTGGAATAGGAAGGCCAGTTTCCGGCGGCGATGATGATGTAACTCATCCTTCCTCCCACGGCAGAAAATCGCACCCGGTTGGTGTTGTCATGGTCCAAATCCAACCACCCCTTGGCCCCGTTGTCAAAGATGACTCCATACTTTTTATCCGATATAAACACGGGCAAGGAGTAATACATGACATCCGCCTTGGTCTCATACCCGTAAGAGGGACGATTGTACAATAACAGCCTTTGCCCCCGGCGGTTGACACCCAATACGCGTTCGCCCCCTCCGGTAAGTTGCTCTTTCTCCGTGATTTTAAACTCAAATCCCCTTAGACTATCGCCTGCAAAACGCCGTATTTCATCGGTTAACCTGCGGTTTTTATAGTAAACACGGAGCTGCTCCGTGTTTTTGTCGAAGACGGCGCGCATACTGTCTGTGGAAAGGGTCAACACTCCCCGTCTGTCTGTCAGCGTGGCACAATGGCGGTGTACTATGCCGGTGCCGGCCAGGGCGTTGGAAGGCGGATTGACCAACGAGTCAGGTTGATACACCACCTGGAGAGCATTGGGATGGAGCGCATGAATCAAGAGGGTCCCCGCTTCAAGGGATATGGATAGACTGTCATTCCGGAACACGTAAGGGGTGGTCTTCCGGGGCGATGGCAGAAATGGTTGTTGGGCCAAACCCATCGAAGAGAGCATATATATCCCCCCTAACATGAGGAGCATCTTACAAGTCGAGCCCTTTGCGGGCATTCGTATTAGGAGAGATTTGGCAATCGAGTTCATATGCGTATTGGATTATCGGGCTTAAAGGTACGATAAAGCCACCAAAAGGATATCCGACCCTCATGTGGGGTGGATGTTACAAAGTGCATAGTTTTTTCAACCTCATACCGCCATGGTGGCACTGGCACCCCTTTCTCCTCTCCTTTATAGCCTGTGACATTACAAAGTTATAGGATACATGAGAAAATATAAAAATCAAAAACCTTATAACTCTATAGCGTCAAAAGTCGTGTCTTCATAACGCTGCAGCGTTATAAGTTGTGCCTAATAACGCCAAGGCGTCACAGGTCGTGGTAAATAACACCTTTATTGAATCTGCATGTCCCGCCAAAGCGGAAAGGATGGCAGTGTGCTGCAAAATGCGTTGGCATTTACGGTTCATTGACAAAGATATTTTGATAATCGTTATCACTTAATACTGTATCGTATAATCCTATATCTTCTCCTTCGTGTCTATTAATACCCGTATAACTCAAACTCGCATCTTCATATCTTTTGAATTTATAAACCGCATCGTTCATCAGTCCACTATTGAAAAGACCAAGACTTACCAATAATTCAAAATCTTTGACATCTAATCCTGTTACTTTTTTAAATAGTGCAGGTTCTAATTGTGTAATGACATCTTTCAAACTTCGTTCTCTATAATCTGTCAAATACATAAAGACGGGAACACGAGTTGCAAATTTTATTAGCTTTTCTTGGATTTTCTTTCTTAGACTTTTGTATTCTTTTTCTTCCTCTGTCAGCTTCTTTCTTTGATCTTTAGTCATCTCTTCATCATTGGCTTCTTTCTTTGCTTTTTTAACGGCTTCCGATTTGTTGATAATCGTTTCAATATCCTGATTCAAAGACCTAAATCCTTCTATTGCCATTAATGCTTTAAGTGCTTGTTCATTGTCTAATAGACGTTTTAATGTATAATTATCAACATTGACCAACAAGGCACTTTCCCATCGTCTGGCTAATAATGTTGCGGTTGTCCCACTCATCGCCATATCCAAAATACCTGCTGCATCTATTTGCTTCATGGAACTGCCATCATAGGCAAGTACAGGTAAAAAGTGTATAAACTCGGCTACACATTTTTCCGGATTGGGTTCTTCAACATTTAATCGGGTACTATATTCTGCAATTTGTCGCAATGCTCTTGTCGGTGCAAAATCAAAAACATAGCATTCTTCCTTTATGATGGTTTCTTCATTAGGGGACTTGTCATCCATGTTTTTGACAGTCCAGGGGGATTGCACTCGGAATGCTGCTTGGAAATAGGTCTCCGGACTGGATGAATTTCGAAGCATGAAAATACCCGTCCATGGCTTAACGGTGACTCCCGTTGTCAGTTTACCACAAGACAAAGTTATAGACTTGGATTGCAATGGATTTTCCATGGCTTCCAAAACCGGAGGCAACGCTTTTACACCAATGCCGGCTTGCCTTCCCGCAGCCACTACAATATTATAATCGTGATAAAAAGTATTATTGCGACTCTCCATCAGGTTACGCATGGCATAACAAGATGCTACGCTTGGCAAAAACCAAAATGTATGTGTCAATACGGACAATAATCTTGAATCTGAAAATGGCATGGGTGGCTTTTGAGCTCCCAACTTTAAATTATCAACGGTTGTTTCGAGATATGAACCCCTTATTAAATCCAACCATTTCTGTACTTCACTTTCATACTTGAAGTATGCGTTCTCGCCTTCTCCTTCTGCCTTGAAAAATAGATTGAGGTCAAATTCATTGAACTCTCCTCCCATAGCTATTTCTGTAATGGAATCCGGCAATTGATACGTTAGCATGACCATTCTTGGAAGTGCTGCGTAAGGATTGTTTTCTCCTTGCCATTCTGATTTGGCTTTTTGCTCATCAGAATATGTCCAGTTGTAAATTTGCTCTTCTATAAATTCCCCTGAAGTAATCGCTCGAAATGGCGTTCCTGAAAGATAGAGAAACTGGTCGGTTGTGATGGGAATGATGTCTGCATCAAAATTCTCTATCTTGTCAATATAGACCAAATCTTCATCTTTCCCTTCTTCAAACATTTCATCAAATAATCCTTTAGAATTTTCATTCCAGGCTCCAAAATGGTATTCATCAAAAATCACGCAATCCCAATTGATCGCATGCACCCATTCGTTCTTTGTTTTTATGCCTCCTGTACTTTTGTTTTTCCCTAAGAAGTCCTGAAATGAGCCAAAGCAAACGAAAGGTTTATTTGTATCGGCATCTTCATAATTCAGTGTATCGGGATGATTTGAAATAAACTGCCATCCTTCAAAATCAACGTGACTCATCAAATCCTCTTCCCATGCACTATGTACAGCCGGCTTGAAAGTCAATACCAATATCTTTGACCATCCCATCGTTTTTGCTAATTGGTAGGAGGTAAATGTTTTTCCAAATCGCATTTTGCAGTTCCATAAAAACTGAGGGGTCACTCCTTGATTTTCTTTGTCGGCATGAAAACTCTCGAAATAGGCTTTTGTCTTTTGTACGGCTTCTTCCTGTTCGGGCCGCATGGAAAAAGTAAGTGTTCTATTCTCTTCGTTTTTCTCTCCTTTGGTGACAGCTACAATGGCGGCCTTTACATCCTTTAAGGAACATTTGAACCATTCACCATCCGGATTAGCAATTCCTTTTCTTCTCAGATAGCGATGTATGTCATGGTCGGTAAAGCTACTGCCATCTTTACGCATGGCATCTGTCACATATTCTATTCTGTATTTGACACCGCTTGTTTGTAGTTGTTCGGCTATTCGTACTGTTGCATCTCTTACAGTATAGCCGATCTTGAGTAAGCCTTTGCGATTAGGTGCATCTATGGAATAGACATAGATTTTTGGATTGGCTTCGGGGCGGGGTGGGAAGAAATTGCCGTTACTCATCATTCAAATGTTTTCCTAATGCTGCTGCCAATTGCTTTTGATCGGGTAAATACAATTGATATTTGCTCACAAATAATTGGTTTGAAATATTAGCGGTGGCGTACTCTATCAGGATGTGGTCTTTATGTGCCCCCAAAACGATACCTATCGGTTGATTATCGTCTTCAACACTTTCTTCTTTTTCGAAATAGTTCAGGTATAAATTCATCTGACCCACATCGTTGTGTTCTACCTCGCCTGTCTTTAAATCAATAAGGACAAAACACTTGAGTATGCGATGATAAAATACCAGATCTACGTAAAAATGCCTGCCGCTTATACTTATGCGATATTGTCGCCCCACAAAAGCAAATCCCTTGCCCATTTCCAAGAGGAAAGATTCTAAATGGTCAATCAATTTCTTTTCTAATTCGCTTTCAGTGAGATGCTTTTGCTCCGGTAGCCCTAAAAACTCAAAGACATAGGGATCTCGTAATATGTCAGACGGTGTCTGGACTTTTGCTCCTTCATTGGCGATATCCATCACCCCTTTCTTGTTTCTACTCAAGGCGATACGATGAAATAACATGCTTTTCATCTGGCGTTTAAGCTCTCGGACACTCCATTTTTCTTGTTCACATTGTCTAAGGTAAAAGTTTAATTCAAGAGGGTCATCAGTCTTTAATATTTCAAAATAATGGCTCCAACTCAATTTGTGAGACAGTGTCTCACTTTTTGGAAATGCCAGGTAAAATTTTCGCATGTAGGTGAGATTAGAACGGCTAAACCCCTTGCCATACTCTAATGTTAAATCCTTTGACAACTTGGCTAAAAGCTCTTTGCCGTATGCTGCCCGTTCTTCGCCTCCCTGCTCATACTCTACGATATGCCTGCCGATCTGCCAGTAGGTCTCTACCAGTATGGTATTAACCGCATGGGCTGCCTTCCCCCGACCCTCTTCGAGTATTTGCCCTATTGTTGCTTTTAGTGAGGAATATGTTGATTTTTTTAAGTTCATCCTGTCAGATTAATCCATCGGTCTAATAAGTGAATCAATAAAGGCTTGCTCTTCTTCTGTTATGCCATATTTTGCATAGAGTTTTTCATCTGTCCATTCTTGAGTGAAGTCTTGGATTGGAACATGTTTATAGGCTTTTTTCATTGTATTCTGAGTAATTTTAACGACTGATACCAATAGATGAAAAAATTTAGTTTGTGTATACTTTATGACGTTTTCTGCTAACTTAGCTTCCTCGAAGGGGCCTATAACTAAATAAGTCTCTGTGCAACATGAATTTGGTTCAACAAGAAAAGGATTTAACCAATCTCTTTCTGGGTTACCAATCCCCCATGCTTTAGGTATTAAAATTTTGTATTTATCAACCCAATGCTTGTTTTTTGTTATTTTACTTTTATCAAAAAATCCAATCCCTTTGTTTCGCCAACCATTATAGAAAAATTTACAAGCTCCATTAAAATCCTCCAATTTGAAATTTGGTTTCAATCTTTTATAACTGCCTTTAATTCTGACATCAAACCCAAATGGGTCGTTTGTACTAATTAAGTTTGAGAAACTCCGTTCTTCGATTTTTTTGATCTTTCTAAGAATAGGTATTACATCGTTGTTTCGAATAAAGAAGTCAAAATCTTTTTCAAGTAATGGTCTTTGAGAATGAGAAGTAATCTCATCACCATTATGTGTAGAAATACTGCAATCGCCTCTATTATCTCTATCCCATAAAAAGTAGCAAACACCGCCTTTGATTTCAACACCAGGAAAACAATCGTCAACATTAATGAAATCGTGAATAATCCTCATCCTATCATCAGTTAACATTTCTTCTCTAAAATCATCTAAACCTCTACCTCCTGTGAACCATCTTGCTGGGATAATCATAGAAAGATAACGTGGATTAAGCTTTTTTGCTTGGGTAACAAACTTTTGATAAATGGGTATAGCACTTGACCCAGTTCCTCCACCATCATTTAGCTGATAAGGTGGATTTCCTATAATGACATCAAATTTCATATTAAATATTTTTTCAGGTTCATTGGTGTGAATAAATTCATAAGCATAGGTTTCAAGCGTATCTTCTCTGCTGTATTCAGATTCACTTGCCCCACAAAAAGTGCATTTGCCGCTTTTCCAAGTATGTTCTATGCGGTCAAACTTTATATTACCCTGTTCATTATCAAATCCTTCCACTATGGAGTATTTACCGTTGGCGGTTTTGGAGCAATACACAGAACGCCTTGCCAATAAAGAAGTCAATTCCGTAATCGCAATGCCGAAAATCTGATTTTTGAAGATATGGTTGATCCGTTGCTGTTGGTCAGGTATTTCATCTTTCAGTCCTTCTATAAGCCTTTTTGCAATTTCTCTGAGAAAGACCCCTGATTTGGTGAAGGGGTCAAGAAAAGTGATAGATTTATCAGACCATATTTCTACAGGAAGCAAATCCAATATTTCATTGACCAGCTTAGGAGGGGTAAATACCTCATCATTACTCAGATTAGCCAAGCAAGACAAAACATCGGGATTGTAGTTGACTTTAAGCATCTTGTTCTTGCAGTTTCAAAAAATGGGTAAGTGGATAATCAGCTATAGGAGTGGGCAGAAAAGCGGGATCTGTTTCATAAATATCACCAAATAGGGAATTTTCTAAATCTTTTTTTGAATTTTCTGCTTTCAAAAGATTGTCAAGCCTAAAATCCCTTCTCTTTATCATGCTGCCATTAACAGCAGACCATTCAGCAAAAACAATGGGGTCTTTGCTTTCTACCTTTTTCAATGTCAAGGCATCTCCTTGAATGATATTCTTGTTGAGAATGAATTTTACAGATTCAAGGCAGTCCGCCTTTATTTGGTCTTTAAATTGTTTCTGATACTGTTCTTGAAAGATATTGAATAAACGATTTCGACATTCTTCCACATTATCCAATAGCAAGTCAATACCATAAACACTTGATATGGCTATGACTGCATATCGTTCATAATCCAATTGGTTTTTCTTGTAGCGCCTTGATACCACTTTCAATTTTCTTCTCAAGATCTCCACAAGAAAATTACCATTCCCACAAGCCGGTTCCAAAAAACGGGAATCAATTCTTTCAGTTTCCTGTTTTACCAAATCAAGCATGGCATTTACCTCCCTTTCATTGGTGAATACCTCTCCATGGTCAGCTACACGCTGCTTGGATTTGACTTGTTTTATAGTATTATTTTTGTGCATTCAAATTTTTATTTGATACAATTAAATCTCTTGCTTCAATATCTAATATTTCAGCAATTTTAAATAATATTTCAATACTTGGCTGCCTTCTGTTCTTTGCATAAGAATTCACCATATTATAGCTCTTACCCAATTTTTTAGCTAACCAAATTTGAGTTTGTCCTTTTTCTACTAATACCTCTTTGATTCTATTCATTTTGAATAAATGGTTATGATTGGCAAAGGTAGTTAATATATTTCAATATCTCATAATATGAGTATGTTTGAGTGTATTACAAACTACACTTTTCTGATTTGAACACCTGTAATAATCCCGTAGGGATGCCATCTTTGTAGCCCTTTGTAATACACCCTGTCTATCCGTTATTCTTCAGGTAGCCAGACGGCATCTTAGACCGCGAGATTGTGTAGTATTTGCCTCATTTGAAGTCGTGTATCTATTTCGCATCGTCTCGATTTTCGAGACATTGTAAAATCATTATCTCGAAAGTTGAGACTTTTGAAATCCACCTGCGCTGCATCTTTGCATCAGACCAAAGCATAAGACAATGAAACACTCATCAAATTTAAATGCTATGTATAAGCAGGAAGATCATACAAATAGTACCTGTCCGGGAAAGGAAAACACATTCTTGCCCTCCGGTGCCGTGTCAAGTACTCACGTCCATGATATGCTCCGTTCGGGTGTAAGGCCCATGACCCCTCCCTTACTAAGAGGCAACATCGAACGCTATGTAGGGATGGTACATGTTCCTGTGGGATTGGCCGGTCCTGTGCTGATACATGGTCAACATGCGAGAGGAGACTTTTATGTGCCTTTGGCAACCACCGAGGGAGCATTGGTCGCATCCTATAGCCGGGGGATGAAAGCGATCCGCCGCAGTGGTGGGTGTACTGCCCGTTGTTTGGGTGGACACGTACAACGGAGTCCGGTGTTTCGCCTGAATACCCTTGAAGAAGCGATACGGTTTGCCCGCAATGTTGAACGAGACATCGCGATTTTCCGCCAGCTCACTCACGAGCAAAGCCGTTTTGCCCGGTTGGAGCGTCTTCGCACCTGGGTAGAGGGCAATACCGTAACCTTGTTACTTCAATTCATAACCGAGGATGCTGCCGGGCAAAATATGGTGACTTTTTGCGCAGAACACATCTGTCGCTATATTGTCCGGCGCATTTCTCCAAAGCCCATAAGATGGTATCTCGAATCCAATTTCTCAGGTGATAAAAAAGCCACGGCCTTTTCATTGGTCAATGGAAGAGGAAGAGAGGTACAGGTTGAAGCGGTTTTGCCGGAGTTTGTCGTCCGGGATATTTTAAAATCTACTCCGCACAGGATGGCGCGGTATTGGCAAACCTCGGTATTATCTTCCGTTAGGAGTGGAGCGATCGGTACCGTAGGGCATGTCGCCAATGCCCTGACGGCTCTTTTTATTGCTTGTGGTCAGGACGCGGCTTGTGTGGCGGAATCCTCTATCGGTATTTTGCGTTTGGAAGCCACTCCTTCCGGGGAGTTGTATGCTGCTCTGAGTTTGCCTTCCCTGATGGTGGGGACAGTCGGGGGCGGTACCGCTTTGCCCACCCAAAGAGAATGCCTCAAGATCATCGATTGTGACGGTGCAGGACGGGCAGATAAGCTGGCCGAGATTGCCGCCGCCACAGCATTGGCCGGTGAACTCTCCATTGCCGCTGCCATGGCCGAAGGGCATTTCGCTCAAGCACATCAACGACTGGGGCGAAAGAGCAAATAGTGTATGCAAGCAAAAACTAAATAAGAGGGGCTCCCTATATGGGTTTTATCAAAAACACCCCATACACACTTCTTAATACATCTTAATCCAAAAAACATCAAATTATGAGTAGCACACTCCAAATCCGGCAACCCTTCATCCGTCGTCTCCTCCAATACCTCAAGGAGCGCTTTCCCCTTGTGCAGCATGGGATAATTATCGCAATATTCAGTTTTTCGGCCATCGCCTACTCCCGGATCAGCAGTGGAAAGAGCGGTTTTATACCGGGAAGTACTTTTGTCATAGGGTTTCTAATGGCCTTCACTTTGTTCCTATTGTTGCGCCTTCTGGATGAGATTAAGGACTTCGAGGACGATAGCAAATACCGTCAGTATTTGCCCCTTCCCCGGGGATTGATCCGCCTGTATGAAATTCAGGGAATGATCGGGGCAGTACTGATAGTACAAGTGGGACTTATCTTGGTTTTCCAACCACGCATGTTGCTCTTTTACCTCCTCGTGATGGGGTATATGTTTCTTATGACAAAGGAGTTTTTTGCGCCCGCATGGCTGCGTCGCCATCCCATCATTTATGTCGTTTCACACATGATGATTATCCCATTTGTAGACATGTATTCCAGTGGATTGGATTGGTTGTTGGGAGGGACGGGAATGCACTGGGGGCTCGCCTGGTTTTTTGCTGTGTCTTTCTTCAACGGAATTGTCCTGGAGTTCGGCAGGAAGATGCGAACCCCGGAAACCGAAGAGCCCGGTGTGGTCTCCTACACGGGATTGTACGGGACCAAAGGGGGGCCGCTTATATGGATGGGACTGCTGTTTACGACCCTGCTGCTGGCAATGGGGGCGGCGCATTACGCCGGTTTTTCCCGGTATGTGTGGGTGTTTTTAACGGTCCTTTGTCTTGTCTTGATGCTCCCGGCGATGCTGTTTATCATTCGCCCGACCAAAGCGCGGAGCAAATGGATTGAGCACGCATCAGGCATCTGGACAGCGATGATGTATCTGACACTGGGCGCCGCGCCCATGGTGGAACAGATTTGGTGAGGATGAATCCGCAGGAAGCAGGATTCGTGTAATACCCCTAAATAAATCACAAAAGAATGCATATGTTACGCACGATAACAGAACAAAACCCGGCCACCTTTTCCCGCCGGGAAGTGGGAGGCAAGGCACATCGATTAAAGGTGTTGCAGGATTTGGATATGCCGGTGCCGAGATGGATGGTGATACCGGTGTATGAAATGGTGGAAAGCATCCGGAACGGTAAACCCACGGCATCCGGCCAACCCCTCTTCCCGAAATGGGAGGAAAGATTGTATGCCACTTTTGGCGAGGCGTATAAAAATATCCGCTATGCCGTTCGCTCTTCGGCTCCACAGGAGGATGGAGCCGCCTTGTCTTATGCCGGGCAATTCAAGACCTTTCTCAATGTCCCATATGAATTACTCGAAGAGCGTATTCTCGAGGTTCGGCGTTCTGCCTCCGGGCATGAGGTGAGCAAATACCGAGAACAACATGGCCTTGACGGGGATGGAGACATGGCAGTCATCGTTCAGGAGATGTTGACGCCGGAGTCTTCCGGGGTGGCCTTTGGGTGTGACCCCCTGACAGGAGACCGGGAGGTAGTGATTGTCTCAGCGGTGTATGGCCTGGGAGAGGGGTTGGTGTCGGGACAGCTTGATGCCGATGAATACCGGATAAGGGGAGGGCAGATACAAGCTAAAATTGCAGAAAAAAATCAACAATTTCATACCTCCAAAGAAAATGGTGTTACAAAGGTACCTGTCCCTTCCTCCCTAAGAAAAAAGCCGGTATTGGAAGATGCGCAACTCTTAGAAATCGATTCCGTCATCCGGCATCTTAATGCGCATTTTGACATGCCACAGGATATCGAATTTGCCTATGCCAATGGACAACTTTACCTCTTGCAGACCCGGGATGTTACCACCGCAGATGGGGTGCGAAAAGGGCCCTATACGGTATGGGACAATAGCAATATCGTGGAGTCTTATCCGGGCGTGACGACGCCGCTGACCTTTTCCTTTATACTCAAAATGTATGAGCAAGTGTATCGTCAGTTGGGACAACTGATGGGTATATCCAAGGCTCGTCTGGACAAGCATAAGGAAGTGTTTGAGCAGACGCTCGGGTTGGTGCGTGGACGCGTGTATTACAACCTTCTCAACTGGTATAAAATGCTCTCTATGGTGCCGGGTTATTCGCTCAATGCCCGCTTTATGGAACGCATGATGGGGGTCAAAGAGCGATTTGAATTGGAGGAGGACTTCCGGTTGTCGAAGGGAGCCGCCGCCGTGCAGACCCTGTTGAGTGTCGTCAAAATGTTAGGGCTCCAATGGAACCTCAGGAAGGAGACCCGGCGATTTAGAGCTTTTTTGGACGGGGTGTTAAAGGAGTATGGTGCATTGCCTTTCGAAACGATGGAAGCGCGTCAAATCCTCGAGTATTACCGGGATTTTGAGCGAAAAGTCCTGATGCAATGGAAGGCCCCGCTTATCAACGATTTCTTTACGATGATTTGGTTTGGCCTTCTTGAAAAGCAGGTACAAAACCTGCTTCCGCAACAGGCTCATTTGCACAATGCCTTGTTGTGTGGAAGCCGCGATATCATCTCCACCGAGCCCATCCATCGCTTGCTCGAAATCGTGGATTCCATACGACGGGAACCCCGTTATTTGTCCTGTTTTAAGACCTGTGATGCCGAAGAAATCATGCGTCAAATCGAGCAGGGAAATTTTGCCGGTCTAAGACAGCAAATCTATGCTTATATCGATCAGTATGGGGACCGCTGTATCGGTGAACTGAAACTCGAAAGCATCTCTTACAGGATAAGACCGGCCTTGCTCATCGAACAGATTCAATCCTATCTCAAGCGGGATGCAACTGTCTGGTCGTTGGATAGTACGCTGGATATCGAACTCAGAGCCGGTGCGGAAAAGCAAGTGTCCGAAGCGTTGAAAGGACGTCCCTTGAAAAGAAAAATATTCCATTTGATCTTGAGACAGGCACGACGGCTCGTCTCCAATCGCGAAAACCTTCGATTCGAGCGAACCCGGGCATTCGGAATGGTGCGCAGGATGTTTCGAGCCCTCGGACAGAAGTGGGAAGAAGCCGGGTATTTAGATGATCGGAAAGATGTATTGTATCTGGAGCTGGAAGAGTTGCTTTCGGCCGAAGGAGGTGTCCCCCCGCAAAACATCAGGGGCATTATATCCCGGCGCAAGGAGGAATTCGAACACTATTGCACCTGCAAGCCTCCGGTAGAGCGATTTTACACCTATGGAGATGATTTTTCAGATGCTTATATCTATTCCGCTGAAAAGCTGGAAGGGGCCAAAGGGCATCTTCAAGGGACCGGATGTTGTCCCGGGGTGGTGCGCGCCAAGGTGCGAGTCGTCCGTCGTCCCGACGAAATCGACCGGTTGGACGGTGAAATATTGGTGACGACGAGTACAGATCCGGGATGGGTGATTTTATTCCCTTCGGCCCGTGGTATTTTGGTGGAACGTGGGAGTCTGCTCAGTCATGCTGCCATCGTTTCGAGAGAGATGGGCATCCCTTGTATCGTGGGAATAGAGGGGCTGATGCGCTCCCTCAAGACAGGGGATGAGGTGTTGATGGACGGATTAACGGGGAAGATCAGCCGGGTATAATCGCCCTACAGGAGAAATTTGATACTCAAAAACGAATATTCAAAGATGCAAAACATAGATAATCATATACTGCGCTACGCCAATTGCTGGGAAGATGCCGACATCTTATTGGAAGGGATGTCGGTAGAAGCGGGGGATCGAGTGTTGTCCATCGGATCGGCGGGGGATAATTGCTTTTCGCTTCTGACGGCAGATGCCTCGAAGGTCGTAGCTGTCGATATGAACCGCACCCAATTGCATCTGATCGCTCTCAAGAGAGCGGCTTTCAGGGCTTTGGAGTATGAGGAGTTTTTGGCTTTTCTCGGATTTGACCGGTCGGAACAACGCCGGCAATTGTACTTGAAGGTCAGGGAATATCTCGAGCCGGATGCCGGTGCCTTTTGGGATGCACACCCGGGCCGGATAGACGCAGGAATTATCAACGGAGGAAAGTTCGAACGCTACTTTAGCATGTTTAGAAAACGCATCCTCCCATTGGTACATAGCGAAGAGAAGATAAAGCAGCTCTTTTATCCGAGGGACAGCGCGGCGCAAGCCCGGTTTTACGACGAAAAGTGGAATACCTTCCGGTGGAGGACTTTATTTCGCCTCTTTTTTAGCCGGAGGGTGATGGGCCTGTTGGGTAGAGATCCGGCTTTTCTAGAGCAAGTAGAAGAGGCAGTCGGCCCCGCTATACTTCGCCGGGCGGCGGCCCACCTCTCTACACAGTCATGTTCTGCCAATTACTACCTGGGGTACATCCTGCGCGGAAGTTTCTTCAATGGTTTACCACATTATGCCCGCAAGGAGCATTTCGAAATCATAAAAGCGCGGTTGGACCGTCTCGACCTGCATCACGGGACGATAGAGACGGTCTTTGACCGTTATTCTTCATTCGATGCATTTAACCTCTCGGATATCTTTGAGTACATGCCTCAAAACCAATTCGAATCTATCGCAAGAACACTGGTAAAACACGGTAACCCAGGTGCCCGGTACGCGTATTGGAATCTGCTCGTCCCCCGTATTTTGTCCGCTGTTGACAGGGAATTAGAGTCGCAGCCGGAACACTCCCGGGCGTTGAGCAATAGGGACAAATGTTTTTTCTATCAGGGATTTTTTATAGACATCAAAAACCAATAATTATGAATACCATAATCGCCATCTACGCCGGAGTATTTCTACTCCTCTTTATGTCGGCAGAAGTTGCCTACCGTTTTCTTGGAGTCAAGGCAGAAGTAACACGCAAATATGTCCACATTTCGACCGGCCTTCTCACGCTTGGTTTCCCGTTTTTTATCGGGAGTTTGGTCGGTGTCATCTTGCTTTGTGCGGGTTTCACCGTCGTTTTGTTGGTGGCTCGCAGGTTTGGGTTATTGCCGGCGATCGATGGGGTGAAGCGGAAGACTTACGGAAGTGTCCTTTATCCATTGGCCATTGTATTGAGTTTTGCTGCCTATCGCCATTTTGGTAGTCCTGTTTTTTATTTTGTGCCGGTTTTGATATTGGCGTTGAGCGATCCGCTTGCAGCATGGGCCGGTCATCGCATACCCTTGGGCCGTTACAGGATTTTCAAACACAGGAAGAGTTGGGGAGGATCTTCAGCTTTTGCTGTCAGTGCTGCCTTGACCACATGGGTGGTACTTACTTTCGCCGGTGATTTTGGAGTCGGACAGAGAGCTTTGTACGCCGTGGTGTTGGGTTTGATTACTTCCGTTATTGAAGCGGCTTCTTCCAAGGGTTGGGACAATCTGACGATACCTGTTGGGGCCATCGGCTCCTTAGCGCTTCTGCAGTCGATACCGGTATTTTGAAACCAGAAAAACATCCTATTATGAATAAAGCAGCACCTCCATTAAGTATAACATCAGCCCGTTACCGGATACGCCGGGTTTCCGCAGGAACACGTGAAGACCACGATTTCATACAAGTTCCTCATCTGGTCTACCCGGACCAACGGGAATACGGTCAAAAGGCTACCCGGCCTGCTCTTCATCTCAATCCCGAGCGCTATCTGATGATGCAGGGAAAGCATCCCATAGGTCGTTTTGCGCTATACCGAAACGAGGGGCTCCGCTACCGGGGACAAACGGCGGTTTTGCTCGGTTCGTATGAGTGCATTAACGATCCTGGTGCACATGAAGCGCTTCTCGGATTTGCTGTGAGGATTGCGCGGCAACGGTCGGCCGATTGGTTAATCGGTCCGGTGGAAGGCAGCATTTGGGAGCGATACCGATTTCGGACCACAGATGCAAATCCGCTCTTTTTATTGGAGCCGGGGCAAGACCCCTCCTATCCCGGATACTGGGAAAAATACGGGTTTCATCCCATTATGGACTATTTGACCAATGTGGACGAAACGCTGTCCTATGACGATGGGCAACTCGACAGAATGTGGCGGAGATATACGGACCGGGGCGCCGTAATTCGCCCGTTTGATAAGTCAAGAGCAGAAGAAGAATTGGTTCGCCTCGCCCGGTTGAGCAACATCGCTTTTGCGGGGAGTTTCCTTTTTACACCGATAACAGTGGAAGATTTTGTCTCGAAATACAAACGGATTCTGCCCATGATGGATGCCCGGTTCGTGTGGTTAGTAGAAGGACAGGATAAGCGATTGGAGGCCTTTCTCTTTGCTATTCCGGACCTATACGACCGGGAGGGGAGGACGCTGCTCATCAAATCCATGGCGGTGCGTCCGGATTCCTCCTGCCGAGGCATAGCGACCTGGCTCGCCCGTCATCTCAACCGTGTTGCGACCTCCGCGGGATATGCCAGGATTTTGCATGCGCTTATGCGACGGGACAATCTATCTGTCAATGCCTCTTTGCGCTATACGAAGCAATGTTATGCGGAATACAGCTTGTATGGTATGAAATTGTAAAGATTTGTTATTTGAATCCCGAAACACTATAACACCAAAAATTACATCAATATGAAAAATTACATCAGAACTTCACACAGCAGATTCTTATCCTTAGGAATGCTTTTATTGATGGTATCAGGATGGGGGTGGAATCCCTACCGTCATCATCCCGGATATCCTTACAAACTCGTCAAGGAGACCATCTCGGTACAGGTGCCGGTAGAGCAAGCGTATGCGTATCTCGGCGATTCGGACAATGCCCGGCATTGGTCGGTATTTGTCGATCACATCACCCCCCTCAATTCCGATACTTATCCCGATGGTACCGTGCATTCGAAACGGCGGTGTTTTAAGCAGGCCGATGAGAAGGGCATTTGGTGGGATGAGGAAGTGCTGGAGACCCGGAAGGACAAACGCCGCCTTTTGAGCATTTACCATTTGCATGGCTTTCCTCTACAGGCAGAGCATCTGTTGACGGAACAGGTGTATGAACGCGTTAACACACATGAATGCAGGGTCTCCCTTACCCTGTATTTTGAGCCCGGAAAGGCGAGTAGGACGGATCTTTTGAAGATGCATATCGCGTCCTATGTAGTCCGCAATATATTTAGGAACAATCTAAAACAGATTAAGTATGAAATGGAACACCATGAAGCATCTTAATATCGTCGGGTTGTTTGTAGAGGCAGCGGAGCAGTATCCGGACCGGATAGCTATCATCCATAGGGGTAAGTCCATCCGGTATGGGCAACTCTTGCGCGAGGTGCGGCGTACCGCTGCTTATTTCGAGAAAAAAGGCGTCCGTAAAGGGGACCGCGTGCTCGTGTTTGTGCCCATGAGTATCGATTTGTATCGCATCGTGTTGGCCTTGTTTTATGTAGGTGCTACCGCTGTTTTTCTGGATGCATGGTCCGGTGTGAAGCGCGTAGAAGAATGTGTCGAAATCGCCGAGTGCCGGGGTTTTATCGGGCATTGGAAGGCGAGGCTCATCCGTTGGTTATTGCCTTCGGCACGAAAAATCCCTTTACTACTGAAGCTGCGCGGGAGAGGGGAAGCTGATGGAGAGGTTGCCGCGGTACAGGGAGAAGATCCGGCCCTGATCACTTTTACCACCGGAAGCACAGGAAGACCCAAAGCGGCGCTTCGCAACCATAATTTTCTGCGCATCCAATATGAAGTGCTCAATGGCTACATACACCCGGATGCCGGCGATGTGGTGATGACCACTTTGCCGATAGTATTGCTGGTTAATCTCGGGGTGGGTGCATGCTCTGTCATCCCGGATGCGGGACTCCATTCCGGTAAGTCTGTCGATGCCGGGGTGATAGTCGATCAAATGTCCCGGTACCGGGTCAGCCGGTTAATCGCCTCTCCGCAATTTGGAGTCGAGGTGGCCACCTTCCTTGCGGGCAAACATCGTTCTTTACCGCATTTGAAGGAGGTCTATACGGGTGGTGGCCCGGTATTTAGCGATATGGCTCTGCAACTGAAGAAAGGATTTCCGGATGCGCATATCCAAGTTATCTACGGATCTACAGAAGCGGAACCCATCAGTCATATTGCGGTAGACCAATTGATCTATTTATCCGGGAGACAAAACGATGGTCTGCCGGCCGGGGAGATCTATCCGGGGACCGACTTACGCATTATTCATACGGATAGCCTGCATAACAAGTCGTACACCTCATCGGAGTGGGAGGCCTTATGCTGTCCTGAAGGAGAGATCGGAGAAATTGTAGTAGCGGGCGATCATGTGTTGAAGCACTACTACAAAAGCCCGGAGGCCTGGCGTCAGGCCAAGATTAAGGCCGGCTCTACGCTTTGGCATCGCACAGGGGATAGTGGATTTGTCCGGGATGGCCAGCTCTACCTGACCGGGCGGGTGAAGCGACTAATACAATATGGTGGTAGGAAGATTGCCCCTTTTGTGGTCGAAGCTGCGTTGCGCCAAAGTCCCGGTATCCGGCGCGCAGCCTTGATGGATACATGCGGACAACTCATCCTCGCTATCGAGCCGGAGGAAAGATCCAATGGTTTAAAGGAAATAGCCGGAAGTATCCCGCATGATCGCATGATAACATTCGAAAGTATTCCTTTAGATCCGAGGCACCGAACCAAGGTCGATTATACCGCTCTCGGAAAGATGATTCACCAACAATTGGAAGGAGATGGCCTTTTATCCCTGTCATAGAAAATGCGGTCTGATAGAAGATAATAATCCTATCATTATGTTAAAATTGTTTAACTATTTGAATATATTGGATATAGTGTTATATATTTGTCCGTGAACCGAGGATATCTTTGTGTGATACACTGATATGCCCATATTCTATTTGTTCTCCAAAATACAGTAAACATGAAAAAGCAAAACCTTTTACTTCCGTTTTTTATTCCATTTTACACCCTTCTTGCCATCCTTCTTTTTGGTAATTCTCCTGTTGTTGCACAAGGTGCTCAGGGATTGTGGCACAGTTATGAACAGGGGACGACAGTAGTCGGCTATTTCAAGCAAAATAAGCAAAGTCTGGGCCTAAGCGCGCATTCTTATATGAAACGGTTGAAAGAGGTGGAGGGCAATTCCGGATGGAGGCATATTAAGTACCGACAGTACTATAAGGGATTGGAAGTATTGGATGCGGTGTATATCTTGCATGAAAAGGAGGGGACGGTGCAGCGGGCCAATGGTTATGTGCAGCCCGGTATCGACCTCGACATTCATCCGGCGATAGAAGTCGAATCCGCATGGACTTCCGTTGCTCTGATGGACAGGGTCAAGGCCTTTGCGGACCATAATTCGTCCTCCGTTCGTCCGGTACCGGAGGAGCCCGAAATGGCAGATTACGCGTTGGTGATTGTGGACGCAGCCTATCCGGCACATAGCGGGAACAGTCGATTGGCATGGCGGATTGATTTGGATTATCAGCCGGCGTTGCTTCGTAAGATGCGATATATTGTCGATGCGAAAACCGGCTCTGTCATACATTCTTCCACCTTGCTCGAGTCCAACAATATTGATGTGGAAGTAAAGACGACTTACTCCGGTCGCAGGTCGATTGTGGTGGATTCTATCGCCCCGGATTTCTATGAGTTGGCCGATTATACCCGGGGAGGCGGGGTGTTTGTCAAAGATGGTTTTACCGATACGACCTACCGCGCGAGTAGCAAGTCGGATTGGGCCATACATGGTGAGAATTATGACATTGGGATCGATGTGCATTTTGGTGCGGAGGCGTATTACGACATGCTGAAGGATAAATTTGGCCGCAATAGTATTGATGACCAAGGTATGCCACTCGTAGGTGTTGCCCACGGTGGACAGTATGGCCCATTGGTCAATGCATTTTGGAGCGGAACATTTGCCCTTTTTGGCGATGGGGACTGCACGTCTTTTTCGCCACTGACTTCTCTAGATGTGGTGGGACACGAATTCACCCACGGTCTGACGCAAAAGACCGCCGATTTGAATTATTTTGATGAATCCGGAGGACTCAATGAGGCGATGTCGGATATATTTGGCAAAATGCTGGAGTACTATTATGACCCGGCAGGGTTTAACTGGCTCATCGGAAATGCATTTGCCAATGATCAGGAGGCTTTCCGGTCGATGAAAGATCCCAACCGGTTTGAGAATCCAAAGTACTATAAAGGCAAGTATTGGGGACTGGAAGTACACAATAGCAGCGGTGTGTTGAATTATTGGTATTACCTGGTTTGTGACGGAGATAAGGGGGAAAATGAAGTGGGCTACAGTTTTGATGTGCCCGGTATAGGCAAGGATAAAGCGATACAAATCGTCTATCTGATGCTCACGTCTTATCTCACTCCGGGATCCACCTATAGGGATGCCGCGGAGGCAAGTATTCTGGCCACTAAAGAGTTATATGGTGAACAGGCGGAAGAGCTGTCAACCATAGTGGAAGCTTGGGAAACCGTCGGATTGGGTCCTTCACCCTCCCTGCAAGGACGGAACATTGGGGTGGTGATTGCCGATGCCATTCTCAGTGCAGGCACTAACGTACAGGTCTGTGAGTCGGATTCATTACAATTGCAGTATTACCTATTCAACAATGGAACGGATGCCTGGCCCAAGGAAGATAGCATTGTTGTCAGTGTGGAGTTGTCAGGATTCGACTACGAACAAGAGCACGTGATACATTTGGACAACGACTTAGAGCCCGGAGACTCCGTCCTAATCACATTGGAGGAGGTGTACCACTTTACCAATAGCACCAACCCAAACGCTATTACGGCCTATTGCCAAGTACTCAATGATCCCGAGGAAGCGGATAATACGAGCCAGCTCGTCTATGCTATCCAGAGCGGATTGGACGCCTACGACTCGTTTTTAATTGGCCTTTTTTCATCGAGGACTCAATCGTGTTTGAATTTTGCAGGAGATAGATTGAGTTACTTAACTATCTTTGTCTTGGTCAACAATGGCTGTAAAACCTGGTTGCCCGGGGACACCATATTGATTGATGTTAAGACAAAATACGGTGTTGTCTCTCAAACGAAGACAGTAAATCTTCCGGTTAGACCTGAGGAGGTGTATTATGACTTTTTATTTCTCTCTTTAGGAGTCGATTTTGGAGAGAATCAATGGGAGGCATCTGTAAAATTGAAAGATGAAGAGCAGCTTTCGGACAATACCACGACTTTTGGGTCACAAGGAATAGAGCCGGTTTCGATAGGATATAAACAGGATTTCGAAGCCTTTGATATAGAAAGTGACACAAATAAAAACATTGCTCCCAATTCATTATTGCGTTATAAGGTGTTGGATAATAATGGAAATAAAATGCTGGCGGTTGGTGCTAATTTTGGAAGGCCACCGCTCAATCCGGACTTTGACCCCTGCACAGACCCGCGACGTTTTGCTGAGGGCAACCGATTGAGCAATGTGCTCTCTTTTTGTGTCAATTTGAAACCGGCGATCATTGCTCCGGTATTGACATTTGATATGGCCCAGTACAGGCGGGAGGTTCCGGAGGTATCTGTAAGTCCGGAGCGGACTAATATTGTCAAAGTTTCCTATTTCCCCAATCCCAAGGAAATATACGACTACTACATCTATGGTGCTGAGGAGGGCGAAATGAAACATTATACCGTGCCGTTGCCCCCCTCGTATCACGGTGGGGTTTCGATTCAAGCTATGTTTTATTCCGGGGAGGCTAAGGAGCTGGTCTTGTCAGAACTGAAGGAGACGGATGCTTTTCTCATTGACAACATTGCTTTCGAGCAATCCAATGCAGTAGATAATCCGGCGAAGGATCGCACTGCCCTTTTTGTTATGCCCAATCCCGCCACGGACATGGTGGTATTTAGTTCGAAGCAGCGCGGCGGCACAGTGGAAGTCTATGATATTTCGGGTCATCTGATTACGCGGCTACAGGGAAAAGAGGGACATTTCTCCTGGAATACCTCAGCGGTACCGCGCGGCATGTACTTCTACCATCTAGTAAAGGATGGAGTGGTACTCGATGTGGGAAAGGTGGTGTTATTATAAGGGATTTATTTCATGGGGATAGGGTAAAGGGGCCTGTCCGCACTATTATTGCCTGCAAGAAAACTCTTCAAAATTAGAAATGTATCTTTTGGCGATCTTTTTATTTTTCTCAACTCACTGATACCCAGGCATCACTTCGTCTCGAAAAATGAAAAAGCTCATCCAAAATCTTTCAT